>CAXTUW010000010.1:98611-115382 GCA_964247595.1 uncultured Acidobacteriaceae bacterium | reverse complement strand
GCTCGGTGGACAGTTGGGCGGCGGGCAGGTAGCCCCGCCGCTTCAGGCGCCGGCGCCCGGCGGCGGCAACCCACTGCTCGGCGGCCTCGACCAGGGTGGCGGCAACGCCGAGGCCGACACCATGCGCATCATCCCGAACCCGCAGAACAACGCGGTGCTGGTCTACGCGACGCCGCAGGAGGAGGGCACGGTCGACGCGATGCTGCGCAAGATCGACATCCTGCCGCTGCAGGTCCGCATCGACGCGGTGATCGCCGAGGTGACGCTGAACGACCAGTTGCGTTACGGCACCCAGTTCTTCTTCCACAACGGCAGCCTGAACGAGACGCTGAGCAACGCCACCTCGGTGGTCAACGGCGCCATCGCCGGCAACTTCCCCGGCTTCGTGCTGGCGTCCAGCTCCAAGGCGGTGAACTCGGCGATCTCGGCGTTGCAGAGCGTCACCAAGGTCAACGTGCTGTCCTCGCCCGAGCTGCTGGTGCTGGACAACGAGCCGGCGCGGCTTCAGGTGGGCGCCCTGGTGCCGTTCCTCACCCAGTCGTCGCAGAGCACGCTGGTCAGCGGCTCGCCGATCGTGAACTCGGTCGACTACCGGCAGACCGGCGTGATCCTGGAGGTGACGCCGCGGGTCAACAGCGGCGGGCTGGTGACGCTCGACATCTCGCAGGAGGTGAGCGCCGTCGACACCGCCGCCTCGGCGTCCTCGGCGATCCAGTCGCCCACCTTCACCGAGCGCAACGTGGTCTCGCGCGTGGTGATCCAGGACGGGCAGACGGTAGGCCTGGCCGGGCTGATCCAGGAGAACCAGACGCACGGCAACCAGGGCATCCCGTGGCTCAAGGACGTGCCGATCCTGGGCCTGATCGCCGGCAGCCAGGACAACGAGCGCACCCGCACCGAGCTCTTGGTGCTGGTGACGCCGCATGTCGTCCACGACCAGCGCGACGCGCAGGCGCTGACCGAGGACCTGCGCGAGCAACTGCCGAACGCGGCGCTGGTGCAGCAGGCGACCACGCGGCTGCCGCTGTCGGGCTCGCCCGACCCGGGCCAGCGGCTGCGCAACCGGCTCGACCTGAGCCCGTGACCCCACGGTCCGAACGCGGCTTCGTGTTGCTGCTGGTGCTGTGGACGCTGGCGCTGCTGGCGTTGATCGGCACCCAGGTCACGGCCGCCGGACGCAGCGAGGCGCAGGTCGCGACCAACCTGCGCGCGGCGGGCGCCCCCGCCGGGGGGGGGCGCGGGCGACCCTGCATCATAAGGTGAAACTGGCGCGCAGATAAAGTTTTGCGCGCTCCGAGCGCTCCCCTCCTTTCGGGGCGTTGGTTCAACACACGGCCTCCGCACGAAGTACCGGGGTCATTGACTGGGCACTGAGATTTCACGCCCGCGGAGAGCCTTTGCAGAAACGAAAAGCGATCATTATTGGAGCCGGTCCTGCCGGCCTTACCGCAGCGCTCGAACTGCTGCGCCGGACCGACGTTCAGCCCATCATCCTGGAAGGCAGCCACGAGATCGGGGGCATCTCGCGCACCATCCGGTACAAGGGCAACCGCATGGACATCGGCGGTCACCGTTTCTTCTCAAAGAGCGATCGCGTCATGCGCTGGTGGATGGACCTGATGCCCCCGGCGGTCGACGATGCGGCCCAGGCAGCAGACAAGACAATCCCTGAGGCAATAGAAATCAGCTACCAGGGCAAGAGCCGGGAGGTTGCCGTCGCTGCCGCAAACGGAGCCTCGAGACGGTCCTCAGGTGTTGCCACCGCCGTGCTCGAAACCGACACGGAGGAGACCGACCCGGAGGGCACGGAGAACGTCGCCGCCCATGGTCACACTGAGACCCCCATCCCTGCCCCTGAGGATGCCGACCACATCATGCTCGTGCGCCCGCGCAAGAGCCGGATCTACTACCTCCGCAAGTTCTTCGACTACCCCATCAAGCTCACCGGCTCGACGATCACGAACCTTGGCCCGGTACGCATGGCCAAGATCGGCATCAGCTACGCGGCTTCCCGGATCAAGCCGATCAAGGCAGAAAAGAGCCTCGAAGACTTCCTCATCAACCGCTTCGGCCGCGAGCTCTATCTAACCTTTTTTAAGAGCTACACGGAAAAGGTGTGGGGTGTTCCCTGCGACCAGATCTCGGCCGAGTGGGGCGCACAGCGCATCAAGGGCCTGAGCCTCACTACCGCCGTGCGTCACTTCGTCAAGAAGACCTTCACGCGTCCCAACCGGTCGACCGTCACCGAAGGCGGAACCCCCGACGTGGCACAAAAGGGAACCGACACCTCCCTCATAGAACGCTTTCTCTACCCCAAATTCGGCCCCGGACAGCTGTGGGAGCACGTTGCGGACAAGGTATGCGCTGGCGGCGGCGAGATCCACATGGGCTGGACGGTGGACCAGGTCATCAGTGAGAACGGCAAAGTCACTGCGGTGGAAGCGGTGAACGGTTCAGGCGAGCGCAAGCGTCTCGAGGGCGAGTTCTTCTTTTCCACCATGCCCATGCGCGAGCTCACCCATGCGCTCAAGGCCGGTGGTGCCGACGTGCCGGCCGACGTGCAGGAGATCAGCGATGGTCTGCAATATCGCGACTTCATCACGGTCGGCGTGCTCGCCAATAAACTCGATGTCAGCGAGCCGGACGTTGAGATCGGCGGCACGGGTGCCCCGAAGACACGGCTCATCCGCGACACCTGGATCTACATTCAGGAGCCGGATGTGCTGCTGGGCCGGCTACAGATCTTCAACAACTGGAGCCCATATATGGTTGCCGACCCAACCAAGGTCTGGATCGGGCTCGAGTACTTCTGCTATGACACCGATCCGCTCTGGGCCATGAAAGATGACGACCTGAAGCACTTCGCCACGCAGGAGCTCGAGAAGATCGGGATTCTGAAGACCGCCGAGGTCCTCGACGCCCATGTTGTGCGCGTTCCGAAGACCTACCCGGCGTATTTCGGCACCTACAGCCGGTTCGACGAGCTGCGCGCCTGGACGGACGGCTTTGAAAACCTGTATCTGGTAGGCCGCAATGGCATGCACAAGTACAACAACCAGGATCACTCCATGCTGACAGCGATGAAGGTCGTCGATGGCATCGCTGCCGGCCATGTGGATAAGGCTGACGTGTGGGCCATCAACACCGAGCAGGAGTACCACGAAGAGAAGAAATAAGGATCTCCCTCGTGGGGGTGCATCTGACCACATACCTGAGCCAGTTACGTCTACGCGAGAGGAGTCGCCCTTGTCCGAGATACGCGCCTTGCCTGAGCTCTGGGGCGGTGTGGAATGCACCCTGAATCGAGTGCACGACACCTTTTACGATCAGTTGGCGCTTTCCGGCCACCGGGAGCGCGTCGTCGCGGACCTGGCCTCCTTTGCAGCCCTGGGTGTCCGGGCGCTCCGAGTAGGACTGCCCTGGGAGCATTTTGCCGCGACCGGTTCCTGGGAGTTCGCGGATACCCTGCTCGGGGAGATGCGGCAACTCCGCCTTCGGCCCATCGTGGGTTTGCTGCATCACGGCAGCGGTCCCGCTTCCACCAATCTTCTTGATCCGGAGTTCCCAGAAAAGCTCGCCGGGTACGCCAAACTCGTCGCCGAACGCTACCCACACGTCCTGGACTACACGCCGGTCAACGAGCCGCAAACCACCGGGCGCTTCGCTTGCCTGTATGGCCATTGGTATCCACACCATCGCTCGATGGGCAGTTACCTGCGCGCTCTGCTCAACCAGATCAAGGGGGTTTGCCTCGCCATGCAGGCCATCCGGCGCGTGCAGCCGATGGCCCGCCTGGTCCACACCGAAGATGGAGGGACGACCTTCTCCACGCCTCCTCTGGAGGCCTATCGGGTGCAGCGGGAGCACCGCCGCTGGCTGGGCACCGATCTCCTTTGCGGCCTGGTCACGCGCGATCATCCGCTGTTCGGCAATCTCCTGGAGCACGGCATCGACGAGGCCGAGGTGCTGTGGTTCACCGATAACGCCTGCCCACCCTCAGTCCTAGGTCTCAACTACTACGTCACCAGTGACCGCTACCTCGATCATCGTCTGGATCTCTACCCTGGGCGCGTGGGCGGCGATACCGGTACCGAACCGCTCGTGGACATCGAAGCCATTCGTGTGCGCGCTGAGGGCATCGCCGGCGTCGGCAACATGCTGCATACAGCCTGGGAGCGTTATCGTTTGCCCGTCGCCGTCACGGAGGTCCACCTCGGTTCTGAGCCCGCCGAGCAAATCCGCTGGCTCGCCGAGGTGTGGCGGGCGGCGCAGGCAGCGCGAGCCGCAGGCGTTGATGTACAGGCCGTAACCGTGTGGGCGTTGCTTGGCTCCTACAACTGGTGCCACCTGTGCACAAGGGACACGGGAGCCTATGAACCGGGCGTCTTCGACCTTTCGGGCAAAACCCCACGGGCTACGGCCCTTGCTGCCTTCGTAAGCCGTCTCGGTCACGGCCTACCGCTTGAGGACGCCGTGGATGAGCCGGGCTGGTGGCATTCCGACGACCGCCTCACGCTGCCGCCATTTCAGGGAGCGCCCGCAAGGCAGCCAGTTGTCGAGCTTGCCTGAAGCGAAGGTCACTTCCGGCAAGCCGCCCTGCTCAAGGGAAGCTCCCCTGCAAATCGCTTTTGTGAAAGGGCGGGACTTCAGTCCCGCCGCAAACTCAAACCTTTGCAATGTGGCTTGGCCATGGAGAAAAAGGTTGAAGAGGGACTCAGACCTCTCCTAGTCGACGAAGTAGCCCATCTTCCGCAGCGTGCGATCGTCGAGTTCCACTGCCCGGAGCCGCGCGCTCAGGGCGCAGCGCAGGTCGGACATAAAGCGATCCAGCACCGGGGTGGGCAGGTCGGTCTGTTGTTTCAGCATGGAAAGCAGAGCCTGGCTGTCCGTGGCGTAGGCGTGGTCGCCGGGCAAGCCGCAGGCCGGGCGCATCATGAGGGAGACGGGAACGGCGGCAAAGCTCGATAGGCGCCGGTCGGGGGTTTGTGCGGTCAGGTCCATTCGCATGCAGGTAATGTGACAGTTACTTGCGTGCTGTTGAATCACACAAGCGGGTGGGGGCACATGACACCTGCGGCCGCACCCCGTGCGTCTTACTGGGTTCTAGCGACCCATCCAGGTGTAGGTGGCCATCGCACCGGCCGCAAGCTGGGCGGAGAACTCCCTCCCGTGCCAGCCCACGGCGAACTTCGCCGGCCCGCTTTGGTTGTTCAACACCAGCAGGGCAATTGAGTCATCCCCGTTCTGAAACGCGACGGTCTGCAGCCCACGGATGCCGAAAGAATCCGAGCCGATGCGCACGGCACCGGGGGATACAAAACGGCTCGCCTGGCCCAGGCCGTAGAAGTCCCCGGTATATGAAACCCGCACGGGCGTCTGCTTCAGGTCCAGCTCAACAAGCGGCCTGCACGTCCCACAACCGCCGTCGTGCGGCCCATGCTCGGCATCGAGCACGGTGCCCCACAACACCACCGCCTTGGCCCAGTCGCGCGTGGACTCAATCAGCAGCCGGGCCGTCTTCACCAGCGGTGCCTCCTTATCCCACGTGCCCCCCGAGCACTCCGTCATCCAGATACCCTTGTCCGGATAGGCGGCGTGGATGCCGTTTTGCGCACTGACGTCGCCGCCATAGCAGTGCAGCGCCGATCCGGCGACAAACGGCGCGGCCTTGGCATCGGCCAGAATGGCCTTCGGGTATTCGGGATGGTCCCAGTTATGGTCGTAGGCCAGCACCTTCGTCCCCAGCCCTGCCCTGGCGAGATCCGGCCCGAGATCGTCGCCGATCAGCCGTGCCGCCTGATCCGCCTGCATCAGCGTTCCTGGGAAGTCCTTCGTGTCGTGCAGGGGCTCGTTCTGTACGGTCAGATACCTTACAGGTATCCCCGCCGCCCCAAACGCCTGCACCGAGCGCGTCAGGTAGGCCGCAAAGGCCGGCATGGCGTCCTCGCGCAGCCCACCACCGTCCATCGTGCCCCTCGTCTTCATCCAGGCCGGCGCGCTCCAGGGCGTAGCCATCACCGTGATCCCAGGGTTCAGCTTCAAGGCCTGGCGCACAACGGGAAAGAGGTACGCCTCATTGTGGGCAACGCTGAAGCGCTTCAGTTGCGGATCGGTCTGCCCAGCCGGGGCATCGTCGAAGCTGAAGTGGTTGCGCGAAAGATCTTCGGAACCGATGGGTTGGCGCAGAAAGCTCAAGCCAATGCCCTGCGCCGGACTGAAAAGCTGCGTCATGATGGCCTCCCGCGTACCGGCCGGGAGCTTCTCTTCAAGCAGCCAAGCCGCGCCGTCGGTCAGGGACGCCCCAAAGCCGTCCATGGTCTGAAAGCGCTGGCCCTCGTCCACAGCGATGCGCTGCACACCCGCTCGGGGCTGCGTGGCTGCGGAAAAGTTCAGCGCCGGCTGCGGCTCCAGCGCGTGCACAAGGTCCGAGGTCGAAAGAAAGCTTCGCACAGCTTGCCCCGGCAGCGAAACCGTTGCCGCGAGCAGCAGAGCAACGGAAAAAACAGTCAGACATGTCGACACAAGGCTCCTTAATACCCTATGAAACAGAATCGGCCGCGCGGGGCCGAGCGGGCCATCGGCTGACCCAGTTTGCATCCTTGTGAAAGCCATGCGCCAGCGGCACTCATTCTAGAGGCTGTTGCGGCCTTTAGATCTCTTAAGGCTGTTATGGAATTTCTGGAAAGGGCATGGCTTCGGCCGTGCCATCGCCAGAACTTATTGACGGCTTCAGCTACTGCGGTATGCCTGGAGAAAGCTCCCGAACCCATCTCAGGGGCTAAAGCTCCCTATGCCGATGAGGGCATTTGGTGTGGCTGAAGCCATGCCCTGCCTCAGACGGCTTTCACGTAGAGAATGCATACAGAACACATAAGGAAAAAGTCACAACAGGCTCTAGCTTCAGCGGAGCAGGAGCAGCCGGGGTGATGGCTGCTCCGATTCACGGTTGGGCTGCCAGCCAGGCACACTGTTTCCCTGCCGGCCGGGTGCCTTATTTGGCAGCGCGTCAGGCTCGTACTTTGGCCCGCTGCTTGGCTGTCCGTCGGGCGTCACGGGCTGCACCGGTAGCAGCACGGAAAACGTGGTGCCGCTCCTGCCGGCCGCCGTTTGTGTGCGCAGCCGAATCGCGCCTCCGTGCTTCTCGACGATTTGCCTGGCCACCCATAGGCCCAGGCCGGATCCGGTGTCCGTCTTGGTTGTAAACAGCGGCTCAAAGATACGTGGCAGGGTCGCCGCCTCAATGCCCCTGCCTGTATCCGCCACTGACACCCGGAGAACGGCACGGCCGTCGGGCGGGCAGGTGATCTCCGAAAGGCGCAGCCGGATCTGCCCACCGTCGCCGATCGCCTCAAGACTGTTCAGGAGCAGGCTGGAGAAGACCTGAAGCAGTTCGCCGGGGATCGCCATCGTGTGCGGGTCGCCGCGGTACTCCCGAATCACCGTCGCTTCCTTGGCCTTGATCTTCGCGCTTAGCAGGTCGAGCGCGCCGTCCAGAGTGATCGCCACGGAGGTGTCGATGGGCAAGGAACTCTCGCGGTAGAAGCCCAGCGTCTGGCGCGTCAGGTGCACGATGCGCTTCAACTCGCCATCCGCCATGTCGAGGTAACGGCGCACGGCATCTGTATCGTCCGCGTTCATCCGCGCCAAGTACAAGGTGTTCATTACCGCCGCCAGGGGATTGTTCACTTCATGGGCGATGCTGGACGCCATTCTCGCGGCGGAGGCGAGCTTTTCGGAGCGCAACAGCGCCTCCTCGGCACGCTTGCGTTCGGTCGTCTCCCATCCCGTGGTCAGGAGACCGACCTCATGGTTTTCCCCTAGGTCCATCCGGTGTATGGACCAACTGAAGTAGGTCCGTTGCGCGGGACCCCCTTCGAAGCGGCTCAGGTCAAGCGGCTGATCGTCCGCAAAGCACGGCTTGCCCATAGCGAGTACCTCCCGGCACACGTCGCCAAAGCCCGGGTAAAGCTCCGGCCACACCTCATCCACCGTTTTGCCCGCCATCGGCCTGCCTGGGGCGAGCGCCTGGTAGCTCGGGTTCACCAACTGAAGCCGCAGGTCTCCGCCACTTTCACCACTTTCGCCACTGATGAGGGCAACACAGCAGGGCAGGCTGTTGACCACGGACTCCATGTGCTTGCGGCCCGTGCGCAGCATCGTTTCGGCCTGCTTGAACTCCTCGATGTCGGTGCAGGTGCCGCACCAGCGCAGGACGTTGCCGTTGAGGCCGCCGAGCGGTTCCCCGCGTACCAAAAACCAGCGATAGCTGCCATCGGCTGCCCGCAGCCGGCTTTCTACGCTGTACTTCCCATGGGTGCGCACAGCCTCTTGCCAAGCGTCCAACGCAATCTGCCGCTCCTCCGGATGAAACGGCTTGCTCCACCCCGTCCCATAGCTTTCATCCAGTGAGAGTCCGGTGTAGTCCACCCACCGCTGGTTGAAGTAGATATTCATGCCATCCGGCGTGCACATCCAGACCAGCTGCGGGACATGGTTGGCCAGCGTCGCGAAGGAACGCTGGCTATCGCGCAGCATCTCCTCGATGGAATGGCTGTCGGCCCATTCGCCGGCGAGGCTCTCCGGAGCGGGCGTGTTCTGCGCGAACTCTGCGCCCTGCGAGAAATTCGAGCCCTGCGCGAAGTCTGTCCTCTGCGCGAAGTCGAGAATGGGATAGGACCTTCCGGGTCGTGCCGAGAGGAAATCTTTATGACCGGGCATGGGGCACCGAAGACGTGCTGTGATATCGCAAAGGGTACCCGCGCCCGACCCGACTTACCAGTAAAAATTTCGTTAGCCGCTGTCCTATCGACGCCCCGTGAAGAGCCGGTGATCGCACAGAACCCCAGGAACCCTTACTGCTCGCGAATGTGCGCTCCGGAAACAGGGCCTCTGCTGCCTGCGCGGATGGTACAGCCCTGCACCTGCTGGGCCGCCACATGTTTGTCGTGGCCATTGTCCTGAGCGGTCCAGCGCGGTCCTGAGCGATTCCTACTGGAACGAAATGCGGAGAGAAAGACGAGGGTACCCCCGGTGCGATAGCATGTCACGCCTACAGGAGTTTCCCGATCACCATGATCTCTCGACGGCATTTCCTTCGTACCGCGGCGGCGGGTGTCGCGGCTTCCTCCCTGCCCTTTACCGCAAAGAGCTATGCACAAATCGCGGGCGCGAACGAGCGCGTGCACTTCGCCGTCATCGGCCTGAACAGTCGCGCCTACGCGCATCTCTCGGCCCTGGGAAACAACCGCAAAGACGCCCGTTTGGTGCAGGTCTGCGATGTAGATTCCGTCATCCTCGACAAGTACGCCGGGAACGCGGCAAAGACGATGGGCACCGCCCCGGAGCCGCAACGGGACTTTCGCAAAACGCTGGCTTCCAAAGACATCGATGCTGTGACGATCGCTACCCCTGACCACTGGCACGCGCCCATGGCCATCCTGGCGCTTGAGGCCGGCAAGCACGTCTACGTCGAAAAGCCTTGCTCGCACAACCCGCATGAGGGGCAGATGCTCGTCTCGGCCCAGAAGAAATACGGCAAGCTGTGCCAGATGGGCTCGCAGCAGCGCTCCTCACCGCACACGATCGACATTGTGGAGAAGATTCACAATGGCCTTGTGGGCCGCGCCTACTGGGCGGAGACCTGGTACACCAACCGTCGCAAACCCATCGGCATCGGCCAGCCCGTCGCCGTACCCGCGACACTCGATTGGGACCTGTGGCAAGGGCCGGCACCCCGCCGTGAGTACAAAAGCAACATCCACCCGTACAACTGGCACTGGTTTACCAACTGGGGCACGGGGGAAACCCTGAACAACGGCACCCATGAGGTCGATGTCGCGCGCTGGGCGCTGGGTGCCGGCTTCCCGACAGAGGTCACCGCCTCCGGTGGCCGCTACGCCGCGCACGACGACTGGCAGTTCTACGACACCATCGAGACCACCTTCACCTACCCCGACCAGATGATTACCTGGAAGGGCGACTGCTGCAGCGGGAAGACAACCTACGGTCGCGATCGCGGTACCTGCGTGCACGGCACCGCCGGCAATGTCATCATCGACCGCGACGGCTATGACGTGTTTGATCCCAAGGACAAGCTGCTGACCTCCTATCGCGTGCCCAAGCAGGGGGCGACTTCATCGGCGGACCTCGTCGGTGCGGACACCATGACCGACGCCCACTTCGCCAACCTGATTGCCTCGATACGCGGCACCGATACGCTCCACCAACCGATCGCGCAGGGCAATGTTCCCGTCACGATGCTGCAGCTCTCCAATATCGCGTACTTTACCGGCCGCACGCTGAAGACCAACCCCGATACCTATGCCATTCTGGACGACTCAAAGTCCGAAGCCATGACGAAGCGTACATACGAGAAGGGCTGGGAGCCCAAGGTATAAAAGTCAAACTGCTCTACCACGCCAACGGCTTGTCGTCCTCTACGCAGAAGCTATGTTCTCCGCGAAAGAACTTAAACTTAGGTGGCCCTAACCATTTAAAAATGCCTTGCCCTCGATAAACTTTGTCATCTCGACGCGCAGCCTAAGCAGTACAGGACATAGCAAGAAAGTCATCCGCATAGGCCAAAATAACCTCTGTGGCCACTCCGGATTATCAAGAATTTCCTTGTGTCGCTGAGTATCCCAACCCGTTCAACACGCCACGCATGTAGGCGAAGCTCTCCATCATCCCCGGCAGCGGATCGTCCGGCTTGATCTCGTACTCCAGATCGACATAGCCCGGGTAGCGCATGGAGATGAGCGCCTCAAAGATCGCTCGCACCGGCATGACGCCCTCACCAACCGCCACCTGACTCTCCTTCACGGTCGGGTCCGCAAGATCCTTCATGTGAATATCCAGGAGCCGTGGTCCGGCCTTCCGAATCGCCTCGACGACATCGGTCCCGGAGCGCATCGTGTGGCCTACATCGATGCAGCAGCCAAGCCGGCGATCCATCCCCCCAACCGCCTTCAGCACGTCGAGCGGCGATGGCCATTCTTTGTCCTCGGGACCATGATTATGGATGGCTACCGGGATGTTGTATTCCTTCACAAACCGCTCCACACGCGGCAAGGTCACATGCGTCGGGGCACCGACGATCAAAGGGATGCCGGCGGTCTTGCAATACTCGAATTTGGACCGAACATCGTCGTCCTCATCCTTGTTGAAATAAATGGTGCCGGCAGCCGTGAGCGTTAAACCCGCCGCGCGGTATGCCTCCGCGCGGGGCCGCACCTGCTCAAGCGGTGTCATGGGCAGGTGCGTATCCTTCAGGTTCAGATACGGCGTGCGTAACGCTTTCATCGCCGCCATCACACGCGTCGCATCGAGATTGCGGAGGCTGTAACTGGCAACGCCGAGGCGAAGGGGCGAAGACGGCATTGCCTTGAGAGTGGCATCCCCTTGCGCAAAGCTGCTTCGCGCATTGAGGGACACAGAGGCAGCCGCTACGGCCATCGCACCGGAACGAATTGCGTCACGTCGGCTGAATAAATTTGCCACAGCCGGGATGCTAGTGCTCCAGCGAGCAGCTGTCCAGCCTCTTTTTCTCTTCAACACTGCAATCGTTTCTCGCGTATGTCAGTTGGTGGCCGAGGCCGTCGTCGTGCCCGCGCTCTTTAGCACGATGCTCTCCTGATCCTTCGACTCCATCTGCGAGTAGAACGACCGAAGCCCTCCATACTCCTTTAAGGGGATGATGATTGTACCGAAGGCAAAGTCCCGGCGCGTGGTCACGCTGGTTGAAGCCGCAGCCGTGCTCATCGTGTAGCTCGCTGTATCGGGGATCGACAGCTTGGCCGCACTCGGGACGGCCTCAACGGCGAAGGTGTTCGGGAAGTTGATCCGGACGGCATCCTGGACAACGTGCGGATACTCAAAATACACCGCGGTCTCCCGCTTCTCGTGAGGGAAGGTCGCCTTTTCATCCGCAAGGAAGACGTCGGTCGGCAGCAGGACACGTTTACCCGTCGCCGTACCCAGAGAACCTTTCACCTGATAGCTGACCGCCAGCGGTTGCTCGTACTCCGGGAGACCCTTGACGCTGGCAATCTCAATTTCAAGGCTCTTGGGTAACGTACGCTCCAAGGAGCTTCGCATCTCGCGCCGTACCTCCTCTTCGTCTCCACGTAGCGCAAGCTGCCTCCACCGTAGTGCCGCTGTCCCAGAGTAGGTCATGTCGATCTTGCCCGTGACTGCGCCCTGCGCGTCCATCGTCAAATTGGCGACACGCGTGGTTCGGTTGGTCTTCAGCACGGGTCCTGGTGTCTGGTCGAATTTGGCTCCGCCCTCGATCTGCCGCAGACCCTGCACGTAAGTGTGCTGCCAAGCAAGTTCACCGAACGGGGTATACCGTGAGCCAGGATCAAAGTACTGCTCCTTGCCGTTTACAGTGACGATGGCCAGCATGTCGTCGAATTGGCGGAAGCTGAGCCAATCCTGTATGAACAACTCTTCGGCCCGATCCGGGACCATCATGGCGTATGCTGGCAGTCCAGCGGCCCGTGCCATGCCCACAAACAACTCTGTCAGCTCTGTCGGCGTGCCTCGGCCGTGAGTAAGCACATCAGCTGCCGTACGCACCTGCCCCATGCCGGCCGCTTTGTCCTCGCGGCGATCATGGTCGCGGGTGAACCGCGTGTTCTCAAGATTCATCACAGCCGCATATATCTTTTTGAGCTTCTCCTCCGGTGTAGAAGTACCTGCAGTTATCTTCTCCGTGGCCGCCCTTAGATCGCTGTTCGGGTCGGAAAACTTATTCACGTTCTTGGACCAGGTCTTGCCGGAGTGCGCCCAGTACTCCTGTCCCGTGCTGTAGGGCGTAAAGCTGAACAAAACGCGATAGGTGTAGCTCTGGATCGGAGGCATATATTCCTCTTTCACCTTGGGAGGGACGTCCTTCACCCGTAGCTCATACTCCTGGTTCGCACCCATCCCACCCCCGCCTATACCACCAGGCAGATCCCGATGCTCGATTTTGCTGCCGGGCGGCAGCAGTGGAAACCACGAGATCGTGGTGATGCGATTACCCTCGCTGTCGCTCAGCTCTTCATTCGAGGGGTACCAAACGAAATGGCCCTGCTTCAAGAAAAGATCATCCTGAATCATCCAGGTCGGCGAGAGCACATAGTGGTCATAGTGTGTCGAATAACGGTATTCGATGATGCTGCTCACTTCGACCTCGGGCAGTGTAAAGACCTTCTCCTGGAACTTGAAGCCATCACCCTTTTCAATCATCTTGAGATAGGGTTTGCCGGTGAACGGAACGACCCTTCCGTCCGCTTCAACGGTACGGCCGATAATATTTTCCACCATCAGGCTGTCGCCCATCTCCCAGCCATCCCCCGTTCGGCTTGCAAACTGCAGCTCCACATTGGCGTAGCGTTTTCCCTCTTCGGTGAGGATCTTAATTCGCTCGTAGTGCTGCACCGATTGCCTGCTGTCGGTTGTGATCTCTTCCCGGTACAGGATCACCGCCGGAGCCCCTGGATAACCGGGCACCGATTTCATCGCTAACTCCTCCCGTGTTGGCGGGAGAAAGCTGTCCGATGCCGCGGCGGAACCGGAAGCCATCAGCGAAGCAAGCACCAGAAGCGCGCCATGGCAGGCAATGCGCGAGCGCCGGACCTGCGCTATCTTCCTGGGCTTATTGGGACTCGATTGCTCAGTAAACATGTTGCGGCTCTCCTGGTGTTATTTGCTGACTGACTTTGTCGATCTTTCGCTATGGAGCGGTTCGCTTGAGGATGGCGCGGTTCTGCTCATCGGCAGCAATCACGCCCGTCAGGTGCTGTAGTTCCGAATACTGTGCGGCAGGAAGCGTAACAGCCTTTTGCGTGTAGGTGCGGCTGTAGTGCAGCGTGTGGCCGTGCAGCACGGTGGAGCTCTCATAGGTAGCAAAGCCGAAATCCGCTTTCACCGGATCCGGTAGCTCGTCCACGCCATAGCCGTCCGGTAGATCGATATCGAATTCATCCCTGGCCTGCATCGTCTCGCCGAGGTTGATGTCTACCTTGCGCGGCTGATGATCTACCGCAAGATTTTCGCTGCCGAGCACACGCGGGCGCACCATGAGAAGCAGCCCGGCCGAAGAAGCAAACCGGCCAGCCTCCAGCTTGTACTGAAGCGTCAGATCCTTGTTCAAATCGTGAGCGTTCCCCACCTGAAGATCGGTCAGCGCCGCCGAGGTAAAGTCACCCGCGACACTGCGATCCAGGAACTCCTGCTGCTGCTTGGCATCGCGATGGGTGAATACCTCGCGTCGCCCCTCTGCAAGATCTCCGAAGCGCTTTTCCGTGACACTGCCTTTTAATGTTCCGTCAGCAGCCAGCGCAAACGTACCGGAACGCTGCACCCGATTCAAGTCCGGGCTTAGAACCGGGAGTTGAAGGATCTGGCTGGCGGCACCTTCCATCAGCACGCCATAACTGCCCTGCAGATTATTTTCTAGCTGGCCAAAGGGCGTTTGATCCCAGGTGGGATCGAAGATGAGATAGCGCTTGCCGCTCTTTGCCGTGACCACGCTGCGCATCTTCGGCGAGTCGTAGCCTTTGGGAAGTTCAATTGCCCCTACCATGTGATTTCCAAGAATAGACGGCGAAGCCGGGTCAATCACGCCGCGTTCGGTATGGACCATCAACAACGCGCTGTGAATGCCCACGCTCGACAGCATGGCCGAAAGCAGCGTCGCCTTGTCCTTGCAATCACCGTACCCACCGTGGAAAACTTCCTGGGCGGCATGCGGCTGGTAACCCCCGATCCCAATGGAGATCGCAACGTACCGGATCTGTCCCTGCACATACTCCCCGATGGCTTCAGCTTTATCGTAAAAGTCGGTTTTGCCTGTGGTGAGTGCGGCAGCTTTGACTGCAATCTCTGGGGAGGCCACAAGCCGATCGCGAGAAAGAACGTCATACCACTCGCCAATGCCTTGCCATGTGCCTTCCTGTGGAAAGGCCAGCCCGGGGCCGCTGTAGTGCACCGTCATGCGCCCGGCAAGCGCAAAAGCCGCCGGGGGAAGTGGTACGCGATCGAGATCGATTGCCGGCTGGTGATTCATCTCCCACCGGTAACGGCCATGCTCCAGATCGCTTTCGGCGATCCGCCCGTGATGCGCCCACGTTGTGGTGTAGGTGTAGCCCGGCGGCAGAACGAGCGTAAAGCTCTGCGTCATGTGTGGCAGCTCATCCTGAAAAAACCAACTGGTCTCTGCCAGGTAGGCCCGTTCGCGCTGCTCGTATTCATAGGCCACGATGCCGCCGGGATCACAACCTGGCGGCGAGGCGATCATCGCTCGCTCGTCCGAGTAGAGATCGTTACCCCCAAATAAGCCGACATTCGCGATCTCGTTATCCTTCAGGGCGTACTCATGCCCAGCCGGATCAATGCTCCAGACGTGCATCGAAAGGACCTTTGAATCTTTGCCGAAGTACACGGTGGGCTTAGCATCCTGCCGGCCCTGGGGACGCAGAATCTTCACCACGCTGCGCACGTGGACGGTCGCGCGTCCATCCGGGGCCACCGTGTACGTCTCTTCATTCAGCAGCACAACGGCCTTCGTGCTCTCCGGCATCACGGGCAAAGGCTGGGACGTCGCTGCGTGCACCCAGTCCGGCACCGCCGTGCCACCCGCATGCGCGCGCAAGGGCAAACACAACGTCAGCCAACACAGCATCAGCAGAGAAGACGCAAGCGCCGCCTTGCGCCGATTGAGAGACGCAGCATTACGTTTTTTCCCGATTCCGCCCAGCCAAGCGAAAGCGCGGAAGGATTCAGGGTGCGGTTTGGCCGCGAAGGCCCGGTAAAGCATGAAAACCTCACGTGACAAGGCTCAGCTACGAGAGTGCCGTCATAAACAGAGTTGGTAGCCCGTTATATGTGTTCTATCGGCAGAAATGCAACAAACATTTGAGATTTACAACTTATGTTGCAGCACACAAGTAACCGTTTTCCGCCCCTTTCGGCACAAACGTCAACACTGCCTTGCCCAGCAGCACTAGCAAACAGCGATGTGCCAATCCAGCGTGCCAACGCCTTGGCTTCGTGTAGCGTTACGGTTGTGGAAGCGCCTTCAAAAAAGGATCGCCAGACCGAGGGCCAGAGCCGCCGCAAACAGGTGGCGCGCTCCTCCCATGGGCAGTGGCATGGCAAGACTGCGGGCCGCAGTGCGCTCGAAATCCTGCACCGTGCCGCGCAGGATCGCTTGCCGCACCTGCTCGAACTCAAGTACGACCGCATGGCCGAGTCCCCCTTTGGCTACTTTCGCGGTGCCGTGCCGGTGATGGCGCATGACCTCGGTCAGCAGCCGCACACGGGCCTTCTGAACCAGCTTTGCGGTGATGCCCATGTGCGTAATCTGGGGGCCTATGCCGCGGTGGACGGCAATTTGACCTTTGACATCAACGACTTTGATGAGACCCTGCGCGGGCCGTTTGAATGGGATGTCAAGCGGCTTGCCACCAGCCTCTATCTTGCCGCTCGCGAAGGCAAAGAGTCCGAGTCGAACTGCCGGGGTGCTGTGCGCGTGTTTCTGCGCCGCTACCGCAAGAGCATGCATCGTTTTGCGGCGATGCCGGTTATTGAACTCGCACGGTACGGGGTGCACCGCCGCACCGAACTGGCGGCCATCTCAGATGTGTTTGCGAAGGCCGAGCGCTCCACGCCCATCCACCTACGCGATACCCTTACGGAGTCTCGCGGGGCGGCGAGTACCCGGCAGGCGGGACGCGCCTCAAAGGCAAACCGAGACCCGCAAGCAGGGCTGGGCTCGCAAGCA
>CAXTUW010000010.1:0-98511 GCA_964247595.1 uncultured Acidobacteriaceae bacterium | reverse complement strand
CGCAAGCAGGGCTGGGCTCGCAAGCAAGACGCGGCCCGCAGGCCAAAGGTGCGGAGGATTCGCCTAAGAACGCAAAGCGGATCTTCTGCTCTCACCCGCCTCTGTTGAAACGGCTCTCCGATGCTGAGTCCGGGAGGGTCCTGGCCTCCCTCCCTCGCTATCGCCAGACCATTGAGCCTGAGCGGCGCCATCTTCTGTCGCGATACCGGCCGGTCGATGTCGCGTTCAAGGTTGTGGGTACCGGATCCGTGGGCCTGCGCGACTATTGCGTCTATTTCGAGGGCAACGGCTCCGAGGATCCGCTTTTTTTGCAGATCAAACAGGAGGTCGCTTCCGCCTGGGCACCCTATCTGAAAGAGAACGAGCCCGCACGGCGTCCCGCGAAAAGCGAAGGTGCCCGCGTGGTCGACGGCCAGCGTGCCATGCAGGTGCAGTCTGATCCTTTTCTGGGGTCTACCCGCATCGAAGGCCGCGACTATCTCGTACGCCAGCTCAATGACCACAAGGGTTCACTCGATCTCGGCACGGCCGATGCCGAGACGCTTGCCCACTATGCCGATCTCTGCGGGGAGTTGCTCGCCCGCGGCCATGCGCGGTCCGGCGATCCTGATGCCCTGGCGGGCTACATCGGCCACGGCGCACGGCTCGACAAGGCCATCGCCGATTTTGCCCGCAGCTACGCTGACCAGACCGAGCACGACTGGCAGGAGCTGCGAAGATCGCGCCAAGGCTAGCCGCTTTTCTCTTACAAGGCTAGCCGCTTCTCTCTTACATAGTGGCAAAGCCCTCACAAGCCGCCGGCCGCGGAGCCGTACGCTCTACATCTGCCCCGGCAGACCAGCCACACCGTATCGCGGAATCCGGTCCGGTCTAGCTGCGCATAACGCACCACCTCATACGCCCGATCGTGCGCAAACCGCTCCGCGAGTGGGTTGCCGATCTCTGGGGGAAGGTGCGTCGGCGGGCTGGGCTCGGCATGGATGACGAAAAATTTGGAGGTCTCCCGCAAGAAAACGTCTATGGGCTTTATCGATCCGGAGAAGTACCCCACGGCTTGCCAGTTCTCCATGAGGTGGTATTGCGTCACCTCCAATCGTGGGGCCGCGGGACTCACGGTCCTCCCCCAATCCAGCAGATACAGGTAACGCACGCCGGAAGCGTGCTGGCGTCCGAGCAGCTCGGTAAAGGTGAAGGCATCCTCACAGACGACCGGGATGCCCTTGGGCAGCTTCGCGGTGAGGGCCGGGGTATAGTCCTCAGGCGAGGGAGAGAACCGTGCCAGATGCCTGAAATCCCAGAACAGCAGGGCGGCGGTGAAGGCCAGCGCGGCTCCAAGTCGCATGCTGCGCGTGCTGGCGAGGCGCTGCAGAGAACCACGAATGGGCAGGTTCTCCATGCTGAGCTGCGCGAGTTCAGCTGTGAGATACGCCACCGCCACCGTGATCGGTAGAAGGTAACGATCGTTGAAGAGCCACGTACCGAAAAGCCCTTCCAGCAGCACCGCTAAGCCCAGGAGGAAGATCGCGGCCATTACGACGTACACCGGCCTGCGTTCGTCCCAGGCACGCCGTAGAACGCCGGGAGCTGCCCCCTGGCGGTGCAGCGCGGCAAAGATCGCGGCGCAAAGCAGCAGAAATAGTACGAGCGCGATCTCCTTGGAGGAACCCGTATAGACCGACACAACATCGATACTCCGCGGAGCTTTGGTCCAGAACCAAGGCTTCCCGACACGCGCCGAGGCGAGAATATTGGCCCGCTCCGGAATCAGCAACAACCACGCGGCCGCCCCAGAGAGGTACAGCAGAGGTCGCGGCCGACGTTCCCACCCATCGAGGAACACGAGCGCCGCAAGTAGAAATGCACTGAACAGCCCACCGAGCAAATGGCTTGTCGTGAGCAGCGCATGCACCAGAAACATCGCTGGGTAACTCCATCGCTGCGTTGGACCGGCTTCCCGCGCCAACACCAGCGTGAGTGAGACGGCCAGCGAAACGGCAAGAATCAACAGGCCATAGAAGCGGCCCTCCGCCATGTGCGCCACGAACGGCGGACTGAAAAACCAGGTGTTGAAGAGCGCAAAGGCCACCACGCCGGGGCCGTAAAAGCGCCTCGCCGCCGCCCAGGTCGCCCCAAAGGCCAACCCAAAGCAGGTGGATGAAAACAGCCGGAATGAGAGCTCGGATGAGCCAAACAGCTGCAGCCAACCGCGGCCGAGGAGGTAGAACGAGAACCCGCCCCCATCCGCGCCGCGGTTGTAGGCGAACAGCATGTGGTGCCAGGAGGGATCGCGCAGCAGCATCCACCCGAGCATCTCGTCTTCCCAGAAGATTCGGCCACGCGACAACACGCCTGTGATGGCAAACGTGAGCAGCAGCCCTGCGGCTACGCCGCCGAGGTCCCACCGTGTGAGCCGCCTAGGCATGGGACGTGGCCGGAAGCGCCGTAACGATGATCGTGCCGGCGGGAAGGTTCCTAAAGAAGGCAGGCGCGATCAGCACAACAAGCGGCAGCAGCGGCCCTTTTTCTAACATGCTTCTCTGCCCCTCATCATCGAAATTCCCGATTCACAGCAGTCTATGCTGCCAAGCCCGAAGCCTGCCCCCAACGGGCTTCGGCGAAGCTCGTCAGGTTACAATTTGCTGAGGCAGAACCTAGCTGTTTGCCGCGCTTTTGTGCAACAGCGCGAGCCAGCAGAGGCTCGCGAAGCACTGGCCAAGAGGCCGCGCTTAGCCTATGCGCGCTTAGCCATGGAGGAGCGTTACCCGGTGTCTTCGGAACTGTCTTTGGAACTGTCCTGGCTGCCCGAACTTCCCGCTTGGCGCGAGCTCCTCGACACAGCCCGGCACCAACCTGCCGCCCTCGCCTTTCCCGCCTTTCAGCAACTAGCCAATAGCCGCATGGATTTCGTGCGCGCCGGTCAGCTGGACAAAGCCGTGCAGCGTTTCCTTGCCACACATGGCAACGCCGCGGGCCTGCCGACGGTGCGTCTCGCGCTGCTTGGCTCGTCGACCTTCAGCCATCTCCTTCCGGGCATCCGTCTGGGTGCCCTTCGCCGTGGACTTCTCCTTGAGGTCTATACGGGCCCGTATGGTCTCTATCGGCAGGAATTAGCCGATCCGCAGTCCGGCCTCTACCACTTCCGTCCGGAGATGGTCTGCTTTGCCTTTGACGCGGGGCACCTTGCACCGGCGGAGGGCTCCGACCCGCAGCAAACGCTGTCCACCCTGCACCAATGCTGGCAAACCGCGCGCCACCATCTCGGCTGCACCGTGATTCAGCAGACCATCCTGCCTCACCTGCCGCGACTGCTGGGCAACAATGAGGACCGCCTCGCGAACTCCCCGGCCAACGTCGTTGAAGAGCTCAACGCCGCCATGCGCAGGGAAGCCCGGGAGAATGGTGTTTTTCTTCTCTCGGTGGACCAGGCGGCCGCGCAGGACGGTCTCGCACAATGGTTTGACTCTGCACTCTGGTACTCGGCCAAGCAGGAGATTCATCCTCGCGCTTCCGTCCTCTACGGCGATCAGCTCGGCCGGCTGATTGCCGCGGTCCGCGGGCGCAGCGCCAAGTGTCTCGTGCTCGACCTCGATAACACGCTCTGGGGAGGTGTGATCGGTGACGACGGCGTGGACGGCATCGTGCTCGGCCAGGGCTCGCCCACCGGCGAGGCCTTCCTCGCTTTTCAGCGCTATGCCAAGCAACTCGCCGGCCGTGGCATCATTCTCGCCGTCTGCTCGAAGAACGATCTCGCCAACGCTCAAGCCGCCTTTGACACGCACCCCGAGATGATCCTCCGGCAATCTGACATCACCTGTTTTGTCGCCAACTGGCAGGACAAGGCTGCCAATCTTCGCTACATCGCCCAAAGCCTCAACATCGGTCTCGACGCGCTGGTGTTTGCGGACGATAACCCGGCTGAGCGCCGCCTTATTCGCGCCGAGTTGCCGATGGTCGCCGTCCCGGAGATGCCCGAAGACCCAGCCGAGTACGTTGCCCTGCTCGCGAACGCGGGCTACTTCGAGGCCGTCGAGCTCACTGCGGAGGACCGCGAGCGTACCGAACTCTACCGCGCCAACGCCAGCCGCGAAGCGCTGCGTCAGAGCGCCACCGATCTCGGCTCCTACCTAAGCGGCCTCGACATGCAGCTTCTTTGGAGTCCCTTCGACGCTGCGGGTTTCAAGCGCATCGTCCAGCTCATCCATAAGACCAATCAATTCAACTTGACGACGCAACGCCACACCGACGCGGAGGTCGCCGCGCTGATGCGCGACCCCGATGCCGTGACCCTGCAACTGCGACTGACAGATGTTCACGGCGATAACGGCATGATCGCCGTACTCATCGCGCAACGCGCGCCCAACCCTTCCGGCGACGGCACCGCGCTCGACATCACGACCTGGCTCATGAGTTGCCGTGTACTCGGCCGCGGCGTGGAGGAGGCGACGCTGAACATCATAGCCGCGCGTGCCGCCGAACTTGGCTGCACACAGCTCTTGGGGGAGTACCGTCCCTCCGCGAAAAACGGTATGGTGAGCGAGCACTACAGAAAGCTCGGCTTCACTTTAACCGAGACGCGCGCCGACGACAGCACGCGTTGGATTCTGCCATTGGAAGGCTTTACCGAACGCGCAGTCCCCATGCGCGTTTTGAAGGGAGAAACATGGTCTCAAACGATGTCTATGGCCAACTAACCGAGATCTTTCGCGAGGTGTTTGACGATGATTCGATTATCCTCACACCACAGACAACGGCTGCGGATATTCGCGACTGGGATTCGGCTGCCCATGTGAACCTTGTCGTCGCCATCGAGTCCCGGCTGAAGATCCGCTTCAAGACCTTTGAACTGGAATCGCTGCACAACGTCGGCCACCTCGCGGATCTTGTTCAAGCCAAGCTGAAGGCAAAGGAACTCGGGGCGCAGCCAGCTTAGTTTCCATCCTCTAATCCAAACTTTGGAGGAATAGGCAAAGAATCTGTTGGATTGCCTAATGCGTGCAGAGCCCCGTTCTCGTCTACTAGGTAGAGTTCTAGAGGAGCAAAACCTATGGGCAAGCTGACAGGAAAGATCGCGTTGATCACCGGGGGTAGTGAAGGCATCGGCTTCGGTACCGCACAGGAGTTTATCAAGGAAGGCGCATTTGTCTTCATCACTGGGAGGCGTCCGGAGCCGTTACAGAAAGCCGTGGCGCAATTGGGCGAGAACGCCGCCGGCATCCAGGCCGATGCTGGAAAACTCGCGGACCTTGACCGCATGTTCGCCGAGATCAAAGCGCAAAAAGGCAAGCTGGATGTTGTATTTGCCAATGCGGGGATCTATGAGCAGATGCCGCATGACAAGGTGACCGAAGAGTTCTACGACGCGTGTGTCGACATCAACGTCAAGGGTGTCTACTTCACCATCCAGAAGGCTTTGCCGCTGATGGATGGGAACGGCTCCATCATCCTGAACGGATCGTTTATCGGCAGCGCGGGCTATCCGGGCATGTCGGTTTATGGTGGGACGAAAGCTGCAGTGCGCAGCTTTGCGCGCACGTTTACGGCAGAACTGAAGGGTACTGGGCCGCGCGTGAACGTCATCAGTCCCGGCCCGATCCATACGGAAGGCAATGCCGCCGCACTGGCCGGCAATCAGGCGGTCGTGGATTTCATGACCGCCATGGTACCGCGCAACCGCATCGGCGAACCGGTAGACATCGGGCGGGTAGCCGTGTTTCTTGCCTCCGACGATTCGAATTTTGTGGCGGGAGTGGAGCTGTTTGTCGATGGTGGGCTGAACGCTGCCTAAATCCCAGGATGGCGGGTGCCCCACCCTTCGACGCTTTCTCGTCGAAGGGTGGGGCAAGCACCGTAAAGCCCAGACTTAAGCAATCGATCCGGGCAATCGATCCGGCCTGCGTTCGCCCTTCCTTGGCTTCTCGCAGCAAGTAAGCTGAAGAGACAGCCTTCGCATGCTCTTCAACTCCTACATCTTTCTCTTCGGCTTTCTGCCGATCTCCCTGCTTGGTTACGCAATCGCGGCCCGCTGGCGTCGCCGCGGGGTGGTGCTGTGGCTTTCGCTGGCTTCGCTGGCCTTTTACGGCTACTGGCGGCCGGCGTACCTGATACTGCTGTGTGCTTCGATCCTTTTCAACTACATCGCAGGCTGCCTGATCAGCCGGCGTATTCCAAATCGCATTGCCACGGCATGGCTGCTGGGAGGGGCAATTGCCGTAAACCTCGCCGTACTTTGCTATTACAAATACCTCTTCCCGCTGCTTAATTTTCTTGGCTCTTACCAGCGCAGCACATACCACTTCAACGACGTTTTTCTGCCTCTCGGCATCTCTTTCTTCACCTTTACGCAGATTGCCTATCTCGTCGATCTGCAAGGGGGCGAGGCGGTGCAGCAGGATCTGGGCAGCTATGCGTTATTCGCAACCTTCTTCCCGCACCTGATCGCCGGCCCAATCCTTCACCATGCCGAGATCATGCCGCAGTTCCAAAGGGATCGCGACTACCGGCTGCGGCTCGACGACATCACGATGGGATTCAGCTGGTTTCTCATGGGCCTGTGCAAGAAGGTGCTGCTGGCGGATCGCTTTGCGCTCGCGGCCGACCCGGCCTTCCACGCCGCCGCAGGCATCGGCGCGTTGGGGGCGTGGGTCGGTGTGCTCTCCTACGCGCTGCAGTTGTACTTCGATTTCTCCGGCTACTCCGACATGGCGCTGGGCTTGGCGCGCATGTTTTCGATCGACTTCCCGCTGAACTTCAGCTCGCCTTACAAGGCGGCGAGCATCATCGACTTCTGGCAGCGCTGGCACATGACGCTGACCCGCTACATCAACACGTATCTGTATAACCCCATGGCGCTGAGCCTCAGCCGCCGCCGCGCCGCACAAGGCAAAAAGATCTCCCGCAAGGCCTTGGCTACGCCTTCCGGCTTTCTCAGCATGATTGGCGTACCGACAGGGGTCTCGCTCTTTATTGCGGGCCTGTGGCATGGTGCCGGCCTGCAATATGTGATCTTCGGCCTGCTGCATGGCCTGTATCTTACGGCCAATCACGCATGGCGCGTGTTTCGTCCGGCCTCGGCCGGCTCGCTGCTGCCGCAGACGAAATTGGCGCAGACCTTCGGCCATGCCGGGCGTGTGCTGCTGACCTTTGCCGCGGTTCTGCTGGCCCAAGTCTTCTTTCGCGCCGCCGGTGTTCCGGCAGCCATGGCCATGATCGCGGGCGCGCTCGGCCTGCACCATGGTCCTGTTCCAAATGCAGGTGCAGGTGCGCCCGCTTTCGCCCCTTCCCCTTCCGCGCTGCTACCCATCGTCCTGGGCCTGGCGATCATTTGGTTTCTGCCGAACACGCAGCAGATCCTGGCCCGCTTCAAGCCGGCGATCGAGCTCACGCAGGCGGACCATGCTAACGGCAGGCTGCGCGTCCTCTGGCAGCCCAGCCTCGCCTGGGGCGTCGGCCTCGGATTGGTCTTCTTCGCCGTGCTCGTGAAGATGGAGAATCCTTCGACATTTTTATATTTTCAGTTCTAGTGCGAGCACCCTTCACTCGTCCTTTCTGGAATCCACCGCTCCACGTGCAATGTGCCCGCTCAAAATAGAATTGTGGATGCCATGGGCACCTCCCAGACCGCGACCTCGCGACCTTCCGATGCGGCTGCAACGTCCCGGCCCAGTCGCAACCGCCTCGCCCGGTACATGCTGCTCGTCTTCCTTATCCCGTTGATCTTCTATCCCCTGCCGTTCTTTATTGCGACCTCAACCAACTATGAGCATTGGGCCACGTCGCAATGGGGACCGATGCTGGAATACGCTTACGACACGCATCCCAAAAACGCGGACGTTCTCATCTTTGGTGACTCCAGTGCCTTTATCGGCATAAGCCCGAAGATCTTGAATGCGGGGCTTGGAATTGACAGCGTGGTGCTGCCGGATTCGATCGGCAGTATCCCCGTGACGCGCGATGCGCCGCTGCGCGCCTATCTCGCCCATAATCGTCCCCCGAAGCTGCTGGTGCTCTACTTCTCCGCGTGGAACCTCGACTTTGCGCACATCGCCAAGGTTCGCCAGTTCGAAGGCGAGGAGATGATGCTTCGGCATGGAAGCCCGGCTGAGATCGTGCACTTTACCCTGCACCATCCCACGGAGATGCTGCAGTTTCCGTTTCGCCTCTACAGCACGTTTGGGCCCAAGATGATCGCGGCCGCCCTCCACCACGTAAATCGCGAGGAGGCCACCGCGGATTCGCTCGGCCATGCGGACTACAACGACGCCAGCTATCCGCCACTGCAACCGGATTGCACCCTTCCCGCCAGCTATCTCGATCAGACGGGCATGGGTTCGGTGCAGGAGCTCGTCCAGCGGTACCATACGCCCGGTACGGAGGTTATGGTCTACCTTGCCCCTGTGCCCCGTTGCCGCAATAGCGCCCTGCTGACGCAGCGCTCTTACGCCCCTCTCCAGGCGATGCCGCCAAAGGTGCTGCCACCCGGCTTCTTTGCGGCCGATGTGGACTACGCGCACGTTCTGCCCGCCGCTGTGCCGGAAGCCACGGCAGTCTTTGCGCGTGCACTACGGGAACGGTTGCATGGGATGCAGTAGCGAAGAGCAGAACGCAGATTTCCCTGCGGAAATGACAACAAAGAAAGCCATCGCGCTCAGATCCCTGCATGTGGCAAGGACATGGCGAGTTGGGCGACGGTTCTGCCCAGCACTGGATGCACCAGCCCCGGGGCGATCTCCGCGAGCGGCTCCAGCACAAACCCACGCTTATGCATCGCGGGATGGGGCAGCGCCAGCTCCGGTTCGTTCAGGATGAGGCTTTGTCCCTTGCCATCGACGTACAGCAGCAGGTCGAGATCGACAATGCGCGGTCCCTTGGGCGGCGTGTCAGCCGAGCGCAGGCGGCCCATGGTCTGCTCGATTGCAAGCAGCGCGTGCAGTAGGTCGAGGGGGGCGAGACCGGTCTCGAGCAGGGCGGCGGCGTTGGTGAAGCGCGGCTGCTCGCGCAGGCCGACCGGCTCCGTTTCATGAAAGGTGGAGACAGCCGTTACCGTCCCGAGGTCGCCCGACCGGCGCAACGCCTCCCGGAGCGTGTCCGCCGGTTCCCCCCAGCGTGAACGAAGATTGGCACCCAACGCGATGGCCGCAAGCATAGCTGTTCCAGCAATCACCCGCCAAGGGGTTATCGAAAGCAGATTTCCTTCAGGAACGATAACCAAAGATACGTCAGCCGGAACTGCAGACGCTTACGTGCGCGAGTAGGCGTGGGCCGGCCGGAGGGTTTGGGCCGGTAGTCGCCCAGTGGTCAGCCGGGAATGACTCGCTATCGCCGGAGCATACACCGGGGGAGCTATGGGCCGCGTTACCAGCTTCCAGGCACTGCGATCGCGCAGCAATCGTTGCACCAGGGCGGTGTGCATGGCGTGCCCGGCACGCTCCGCCACCACCTTGCCCCAGATCCTCCGGCCTGCCAGTGCAAGGTCGCCGATTAAATCAAGCACCTTGTGGCGCACGAACTCATCCTGAAAACGGAGTGGACCATTCTGCACACCGCCGCCCCGTCCGGCGTCGCCGCGGGTCAGGATAATGGCGGCCGAATCGGACACGCCACGGATCAGACCCATGTTCCGCAGCGTCCCTTCATCTTCACGGAAGCCGAACGTCCGCGCCGGGGCGATCCATTCGGCATAGGCGTCGGCCTCGAGATCGCCGGTGAACCGGTCGCGACCGATGGGTGCGGGAAAGTCGATGGTGTAATCGATCTCATAACCGTCGCCGGGGTAGACGCCGATAAACTTGGTGCCGTCATGCACCTCGACCGGCTGAAGAATCTTCAGATACTCGCGCTTGCGCCGCTGCTGCTTGCGGCCCACCCCTAAAATCGCGGTCACATAGGGCTGGGCGGAGCCATCCAGAATCGGCAGCTCCAGGTTGTCGAGCTCGGCGATGACGTTGTCGATGCCGAGGCCAATGAGCGCGCTGAGCAGATGTTCCGTCGTGGAGATCAGCACGCCCTGGCGCATCAGGCTGGTTGCGTAGGAGACCTTGGCGACATTGCGCCCGATGGCCGGAATCTCAAAATCCTCAAGATCGGATCGTCGAAAGACGATGCCCGAACCGGCCGGCGCGGGCACAAGCCGCAGGTTGACCGGGGCACCGGAATGCAGACCCACACCGCAAAAGCTCAACGGGGCTTCGATCGTGTATTCGAGTTGGCAGTCCGTAGCCAGGGTCGGTCTCAGCGCTCAGTGCAACAAGGCACAGACTATACCTCGGCCTCCACCACGGAGTGTGGCTTTTTTGACACAGTTGCCATGAAGAACATTGGCATTTGGGTGTACCCTGCGTTCTCCGGCGCTCGGCCGCCTGACCGGCGATGCGATCAGAGAAGCCCGGCTTCGCGCAGCAACCGTACCGTTGCCGCCAGCGGCAGGCCGACCACATTGAAGAAATCTCCCTCAATCCGGGCGGCCCAGCGCGCGGCATAGCCCTGAATGCCGTATGCGCCCGCCTTATCGAGCGAGTCCCCACTTTGCAGATAGGCGGCCAGCTCCGTTTCGGGCATGGTGGTCATCGTCACTGCGGTCGTCTCCACGTGGACCAGCTCCGCCGCGTTCCACACCAGGGCGATCCCGGTGTGGACATGATGGGTGTGACCCGCGAGCGCCCGCAGCATGCGCTCGGCATCACCGCGATCTACCGGCTTATTCATGATCTCGCCGCGGAGCACCACGGTCGTATCGGCCGCCAGCACAACAGCCCCAGGGTGTTGCCCGCCGACCGTTCGAGCCTTTTCAAGCGCCAGGCGGCGAACGTAGGCCACCGGCGCCTCGCCGGGCAACCGGCTTTCGTCTATGTGTGCGGGCAGCACGGTGTGCGCGATGCCGATCTGGTTCAGCAGCTCACGGCGGCGAGGCGAGGCGGAGGCAAGGATGATCATCGTTTTCGTTTATTAATTTGACGATTTGGTTTTGTCGGTGTTCGTACTGCGGGAGAGTCGTGACCGAACGAAGTGCAGGTCTGCAGCTCTGCGGCCGCCAACGCAGATTCCCCTTCGGGAATGACAAACACAAGCGCAAAAGTGCTGAACTAGCGCAGTGGCTGGATTTCCAGCTTCATCTCCATTGTGTGGGCCTCACGCGGACGCAGGGAGATCGCATTCTCGGCTACAATGCCGGTCTCGAGACAGACAAAGCGTTCCCAGTCTCCGGGAGCCAAATCCGTCAGCGTCGCAGCCAGCTCTGCGCCAGGGTTCCAGGTCACCGTCGTATTCGAGCCGGTTTTGCCCAGCTCTAGACGGCGGTGCAGAGCAGGATCGTGCAGGGTAAGCGGGGCTGTGGTGTTGAGGTACGGGCGATCCGTCTCGCCCTCGAAGCGCAACACAGGGTCAGTCTGGGATTTGCGTTTGAAGTCGTCCGTTTTGTCCAGGTAGTCCGTGCCTTCCAAGCCGCCGACCGTCACCTGCCGACTGTCCCCCACGGTGAGATAGGCGTGCAGGGCCTCCTCGAAGAGGAAGGGGGAATCTCCTGTATTCGCAACGGACAACCGGACGGTGAGCGTGCGGCCAAGAACGGCCTCATACGCCAGCTCAAAGCCGGAGAAGCCCAGGGCTCGCATGCCGGCCGTTTGATCCAGGGTCGCCGAGAGATGAACGTCTTCGCCGGCCAGGGCCGCGAAACGCAACGTCCACGCCCCGCCACGGGCGAAGCCGTGGTTTGCCGCACCCGCCGGAGTGGGCACGGGCGACCTCTCCGGGGAGCCGAACCACGGAAAGATCACCGGAATGCCCCCACGGATTGCCTTACCGGGTGTGTACATGGATCGCTCGGAAAGAAACAGCGCAGGTTCCTCACCCGCCGGTTGCCATTGTGTGAGGTGAGCGCCCCCAAGATAAAACTCGCCCGTACAGGCGGGTGTGGTTACCCGGGCGCGCGGCATGCCTGGACGCGGCTCGTCAAAGGCCAGCACGCCCGGCAGTTCGAAGGCATCGGTTAACTCCTTTACGGATTGCATAGCCTGTGTGATGCGCGGCAGGTCCCATGGACCCTTTTGCAAGCCAGGATTCCTTCTGCATCAGAAGGAGTCAGACCGACTCGGAGACGCCCCATGATCGAAGCTTTGTTATGTGATATCGACGGCACCCTGGTGCAAAGCAACTGGCTGCATGCCGAGGCCTGGCAGGTTGCCTTTGGCGCCATCGGCCTCCACCTGGAACTGGAAGACCTGCGCCGCCAGATCGGCAAAGGCGGGGATGAGTTGATTCCCGTGTTCGTCCCGTGGTGGAAGTGCGAGGCCGTCGAGGAGCCGCTCAAGACCTTCCGCAAGTTCGTGTTTCAGCATGGTCTGCGGCAAAAAGTTCAGCCCATCCCTGGCGTGCGTGCCCTGCTGCAGCATGTGCACGATGCCGGGATCAAGATTGCCCTGGCCAGCTCCTCGGATAAGGACGATCTGGAGGTGATGAAGCGGGTCGCCGAAATCCATGACCTGGTGGACGTTGAGACCTGCGGGGAGGACACGGAACGCAGCAAACCGCATCCGGATATCTTTGCCGTGGCGCTCGAAAAACTGTCGCTCAAGCCCTCGCAGTGCCTGGCGCTGGGGGACACGCCCTACGACGCCGAAAGCGCGGGTAAGGCCGGCCTACGCACAGTAGGGGTCACCACAGGCGGTTGGTCCAAAGCCGAATTGATGGATGCCGGATGCATCGAGGTCTACGACGGGGCCGCCGATCTGCTGGCCCACTTCGACCGAAGCGCGCTGGTACGGACAGGTCTGCAGATGGAGCGGGGAAAATAAAAGCAGGTCCTTCGCTTCGCTCAGGATGACAAGTTTGTGAATCTATCAACGATTTACCCCGCGAGAAAATTTCCTGAGGCCTCTGGGAGTGCGAGTGGAAAGTAAGGGTTCACGGTTCCTGGGGAGTTTTGCCTGCGCGATGCTGCTTTGGCTGTGCAGCTGCGGCGCATGCGCGCAAGGCGAGTTATCCAATGCGAGCCAGCTGATTCAAGAAGCCGATGCGCGGCTTGGTGGAGCCTCGGGCACCATCGTTCTGGATAAAGCTGCCCGGCTTGGGACCACCGTCACGCTGGGCGCGGGCCATGCCCTGCACATCGATGCGCCGCTCACGGTCGGGGCGGCCTCCATCCGCCTCGCCGGGCACAACGAGATCTCCTGCAAGGCTCCGATCCGTGCGGAGAATGCAACCGATCTCTTTGTGGCCGAGGGTGCGACCGACCTCAAAATCCAAGGCTGCGATGTAGCTGTGGCGGGGCGCTCGGGTGGCTATCTGCTCACCGCCACCCAGGCCGCGCGTGTAGCCCTTACGAACAATCACCTCGTGAAGATGGCCATCTTCAACACCCATAACTCGGGTGTAGGAGGCAGCCAGACCACGGATGTCAACATTACGGGCAACAGCACGGTGTTTCCGCCCGGCACGGGACCGATTGGAATTTATCTGCTTTACGTTCTCCGCGGCACGATCGCAGGCAATCATCTGGAAGGTACAGGGCATGGGATTCAGTGGTGGGGCGGCGATGCCAACGAGGGCTGGCATGGCTTTGAGGCAGTCACCGGCGCAGGCAAGCTGACCGTTGCCGAGAATACCTGCAAGGTTGCCGGCGGCTCCTGCGTGTGGGGCTCCGATGGCGTGGATATCGTCGTGAAAAACAACACCGCCGACACCTGCAGCGACGTGTGCTTCGACACCGAAGGCGGCGTGCGTACCAGCTTCACCGGCAACACGGCCAGGGGCTGCGCGAACGGTTGCTATGCCGCGGAGTTCGAGTCGCAGGGTGCTGTGTTTATGGGCAACACGGCCACCGATGACGGTGCACCGGGGCACACGATGGTGCTGATCAAACACCCCAGCGGACGCGGCCCCAACCACGTCAACCTGTCGGTCACAGAGAATACGTTTACCTGCGCAAAGCTCTGCGCGGCGCTCTACACCGAAGGCGAAGACGGCCTTACCTTCGCGAACAACAAGCTCACGAATGGCTTTGTGCAATTCATCAATTACACAAATGATGTCAGCATTCGCGACAATACCCTGCGTTTTACCGTGCCGGCCGGCTCCGTAGCGGCGATCACAGGGCCGTCGCTGGCAAACGGGCATCACTCCGATATCTCCGGCAACACAATTACAGCATTGGCCGGCCTGGGCGGCGATGCGCCCTGTATCGCGCAGGGCTGGAGCGATAACAACAGCACGGACGAGATGCGGATCGCGGCCAACACCTGTGCAGGTTTTCGCTATGGCATCGCGACCGCCACGGGCGGCGGCAATCCGGGGGCACCGCATGCGGTGTGGACTTTGCAGGGTAACCATTTCTCAGGCATCGCGGCGGCAAACCAGATCGTGCATGTGCACAACTCAGGGAACGAGGCGTATTCCAGCATGCCTTAGCGATGGGTAGACGGTCTGAAAAAGCCGTCGGCTACAGCTGTAGGCATCCACATCTACCGTCATCCTGAACGCAGGGAAGGATCTCCGTATCAAGCAGCCGTGGCCGTCCAAAACACAGAGATCCTTTGCTTCGCTCAGGATGACGGAACTTGTGGGATTGTGTGTTGCTAGACCTAATGCGCTCCGCCTTCAGGCAGAGTCTGACCCGCCGTGTTGCGCTCACCGGTGGGGCAGATCTTCAGCAGCGGACACTCCGGGCAGCGCGGTTTACTGAAGGTGCACAGCGTCTGGCCATGCAGCTTCATGAGCGAGTGATGCTCATCGAGCATGGCGGCATCCCAGGTCTCGGGTGCGAGCCGCATCAGCCGTTCTTCCGTGGTCGCAGCATCGGCGCGCGGCACCACGCAGAGCCGCTGCACCACGCGCAGATGGTTGGCATCGATGGAAAGCGCGCGCCGGCGCAGCGTAGAAAAGTTCACCACGGCGGCCGATACTTGCGCGCCCACGCCTTCAAACTGCTCCAGCCAGGAGCGAATCTTTTCCGTGCGATACCGGGCAAGAAAGTCGAGGGAGAGCGCACCCGTGCGCTCTGTGATCGCGACCAGCGCGAGCTTGAGCCGAGGCGCCTTCACCTCAGGAAAGGTGACGACCGCAACCGCGCGCTCAATCTCGGCGATCGATGCCTCCCGCACCGGCTCCCACGCGCCCGGCCCGCTGCCCGGAAACGCGCGCTCCAGATCACGCATCACCTGATGCGCTTCGCGCGTCTTGGTGCGCGCGCTGAGCAGCGAGTAGATGAATTGCGTCAGCGGGTCCCAGAACTCACGCGGAGCCGGCGTGCCATAGCGCCCCAGCAGCAGGCGATGGATATGCGGAAGCTTGTCGGCCTGCTCCGGAGTCAGCGGCTCCTTGAGCGCCTGAACATCGGCCGGATCGGTAAAAAGGGCTTCGTTCATGCGGGCTGCCCATTGGATGCTTTACCGCAGAGGAACGAACATCGTCGTCTCCGCCGCTGTGGCTCGGCCATGGCGACGATCCATCTCCCGCTTCAACAGGTGCAGCGGCACATTGAAGTAGCCTTTTTTCGGATAGTTGCCGTAATGCGGAATGTTCCAGCAGGTTGCATAGAGCAGGAGCGCTGCCGGAGCCCAGCGGGGGTAGGCGGCCTGCGGCGCGCTCGCGGCGATGCCCACCGGAGCGATCGCCTGTTCGCGCACGCCGGCAAACAGCAGAAGCAAAAAAATGCTGACCACATGGATATAGATCCAGCGGCCCCAATCCATCGCATAAAGAAATAGGGGAAGCGAGGCCAAAAACGCCAGCGCCGCCGTGCCTGCAATGATGCGCAAATCAGGCAGCAGACGCCGGTCGCGCGCCAGCTTATACGCCATGGCTCCCAGGGGCAGCGCCGCCAAAAAGGCCAGCAGCGGGTAATACAACAGGTAGTGGTAAGCGTGGATGTTGCGCAACACATCGGAGCGCGCGATGTCCGTTCCGTTCGCCAGGTAAGCGATCGACCCACTGCAGACCGCCGGCGGCGCGGGGCCTAGGGAGCGGCAGATGGTCAGCTCCTCCCCAGCGTTGCCGCGATGGTGCAGCACCGCCAGCAGTGTTCCCCCTGTGGCAAGCAGCGGCAACGCGGCCACCTTTGCCACCCGGCGAAGATCGTGAAACGCGACCAGGAGCGCGCCGAGCAGGTAGACCAGATAGGGCAGCAGACCCTCATGCGAAAGAATGGCCACGGAGCCCACAACCGCGAGGTAGGCCATCAGGGCACCGTCGCTGACGGGCCCACGGGCAAGCCACAGCAGCAGAGACGACAAGGCCAGGAGAAAGATCAGTTCCTTGCGAAAGGCCCCCGTTGGATCCAGGATCGGAAAGGCCAGTGTCGCCGGGGAGACCAGCGCGGCAAAGGTCCAAAGATCTCCACTGGACCGGCGGTACAGCTGCCAGACCGTCACGTACAGCAGCACGTAAAAGACAAGCGGGGAGAGGCTGCCTAAGAGAACGGGCGAGAGATGCAGGCCATGCGCGATATCCAGGATCACTTGGCCGGGCAACCCGCGGCGCACAAAGCCGCCTTCGTAATTCACCAACCAGTCCCCTGGCGTCCAACCGTTCGGATGCAGGGCTCGAAAGATGGTGAGGGGAATGGTGAGGCAGGCAATGAAAAGAATGTAGGCCGCGCCGAGCGCCTGGCCGCGCGCGTCCTTGCGCCCGGCGCCGTAGCTGATCTGCATCCATAGCTCCGCTGGGTTGGGTGGACCACGGAGTTGTGGCCCGCTTCTTGGGACGCTGAGATGCGCCCCGCGGTGGCTTGGGCGGGTGTAGGCGCAAAGCCGCTACCCGTAATCCTTAGGGGAAGAGTCAAAATTCTGAACGTGTCGCGCTCTGGGCTGGTTCCGGCGCATCTCAGTGGCGGTATGCGATGGACTGTTGGATGCCCTTGAACCCTTGGCAAATTGTGGATGTGGGCAGTATCTGGATGCGGGAGTTTGCCTCGGCCATGGCGAAGACGCACCCCCTTGCGGCCTGGTGGCCGGAGCCGCGGTACTTCGGTGCCTTTGAGCGCTGGGACCGTACCGAAATGATGACCGAGCCCGCACTCGAGGTACGGCGGTTCCCGTTGCAGCGCGGCTACTCGCGCGCCGCGATCCGGCACCTGTTGCCCTACCAGACAAGCCTGATCAAGCGCTTGCGCAATGCCTGCGCGGACGAGCGGCAATCGCCCCTGGTCTGCTCCACGCCGTTTTATGCGCCGCTGGCCGAGCGCTGGCGGGGGCCAACCGTGTATTACGTCACAGACTTGACCGCGGGCTATGACGGCTTGCACAGCGGGCAGGTGATCGCGCTCGACAAGCGGATGTGCCGTTCGGCCACGGCCATCTGTCCCAACTCGCAGCGGCTCGCCGAGTATCTCCAGCGCGAGGCGGGTTGCCCGCCCGAAAAGATCACCGTCGTGCCCAACGCTACACGCGAGAGCAACGTCGCCCCTGCGCCGTTGCTGGCTCCGGGGCCGCTGCCGCAGGAGATCGCCCATCTGCCGCGGCCCCTTGCGGGCATCATCGGCAACCTCGCTGCCAACATGGATTGGGAGCTGCTGGAACCGGCCATTGCCGCGACGCCCTGGCTCACCTGGGTGTTTGTGGGCCCTGCCACCATGCCCATCATCGGCGAACCGATGCAGGCAGCCGCCAGAGCTCGCGTACTTTCACTCGGCGGACGCGTGCACTTTACCGGCCCCAAACCCTACGGCGAGCTGCAAAGTTACGCTCGCTGCTTCGATGTCGCCGTGTTGCCCTACCGAAAGAAGGAACCAACCTACTCCGGCAGCTCGACGCGCTTTTACGAACACCTGGCTGCATGCCGCCCCATGATCGCCACGCGTGGATTTGCCGAACTACTCGAAAAGCCCCCGTTGCTCGCATTAGTGGACACATCCGGCGAGATGCAGGACGAGTTCAATGCGCTGCGCCGTGTGAACTTCCAGGATGGCCGGGAGACCGCGCGCTGGGAGGCCAGCCGGCACGGCACCTGGGAGGAGCGCGTGCGCACACTTACCGGCACCCTGGCCGATCGTGCATAAACATGGGGGACTTTTGCCGTCCCCTGTCGCGCGAGGAGCGGATGTGAGGTCGTCCAAGAAAGCTTAGTTACAGCTCTGTTGCACTTTCTACCCAACGAAAACGGTGCCGGACACGTAAGCTATAGCGGCACGAGGGTTATAGAAATGACACAGCTTCAAAATACCGTTTGGTTGACCGTTTTGTCTCTCGCCACAGCAGGAAACATAAGCTATGCGCAGACCCCCGCGACAGGGGATGCATCAGGGTCCGCTGCCGAGGTGCAACGTGCCTACGCCGGCTTGAAGGGCAACATCCTGAAGGCCGCTGACAAGATGCCCGCGGAAAGTTATAGCTACAAGCCCACGCCGGAGATCCGCACCTTTGCGCGCGTGGTGAACCACATCACGGAAGCGCAGATGCGGTCTTGTAGCGCCGCGAATGCCGGCACCGCCAGCACCGGAAATAGCAGCGCCAATAAGAACACGGCAGCCTTGCCGCCCATGCCTCCGGAGACTGCCGACAAAGCCGTCATCGTGCAGGCGTTGCAAGCTTCCTTCGCGGTGTGCGACAAGGCCTTTGCCGCGCTTACGGAGGCGAACCTTACCGATACGCTGACCGCCGGGCCCGCGAAGCGCTCACGGATAGGGTTGATGTGGGGTACGGTGTCGCATGACAACGAGCAATATGCCACGCTGGCGCTGTATCTCCGGCTCAAGGGCCTGGTACCTCCAAGCAGCGAAAAGTAGAGCTCCTCGCATTTCTGCATCTCATAAGGCGAAGGGGCACAACATGGTATCGCGTACACCACGCAGGGCATGGAAGTCGGCAGTGAGGGATGGCGCAGTTTTACTGGCGGGCCTCCTCGTGTCGGGCGCGCTTACAGGCTGCCTGCTGATCGGCGGCTCCAGCCGCGGTGGGTTCTTCATCTTTCCCGGTAGTCTCGGCCTGATCTTTCTTATCGTTGTGATTGCGTTGGTGCTGCGGCGGCGCTAAGGAACGCCTCTTGTCCCTCGAACTTCCCTCAGTGACCAAAGCCGTAATGTATGGCGGGACGGAAGTCCCGTCCCTTTGGACGTGACGGGATCAGAGATCCCGAACCTCTCGCGTTCGCATACCGTGCAGGAAATTTTGCGTTCCTTGCGATCCCAGCAATACCCGGCGTGCCTCTGACCCTCCTGTCATGTTGGCTCTGTATAGTTAGGAGGCATTTGCGTCATCACGATCTGCCACCGGCAAACGAAATGCAGTCCCATCTTTCTGGGGTGATCGTCCGGATTTGACCCGGATCCCAGAGAAGCACGAGCACGAGAGCATGGGTACGCATGTCCGTTCACCTGGTGAATCCCAGTGACAACTCCTTCGGTACGGCCGTAATCACACCACGTTGGCTTTTTGTCCTAGCTGCCGCTACCCCCGCGGCCTTCGGCGACCCCATTCTCGTCGACGAATCGCTGGAGCCGTTGAACCCTGACACGATCCAGGCCGGCGATGTTGTCGGCATCAGTGTGCATACCGGCAACGCCCTGCGCGGCTATGAGGTGGGCAGGCTGGCGCATGAGCGCGGCGCTACCGTTGTGTATGGCGGTATTCACGCCACGCTGTTTCCCGAGGAGCCCTTTGAACGCGGCTATGCCGATCACGTTGTGAAGGGCGATGGCGATGTAGCCTGGGGCAAGGTGCTGATGGATTTACAGCGCGGTGCTGCCGGTCGCATTTATGACGGCGGCAAGATCGAAGGCGATGAATTTCTCGCCGCGCGTTGGGATCTGATGCAGACCGATAAGTACATGTGGGCCTCCGTGCAGACCATTCGCGGCTGCCCCAAGCACTGCTCGTTTTGCTCGGTGTGGCGCACCGACGGACAAAAGCCGCGGCAGCGTTCGTTTGAAAAGGTGATTGATGAAATCATCGATCTGCGCCGCAAAGGCTTCCGCTTTATCGCGCTTGCTGATGATAACTTCTACCCCGTCACGCTGACCGATCTGCGTCTCGCCCGCGAGCAGGGCAATACCGAAAAACTGGAATCGCTGATGGCGGTTCGCAACGAGCGATTTCTGCTCATGGCCGAGCTCGCCAAGCTACCCAAAGACATGGTCTTCTTCACCCAGATCACCATGGAATCCGCCGAGGATGGAGAGTATCTCGATGCCATGCGCCGGGCCAACATCAAGGGTGCGCTGGTAGGTGTAGAGGCCGTCACTCCCGAAGGCCTGAAGGCCGTGTACAAAGATTTCAATTACTCCGGCGATCGGCTTATCGAGCAGCTGCAGCTGTTCCGCAAACACGGTTTGCATGTATTGGGCTCCTTTATCTTTGGCCTGCCCACGGATAAGCCCGGCACCTTCGACGCCACCGTCGAATTGGCCATGAAAGCCGATGTCACCTTTGCGCAGTTTGTGATGATGACGCCCTTTCCCGGCACCGTTGACTTTGGCCGCTGGGAGAAGGAGCAGGCCGCCAAACCCGAGATAGAAAATGTGGACGGGACGCCGCTGACGCGCTACTGGCTGATCCCCACAGCCGTGCGGCCGAAGATGTTTACCCCGCATCCCTCCATGGCTTCGTCGGAGATCAGTGAGCGTACACAAAAAGTGTGGGATCGCTTCTATGAATTCGGTGCGATCTGGAAGCGTTCCGCCTGCACGCCGACCTTGAAGGCGCGCTTAGCCTTTGTGCTGCTTTCCAAGCTCTACCGCCAGATGTATGCCGGTACAGGCATTTCGACCGACAGCGCGCGCCGCAAGAAGGCCAAGACTTCGGCCCGTTTCATTGCCAGCCAGACGCGCAAGATCTTTCAGGCCAAGCCCATGCCCGAGCTCAATTACCCGAAATGGGCACCACGCGCAAAGCGCCTGCCACAGCTGACGCAGCTTACAGGCATAAACCAAGGAACACGCGAATAAATAATTATCGAATTGCTGTTTCGTTTAGATGATTATCCCGCAGCGTAACGAAGTGAAGGGATCTGCTCCCCTATAGTGCCGATGAGGCACAGAGGAAAGCAGATCCCTTCACTTCATTATGGGATGACAACCAACGAATAGCTGCTTACGAATAGCGAATTCCAACTAGCGGTTCGGCTTGAGAATCACCTTCGTCCAGCCTGGGTCGCGATCGTCAAAGTGTTTATAGGCTTCAGGCGCTTTTTCGAGCGGCAGCTCATGCGAGATGATGATCGACGGGTTGGCCTTGCCGACGTGGATCAGGTCGCGCAGGCGACGGTTGTAGGCCTTTACGTTGCACTGGCCCGTGCCCATCTTCTGGCCCTTGAACCAAAATTTTCCGAAATCAAAGGCAATCTGGCCCTTCTTGGCGAGATCGTCATCCGCCCCCGGATCCTTGGGCACAAATACGCCGATAACCCCGATCTTGCCGGTAGACTTCACGCAATCGACCAGTGCGTTCATGACGAGATTGGGTACTTCCTTGCCCGCCGCGTTGTGGCACTGGTAGCCGATGCACTCCGAACCGCAGTCCGCGCCCCAGCCGCCGGTCATGGCACGGATCTGGTCACCGATGTTGCCGCTCATCGAGTCGATCGGCGTAGCCCCGATGCGTGCCGCGAGCGCGAGACGATCCTTCTTGCCATCGACCACGAAGATTTGGCTTGCACCCTGAATGCGCGCCGACATCGCGGCCATCAGACCCACGGGACCCGCCCCGAAGATGACGATCGACTGGCCGGGCTCAAGGCCAGCGAGGCGTGTCGAATGCCAACCCGTGGGAAAGATGTCGGAGAGCATGACATAGTCGTTCTCTTTGTCGGAGGCATCCGGGGGCAGCTGCAGGCAGTTGAAATCCGCGTAGGGGACGCGAAGATATTGTGCCTGACCGCCCTGGTACGGTCCCATACCCGCGAAGCCATACGCGGCACCCGCCATGCCCGGCATCACTGTGGGATCAGCGCAGGTCTGGCAGTATCCCGTGAGGCCACGCTCGCAGTTGGCGCAAAAGCCGCAACCGATATTAAACGGCAGAACGACTTTATCGCCCTTCTTCACTGTATCCACGGCCTTGCCTACCTCGACGACCTCGCCGAGGTTCTCGTGGCCGAGAATTTTGCCCTTCTTCACATCCGTGCGGCCTTCGTACATGTGCAGATCGGAGCCGCAGATATTGGTCGTGGTGAGCTTGACGATGACATCGGTGAGCTTCTCGATCTTCGGATCGGGCACCTTGTCGATGGAGACTTTCTTGGGACCGTGGTAAACAAGTGCTTTCATAGGCTTCCTTTTGGCTCAGGGTATTTGGGGGGAGGATCGGTACCGGGTCGATCGGGTACAGAGGGGTGCAGGGTCGACGTGCCGAGGCGTGGACAAACCCTTCTGAGGGGGTGAGATGCAGAAAGCATCCCTTACGCACACAGCCCGCCTACATACGCCCGGCGTCTCAGATTTGAGGTTGTTGTGAATCGCTGGAGCGCGCCTTCCCAAGCACTCGCATCGAGTCATTTTATTCAGGCACCCAGCCCGTTTTATATCGATGTAGGCGGGGGTCGATATAAACGGGGAGATCTGTGAAGCTCACATCGCTTTTGAATAAGCAGCTTGCCGGCGGCCTTGCGCTGAGATCCAGCGGACGGCGTCGCGGTGTGATCCGCTCTCGGCAGTGGTTCTGTCATGAAATTTGCGGACCGTTATCGCTTGCCGCGCAAGATCGTTTCCAAACTTGAGGCAGCATGCGTGCTCGCTCGTAGTTGGAAAAACGGTAGCCTTGTAAGGTGACTGTTAAAGAGCTGACCGCAATCCAGACCGCAACACAGGACCGCACAGAATTAGCCTCATGGTTGCGTTCGCAACTGCCGCCTATTTCAGCGGAGGATACAACCATCAGCCCCATGCGTGGCGGACGTGCCGCTGCCTTGCAGGCGTTGCAGGCGATACAACCGCAGGCCTACGAGCGTAGCCGCAACTTCCTGTCGGGCGACGTGACGCGGCTCTCGCCTTATCTGCGGCATGGTGTGCTGACGCTGGCCGAGGTACGCGACTTCACCTTAGCGGCGGTGCGCGATCGCAATCACGCGAGCAAACTGGTGAACGAGCTTGCCTGGCGAGACTACTGGCAGCGGCTGTACTTTCAGCTGGGTGAGGGCATTTGGCAGGACCGCGAACCATACAAGACCGGCTTCAGGGCCGCACAGTATGCGGGGGAGATGCCGCCCGCAGTGGCCAATGGGACGACGTCGCTGGTCTGCATCGACAGCTTTTCGCGGGATCTGAAAGAGATCGGGTACCTGCACAACCATGCGCGGATGTGGATGGCCGCCTACCTGGTCCACTGGTTGCGGGTGCGCTGGCAGGCAGGCGCGCGCTGGTTTCTACAGCATCTGCTCGATGGCGATCCGGCCAGCAACAATCTTTCATGGCAGTGGGTTGCGTCGACCTTCAGCAGTAAAGCCTATTTCTTTAATCGCGAGAACCTGCAGCGCTATACCGATAACCTGTACTGCAAGGGATGCCCGCATGCGGCGGCAAAGACCTGCCCCTTTGACGCGAGTTATGAGGAGTTAACGGACCGTCTCTTTCCACTCCTGACGGATGCGAGCGCTCAGCCGGAGGCACCTCGTCCCTACCGGAAGACCTCTGATTCCAACGGCGCGAAACCTTCACCGCGCGCCACCGGCAAACCCCTGCTTTGGGTTCACACCGACGACCTCAATCCGGAGTCGGCCGCCTTCAAGCAATGGCCCGGGAGTCCGGCCGTCTTTGTCTGGGACACGCAGTGGCTGACGGCACAGGAGATTTCGCTGAAGCGCATCGTCTTTATCGCCGAGTGCCTGCAGGCGATGCCGGGACACCTGGAGATCCGTTTCGGCGATCCTGCAACGGAGGTGCTGGCAGCCGCTCGCGAACACGGTGCCGACGGTATCGTCGCACAACGCACCCCCGATCCGCGCCTGATTCAGGCCGCTTCCCATCTGCAGCGTTCGATGCCGGTGGTGTGGACCGATCCACCACCTTTCGTCGAAGGCACGCGTGAGTTCGAACTGAAACGCTTTTCACGCTACTGGCAACGCGCACAAAGCTCGGCCATGCAGCCCACGCGAAGCTGAGCTGTGCATGCAAACTGCAGTGTGCATTCGTTCACTGGGTTTCGATGCGAAGGCGAGCGTCCGTGTGCCAAGCTGCCTATAGTGAAATGAGGATAGGGAGAGCTATGAGCCTGAGCGTTCAGGAGCGGTTCGGCGCGATCGATATCTATGTGTTCGATCAGATTCTGCGGGGCAACATCGCGCCTCCCATGCGGGTTCTCGACGCCGGTTGCGGCTATGGACGCAATCTCGTCTACCTGCTGCGCGCGGGTTGCGAGGTGTTTGCCCTCGATGCCGACCCCGAGGGCGTGGAGCATGTGCGGCAGCTCTCAGCGGGACTCGGGACTGGCCTGCCACGCGAAAACTTTCAGGTTGGCGCGATTGAGCGGATGCCCTTCCCCGATGCGTTTAGCGATGCTGTACTCTGCAACTCCGTGCTGCACTTCGCGCGCGATGAAGACCACTTCCGCGCCATGCTGGCGGAGTTGTGGCGCGTGCTGAAGCCGGGCGGTCTGTTGTTTATACGTTTGGGCTCACGTATCGGCATGGATTTCGAGCGGGTGCGCGGCTGCACCTTTATCGTCGGCGACGGCTCGGAGTGGTTTCTGGTCGATGAGGAGATGCTGCTGGAACTCACCGAGGAGCTGGACGCAGTCCTCGCCGACCCGCTTAAGACCACCGTGGTGCAGGACTTTCGCTGCATGACCACCTGGGTTCTGCGCAAACGCCGTTAGGGCGCAAGGAGATAAAGTTTGGCTACCGAAGACCCCGCCCCACGCCAGCACGCGTACACCGGACCGGCTCTGCCGCAGGTGCCGGAACCCACACATGCCGAGCGCGTCCGCACGCTTTTTTCCCTTGCCTCCGTTGCGACGCTCTCGACCATGTCACGCAAGCACGGCGGTTTTCCTTTTGGCTCCTTGATGCCCTATGTGCTCGACAGCGCAGGCCGGGCGTTGTTTCTGATCAGTAACATGGCCATGCACACGCAAAATCTGAAGGCCGACAAGCATGCCAGCCTGTTTGTCGCGCAGACGGCGGCGGATGGGGATTTCCTCGGCTCCGCACGCGCCACCCTTGTGGGCAACGCGGAGCCCGTGCCGGAGTGTGATCTGCCTGGGGCGCGGGAGCGTTACCTCACCCGTCATGAGAACAGCCGTCTCTGGGTGGATTTCGCGGATTTCAGCTTTTTCCGTCTGGAACCCGTGGATGCATATTACGTCGGCGGCTTCGGTGTGATGGGCTGGGTGACGGCGGAGGACTACAAACAGGCCGAGCCGGACCCGCTGGCGCCGGCCGCGCCGGGCATCCTTGCCCACATGAACGCCGACCATGTTGCCACGCTGCTGCGGCTGGCGCGGAGGCATGCCGGGCTTGACGCCCGGGAGGCTGCCATGACCTCGGTCGATCGCCTCGGCTTCGGCCTGCGGCTGACGACCGCGGACGGTATGAAGGGTGTCCGCATCAACTACCCACGCGAGGTTCGCTCCCCCTCGGAGGTGCGTACGGTGCTGATCGAGATGGTGCAGGAGGCGGGAGACGCCGCTTAAGATCGAACCTCACGGGAAGAATAAATCCCCCAAAGGTGCAATCCACTCACCCATCGGTTTCGTTTATGCATTATGTGACGGACTTTTTAGTCGTCCTCATGGAGATGTGCCAGTGGAACGTAAACTTACAGAACTGATCGATAAGGCCCTTTCGCGGCGCACCTTTCTTGCGGGCGCGGGCGCAACGGCCGCCGGAACGGTGCTTGCAGGATGTGCCAGCAGCACGCCAGGGACCACCCAGACGCCAGGGTCGACTGCCCCAACAGTCCTTGTGGATGCGGATTACCTTAACTTCGCATTGAATCTGGAGTATCTCGAAGCCGAGTTTTACCTGCGTGCCGCGACCGGAAATGGCTTGAGCACGACCGACACCGGCAACAGCACCAGCCTGACCACGGGTGGCTCAGCTGTTCCCGGCCTGACGTCTATCCAGATGCAGTACATCAACGAAGTGGCACAAAACGAGCTTGATCATGTGCGCTTGCTACGCGGCGCGCTTGGTTCCGCCGCAGTCAGCGCCCCGGCGATCGACCTAACCGCCAGCTTCAACACCCTGGCGTCCGCGGCGGGTATCAGCGGCGGTTTCAATCCCTTTTCCAGCTACAACAACTACCTGATCGGTGCATTCATCTTTGAAGACGTGGGTGTAACGGCCTACCACGGTGCAGCAACGCTGCTGACAGACAGCGGCCACCTGACCACCGCCGCTGAGATCCATGCAGTAGAGGCCTATCACGCTGCCTCCATCCGCTCGCAGATCGTGTTCGCCGGAGCGACGCTGATCGCCACCGCGGTTGCGGTGCAGGGCGTACGTGCCTCCTTGGGCGGCGGAAACGAGACGACCCTAAGCGCAACGAGCATTGTGTCGGCGGATCCCACCAACTCGATCGGCTTCAAGCGCACGACCGACCAGGTTCTGCATATTGTCTACGGAACGGCCGGCAGCGGCGCAGGCGTCGCCAGTGGCGTCTTCTTTCCCAAAGGACTCAACGGCAACATCAAAGTTACAACCGCGTAAGCACGGAGACACACATGGCTACCCTAGAAACACAAAAGTTGGACGAGGTCATCGCAAACAGCCGACGCAAGATGTTGATGCTTGGCGGCGCTGCCCTCGCGGGTCTGGCTTTCACCTCCGCGGCGAAGGCACAGACACTCACAGACGCGGACTATCTCAACTTCGCGCTCAACCTCGAGTACCTTGAAGCGAACTTCTATACCCTTGCGACCAGCGGTCAAACGATCGACCAGGTTGGCATCGGCGTCACCGGTACGGGTGTGCAGGGCACCGTTGCGGTCAAAGCCAGCGGCGCGAAGTCCTGCATGGTCACCTTCGCAAACCCCTTGGTACAAAGCTACGCCAATGAAACTGCCAAGGAGGAGCGCAACCACGTCAGCTTCCTGCGCACGGCTCTTTCGACCGCGGCAGTCGCCCAGCCCTCGATTGATCTGTATGCCAGCTTTAACACGCTCGCAGCAGCCCTCGGGATCTCGGGCGTGACTGCCTTCGACCCGTTCGCCGATGATGCCAGCTTCCTCCTGGGTGCCTACATCTTTGAGGACGTCGGGGTCACTGCTTACACCGGTGCCGCTCCTGCGTTGACCGACAAGTCTTCCGGCGGTCACCTGGATTCGGCGGCCGGCATCCAGGGAGTTGAGGCATACCATGCCGGTCTGGTCAGAACCACCATCTACGGTCTCGATCAGAACCCCAATGGCAACCCCTTCGGTGCGTTGGGTACAGTAAAGCCGGGTACGCTGAGCGCAGTGGCAACGGCCATCTCAGCGGTACGCGCCAAGCTGGATGGTACTGCCGCCACAGCCGCGCGGGCACAGGCTGACGATATCGGTTTGGGTACGCAGCAGGTTATGCTGAACGGCTCGTCCAACGTCACCGCTTCCACCCTTGTGGATGCCACGACCACCAGCAACATCAACACGGCAGCATCTGGCTCGACCACGGCAGGCTCTTTGGTCTTCGCCCGCACTGCAGCTCAGGTGCTGGCAATAGTCTATGCCGGCGGTACGGGCAAGGGCGGCTTCTTCCCGGCCGGCCTCAACGGCAACGTGAAGTAAGCTGCACGGCAAGACCAAACAAGCCGCACGGCAAATATAAAAGAGGCGAACCCAGGTACTCGGGTTCGCCTCTTTCTTTCCCCAACAGGGCGGTTCCAGTCCACAAATTGGACCAGTTTATGGCATCTTCCTTGCTACCGGATCAGCACGTCTTAGAGCAAGTTACCTGTGGCTGTGCAGGGAGGCGAACCGCAGATTCCCTTCGGGAATAACAAAAAGAACGGCAAAGGCGCTGTATACCCTCAGGTAATTTGCTTTAGACCCTCTATGAAATCAGAGGTCGCCTTTGCTCCGCACAAAGGCCAGGGCGTATAGTGTCTCGGGTTTTCTGGAGGTAGTTTTCAGTGTCTCGAACCACCGTTACACGTCGTGCTCTTCTCGGCTATGTTCCTGCAACTGCGGTTGTCACCGCCATTTCACCTCGTGTCTTCAGCGGCAGTGCTCTGCTCGCGCAGAGCACTGCTTTGCCGCTTGCAAACGGTTTACCGCAGTTGGCGAAATCCATCGAGCGGGCCTTTGCGTTCCAGAACTTCATGATGGACGCGTACGCCGCCGGATCCACCGTGCGGCTTACCCAAAGCTACAGCGATGAGGCTCTCGGAGCCACAGCCTTCACCTATGACAACGCCGTTGCCATCCACGCCTATCTGGCCAGCGGGGATCCCGCGTTGCAGGCACGCGCCGAGGTGCTCGGCGAAGGTCTGCTGTATGGGCAGGCGCACCCCTATCCGTTCCCGTTGAATGACGGCCGCTTCCCCCAGGGCTTTTTCGTCAACACGCCCGCAACGGATGGCAGCGGCGCTTACATCACGCCGGCCGCTGCGCCGTACTACTTTTACACGAGCACGGTCGGCGATCAGGCTTGGGCCGGCATGGCGCTCGCGCAGCTCTACAGCCGGACCAAGGACAACCGTTACCTCACGGCCGCGCTGCTCGTGGCGAACTGGATTGTCTCCAACACCTTCGACGCCGTTGGGGTAGGGGGCTTCAAGTTCGGCACGGTCATTGCGTACATCAACGGCAACAACGTCTCGCAACCCTCGCCCAACGGCAAGTCCACCGAGCACAACATCGACACCTACGCGTTCTTCACCATGCTGAGCGAGCTTACGAAGAACGCCACCTCCCCGTCGAACGGGATGACCTGGTCGGAGCTCGCAGCGCATGCGCTCAAATTTGTGATCGCTATGTTCAATGCCTCCGGTCCGTTCTTCTATACGGGCACGCTGGGTGATGGACAGACGATCAATACGACGCCCATCCCGGAGGACTGCCAGACCTGGTCCTACCTCGCATTGCTGAACAACACCTACCGCGGGACGATCGATTGGGCCCTCGCGAACCTCCAGACAACCGATACGGCCGCCGCCCCGAACAGCAGCTTAACCGGGACGGAGACAATTCACGGACTGGTGTTCGACACAGCCAGCTTGACGACCACGCTCAAAGGTGCCGATCCGCATGCCGTCTGGCTGGAGGGCACAGGGCATACCATCGCCGCCTTAGCCGCCCGCGTGCTCAGGGGTGGCGACAATCTGCTCGGCCTATTCCAGGATCTTCAGACGGCTGCTGGTCTGGTGGGGCAATCGATGAAGGCACAGACCGAACTGGGCCTGGGCAAGACTGCGGGCGGCAAGCCGATCCCGCAAGGCGAAGGCCTGGTCGCTTCCACCAGTGTCATGGATACCGGCTTCGGCTACACCTATGGCCCGTCGCTGCACATCGGGGCTACCGGCTGGTATTTGCTGGGTGCGTTAGCGGCGAATCCCTTCCATCTGGGGTATCGTGTCATCGGGTAGTCGCTGGTTCTTTCAGCACCAGGACGGCTGTCCCTCAGGGGCAGCCATCCTGGTCTGTGGTCCTTCCAGCACAGGCTGGGGAACGACAGACCGCAAATTATCGCCAGTGGGGTGAGTCGTTCGTTTGTGACCCATCGCTACAGAGGAGCGTCGCCGTAGATAAATAAGAAGCAGGCCCTTCACTTCGCTCAGGATGACAAGTTTGTGAAATTTATCAGCAGTTCAACACGCTGGACTGTTCCCTAGGATCGCCACAGGTCCTACGTGCCGTCGGGCACCGCTCGCGTGCTGGCGGCGGAAGCCTCCAGATAGGCGCGAACCATCACCGTCAACTCTCCCTCCATGGTCGCCATGGTTCCGGCGGTAACGCGCGTTGCCCCTCCCTCCAGCATCGCTCGGCTCACCCCGGCCATCGCGCTCAGCAGGGTGGCCGCCACAAGATCGGGCTGTGGAATGGCTGTCTCCTTCCCTGTCCCAAATAGGGCGGTCATGGCCTTTATCACCCGCGCATGCATCCCGCGCGCGAGGCGCTTGCCTTCGACGTCGTCGCTGACGGCGTAAAGCGCCACACTGGCATCGATGTCGCGAAACTTGGCCTGCACAAACGCGGTCGTGATCGCATCGGCCATGCTCCGGAGGGGCGCGCCATGGACGGCTTTGCACGCGCTTTCCATGGCACACGCGACGCCGTCCAGATGCTCCTTCAAGAGCGCCTGGAGCAGTGAGTTCTTGTTGGGAAAATACTGATACAGCGTTCCAACAGAAACCCCCGCACGTGCGGCGATGCGGGTTGTTGTCAGCTTCGCCTTTCCGTCTTTGCGTAGAATCTGAATCGTCGCCTGCAGGATGGCTCCGACGCTGGCTGTCGAACGCGCCTGCAGTGGCGTCTTTCTTGGCTCAAAACGTACTGCGGCCGCTTTACGCAAATGCGAACTCCAAACCTGAAGCTTTCTTCATCTAATCCCCTAGAAGCTTATAGGAGAGACGATGCACGCACAAAACAATCTCGGTGGCACATTCACGTTTCCCGGCACCGCTACGACAGTGAACCGGATGGGCTATGGGGCCATGCAACTTGCAGGCCCTCATGTCTTCGGTCCTCCGAGGGATGTCGAAGCTGCGCTCGCGGTCTTGCGGGAAGCTGTCGCAAGCGGGGTCAACCACATCGACACAAGCGATTTTTACGGACCGCACATAACAAACGAAATCATCAAACAGGCATTGCACCCCTACGAAAAGGATTTAACGATCGTCACCAAGGTAGGCGCGCGTCGCGGTGACGATGGTTCCTGGAACCCGGCCTTTTCGCCGGAAGATCTAACGCAGGCGGTCCACGACAACCTCCGCAATCTGGGCGTGGATGTGCTCGAAGTTGTGAACCTCCGTGCCATGTTCGACGCCCGTGGCCCCGCCGAGGGATCGATTGAAGCGCCGCTCACCGTGCTGGCCGGCCTGCAGCGGCAGGGCCTGGTGCGTCACATCGGGCTGAGTAACGTCACCCCCACACAGATCGCGGAAGGACGCCGCCTCTGTGAGATCGTCTGCGTGCAGAACCAGTACAACTTGGCGCAACGGGCCGACGATGCCCTGATCGACGATCTTGCCCGTGACGGCATCGCCTATGTGTCGTTCTTTCCGCTTGGTGGCTTCACGCCGCTGCAATCGTCGACCCTGGATGATGCGGCCTCAGCCCTGGGCACAACCCCCATGGCTGTGGCGCTGGCGTGGCTCCTCGAACGCTCGCCCAACATGCTGTTGATCCCAGGCACATCCTCTGTGGCTCACCTGCGCGAAAACATCGCGGCTGCGTCGCTGGAACTGCCCCAGGATCTCCTGCTGAAATTGAATGATGTGGGCCAGGCTTGAAGTGATTAGGATTGCGTAGACGCAGGGCGGGAGTTTGTCACCGCCGCCCTGCGTTCAACCCCTTCGTACTACGGGTAAAGCCGGTTCAATGTCCGCGCAAACGGGATCGTCTCCCGCACATGCTCGAGGCCGCAGATCCAGGCCACGCAGCGCTCGATGCCCATGCCGAAGCCGGAGTGGGGGACGCTGCCGTATTTGCGCAGGTCGAGGTACCACTGGAACGCGGCGAGCGGAAGGTTATGGGCCTCGATGCGGGATTGCAGCAGGTCGTAGCTGTCGACGCGCTGCGAGCCGCCGATGATCTCGCCATAGCCCTCGGGCGCGAGCACATCGACGCACAGGGCCTTGGTGGGATCGTGCGGATCGGGCTGCATGTAAAAGGCCTTCACGGCCGCGGGATAGCGGTGCACCATGACGGGCTTTTCGAACTGCGAACTGATGTAGGTCTCGTCGGGGGAGCCGAAGTCGTCGCCGTAGATGTGCGGGTGCTCGATTTTGCCTGCTTTAAAGGCGTCATCGAGCATGGCGTGGGCCTCGTCATAGGTGAGGCGAGGGAAAGAGCCGCTGATCTTGGCGTGGTGCCCTGATCCAGGGCTAAAGCCCCCGTGAGCGGGGGTGGGTTGATTCAGCGGGCTGAAGCCCGCTGCTACACCGGAGCCCGCTGCTACACCGGAGCCCCTTGCTACGCCGGAGCCCGAGGCTACGCCGGAGTCCGAGGCTGCACCGGAGCCCCCTGCTACGCCGGAACCCCCTGCTACGCCGGAACCCCCTGCTACGCCGGAACCCCCTGCTACACCGGAGCCCCCTGCTACGCCGGAACCCGAGGCTACACCGGGAGTTGGGATCGGTGGGACTTCGGTGGATGAGATTTCGGGTATCAAAGATGGGGCCGTGGGTGGGATGAGGTCGTAGGCCGGTGGAGCTTCGGTGAGAGCGGGGGTAGAAGCAGGCCTCTCCACTTCGCTACGCTCCGGTCGAGAGGACAGATTTGAGGTGGGTTCGGCATCCGGTCGAGAGGACAGTTCTGTTGTAGATTGAGCGGTACCCTCCGGGGCAAGGACGGCCTCAAGTTTTTGGATGTCTTTGCCGATCACTACCAGGTCGGCGCGATGCGTTTCGAGTACGCGGCGAACGATATGGGTGAGGAAGCCTTCGGCCAGGTCCATGAGGCCATCAAGGTCGAGGTAGGCGACCTCGGGCTCAATCATCCAGAACTCGGTGAGATGGCGGCGCGTTTTCGATTTTTCAGCACGAAAAGTAGGGCCAAAGCTGTAGACCTTGCCCAACGCAAGGGCAGTGGCTTCGAGGTAAAGCTGGCCGCTCTGGGTGAGATAGGCCATCTCGTCGTCGAAGTACTTCATTTCAAAGAGCTCGGAGGTGCCTTCACAGGCATTCGGCGTCAGAATGGGCGGATCGGTACGCGTGAAGCCATGGGTGTCGAAGTATTCCGCGGCTGCGCGCATGATCGTGGCACGCACGCGCAGGACCGCCGACTGGCGCGGTGTGCGGAGCCAGAGGTGGCGGTGCTCCATGAGGAAATCGACGCCGTGCTCTTTCCGGGAGATCGGGTAGGGCGTGGCGTCGGAGATGCGCTGCGTAACGGTGACGCCGGTCACGTCGAGCTCGACGCCGGAGGGCGCGCGGCTGTCCTCGCGTACCGAGCCAGTGACGACGAGCGATGATTCCAGGGTTAAATTTTTGAGTGTCTCAAAGACCTCAGGGGCGACCTGTGCCTTGGGCACGATGCCCTGTACCGTGCCGGTGCCGTCGCGGAAGGTGGGAAACAGCAGCTTGCCGGAGGAGCGCAGGTTGTACAGCCAGCCGCGAAGGGTGATCGTCTGGCCTACGTGGTGGGAAAGCTCGGCAATAGTGGTAAGCGGGGCTTCCTGCGTTCCATTTGCGGCAGGGGTCGGTGCGGGTGTGGCGAGGTCACTCATGTGTGAGGTTGATTTTATGCCGCAGACCTTCCCCAGGCGTTTACGGCAATGTAGACAGCTTTTATGGCGATGCAGGCAGCTTTGTAAGCTCCGCGTGCGGCCTTGGCGTGGGGAGGTCAGCTTGGGCGCGGTATTCGACCGTTCCTAACCCTTTCGTCGATGTTCAGGAATGAGCTGTGAGGCTGTGAGCTACGAGGAGCCGGCGAAAGGTAGATGCGTAAACAAAGTTTGATTGCGTAAAGCTGTACCACGCCAGGGAACATGCCCCTTTGAGACTGTAATACTTGCGTTGTAGACCTTTGGTGCAGCTCGATTTTGGGAGCATCATAAGGTAAACGGTGTTTTGCCCACAGGCTGTACGCCCGGAGACCTCCCTATGATCGAGAACGGACACAAGAACGGAAATGGCAATGGCAGCTCCAATGGGGCCGGCCAGGCGGACGGTCAGCTGACCACGCGGCAGGGGCACCCTGTCTATGACAACCAGAATTTGCGCACGGTAGGGGCACGCGGTCCTGCGGTGCTTGAGAACTACCATTTTCTTGAAAAGCTGACGCATTTCGATCGAGAGCGCATCCCGGAGCGCGTCGTGCATGCGCGTGGTGCGGCAGCCCATGGCTACTTCGAGGCGACCGGCAAGGTCGGCGATGAGCCGATCGCGAAGTATACGCGCGCCAAGCTGTTCAATACCGCCGGTAAGCAGACCCCGATCTTTACGCGTTTTTCGACCGTGGTGCACGGCGGGAACTCACCCGAGACGCTGCGCGACCCGCGCGGCTTTGCCGTGAAGTTTTATACCGAGGACGGCAACTGGGATCTGGTCGGCAATAACCTGAAGGTCTTCTTTATCCGCGACGCGACCAAGTTTCCGGACATGGTGCACGCCTTTAAGCCGGATCCGCTGACAAATCGCCAGTCCGACGCGCGCTTCCAGGACTTCCTGGCCTGCACGCCCGAATCGACGAACATGTTTACTTATCTGTTTTCGCCCTGGGGCATCCCGGCCGCGTATCGCTTTATGGAGGGCTCGGGCGTAAACACCTACAAGTGGGTGAACGCCGAGGGCAAGGCGACGCTGATCAAGTACCATTTTGAGCCGAAGCAGGGCATCAAGAACCTGACCCAGGCCGAGGCGGACAAAATCCAGGCGACGAACTTCAACCACGCCACGCAGGACCTGTACGAAGCCATTGAGAAGGGCGACTTTCCCGAGTGGGAGATGTTTGTGCAGACCATGAGCGACGACGAGCACCCGGAGCTGGACTTCGATCCGCTCGACGCGACCAAGCTCTGGCCACGGGAACAGTTCCCCTTCAAGTCCATCGGCAAGATTGTGCTGAACCGCAATCCGGATAACTATTTCGCGGAGACCGAGCAGGTGGCGTTCGGCACGGGCGTGCTGGTCGATGGCTTGGACTTCTCAGACGATAAGCTGCTGGTTGGCCGCACGTTCAGCTACTCCGACACACAGCGCTACCGGGTAGGTACCAACTACCTGCAACTGCCGATCAATGCGCCGAAGGCGAAGATTGCCACCAACCAGCGCGACGGGCAGATGACCTTCTTGGTGGACACGGTCAAGGGCCAGAATACGCATGTGAACTATGAGCCCTCACTGATGAACGGCATCAAGGAGGCCTCTCCGGCTCCTGTGCCCTACACACCGATGTATGAGGGACGTCTCGTGCGCCAGAAGATCGATCGCGAGAACAACTTCAAGCAGGCGGGTGATACCTGGCGCGATCTGTTCAATGAGGAGTACCGCGCGGAGCTGATCAACAACCTGTCGGGGGCGCTCGCGAGTGCGATCCCCGCGGTGCAGGAGAAGATTATCAGCTACTGCACGCAGGCGGACGCGGAATACGGCCGGCGCTTGCGGGAGGCGCTCACGAAGAAGCTGGGCACGACCAAGGACAGCATGCAGCACGAGACCATCGAGCAGGCAGAAGAGATGGCGCTCGTTGGCAGCGTGCGGTAGAACAGCGCAGCCATGCACAAGGGAGGCCAGCCTTTAGGGCTGGCCTCCCTTGTTTGCCATTGTGCGTTGGTGGCGAAGGACGATATAAGACAGCGGCTGAAACCATGCCAATCTGTTGCCGGTGCGGAACGCAGATTCCCTTCGGGAATGACAACAAAGAAGAGCAAAGGCACTGCGGCATACCTCTGCGACATCGGTCTGGCTTCTTAGCTCCGCAGGGTCTTCAAGTCGAGCACGAAGCGGTACTTCACGTCTGAAGCGACTACGCGGTCCCAGGTCTCGCCTAGTTTGTCGAAGCTGGTCATCTCAATGTCGGAGACGATGCCATGCTGTCCGCAGAAGTCGAGCATCTCCTGGGTTTCCGCGATGCCGCCGATTTTGGAGCCGGTGAAGCTGCGGCGGGCCAGCACAGAAAAGGCATGAATCTGCAACGGCTTCTCCGGCGCGCCCACCGTGCACAGGACGCCGTTGCGCTTCAGCAAGGAGAAATACGGAGCGACGTTGTGCTCGGCGGAGACGCAGTCCAGGATGAAGTCGAAGGTGCCGGCGTGCGGCTCATGCCAGTTCTTCTCCTTGGTGAGGATGACCTCGTCGGCTCCTAGTCGCTTTGCATCCTCGATCTTGTTGGGCGAGGTGGTGAACAGCACGGTCTTCGCGCCAAAGGCGTGCGAGAACTTCAATGCCATGTGCCCCAACCCGCCCAGACCGACGACGCCGATCGTCTTGCCCGGGCCGGCATTCCAGTGCTTCAGCGGGCTGTAGGTGGTGATGCCCGCACACAGCAGGGGTGCCGCGGCAGCGGGGTCGAGCGACACGGGCACTTTAAGCACGAAGTCCTCAAGCAGGGTGATGTGCTCGCCGTAGCCGCCGTAGGTCGGCTTTCCATCCTTGCCCACACTGTTGTAGGTGAAGACGGTCGCGTTGCGATCGCAATACTGCTCCTCGCCATCCTTGCAGCTGGCACACTCGCCGCAGCTATCGACCATGCAGCCGACCGCGGCGCGGTCGCCGACCTTGAACTTCGTCACTTCGCTGCCCACAGCCGCGACCGTCCCTACAATCTCGTGACCTGGCACCATGGGGTAGTGGGCGTTGCCCCACTCGTTGCGGGCTTGGTGAATATCGGAGTGACAGATGCCGCAGAACTGGATGTCGAGCACGATGTCTTTGGGACCCGGATCGCGGTGCTCGTAGTCGAAAGGAACAGGTGCAGAGAAAGCATTGTGCGCGGCATAGCCGTGGGTTTTGATCATAGAGCGGAGATCTCCTGTGGTCTATAAGACGCCGGACCCAGATTTCGGTCGCATCCGTTCGGTCGCATGCCGGATCATCAGTACGATGGAGACGAGGATCCGGAGATGCGACGTCGGAAACATATAGCGGCAGGACTGGTGTGGGGGTTGTTGATGGCGGGAATGCAACTGGAGGCGCAAGCGGGGGCACAGGGAACCAAGGTCTGGAGCTCTGCGAATCCCTTTTATGCAACGAGCACACTGCCCTATGAGGCACCGCCCTTCGACAGAATCAAGGATGCGGATTACCAGCCGGCCATCGAGGCCGGCATGGCCGAGCAGCGTAAGGAGATTGACGCGATCGCGGGCAACCCGGCCGCGCCGACATTTGAAAACACGATCGTGGCGCTGGAGCGCTCCGGGCAGCTGCTGGGGCGGGTGATGCAGGTGTTTGGCGGGATCTCACAGGCCAACACCAATCCGACGCTGCAGAAGATTCAAGAGACAGAAGCCGCGCCGCTGGCTGCCCAAAGCGACTATCAAAATTTGAACCCGCAGCTGTTTGCGCGTGTGCAGGCCTTGTATGACAAGCGCGCAACGCTGGGGCTCGACCCCGAGTCGATGCGTCTGCTCGAGTGGGACTATCTGCAATTTGTGAAGGCCGGCGCGAAGTTGAACGAGGCCGACAAGGCCAAGCTGAAGAAGCTGAACGAAGAAGAGTCGGTGCTTTCGACGGCCTTCACGAACAAGTTGCTCGCAGCGGCGAAGGTAGCAGCGTATAGCACAACGGACAAGACGAAGCTGGCAGGCCTGACCCCGGAGCAGGTGGACGCGGCGGCCCGCGCGGCGAAAGACCGTGGCGTGCCCGGCTACGTGCTGCCCCTACAGAACACCACGCAGCAGCCCGCTCTGACCGAGATGACGGACCGGGGCGCGCGGCAGGCGCTGTTCGAGCAAGGCTACACGCGCGCCGAGAGGGGCGGAGCCAACGATACGCGGGCCACGGTGGCGCGCCTGGCGCAGGTGCGGGCGCAAAAGGCACAGCTGCTGGGCGCGCCGAACTACGCCTCATGGGCACTGCAGGACCAGATGGCGAAAACGCCGGCAGAAGCCCTGAAGTTCCTGGATGCGTTGGTGCCGGCCTCAACCGCCAAGGCGCGTGGTGAGGCGAAGGATATTCAGGCATTGATTGATAGCCAGAACAGCGGGGCCGGGGCACAGCCTGTCGGATTTCAGCTCCAGCCATGGGATTGGAACTTCTACTCCGAGCAGGTGCGCAAGGCGAAGTACGATCTCGACTCCGCTACGCTGAAGCCCTACTTTGAGCTGAGCCGCGTGCTGCAGGATGGTGTGTTCTATGCCGCCAACCAGCTGTATGGGATCACGTTCAAGGAGCGTCATGACCTTCCGGTGTACCAGCCGGATGTGCGCACGTTTGAGTGCTTCGACGTCGACGGCAAGCCGCTCGCATTGTTGTACTTCGATTACTACAAGCGCGATAACAAGGATGGCGGGGCGTGGATGAGCAATTTCGTCAGCCAGTCGAAGCTGCTGGGCACGTTGCCCGTGATCTACAACGTCGCCAACTTCCCCAAGCCTGCGCCCGGCCAGCCAGCGCTGGTCAGCTTTGAAGATGTCACGACGATGTTCCATGAGTTCGGCCACGGACTGCACGGCATCTTTGCAAATACACAATATCCGAGCCTGTCCGGAGCGAATACCGCACGTGACTTCGTGGAGTTCCCATCGCAGTTCAATGAGCACTGGGCGACGTACCCGCAGGTGTTTCACCACTACGCCGTGCACTACCAAACCGGACAGCCCATGCCGGAAGAGCTCTTCAGCAAACTGAAGAAAGCGGCGACTTTTAACAAGGGCTACCTTTCGACCGAGGCGCTGGCGGCGCAGGAGCTCGATATGCAGTGGCATCTGTTGCCGGCGGATGCGCCGCTGCAGGATGTCGATGCCTTTGAAAAGTCGGCGTTGGAACGTACCCATGCCGCGATGAAAGAAGTGCCGCCGCGCTACCGGTCGAGCTACTTCCTGCACATCTGGGCGAATGGCTATGCGGCCGGTTACTACGCCTATGCCTGGACGGAGATGCTGGACGACGATGCATTCCAGTGGTTTGAGGACCATGGCGGTCTCACCCGCGCCAACGGCGACCGATTCCGGCAGATGGTGTTGTCGCGCGGCAATACCGAGGACCTCGAGACGATGTATGAACGCTGGCTGGGGGCGAAGCCGAACGTCGCGCCGCTGTTGAAGCAGCGTGGCCTGACTACGGACAGCGGGGTGCACTGAGCTTCCCTGCCCACAGCGAAACAGGAACCAGACAGCGAGAACAGGGAATGCAAAGGGCGCTAACGTATGCGCAGAGGACGCAGGCAGATACCTTCTCATAGGCGAAATGCTTGCTGTGTCGGCGGCCCCCTGCCAACGGCTTTGTGGATTGCGGCAAACCCTTCGCGGCGCTCCCGGCATCTTCTTAGCCAAGCAAGTTTGAGCCTCATGATTCGCTCGCAGGGTGCCCTATGCCGGGTTGTCTCGTGACACTCGGCTCAGGGCATAACCTCCGCATCTCCTCCAATGCGCTTAGGCCTATGCCTAGGGCGCGTGAAGTGCACTCTATTTTGAATCGCGACCACCCAAAGCAACGACAGGACAACAGCTCGGCTGCGCGCGCGCGGTGCGTACAGGACGCAGGTACCGCGCGGGGTGTATTGGGGGCTGGGTTTTGCCCCCATGCAGCGCTCTTGCTGGCGGTGCTTTCCGTATCGGCGCTTTCCACGGCGGGGCTGCGGGCCCAGTCGCCCTCGGAGCAGGTGACCGGGCCTACGAGCGCGACGCCGGTGCCGTTATCGGGCCAGAGCGCGGCCAGCGGAGGCGCGGTCGCGGTGACGCAGGGCACCACCAACGCGGGTGGCGGGAATACCGTGAACTCGATTCAAAGCACCGTCACCGTGATGACGCCGTACAACGGCAGCGCGGCTGAGGGGAAAGCCACGGCTGAAACCTTAGCATTGACGCTCGACGATGCTTTGAAGCGTGGTCTGCGCCTGAACCTCGGCGCACTGGAACAAAGTGCCGCCGTGCAGGGGGCGCAGGGGCAGCGAGCGATAGCCAAGAGCACGCTGCTGCCGAATTTGAACATGGCCATCAGCGAGGTGTTCGAGCGCGAGAATCTACGCACGCTTGGGGTGTCTTTGAAGGGCATACCGGAGGCGGTGAAGTTCAACTACATCGATGCCCGTGCCGCGCGCTTGAATCAGTCGGTGTTCGATCTCGTGCGGATCGATAACCTGCACAGCGCGAGCGAAAACCTGAGGGCAAGCATGCTGAACGCCCGGAACTCGCGCGATCTGATCGTGCTGGCGGTAGGCGGCAGCTACCTGCAATTGATCAGCACGCAATCGCGTATTACGGCGGCGCAGGCCCAGGTGGAAAGCTCCAAGGCCATCTACCAGCAGGCGGCAGACCGCTTTGCGGCTGGGCTGGCGGCGCGCGTCGATGCGGAACGCGCACAGGTGCAGCTGGGGACGGAGCAGCAACGTCTGCGTTCCCTGCAAGCGGATCGCGACACGCAGATGCTGCGGCTGGCGCGCATCATAGGCTTGCCGGCTGGGCAACGCTTCAGCACGGCGGATGACTATCGCTATGCGCCGTTGCCGGAGATGACGCTGGACAGTTCGCTGCAACGGGCCTTCCAGACCCGCACCGACCTGCAGGCCGCCGAGGCCGGTGTACGAGCAGCCGAGCTGGGCCTGAAGGCCGCCCATGCCGAACGCATCCCGGAGCTGGCCGTGACCGCGGACTTCGGCGGTGCCGGCGTGACGCCTTCGCGCCACAGCACGGGCGTGTACCAGGTGGCGGGCACGTTGACGGTGCCGCTCTATGAGGGTGGCCGCATCCACGGCGAGATCCAGGAAGCCGAGGCCACCGTGAGGCAGCGCAAGTCGGAACTGGGAGACCTGCGCGGGCAGGTGGACCAGGATGTACGAGAGGCGTTCATCAGCCTGAACTCGGCGAGCGACCAGGTGGGCGTGGCCAAAAGCAACGTGGATCTCTCCCATGATTCGCTGGAGCAGTCACGTGATCGCTTCAACGCCGGCGTGGCCGATACCGTGGAGCTGGTCCAGGCCGAGCAGGCTGTCGTGCAGGCCGATAACGACTACATTACCGCTGTTTTTGAACACAGTCTTGCGAAGGTCTCGCTGGCGCGCGCCATGGGCAATGCCGAAGCGACGCTGCCGCAGCTGCTGAGGAAGTAAACGATGGCCGATACCCCGACCGAACAGCCGCCACCGCAACCGATGCCCTCCGAGGCGCATCACGACCTGGCGCTGCGCATGCTGTACGACGAGCAGACCCGCCTTCGCGCGGAGCTCGAGGTACTGCGTCAGAAAGACGAACAAAAAGGGGGTGACGACGACAAAAAAGATGACAGCGGAGACGACGAGAAGGAGGGTGGCGATAAAAAAGACGCGAAGGGGGACGGGGACAAGAAGGATGGCGAGAGCAAAGAGGGTGGCGAGGACAAAGAGAACAAGCCGCCCGTAAAGGAGAAAATCGGGGGCTGGGTGCGGGGGCATCCGCTGGCCACGCTGGGTATCCTGGTCGGCTTTGTTGCGCTGGTGATTGCGACGATCTGGCTGTTCATTTACCTCGGCAGCTATGAGAGTACCGACGATGCATTCGTCCAGGGCCACACGGATCCGATCAGTGCCAGGATCAACGGTTTTGTCACAGGGGTGTATGTCGAAAACACCTATCACGTGAAGAAGGGTCAGCTGTTGGTACAGCTTGACGCGCGTGATTACCAGGTATCGAAAGACCAGTTGGCCGCGCAGGTTGGGCAAGCCGATGCGGGCGTGGCGGCACAGCAGCTGAATGTGCCCATCACCACCACCACGCAATCCACGCAGGTGAGCGATGCCGTTCAGAATGTGACCAGCTCCGAAGCGAACGTGGCGGCGGCGCAGGGGCGCCAGCAGGCTGCCGCTGCGGATCTACAGCAGGCGGAAGCCAATGAGGCCAATGCGGCACGGGAAGAGGAACGCTATCGGCTGCTGGTGGTGAAGGAAGAGGTCTCCCGCGAGCAGTACGACCAACGCGCCACGGATGAACGGGCGCAGGCGGCGCTGGTCTCCTCGCGGCGCGAAACAGCCGCTGTAGCTGCCAAGCAGGTGACACAGGCCGAAGCTTCGCTGCGCCAGGCGCAGGACCAGCTGAAGCAGGCCAAAGCGAATCTGCCGCGCCAAATCGCCACGCAACGCGCCACGTTGGCAGAACGCCAGGCGAGCGCGCAGGCCGCACGCGCGCAAGCCAACCAAGCCGAGCTGAACTATGAATACACCCGCATCTATGCGCCCGAAGACGGCATTATCGGCGACAAGACCATCGAGCTGAATTCGCAGGTCACGCCCGGGCAGGAGATGTTTGCGCTGACCCAAACCAATGACATCTGGGTGGAGGCCAACTTTAAGGAGACTGAAGTCCAGAAGATGCGGCCCGGGCAGTCCGTGGTGATTTCTGTGGACGCCCTCAAGTTGGACTTCGATGGGTATGTCGAAGCGTTACCCGGGGGAACCGGCGCGATCTACAGCCTGCTGCCGCCGGAGAATGCCACCGGCAACTACGTGAAGGTGGTGCAGCGTCTGCCGGTGCGTATCCGCTTCAAGCCGGGGCAGCCGGGGGCGGAGCGTCTTGCGCCCGGCATGTCGGTGGAACCCAAGGTGTGGGTGAAGTAGTGGCAGCAGCGCGGCGGCGAGACATGGGTACGCGGAGGCCGTGCCTTGCCTAGGCCGAAGGTCAATCCGTGGTGGATCGCCATCGCCGTGATGATCGCGACGTTTATGGAGGTGATGGACACCTCCATCGCGTCTGTGGCCGTGCCGTATATCGCCGGCTCGACGGCCTCCACCACCGATGAGGCCGAATGGGTGCTCACGGTCTATCTGGTGGCCAATGCGGTGATGCTGCCGGCCAGCAGCTACTTCGCGCTGCGATTCGGCCGCAAGAAGTACCTCATGGGCTCGATTGTCGTGTTCACCATAGCCTCGGTGCTTTGTGGCCTGGCCCCCTCGCTCGGCTTCATTCTGATGGCACGCATCATCCAGGGCGCAGCCGGCGGGGCGCTGCAGCCCTTGGCGCAATCCATCCTGATTGAAAGCTTTCCACCCGAGAAACAAGGGCAGGCCTTGGGAGTATACGCGCTGGGTGTGGTGCTGGCCCCGGTGATCGGACCGGCGTTCGGCGGGTATCTCACCGTCGCGCTCTCCTGGCGATGGGCGTTCTATATCAACGTTCCCATTGGGCTGCTGGCGCTGTTCTTACAACAAAAATTCCTGGAGGATCCGCCGGAGTATAAGAACGCCAAACCCGGCAAGCTGGACGGCGTGGGCCTGGGCCTGCTAGGGCTGTGGATCGCCGGCATGCAGTATGCGCTCGACAAGGGCCAGGAGCAGGACTGGTTTGCGGATATCCGCATCTGCTGGGCGGTCGGGGTCATGGTCGCCGGCCTGATCGCGTGGATCGTCTATGAGTATGTCCATCCCAAGCCGCTGGTCGATCTCAAGGTATTTAAAGATCGCAATCTTGCGCTGGGCTGCGTGCTGGTGTTCATTCTCGGCATCGGGCTGTATGCGCTGACGACGATCCTGCCGGTGTTCTATCAAAGCCTTCTCGGCTATGACGCCTTTAAGTCTGGATTGGCGGTGAGCCCGCGCGGTGTAGGCGCGTTTGTGGCGGCCCTTGCCGTGGGGGCGTTGACGAGCAAATATGACCCGCGCAAGCTCGTCGCCATTGGCTTCGCCATTCTGGCCGGCTCCACGCTATGGCTCGGCTCCGTGACGCTGGATATCTCGCCGTGGTCGCTGTTTTGGCCGATTGCGTGGAGCGGCGTGGGCCTGTCAATGATCTTTGTGCCGCTCTCCAAGGTGGCACTCAGCACGCTTTCGCCGAAGCAGGAGGGCATCGGCAGCGGCATGTTCAACTTCCTGCGCAACGTCGGCGGCAGCGTGGGGATCTCGGCGGCCAACACCATCTCGCAGCGGCACGCGCAGACGCACCGCAATGAGATGGTTCACTGGTTTTCGGGCGCAAGTTCCCTGTACCAGCGCACGCAAACCCTGCGCACGCAGATGATGGCGCACCATGCCGGTCCCCACGTTGCCACCTTGCGCGCACTCCTGTTGACCAACCTGACGTTTCAAAACCAGGCCCAGCTGTGGGCCTATGTCGACGTGTTTCGCTACATGGTGCCCGTTCTTGCCATCTGCATTCCGGGGGCGTTTTTGCTGAAGAAGCCAAAGCCTGGAGCGGGCGGAGCGGCGTAGAAAAGCGGCTGATTGGCTCCTTAAACCTTCTCTAGTCCCTGCGTTGTCACACGCGCTTTGCCGCCGCCTGGATCGCCGCCACCTCAGCCGAATACGCCGGCGTCGGCCGCAGATCCGCGTCGAAGGGCAAGCCGCGTTCACCAAGCCCGTCGATGCGCGCATCCCGCTTGTTGAGCCATGTCCACTTGTCCGTAATACCCCACGTCAGCAGGGCGATGACCTCGGGATTGGCGAGGGTGAGGTTCAGGTAGTCGCGATAGGCCGCCGCGATGGCCCGGTCGCGTACGTCGAGGGCTACGCCGGGTAAGAAGCGGTCGTTGACATCGAACTCGGTGATCAGCAACTTGAGCCCCATAGCCTGGGCTTGCCCCATGAAGCGCCCCAGCCCCGGGCCGCAGGCGTAGGCGGGGCCACCCACGATGTGCGACTGAATCCCTACCGCGTCGATCGGTACGCCACGGCTTTGCATCCCGCGGAGAAGGGCCAGCAGGGCCACCCGCTTCCGCTCATCTTCGGGACGCTCGCCCTCGATGCCATACTCGTTCAGGCAAAGCAGCGCCCCTGGATCGGCACGCTTTGCGGTTCGGAAGGCAAGATCGATATACCCCGGCCCGAGTAGCGCGTACCAGGGCGAGTGGCGCAGACCGCCCGGCAATCCGTCCTCGACCAGGATCGCTTCATTGACCACATCCCAGCTGTGAACACGCCCGGCATAACGCCCCGCCACCGTCTCGATGTGCTGAGTAAGTATAGCCTCCGCGTTTGTGCGGTTGACGTAGCCGGCAAACCACGGCGGTAGTTGGCAATGCCAGGCAAAGTTGTGCCCACGCACGGCCATGCCGTTGGCGGCGGCGAAACCGAACAGGAAGTCGGCATCCTCGAAGAAAAAGGTATCCGGCGTGGGCCGCAGCGGACCGAATTTCATCGCGTCTTCGGCAACCACGATGTCCGCCTGCTGCCGTATGAGTTGCGCATAGGCCGTCTCTGTCCCCAGCAGCTTCACGTTGACCGCGCAACCGGCAAGCAGGTTGCGGCTTGCCCCGGCCTCGCGAATGGTCGCCAGCTGCGGCGGCACCAGCGCCATGCCGGCGGGCGTACCCGGTGGCATCATCACGGCGGCTACCGGACGCGCCTGGTGCCGGCACCCGGTGAGTGCAGTAACTCCGGTGGTTCCCAGGGCTGCGCTTGCACCGAGGGCGGAGGCTCCGCTGAGAAACTCGCGTCGTGAGATCGACATCACTACCAGTCTCGCACCCCCCCGGAGGTGGACGAGGCTGTTAGCGGGAACTACCCCGCCCTTTGCCGAAAGCGGCAAAGAACGGGGCACCCGCATCCTCAACACGCTACACTTGAGGGGTGCAGGCGGCCGGATGGTCGCTGCCGCTCGCGCACGGGCTTCGGCCTGGGTGTCGAGCGGGGGAGGAAAGTCCGAACTCCGCAGGGCAGTGTGCCGGATAACGTCCGGGACCTCAGCGTTAAGGCTGAGGGACGGCCAGTGCAACAGAAAGCAAACCGCCAACCAGCTCGCGAGTTCGCTCAAAGGCTGGCGGTAAGGGTGAAAGGGTGGGGTAAGAGCCCACCGCGTACGCAGCGATGCGCACGGCACGGTAAACCCCACACGGAGCAAGACCAAATAGGCAGGAAAGCCATGCGCCCCTCCCCAGGCGTGGCTGCGTAGCGGCCCGCTGCGCCATAGGCGGGGAGAGTCACTTGTGCCGCAAGACACAAGGGGCAGCCGGAACCTGCGGGTAGGTTGCTGGAGCCATGTAGTAATGCATGGCCTAGAGGAATGACCGTCTAGAACAAAATTCGGCTTACGAGCCGCCTGCACACATCTCCCGTTCGGAGCAGCCATCTCTTCGTTCTGAGGACCAGCGCCCCACTGATGTTCGCCCTCGTTCCCCTTCCGGGGGACTTACTTTCGTAACGGGACGGCCTAGGCTCACAACAAGCCTATGAACCGCGTCTCCCAACTCGTCCGGTGCTTTGCTCCCGTCCTCCTGCTCCTGCCGCTCGCGGCCACGCTCGTCGGCTGCGGTGCGGGCACGGTGGCCCTGACTACCCCCGGCAGCCTCGCGATGACAGGGCACGTGCATGGCGGCACACAGCCCGTCTCGGGTGCCACAGTGGAGCTCTTCTCCGTGGGTACGGCCGGCAACGGATCGCAGGCGATAAGCATCCTCAAGCACCCTGTCGTCACTGACGCCAACAGCTACTTCAGCCTTACGGGCGACTACACCTGTTCCTCTTCAAACGAGCAGCTGTACCTGGTCGTCCGGGGCGGCAATCCGGGCCTGGTGGGCAATGTGAACAACCCCGCGCTGGCGCTGATGAGCGCGCTCGGCCGCTGCACGGACCTGATTAACAACGCCCATGCGTTCATCTACGTCAATGAAATTTCCACGGTCGCTGCCGTGTATGCCCTCTCCTCCTTTATGACCGCCTACGACCACGTGGGCGCTTCGGCGACCAACACAACGGGGCTCAATAACGCGTTCCTGAACGCACAGCTCCTGGCCAACATCTCCAGCGGACAACCGGCGGCCCTCGCCTCGAATCTCCTCATTGAGCAGTCGAAGCTTTACGCGCTGGCCGATGCGATCGTGCCCTGCGTCAATTCGACCGGCGGTGCCGCCTGCTCCGCGCTGTTCGCCGCGACCACGCAAACCGGCGGAACCACCCCGACCGATGTTGTGGGTGCCCTGCTGAACGTCGTGAAGCACCCCGGCAACAAGGTGGCCGCGATTTTCGACCTGATCGGACCCACACCGCCCTTTCCGAATGCGCTCAAGCGCGCACCGAGCGACTGGACGCTAAGCCTGACGGTAACCGGCGGTGGCCTGTACGAGCCGACAGCCATGTCGATCGATAGCTTCGGCAATGTGTGGGTCGCGAACTTCGGCGGTCCAGCACCTAACCAGGCGAGCAACAATCCCACAGGCGTGGTCGCGTACTCCCCGCAAGGCATCCCCTTTACGGGCACACCGTTCGGCTCCGCCTCGCAGACCGAGGTCTATGGCTTGACGCTGGACAGGAACGGCGACGTTTGGACGACGAGCGAAGAAAACGTCGCGCACGGCGGAACCTACGGCAGCGTCTCCAAGATCGCCGGCGCGAACTCGAGCACGCCGGGTGCGCTCGTGGGTACGTTCTTCGACAACTCTCTGGACTTCCCCGAATCGATTGCCGCCGATCCGTTGACGGGCAACATAATTATCGGCAACTATGCCGGCAATACCGCCACCCTTTATGACCTGAACGGCAACTATGTGAACAACGTAGGCGCGTTCCATGCGGCGTTTCCCGATGACGTGATCTCCGACGGGGCCGGCGGGGTCTGGCTGGCCAACCAGGGCGACTACAGCATTACCCATGTGGCGGCCGACGGTACCATCCAACAGCCGAGCTGCTGCAGTGAGGCCAATACCGTGGCGCTCGATCCGCATGGCGACGTCTGGGTAACCAACTTCGGCCGAATCAACGGTGCTTACACGATCAGCGAGGTTTCGCCGAGCGGCACCACACTGATCCAGAACGCCCCGGTACCCGGGCTCAGCACGCCCAGCGGTGCGGCCATGGATGCAGGTGGACAGTTCTGGGTGCTGAACTACCATAGCGGTACCTTTCTCGGCATCGACGCAGATAACGCGTCCGCGAACGTGGGAGGCGCGCTCTCCCCCATCGCGCTCGGCACGGATGCCAAGCTGGTTGAGCCTTTCGCCATCATGCCCGATGCCAGCGGGGATCTGTGGGTCTCCAATCGCGCGGGGAACAGCCTCGTTATGTTTTTCGGCATGGCAACACCGACGGCTACGCCGGTGATGGCCAAGCCGGTCGCGCCCTAGGCAAAGCCCGTAAGTACCTGAGCATTCCTTTCGTCCTGTATCCCTTCACGCTCGTCTAAAACGTAGATGCGGAGCGTGCTCACCGTCCCCGGTGCTGTCTGCTGCCTTGCCCTCTGTGCAGGCACCCTCGTTGCGTCATCCTCAACCGCGCATGAGCCAAACCCGGCACCGTTTGAGGTGCTTACCCGGCGCATGGATGTGGATGTGGACGGTGCGCCGAACGCCTATGGACCGCCTGGAGCCCCGACGCTCGATGCCCTGAAGCATGCGCACTATCGTGGCCGCAAGCACGCCGAAATTGTGGGCTTCCTCACGGACGATGACGACCCTACCCTGCCGGTGCGGCAGGGGCCGAACGATCCGCACCCTGGCCTGTACATCTCTCAAACAGCCTTCACGGATCCCGCCCGCACGGATGAGCGGGACGTGCGCCGCTATGTCGACGCGACGCGTATCAACTACATCGTTCTCGGTGACAGAGCGCGGCGGGCCGGGGCCCGCCTGGGCGACTTCGTGGCCGTCTACTCGCGGCGTACCCACCGCGGCGTGTATGGCATTGTGGGCGACGACGGCAACCCCTCGGGCAACGAGGGTTCGTTGCACCTGTTGCAGGCGCTCGGCTATCCCTTTCACGACGGTCGTGACGATGCTGTGGAAGGCCGTGAGATCGTGGTGCGATTTTATCCCCGGTCCAACCTCCAGCAACGTTTTTTTCACACGCAGGCTGCCCTGGATCGCGCGGCGGAACACCTCGGCCTAAGCCGCGACTTCTCGGCAAGCCGCCTGGCTACCGCCTCGCATCCTAAGCATTAAAGTAGGAAGTAGGAAGTAGGAAGTAGGAAGTAGGAAGTAGCCATGCTCTCGGTGCTTTCGTTGCTTCTTACTTAAGGAGCATCATGGAGTATCGTCAGCTGGGCCGTTCCGGCCTCAAGGTTCCCGAGCTCTGCTTCGGGACCGGCACGTTCGGTGCCGGGAATGAGTTCTTTAAGGCTTGGGGCGACACCTCGCAGGACGGAGCGCGTGAGCTCATCGACGTGTGCATGGAGGCGGGCTGCAACTTCTTCGACACCGCCGATGTGTATTCGAATGGGGCGAGCGAAACCATGCTCGGGAAAGCCATTGAGCACCTCAAGCGCGAGGACGTTCTGCTCTCCACCAAGTCGACCTTCCGCTTTGGAAAGGGGCCCAACAACGTCGGCAGCTCGCGCTATCACTTGATAGAGGCCCTCGAGGGCTCACTCAAGCGGCTCAAAACCGACTACATCGACATCTATCATCTCCACGCGTTCGATGCTTTGACGCCCGTCGAAGAGACCCTGAATACGCTGGACAAGATGGTGCGTGAAGGCAAGATTCGCTACATCGCGTGCTCGAATTTCTCCGGCTGGCACCTGATGAAGTCCTTGAGCGTGAGTGAGCGCTATGGCTGGGCTCGCTATGTGGGCCATCAGGTCTACTACTCGCTGATTGGCCGCGACTATGAGTGGGAGCTTATGCCGCTGGCTGTTGACCAGGGCGTGGGTGCGCTGGTGTGGTCGCCGCTTGGCTGGGGTCGCCTCACAGGCAAGATCCGCCGTGGCCAGCCGCTGCCCGAGACCAGCCGCCTGCACAAGGCGGCCGATGGCGGACCCAAGATGCCGGACGAGTACCTGTACCAGGTCGTCGACGCGATCGACGAGGTCGCGCAAGAGACCGGCAAAACCGTGCCGCAGATCGCGCTGAACTGGCTGTTGCGCAAGCCCACGATCTCGACTCTGGTGATTGGGGCACGCAATAAGGAGCAGCTGGAGGCCAACCTTGCCGCTGTAGGCTGGGAGCTGACGCCGGAGCAGGTGGCGAAGCTCGATAAGGCGAGCGAGGTGCAGCTGGCCTACCCGTACTGGCATCAGACGCAGTTTGTGGAGCGCAATCCGTTTCCTGTGCCGCAACCGAAGCAGGCGTAGCCATCACACCTCGCATCCTCATCCCTCGCACCTGAACAACATCCCGCGGAGCGCACACTGTGCAGCAGGGTGGATGTTCAGCGAAGAGGGTTGAGGGTGCGAGGTGTAAAGCTGGTCTCCTTTGCCAGCATGGAGCGCAGCAGCAGCGTAAAGGCGATAGCGTAGAGCGGAATCAATTCGCCGAAGATACGGATCTCCGACAACACGCCGACGATATACATGGCCGCGAGATAGATTGGACCGATCCAGAGCATGCGGCGTACGCCGGCATTGGGAACCTCGCGCCAATGCGCGTAGATAAACAGCCAGGTAAAACCAAACAGGCTTAGAAACGATGTCCAATAGTAGGGGCGGAGAAGATAGCCGAGGTTGTCCAGTATATGAATCTCAAAGCCGCCGACCTGCACGCCCGGCACCGCCTGCGGGTGAAACAGATGATGCAGAAGTTCACGAACGGCAAACCAGACGGCTGTTAAGCCGGCGATGTGCGCTCCTGTAGTAAGCGCGCGACGAGAAGAGAAGCGCGCACCGGCAAACTCAGCCGAGCGGTATAGACCAAACAGGATGATCAGGAAAACAGATGATTCCCGGTTCAGCGTAGCCAGCGCGAATGCGGGGTAAAGCCACGCGATGCGGTCGCCGACGATGAGTGCCAGGGCGACGGCAAAAAAAGCGAGCGAAGGCAGATCATACGGCAGCTGCAGGGGCGTGCAGCACGGATGACCGAACTCAAGCAGATAGTGGTAGTACCCCATGGGCAGCACGAGCAGCGCTCCCCAGCGGCTCCAAACATCGTCATGAGCCGTGAGCCGCTCGAGCGCCAGGCGTGTGGCATAGCCCGCGATCAGCAGCGACAGGAAGGCCAGCAGCAGGGTTACAAAGTCATCCACGGTACTCATGCTGGGCGGCAGGTGCGCGCGAAGACGCTCCGGGATGCCCAACGTGCAATCAGCAACGGCGTAGATCCAGGCTGTGAGCGCACGGTACTGAAACGGGGCGCGTTCCGCACCGGCTTCAAAGGCTGGGAGGTTCAGCATGGGGCGTGTGTTCAGCGTGTAGAACAACGCAAAATGGGCCGAGCCCGCAAGAAGCAGATAGGTATTCCATCGCTTCCATCGAACAGGTTTCAACGCCGCAAAGACCCCCTGGTGAACGAATTCAAGGCTACCATTCGGCCGCTGCCCATCGGCCTGTTTGCGCCATGCAGGATCCATCACGATGCAGGGTGAAGCCATCTTTGCACCCTACGGGGCATTTTATGAGCATCCTATGGAACGCTTGGGTTTTGAGACCCATGCGAAGGAGGTTTCGCTTGCGAATGCGTTTGTTATTTCTCCCATGCGCGGCCGCCCTGGCCCTTGCGCCGGGCGCTGTGGCGGCCACTCTGAGCTTGCCCGCGCCGAGTGTGTGGAAGCTGGATCCCGCGGCTTCAAACTCTGGCGAAAAGGGTGCGCTCTCGGCTGACAACAGCCTCACGGTGAACGCCTATGGCAAAGGTTCCATGGACATCCGCGTGCACTACGTCGGAGCGGACGGCAAAGCCATGGACGTCGCCTATAACGGCGCGACGGACGGACGCCCCCACCGCTATTTGGGTGGTATGGGCAGCTTCCGAGACGGTGTCTACACCTTTGAGCAGGCGGACGGTACACGCGAATACGGCACCCTGACTCTCTCCGCGGAGGGCAAGACGCTCACCAACACCTACACGGTAAAGCCGAGGGTAGGGGCTTCGGTGCAAGTGGTCGCTGTGTATACGCGGGTGAAGTAAGCGCTTGAGCCTGCGTGAGGGGCCTCTGTTTCCTCAGAGCTTTGGGAAACTTGAGTCACGAGGAAATACTGAGGTCCTTCACTGCGTTCAGGATAGACGGCCCGTTCGGGCCCATGTAGCGGTATTGGAACTCGCTTAGTGTCCGGCGCTGGCTGCGGCATGTTTGGGCGGCCGCGGGATGAAAAACAGCAACGGCAACATCATGGCGCAAAAAATGGTGAGATAGCGGATGATATCCACGTAAGCCAATGTAGCTGCTTGGGCGTGCAACTGATTGTAAATAAACGCCTGCGCCATGTGTTTGCCGCCGACGTAGGTATCCCCCGTGAGGCCGGTACGGTTGGCTGCTTTCAGCGCACTGGAGACGGCGTTTACCTGGGTGTTGAAGGCGGGGTTGGCAGGCGTCATATTGCGGATCATCGAGCTCTCGTGCGCCTGCGAGCGCCGCACCAAAATCGTTGCCATAAAGGCCGTGCCGCAGGAGCCGCCGATATTGCGCGCCAGATTCGTCAAGCCCGATACGTCGTTGTTCTCGCTTTGCTTTACTCCAACATAGGCAATCGTATTGATCGGGATAAACAGAAAGGCCAGCCCGGAGGCTTGGAGGATGCGCATAAACACAAGCTCGCCGTAGCTGATGCCGAGATTGATGTTCGACATGTAGACCAGACTCAGGGTGAGGGACAGGAAGCCGTAGGCGATGAGCTTGCGCGGATCCACCTTGCTGGAAAGCAGACCCACCACGGGCATCATCGCCATCATCATGAAGCCCGCCGGCGAGAGCACAAGGCCGGCAAGCTCAGCCGTATACCCCAGCAGCGTTTGCACAAACTGCGGGATCAGGATGGTTGTGCCATAGAGCGAAAATCCCAGCACAAACATCAACATGAAGGAGATGGCAAAGGTGGGGCGCTTAAAGAGCGTAAGGTTCAGCAGCGGCCGATTGCCGTCGCGCAGCTGTTTCAGCTCCCACCAGATCAGCGTTACAAAGGCAACCACCATGGTCACCGTGAAGAAGGTGATGAGGCGCGAGCCGAACCAGTCGTCCTCCTGGCCCTTGTCGAGGATGAACTCCAGCGAGCCGAATGTGAGCCCCACCAGCCCAAAGCCGAGCAAATCGAGCCGGATACCACCCTTCTTCGACTCCGCCACCTCGTGCTTCACGTAGGGAGGGTCCTCGACAATACGCGAGGTAAGAAACAGGGACAGCAGGCAGATCGGGATGTTGAGAAAGAAGATCCAGCGCCAGTCGAAGTTGTCGGTGATGTAGCCGCCCAGCGTGGGACCGATGGCCGGTGCCACGACCACCGCGAGGCCATACATTGCAAAGGCTTGGCCGCGCTTTTCAGGCGGAAACGTGTCGGCTAGAATCGCCTGCTCCGAAGGAGCAAGACCACCGCCGCCCACACCCTGCAGAATACGAAAGAAGACCAGCAGCGGCAGGCTCGGTGCCAGCCCGCACAGTGCGGACGAGATGCCGAACAGGGCGACGCAGATCATGTAGAACTTCTTGCGTCCAATGAAGGTGGTCATGTACGCGCCGGCGGGCAGAATCACCGCGTTCGCTACGAGGTATGCGGTGAGAACCCACGTAGCTTCATCCTGCGTCGCGCCCAGGCCGCCGGCGATGTGTGGCAGGGCGACGTTGGCGATGGAGGAGTCAAGCACCTCCATAAACGTCGCCAGCGTGACCGTCATAGCCACAATCCATGGGTTGGCTTTGGGCCGCCAAGGTTTGCTGACGGTCACACTCGTACTGGGAAAATCTGCAGTTGCTGCGGCGGCCATGGTTTCAAATCAGATTCTACGGGGGCACCCTGGATTCAGAAATGCCGGGCCCGGTTGCTTTTTTGGTTCGACATTCCTTCTCCGCAACAACCGCTTTTCGCCCGTCTAATCAGGACGGCGCGAACAGGGGCGGCACGAAGATGCTAGGCTGCTCGTCTGGAGACCTCTGTGCCTTGGCATGGAAGCGTCCCTCACCTTTTCTCTTTCGCCGGCACCCTCGGAGACGACCGCACGATGAATCCGGACCTCGAACATCTCGTTGTGTTGCAGGCGCAAGACCTCGAGTTGGCGCGTCTGCGCGGAGAGCTTGGAGAGGCTCCACGAAGGGTGGCAGCCTTGGAAAAGTCGCTGACGGCCTTGGAAAAGACGCTATCCGCCTGCCGCGACCGGCTGCTCGCCGAGGAAAAGCTGCGCCGTGGCCAGCAGATGGACGTTGCCGGGCACCACACCAAGCTGGGGCGCCTGCGTCGTTCGCTCGACACTGCCACCAGCGCGCAGCAGGTAGCCGCGTTTGAGCACGAGATCGGCTTTGCCGAGTCGGCAATCCGCACGCTGGAGGACGAAGAATTGGCCTCAATGGAGCGTACCGAGGCGCTGGAGGCTGAAGAGACTGCGGCTTCCGCAGCTGCGGAGCGTGGCAGGGCCGCCGTGGAGGCGGAGCGAGGACGTGCGGCTACGCTCAAGAAGGAACACGAGGCAACGATCGCCGGTGTGGAACGCGAGCGGCTCGAGTTGCGGCAGGGAATCGCCGAGCGTTGGCTTGCCACCTACGACAGGCTCGCCAAGACTAGGGGCACGGCGATCGCGGAGGCCACAGGAACCGCAACGGCCGGCAAGTGCGCCGCGTGCCAGATGGGGGTTCGCCCGCAGCGCTGGCAGGACCTGATTGGCCGCGATCACCTCGACGAGATCTTCGTTTGTGAGAGCTGCGGCCGGTTGTTGTTCTGGGATCCTCGCCGCGACACGCCTCGCCCTTGGGCGGCGGGTGAGCGGCTTGGGGCCGCACAGAAGACGGGCACCTCCGGGGGCGCTCGATGAGCTTGGATGCGCACGTGGGCCAAGGGCGCAAGATCATCTGCGTGGACATGGATGAGGTCATCGCCGATGCGCTCGGCGAGCACATCCAGCGCTATAACCGCGAGTTCAATGAGAAACTCACGGCCCACGATCTCCACGGCCGCTGGATCTGGGACTATGTGCCGCCGGAACGCCTCCATCACCTTGAACGCTACATCCGCAGCGATGACTTTTTCGGCAACCTCTCCGTATTCCCACACAGCCAGCGCGTGCTAGAACGGCTACAGGAGCGGTATGAGGTCTACATCGCTACCGCGGCCATGGAGGTGCCCTCAAGCTTCACGGCAAAGTTCGAGTGGCTGGAGCAGCACTTTCCCTTCATACGCCCCTCGCACATCGTCTTTTGCGGCGATAAGGGTATCCTGCGCGGCGACTTCCTGATCGACGACAACCCGCGCCAGCTACGGCGCTTTCGCGGCGAAGGCGTCCTCTACAACGCCCCTGCCAATGCTCTCGTAACCGGCTTCCGGCGTGTGAAGGATTGGCTTGAGGTGGAGAAGGTGTTTTTGGAGCAGAGCGAATCCGCGTAGAGCGGATCCACGCAGGGCACCAAACAGCGGATTCCCTGCGGGAATAACAGCTAGAAAAGCAAAAGCAGATCCCTTCGGGATGACAATAAAGGCTTTGGCATCCCGAAGAAAATTGGCGGATCAAAAGAAACTTGTCATCCCGTAACGAAGTGAAGGAATCCCATTGTCTACCGCTTCCGCTTGGCGGAACCACCATTTCCATTGCGAGCGCTGCGCATGGGGATGCGTGAGCCCGTGTGATGTCCGCGTGGCTGCTCCTGCATGGTGATGATCAGCACGGTGCAGTCCTGGTTGCCGATACGCTCGTAGCTGTGGGTCGTTGCCGCATGGAAGAAGACAGCGTCGCCCCCCTCCAGATCCTCAACCTGCCCCTCATGCGTCAGACGCAGGCAGCCGGACAGGATGTACAGGAACTCCGCACCGGCATGGGCGTGCGACTTCGGCTGACGACGGTCCGAGGCTTCAAGGAACTCCGCCACATAGGGCGCAATGCCGCCATCGATCGGCACATGGCCTAGGCTTTCAAAGAAGTATCCCGGATCTTCAACACCGCTTTGGGGCAATTTTTGCCGCTCGTCGGCACGCAGCACGCGAAACAACTCCGGCCGCTCCGGCTCGAAGAAGTAGCTCATGTCCTTGGAGAAGACCATGGCGATGCGCGCCAGATTGCGCAGCGTAGGGACAACACGGCCGGTCTCCAGCTGCGACAGAAAGCTGGCGGACAGCCCAGTATGACGGCCCAGTTCAACAAGGCCCATTTGCTTGCGCTGACGGAGGTACTTGATGCGATCGCCGATGCGCTTATTTTCGATAAAGGCTTCGGCAACCTGCGGATCCACTCCGCCTTCGGTAGCTTCGACCTCTTCATCGGCATGCAGCGCTTCGGGTATAGGGGCGATCGTCTCGGCTTCGGCACCGAGATCCAGGTCATCGTCGGCCAGCGCCACCCCAAGACGAAGGCCATTGCCCGTACCGTTGACGTTAATTGCGGATAGCTGCGGATTCGGCCGATCGGCCGGCTGAGATATTTGCTTTGACACGGCGCTCTCCAGATTGTGATCGCGGGCGCGCTGCCGTACGGCGCTGTCCGATTCACACCATGAAAGATGTTTGTGTGGGACCGAAAGATGCTCGGGGGTTGCATACAACATGCCGGTATTCGGTGCATGGCCAGATGACTGCCGGCCGGATGCTAGGCTCATGGTGGTATGCAGCCCTTTCAGCGGCGGCAGGTGCACGCCTGGCCTTTATTTGTTTCCTTCACAGCCGGTGTGCTCGTGTTGACGAGTTGTGCCAGTCCCGGGCCACCCCGTCCGCCCTCTCTGGGTATTCCCAGCCCCGTTTCCGATCTCACCGCTACACGCTCGGGAAACGTGGTCCTGCTCCGGTTCAGCGTACCCAACCGCACTACCGATGGCCAGCCGCAGCGGGCCTCGACTTTGACCGGAACACTGTGCCGTCAACTCGGCAGCGGCGGCGTCTGCCTTCCCATCGACACCCGGGAAACGCGCGCGCCGCTCCTCGTGCCGTCCGCATCCCCCGCGCCGTCCATGACCTGGACCGACGAGCTTCCAGCCGATCTGCTGAGCGGGGCACCCCGTGCGATCGCCTATCGCGTGGAGATTCGTAACCCGTCCGGACACTCAGCCGGTCCGTCCGACTCGGTCTATGCCGCCGCCGGTGCAGCTCCACTACCGGTTGCGAACCTGCGCGCGGAGGGGATGCGCCTGGGGGTCAAGCTAGGCTGGACGCCGGCTCCGGACGCCGGCGAGATTCTGCTGCAGCGTACCGATCTCGAGGCAGCCGCCGCAGCTACGCAGAGTGCCGGCGACCAGGATGCGGAGATGCCCACCCCGAGCCGGGGTAGGCGCGAGAAAACGATAGGACGAACCAGAAAAGCTCTCCGGAGAAGCAGCACCACGCCCGGTCTCGTCCTTCTGCAAGCCGCCCCGGGGAACCCCAGCGCGACCGAAACGGTGGACAAGGAGATCGTGGAGAACAAACCCTATCGTTACAGCGCCACGCGCCGGCAGATTGTCCAGGTGGGTGGCCGCACGCTCACGCTGCAAAGCGCCTCCTCCGCTGAGGTGACGGCTACGTGGCGAGACGTGTACCCACCATCCTCGCCCTTGGGATTGACGGCCCTGGGCTACAAAGCCGCCTTGCCGGGCAAAGCCTATGCAGAGCCAGGCAACGGCTCTGGAGAGCCGGGAAGGCAGCAGTTTGCGGTAGACCTGGTATGGCAGCCAGTGAACGACACGCGGCTCTCGGGGTATATTGTCTACCGGCAGACGCTAGACACCGCCGGAAGGGCTTCCGGAACGCGCCTCCGGCTGACCCCGGAACCGGTTCCCACGCCCGGCTATCACGACGCCACTGCACAACCCGGTCAGCGTTACCGGTATAGCGTCGCCGCGATTGATCCCAAGGGCAATGAGAGCCCAGCGGCGGAGACGATAGCAGACCCCGCAGCGCCTCCCGTGCCATAAACGCATGCCCGAGGCCAACGGCGAGAGCAGGCTCCGGCTTGTTTAAATTCGTCCTCCCGCAGTGAGGGCAACGGAGCTAGGGACGACAGCTGCACTGCGGAAGGGCAACGAAGAGAGAAGGTTTACCGCCCTCCCGACGCCTTGCGGGCGGCGGCGAACTCATCGCCGGCGTTCCACTCCACCGATTCCGGTGCTGTGATCACCTGCCAACCAAGATCCATGCCGAAGCGCACCAGCTTGGCATCGCCGCGGAAGTCCCACTTGGGGTCGAACTCGTCGGAAAAATTATGGTAGTTGTTATCGTTGAAAGCTTTCTCCCGGGCCTCGCCCCAGGCCGCATCGTGGCCCTCGTACAAGGTACCCGCGTCGATTGAGAATGCCGGGATGCCCACGCGGGACAAGGAAAAGTGGTCGGAGCGGTAGTACGACCCTGCCTCAGGCCGCGGGTCGGGCACGAGGGCTAGATTGAAGCGCTTGGCCGTCGACTCCACGTTCGGGTAGAAGCTCGTACGCTGTGCCCCGTTGACGTTCACCTCGCGTTGCACGCCCAGCGGCAGCAGCATGTCGTAGTTGATGTCCATCGCGATCTGCGACGCCGGGATCGGCAGGTGCTGGCCGAGATACTCGGAGCCCAGCAGCCCCTGCTCCTCCGCCGTCACGGCCGAAAAGAAGACCGAGTGCGGCAGCGTGAGGCCGCTGTCGACGGCAGTCTTCCAGCTCCGCGCCATCTCCAGCAACATGGCGACGCCTGTGCCGTTATCCGCCGCGCCGTTGTAGATGTTGTCGCCGGTCTTGTCGGGTACCAGCCCCAGATGGTCGTAGTGCGCCGTGAACAGCACCGCTTGATCGGGCTTGTGCGCTTGCGCGCTCTCGCCGGGCAGCACTGCCACAATATTGGGGCTTTGGAACGGCCGCACCGTACTGGTCACCGTGGCCTGCAGGCTGACCGGCAGCTCCACCGCGTGGAAGCCGCGCCGGCCTGCGGCGGTGAACTCCGTGTCGAGATCCATCCCGCTCATCGCGAAGAGCTTGCGGGCCACATCGAGCTGAATCCAACTGGCCCCTTGCAGGCGCGGGTTCTTATCGTCGCGCAGAAAGGTCTTCTCCCCCGAGTTGGAGTTGCGCACCACATCCCAGCCGTAGCTCGCAAGATCGGTGCGATGGATGATCAGCGCCCCGACGGCTCCCATGCGCGCGGCCTGCTCGAATTTGTATGTCCAGCGGCCGTAGTAGGTCAGGGCACGGCCGCCGAAGAACTTCGGGTCATTCGAGGGCGGATCGCCGACGATGCACAGGATCACCTTGCCCTTGACGTCTACGCCGGCGTAGTCGTTCCAGTTGAACTCCGGCGCCGTCGCCCCGTAGCCGACGAACACAATGGGCGCGCTGAACGTCGTACTCGGCGTGAGCGTCTGATTGGATACGACAAAGTCCTGCCCGAATTGCAGACTCAGCGTGCCGGGCGCACCGTTCTTAGGCGTTGTGCTGGGTACTTTGCCGGGCGCTGCAGTCAGGGTAAAGCTGGTCTGCGCGGGATCCGCCTTCATACCCACGAAGTTGACCTCCTGCAGATACCCGCCGTTCTCGCCCGCCGGATAGAGCCCAGCCTGCGCGAATTGATCGGCGATGTATTCCGCCGCCAGCTCGCCGCCGCGCAGCCCGGGGTAACGTCCCTCAAAGAGGTCCGACGAGATGAAGCGGTCGGTCTCACGGATGCGATCCGCGCTCACGGCCGTCTCGGCACGCAATAGGGGCTCAGGCTGGCGCGAAGCCGGCGAGTGGGAAGTCGGAATTTGGGCCGGCGAACGGAGTGCGCAGGTACCAAGCGCGAGGCCGGCAAGCAAGGCATGGGCGGAACGAATACGCAAGAAAAACTCCCCTCAGGTGTACGGCAGGTACGAAGAACGGACTTCGGTTTTCAGCAGTATAGGTCCATCCCTGCGCGCCGGCTCCCTGTGAGTGATCCGTTGCGCCGGATCAGGTACGCCGGATGGGTGGCCCATCCTCACACCGAGCCCGAGCCTGCCCTTTCGCCGACGCGCACCGGCAGCATGGGCATCAGGCCGAGCCGCTGCAACGCCTTGCGTGCAAGCCCCGTTAATGGCTGATCATGCAACCGTTGCGTATCGTGCCAGTGAAGGTCCGCCTCTCTGGCAGGCACGGCATCACGCAGATTGTGGGCGCGCGTGACCGCGTCCGGCTCGCCGCGAAAGACCTCCTCGGTCAAGGCGACCCACATGTCCGCTTCCAGGCCGGCACCGTCGGGGGCGGCCTCCTCCGCGGCCAGCAAGGGCAGGATGCCGGGGGAGGCCGCCTCGTCGCCAAACTCGCGCGCGGGTTCGGGCTCCGGCGCACCGGTGCCGCCCTCCGCGAATACCTCCACGTAGTAGTTGGTGTCCGTGATGCTGTGCCGCAGGCGTAGTACCGGCTCACGATCCCCTACGGCGTCCAGCGGCAACGGCGGCAATTCCAGCATCCCGGGCATCAGCGACAACTCTGCGGCACGCCGTTCCAGCAGCACCTCCGTCGCGGTGCCGCGCTTGCGCGTGGCCAGCAGGCAGCCCACATGCCGGCTGCGCAGCGGCGCGCGTGCGGCCGTAGTGTGCACGCCGCGTGTCTTACAAAAATGGAGGACAGGGCAATGCAGGCACAGTGGTGCCTTCGGCAGGCAGATCGTCGCGCCAAGCTCCATCATGGCCTGGTTATGGTCGCCCGGCGTCTCCGCGGTGTTGCGTCGCTTCGCCCCGGACGGAACGAGTTCGTTGGCGATGCGCAGCAGCCCCGCGCGCGCGGTTGCGGACTTCTCCTCGGGCAGGCCCAGCAGACGAAACAGCACACGCTCCACATTGCCATCCAGCACGGCGATGCTTTCACCAAAGGCGATGGACGCGATCGCCGCCGCGGTGTATTCCCCGACCCCCGGCAACCTGCGCAATGCAACCGACGTGGAGGGTAGATGTCCGCCGAGCTCGCGCACCACGAACTGCGCTCCACGATGCAGCATGCGCGCGCGGCGGTAGTACCCCAGGCCGCTCCACAGCGCGAGCACATCGTCCTCCGGGGCGGCAGCCAATGCGGCGATGGTCGGAAAGCGGTGCAGAAAATCGCCGTAGCGCTCGATCACGGTGGCCACACGCGTCTGCTGCAGCATGATCTCCGAAAGCCACGTCCAGTATGGATCCGCTACACCACGCCAAGGCAAAACTCGCGCATGCTTGCGGTACCAGGTGCCCAGCGCCTTGCGAAAGGGCTCGGGTTCGAGCGGCTCTACGGGCTGGGGGACCTTGGGTTTCGCTGCACGAGCCATCGTAGGCAAGTGTACCGAGTCACCCATAGGTACCAAAGCGAGCTGGGCATAGCAAACTGGGGCCACAGCGACTGGGCATAGCGCTGTAAGCTCGCGTATTCTCTGGTATTCTTCGCACATGGCGCTTAAGACCGTTACCTTTCGTGTGCCCGAAGAGCAGCTCCTCGCTCTGGATAGCGTGGCGAAGATCCACCAGCGGGACAGAAGCTTCGTCCTGAATGAGGCTCTGTCGCAATACTTAAGCTTGCAGGACTACCATCGCGAGTTGATCGAACTCGGCATAAAAGAGGCGGATGAAGGAAAGGTAGTTGATCACGAGACGGTGAAAAAGCACATCGCCGAGTGGGCGCGAAATGGAGCCAAGAGACCCTGAACATTCTTTGGACCAAAAGGGCGCTGGATCAGCTTGGGTCTGCACACGCCTATCTTGAGGACGCCGGCTCCCCGTTATCAGCAGGAAAGCAAGCTGCCCTGGTCACCTCTGTCGTAGAGCATCTTGCCGATTTTCCGGAGCTTGGTAAACCAGGCCGGCTTTCCGGCACGAGAGAACTCGTGATTCAAGCCACACCCTACGTTGTTGCGTATCGCATACGAAAGCAAACGGTTGAACTTCTCGCCGTGCTGCATGGGGCGCGCCGCTGGCCAATAAATTTGTAGCGGTGCACCGTCTGCGCAGCTTACGGCGAAGGGTGGGGTACTTTCTTGACTGCCGCTTTATCGCCGGTACACCCGTCCCTCCGCCCTGACCAAGGTACGGCAAAGGACGGAAAAGCCATGCCCTGGTGCGTCAGCGCTGCTCCAGAAGTTGCGCTCAGCGCCGCTCGAGAAGCAGCTTCACTCCACGCTTCGGCCGCAGGTTCACCGATGGACTCATGGGCAGCATGGCCGGCTCATCCGGTGCGGGCTGCAGCCGCCAATCGCGCAGAATCGTGGCCAGCACCAGCGTGCCTTCCATCCATGCAAGTCCCTCGCCGATGCACTGCCTTGAACCGCCCCCGAACGGGAAATAGGCGAACTTCGGCCGCGTACCCTTGCCCTCTTCGGCGAAGCGTTCGGGCATGAATTTTCCCGGCTCCTCCCAGAAACGCGGGTCGCGATGCACGACGATTTGCGGAGCCAGCAACATCGCGCCGGGCTGGATGGTGAAGCCGTGGAAGTCATACGGCTCCGGCCCGGAGGTGCGGCCCAGCACCCACACGGTCGGATACAGCCGCATGGCCTCGGCAAAGATCATGTATGCGTAGCGAAGGTTCGGATAGTCCGCGGCATTTGGTGTTCGCGAGCCGAGCACGCGCACGGCTTCGTCGTGACCGCGCCCCTGCACCTCGGGGTGTTGCGTCAGCAGCCACAACGCGAAGCTGAGGGCATTGGCCGTGGTCTCATGGCCCGCCAGCAGCACCGTCAGGCACTCATCGCGTACCTGCTTGTCGCTCATGCGCCGGTCCTTCGCACTCGCCTCGGCTTCGGCCTCGGTGTCCTCCGCCGATAGGAGCATGGAGAGCAGATCGCCGCGATCCCCCGGTGAGCGCCGCCGCTCCGCGATCATGCCGTAGAGAATCGCATCCAGGTCGGCGATGCCCTGTTGAACTCGCTTCACCGGGCCGATCGGCAGCTTCTGCAGCTGCTCGAGCAGCCGAAACGGCACCCAGGCCGGCGGAGGGATCACCATGAACGCACTTACTGCGGTAGCGATGCGGCGGGCCTCCATCTCCTCGTCAATGTCGAACAGGCACTTGCCCACGATGCGCAGCGCCAACAACAGCATCTGTGGATGAAGGTCAGATATCCCAGGCTGCCATCGGCTGACGATCTCCTTGGCGTAGCGTCCGATCACCTCGCCATAGGCCGCGATGCGTTGCCGGTGGAAGGCGGGTGCCGCCAGCCGCCGCTGCCGCATGTGCAACGGCTCTTCACTCGTCAGCAGCCCTTCCCCAAGCAGCACACGCGCACGCTGCATCACTAGGGCGCGGCGATTGCGGCGCTCATATTCCACCATGATCTCGCCGATCAATGCCGGGTGATTGAACTGATAGATGTGCCCTTCGAAACCGCGGAAGTGGACAAGGTCGCCATAAAGCCTGGCGTTTTCCGTCAATACGTCCACTGGATTTTGCCGGAAGACACGCCCAGTGAGCAGGCTCGGCCACAGACGCGGGCCAGGGGGGTAGAGGGCACCAGGGGTCGCGCGGATCTCGGGAGAGGCTGCAGTCATGCCACCCATGCTAAGCGTTGGCAACCGGCTCCTTTTCAGCCTGCGCGAAGGGCACACCTATCTGCTTGGCACCATCAGCTCTGAGTTGTTCGCGCAAGCCATCCCTAGCCTGCTCGTCCGTATGCTGTCGATGCCGCGACCCAATCCATTGCTTTTCGTTGGGTGCGCTACCGTTCTGCTCCCGCCGGTCTCCTATGACTACACGCTTGCCGTCATGCTGATCCCATGGGGCTGGCTGGCTCTGCTCTGCCTTGAGCACGCACGAGCCTGCGTGCACAGCAGCAATGGTTCAGGCTTTTCGCGATGTTTGCGATTGCATTGGCACCGCTATCGTTTCTGCACAACCATGCACACGACAGCTTTCTTTTTGAAGGCCCGGTCCGTGCCGTCGCTTGATGTTGCTCATGCTGACCTCGATCCTCGTGCCGTTTCCAGAAGATACAAAGCAGGACACGGAGCGAGACGAGAGCTTTTTCCCTCAGCACAGATTCATAGTTACCAAAGATCGCTTCGCACGGCACCGGTCCGTGTTGTACGCTGCGGCTGCACCGAAACGACTTAGATTGCTTGCTCTCCGGCTTTGGCTTCAACGTTTGCGATTTGACGCCGGCTTTCGCAGCCGCGAGCGGGTAGGACCGCATCGGCTTGCTTCAGGTGTGCTTTGCAACGGGCTCCGGCATTTCATTTAACCCCCCATAGAGGTCAAAGAAACGATGCAAGAGGCAGGCAGCGTAGCGTACGTCGGGTCCGATCTTTGCAGCTGTAGCTTACCGAGACTCACGCGACTCAACCGGACCGGGCTGATCGACAAGCTTTGGGCATGCTTTGGCCGGTACCCCTGGGTGTGTCGCAGCTGCGGGTCGCGAAGCTACCGCACGGAACGCGGCCGCAAGCGGGCTTGCACCAAGCAGAAAGCGTGAGCCCATGTCTTGCGTAGTCATCACGAGACTACGTTGTTATCCCGTAGCGAGGCGAAGAAATTTGCTTCTGCTTCAGGGCTGGCTACCTGGCCCAAAGAGCAGATCCCTTCGCTTCGGGTGACAAGATTCATTCGTTCGCAAAAGCGCAGACCTAACTGAGTGTTTCCTGCAGCTTGCCGAGCGTACGCGCGAGGTCCTTATCGTGGCGGCGCTGCTCATCGATCTTCGCGATGGAGTGCATCACGGTCGTGTGGTGCTTGCCGCCGAACTGCCGTCCGATCTCGGGCAACGAGGCCTCGGTCATCTGCTTGGCAAGGTACATCGCAATCTGGCGCGGCACCACGATCTGCCGTGAATTGTTCTTCTGCTTCAGCTCACCGGTGCGCATGCCGAATTGCTCGGCCACCGCGCGTTGGATCGATTCGATGGTGATCTTGCGCACCTGGGTATCGATAAACTGCTTCAGGCAGCTCTGCGCCGTGGGCAAGGTGATCTCAAACCCGTGAATGCCGCACCACGCCATCAAGCGCACCAGCGCGCCTTCGAGCTCGCGGACATTGGTGCGGACGTTGCCGGCGATAAACAGCGCCACATCCATGGGCAGGTGCGTGCTGTCGAGCTCGGCCTTGCGTTGCAGGATGGCGACCTTGGTTTCGAGATCCGGCGGCTGGATATCAACCACCAGGCCCCACTCGAAGCGGGAACGCAGGCGGTCCTCAAACCCATTCAGTTCCTTGGGCGGGCGATCGCTGGCGAGGACGATCTGCTTGCCACTCTCGTGCAGGGCGTTGAAGGTATGAAAAAACTCTTCCTGCGTGCGTTCCTTGCTGGCGAGAAATTGAACATCATCGATCAGCAGGACATCGGCGGAGCGGAAGCGGTCACGGAAGCCGGTCATGCGATCGTGCCGCACCGAGTTGATCATCTCGTTGGTGAACTGCTCGCCAGTGAGGTACGAGATGGCCGCATGCGGCAGCCGTCCCTTTACCCCGTGGCCGATGGCATTCATCAGGTGCGTCTTGCCGAGACCCACGCCGCCGTAGAGGAAGAGCGGGTTGTAGGTGCGTGCGGGGCGCTCCGCCACGGCCTGCGCGGCCGCATGCGCAAACTGATTGCCGGAGCCGATCACGAAGGTTTCAAAGTGGTAGCGCGGGTTCAGCTGCGCCGCGGAGTTCCAGTCGAAGCGGCTCTGTTCCGGCCCGGGCGCGGACCCAACCGGTGCCGCGGAGGGAGACGCAGGCCGGGCCCGGCCGGAGCCGCCCATGGGAGCGTTGGCCGAGTGCGTGGGTTGTGGCGCAAAGCCGCCATCCTCGCGAACGCGGGCGGCCGTGGGCTCAGCGGGCGGTGCCTGAAAGACGACCTCATCGATCTCCAGCCCCAGGGTGTCGATGGCCTCGTGGATGTGGTCGCTGTAGCGGTCGCCGATCATTTCAAACTCTGTCGAGGGCACCCGCACAAAGAGTGTGCGTTCTTCTACGTGTGAGAACCGGGTCGGCTTGAACCAGGTCTCAAAGCTCTGCCGTTTGACCTTCTTTTCCAACGCACCGAGGATGCGCACCCACTGGTTTAGAACGACGGCGGGGACTGGAACAAATGACATTGCGTGCGACTTCCTTGTGTTCTAAGCGTTTGTGGATCGAGCCCCGTCGCACCGGCAAAAAGTGGCCGGAAAATTGGGTGCAGAATGCCTGTCAGCGCAGGCGGTCTGCGTTGCTTTGAGAGACATCGCTTTCAATGATGAGTTCACACCGTCGTTACGGCGGGAAGGAATTGGTGCAGGAGAAAGGCGGTTGAAATCTCCTTGCGTCACAACCGCGATCTCTCGGAACGGAGTCGATAGTAGCACGTTGGCTATAGGGCTCTAACACGCGAAAAGGGAGAAAAATTTCAGCCCTGCACAGCTTGCACCAGCCTTGGTGAAGAACGCCGTCACAGGCATCCGCCGGATTCGGAGCGGCGTCACAGGCTAGTTACTTTGCCCGTAAACATTGCCGCTTTCCCACAGCTCGGCTATACTCGGGACTTGCTGCCAGTGGATTTTTCCTGCGTGCGGCCATGCCTCATCGATGGCGCTCAAGGCAGTCTCAAAACATCACACACGAAACGCTGACAGGAACCCATCATGCCCAAGCGCACCTTTCAACCCAACCGCCGTCGCCGCAGCAAGGTTCACGGATTTCTTACCCGCATGAAGTCCAAGGCCGGGGCTGCCGTGCTCAGCCGCCGTCGCGCCAAGGGCCGTCACAAGATTGCGGTCTCTGCCGGTTTCCGCGACTAACTCCGTCTACCTGGCACCCTTGATGAAACGTTCCGAAAGTCTGATGCAGCAGCCGGTTTCGCTCGAAACTTAGGCTCTGGAAACTCATGATCGGCTTAGGTATCCTCGATCGGCTTAAACACCCGTGGCCGGGTGTCTCCTTCGATGGCACCGCTTTCTCGTGGTGAAGGTCGGGCGTTGTTTCGATGAGCATCTCCACACAACACCGGCTGCGCAAACACCCCGACTACCAGCGGGTGTACAAGACAGCGCGCAAGCAGTGGGCTAAGCAGATTGCCTACTTCAGCACGCCGCGCCCTCCAGGCTCGCAGGAGGCGTTGCGCAGCGAAACGGCCGGGCCACGCATCGGTCTCACCGTGCCGAAGGCACTGGGTAAGGCCGTGGATCGCAACCGCATCAAGCGGCGCCTGCGTGAGCTCGTGCGTGCGGCCTTGCCGCTGCTGCGGGGACTCCCCGTGGATGTGGTGCTCCATCCTAAACGGAGCGTGCTGGAGGCAGACTTTTCCGTATTGCAGCGTGAGGTAGCGCTGATCTTCAAATCGGTACACGCCAAAGGTACCGCTGAGACTTCTTCAAAAGCCACCGCAGCCCCCTCGCTACGCGGGGCATCGCCTGCGAACAACGATGCCCCGCGCTGAGGATCGAGCACCCGGCGGGCTCCGCCAGCACCTTGCCCATCTGCTCTTCCTTGCCTATAAGCGTGTGCTTTCTCCGCTGCTGCAAGCCGGCGCGCTCGGCCAGTGCAAGTATTTGCCGACCTGCAGCGAGTACGCCTATGTGGCTGTTGTGCGCCATGGGTGGTGGAGCGGTAGCCTGCTGGCTTTGCGGCGATTTGGCCGTTGCCACCCACTCGCAAAGGGCGGCGCAGATCCGGTGCCGTAGAGTCCGGTGCCGTAGAGCTTTGTTCTCCTGTGGCCCCATGGACGGTGCCTCAGAGCCGCTGCGCTCAGGATGATGGTGCTTGGGAGCCGTCCTCGTGCTCACGGGCGAAGCGGCACGGATACAGCCCTCTTTCCGGAACCACATGCGCCCACCATGCGTTTACCATGGAGGAAGCGTTCCTGCGTGGGTTTCGCTCAGCTTTACGCGCAGGATTCCGAGATAGGACCTTCACCTTGCCAGAGTTTCGTAATCCCAATGCCGGCGGTCGCAGCGGTAGCGGTGGCGGCAGCCAGGATAATCGCTCGTTTTTGTTAATGATTCTTGTGTTCTTCGGTGTCATGTTCGGGCTCCAGTATTGGCGTGCACAGCACAATTCGCAGACTGAATCCCCGGCCGCGCCAGCCGGCATCACCGCACCGGCAACCCCCGTCTCCGGCGTGAACAACACAGCGGCTCCCGTGGCCGGCACGGCCAACGGACAGCCCGCCTCCGCCGAGACGATGCAAGCTGCGGCCGAGACCACGACCGTGGTCGAAAATGAGCTCTACCGCATTACCTTTTCCAACCGTGGCGGCGACGTTACGTCCTGGGTGCTGAAGCGCTACAAGGACAATGCGGGTCAACCGCTGGATCTGGTGCACCAAGGCGCGGCAAAGCTCTATGGCTTTCCGCTCTCGCTTTACACCTACGATGCCAACCTCACGGGGGCGCTGAGCTCGGCGATGTTCGTGCCGTCCACGACGGGAACAGTGCAGGCACCCGCGACGCTCAGCTTCCAGTACGCCAGCGGCAATCTTAAGGCGACCAAGACCTTTACCTTCGGTTCGGATTACGTCATCCATGCGGACACGACCGTCCTGCGCGATGGCGCGCCGATTGCGGCTCTGCTGGCCTGGCCCGCAGGCTTCGGCGACATGGAGAACGCGGCCGCTTACGCCAATGGCACCATCGACACGATGGCCGACGGCAAGGAGAACCATCAAGCCTTTAAGAAAGTAGTCGGTGGCGCCACGCTTTCCGGGCCCTTCGATTGGGCCGGTGCAGCGGATCAGTACTTCGGTGCGGCGTTCCTTCCCGATCGTCCCGGCGATGCCACGCTCGTCACCCTCAATCACCAGATCGATGTAAACAAGGTGGGGCGCGGGCTTGGGCAGGGCCAGGGGACACCCGCCAAGGGTGTCGCACTGGTGCCGGTGCTCGGGGCCGCGATGGGCGATCGCACAGGCCATGTGGAGACGCGCCTGTTTGTGGGTCCGAAGGAAGTTCCCGTATTGAAGTCGGTGAGTTCCGCGACGGGCCGCAGCCTGGAGCCGATGTTGGATTTCGGTTTCTGGGGGCCTATCGGCAAATTTCTTTTCCTAGGGCTGCAGTTCGTGCACGCGCACATCGTCTCCAACTGGGGCTGGGCGATCGTGCTGTTCACGACGCTGATCAATCTTGTGCTGCTGCCGTTGCGCGTGACGTCCATGCGTTCAGCTCTGAAGATGCAGCGCATTCAGCCGCAAATCGACGCGATCAAGGCCAAGCACGGCAATCCGGGGCCGACCGATACCAAGACTGCCGCCATGAACCAGGAGATCATGGCGTACCAGAAGGAGCAGGGCGTCAACATGTTCGGCGGCTGCATCCCCACGCTGGTGCAGTTTCCGCTGCTGTTCGCGTTTTTTACCATGATGACGAAGGTCGTCGAGTTGCGGCAGGCGCACTTTCTGTGGCTGCCCGATCTATCCGCCGCGGACCCGTACCACATCCTGCCGATCATGATGGTGATCACGTCGTTTGCCGTGCAGTACTTCCTGCCGCAGCCGGGCGTCGATCCGCAGCAGCAGCGCATGATGGCGTTCATGATGCCGGCCATCTCGGGGTATTGGACGTGGAGCTACGCCTCCGGCCTGGCGCTCTATTGGAATGTGGGCAACATCATCAACCTGGTCCAGCAGCTGGTGATGAATCGCACCTCGCTGGGCCGCGAAATGCGGGAACTGCAGGTGCAGCGAGCCAAGCGCAAAGCCATAGGTCGTGGAAGCGGGGTAGGTAAAGTGATCCAGGGACGGCGTTAAAGGCGGAGGTGGTTGTGACCTTAGCCTTTGGGGCTGATGAAGAGACTTCGCTGTAAAACGAAATAAGCAGGTCCTTCGCTTCGCTCAGGATGACAAGTTTGTGAAGTCTATGAACGACTCACTACACTAAAGTAATCTGCCCCGATGCGCTGAACGGTGTTTCACTCCCCGCATCCCTCGTTTGGGGAACATCCAGTTTGCGTTCCTTTTCGTATCATGATGCAGCGGGCCGGTTTCATCACGAAAAGCGCGAGCTCGCTTGATGGAGTTTAGAGCGACATGAACGACCTCGCGCGGGCAGCCGAAACGGTTGCTTCGCTGATGCGCACCCTGACCACCACCGGTGGTTTTCGTTTCAAGTTTCGCATCACAGCAGGCGCAGGGGCGGCGGATCCCGATGGACTCGAACGCCGCGATATCTACGTCGAGTGCAAGGGGCCGGATAGCCCTTTACTGCTGGAGCGCGATGGCGAGTTGCTGCGGGCTCTGGAGCACATCGCCGCCAAGGTGCTGCGGCTGGAGCCGGAAGATCACGACCGTGTCTCCTTCGACACGGACGGTTTCAAGGGAGAGCGGGCGCACGCGCTTCGGTCCGCGGTAAAGACAGCCATCAGCGACGTGCAAGACACTGACAGGCCGTACAGCTTTGCGCCCATGAGCTCACGCGAGCGGAGGATGCTGCATCTGCTGCTGCGCGACTCCGGCCTGCAGACGGCGAGCTCCGGCGAGGGGGCGCGGCGGTTTGTGGTGCTGTACCCCGAGGGCTATCGCATCCCAAACGAGCGGCCATCGAGTTTTGGCGTCAGAGAGGCTCGCTTTGGGCGGCCATCCTCCCCTGGCGGCGGCAGCGGCAGGCGTGGTGATCGACGACCGCGGACCTAGCCGGACCGCAAGTCAATCGCTAGTACGGGAGCAAGAGCACGTCAGAACCGGCCGTCTCACCCCTCTTCTAGAACCGCATGATGTGACCGGTGTGACTCCTTTTCCTCAGTGAGCGCCCGACTGAGGGTCCTTTTGGCAACCCTGCCCTATTTACAGCTCGAAAATAATTTTGGTCCCGCTTTCCTCGGCACGGTACAGACCCTGTGGGGAAAGTGGCGGCGCGGGTTACCGTGCTTTTTGTTGTTTTGTGCTTGTTTCTCACATAAACAGCCAGCGCTTGCAATGCGTGCGCCAGGCAGGAACGTGGGAAAGCGGGAGATCCGCGTCCGGAACCCCGTTATCTCCGCACAGACTCACCCAGTCCTCCTCTATGTTCGCGTTCCCCATCCAGGTTTTGGAATTCCCGTACCGGGTCTATCTTCTGACCCTTATGGGGGATAGCGCATTTATCCACCCTTCCACGCACAACGACGGTTACGACGAAGAAAGTATCTTTCTTTTACCTATTCTCTCTAGAAGCATTTCTCGCAGCGCCGTCGCTGCAAACGGCCAAGCAGGCCAACACCACAGCTCACACAAACGGCCCTGAAATCCACATGCAGGGGAAAGCACACAAAGGGGCTCGGGTCGCCTAGAATCAGGAACATTCGCAGGAGAAGAACCAATCGTGTCAACCGCTACCCTCACGCCCGACGTCGAAGCCCCTACCGGCAACCTGGAGATCACCGTTTCGCGCGCCGAGCTGTTGCGCGAGCTCACGGCGGCGCAGTCGGTCGTGGAGCGCAAGACGACCATTCCTATTCTGTCGAACTTCCTCTTTGAAGCCACGGAGGACGAGGACGGCAAGGGCCGGCTCACCATCACCGCTACGGATCTCGACCAGTCCCTGCGCACGAGCTGCGCGGCCAAGGTGAAGAAGCCGGGTGCCTGCACGATCCCGGCGCGCAAGCTGTACGATTACATTCGCCTGCTGCCCGAAGGCGAGATCTCCATCAAGTTGATGGACAACCACTGGGTGCAGATCCGCGCCGGCCGCTCAAACACCAAAATGGTGGGTATGGCGCGAGCCAACTTCCCGCAGGTGCCGCCGTTTCCGCAGGGCATTGGGTACAAGATCGCATCGGGCTCCTTGCGCAACATGATTGCCAAGGTGATCTTCGCGATCTCGAACGAGGAGTCGCGTTACACGCTCAATGGCGCGCTGCTGGTCTTAAAGGCTGAGTCGATGGCCATGGTGGCCACAGACGGGCATCGTCTCGCGCACATCGAGAAGCTGGGTGAGAACCTTGAGGGTCTGACGGGCGAGAAGAAGACGCTGATTCCCCGCAAGGCGCTTGCCGAGTTGAGCGGCCTGCTTGCGAACACGGATGCCGAACAGATTGAGTTTGCCGATGACGAACAGACGCTGTTCTTCAGGATCGGGGGGCGCGTGCTCACCAGCCGCAAGCTCACCGGGCAATTCCCCAACTATGAGGCCGTGCTGCCCCGCGACAACAACAAGTTCGTCATTGTGCGCTCCGAGGACCTGATGGGGTCGATCCAGCGCGTGGCGCAGTTTGCCGATGAGCGCTCCGGCGCGATCCGTATTCGCTTGGAGCAGAATGAGCTGAAGCTCTCGGCGCAGTCGACGGACTCGGGTGAATCTGAGGATGTGATCGAGACACCGTACAACTATGATCCCCTGGTGGTGGGCTTCAATTCGAGCTACTTGATCGACTTCCTCAAGGCGACGGGTGAGTCGGGTGAGGTTCGCTTGGAATTCAAGGATGCGCAGTCCGCCGGCCAGATGCGCCCTGAGGGTGCCAATGAGGATGTCCGCTACCGCTACATCCTTATGCCGATGCGGATTTGATAAGTCTCCCCCTGACATTTGAAACCCGCTCTATGAGCGGGTTTTCTCTTAGACCTCAACAACCAGCCCTAAAGGGCACTCTTTCGGGCTGCGCTTGTCCGTGGGCTAAAGCCCACGGCTACACCGAAGCGTTCGTCAGACGCCGGCTAAGCCCTTGGCTACACCGAAGCGTTTCGTCAGACGCGGGGCGAAGCCCTTGGCTACACCGAAGCGTTTGTCAGACGCCGGCTAAGCCCACGGCTACACCGAAGCGTTTCGTCAGACGCGGGGCGAAGCCCTTGGCTACACCGAAGCGTTTCGTCAGACGCGGGGCTAAGCCCACGGCTACACCGAAGCGTTTCGTCAGACGCCGGCTAAGCCCACGGCTACACCGTAACCCGTTCGTCAGACACCGGGGTGCCTCAAACCGTGTAGTCGGTCGACAAGCGACAGGTGCGGCGGCTTACAATTCTCATGCTTCGCTTTCACGGAGCCTGTAGATCGGAGATCATGCACCTCAGTCGCCGCGACTTCAGCAAGATGGCCATGTATGCCCCTGCCCTGCGTGCGGTGGAGCCCTGGGCGCGGGCGCTTGTGCCTCGGCAGGCCGCACCCGACCTGAAGCTGCGCATTGAGGCTTGCCATCTGGAGATCGGCAAAGGTGTCGTTGTGCCGACGACAGCGTATAACGGGCAGGTGCCGGGGCCGATGCTGCGGCTGCGCCACGGTCGGCCGTTCACGATTGATGTGACGAATGGGAGCCCGCGCGAAGAGATCGTGCACTGGCATGGGCTGCATACCGATACGCGCAATGACGGTGCGGAAGAAGAGGGTTCGCCGCTGATCCAGCCTGGGGCGACGTTGCGGTATCACCTCTTGCCGGAGCCAACCGGAACGCGCTGGTACCACACCCATGCCATGGCGATGGACGATCTTAATGCCGCGGCTTACACGGGCCAGTTCGGGTTTCTGCTGGTGGAGGGTGCGCCGGATCCTGGTCACTACGATCAGGAGGTCAACCTTGCTGTGCACCATTGGGAGCCGCACTTTGTACCGATGATTGAGACCATGCGCGCGGCATCGCAAAACGCGCCGCAGACCTCCGGCTCCGATGTGGGCTACAGGTATGCGACGTTCAACGCGCACATGCTGGGCTTTGGTGAGCCGGTACGCGTGAAAACTGGGCAGCGCGTGTTGTTCCGCCTGCTGAACGCAAGCGCGACGGAGAACGTCATTCTGGCGCTGCCGGGACATCACTTCCGCATCATCGCAATGGACGGCAACCCGGTGCCCCATCCCCAGCTCGTGGAGACGATATCCCTTGCGGTGGCTGAGCGCATCGATGCCATCGTCGAGATGAATCACCCCGGCGTGTGGGTACTGGGATCGACGCTGAAGACGGCTCGTGATGCCGGCCTCGGCCTCGTGATCGAATACAGCGGAAAGACCGGCGCGCCCGTGTGGCACGATCCCAAATCTGAAGGCTGGGATTACAGCCTCTTTGCGGCCACTGCACCGACCGCGCCGCCGGAAGAGACATTCACGCTGACGTTCCGCGACGCCGGTGCGCTGAATGGATCGAAGTTCGATACATGGACCATCAATGGCGACGCGTGGCCGAACGTCAAGCCCATCACCGTGAAGCCTGGCAGGCGTTATCGCATGGTGTTTCGCAACGCCAGCGGCGACCAGCATCCGATGCACCTGCATCGTCACAGCTTTGAGGTCACCAGCATCCGCGATCCGCAAACAGGTGAAAAGCGAATGAGTGGATTGATCAAGGACTGCGTCAACGTGATGCCCTTGCAGGAGGTGGCGGTCGATTTTGCGGCCGACAACCCGGGGGACTCGTTGCTGCATTGCCATCAACAGCTGCACATGGACTACGGCTTTATGCAGATTGTGAAGTATGCCGGGTAAGCGCTTGGGCATGTTGCCGCATTCCAGGCAGGGGTCCGCAATCAGGTGGATGGGCAGCATGCTGTTGGCTGCCGGGCTGCTCACCGGTGGACACGGATGGCTGAGGCAACCTCGGCTACTGGCCGCCGGCTATACCAAGCTCGCGAAGGGTGAGCGTCTAGACTGGCCGGTCTACGGCGGCTCCGCTGCGGACGACCGCTACTCCCCACTGAAGCAAATCAATCGCGATAACGTTCATCAACTCAAGCCTGCCTGGACCTTCGACACCGGCGAAGAGGGTGGGTTGCAGACCAACCCACTGATCGTGGGGGAGGTGTTGTTTGGCTACACGCCTACGCAAAAGGTCTTCGCGCTGCATGCAGCTACCGGCAAAAAGCTTTGGACCTTCGACGTCGGCACGCCTGGTCTACAGCCTGCGCGTGGGTTGAGTTACTGGACCGATGGCACGCAGAGCATTCTTTTCGCCAGCCTGCTGAGTTACCTCTATGCACTGGATCCCGCGACCGGCAAGCCGATCCCGAGCTTCGGCGAAGGCGGGCGAATCGATCTGCGCGAGAACCTCGATGCGGAGAACGCCAAAGCGAGCTTTGCCGCGATGACCTCGCCGGGCGTTCTCTACAAAGACACTATCATCGTCGGGTTTCGCCTGCCCGAGACCAAGCCCGCGCTGCACGGCGACATACGCGCCTATGACGTGCACACGGGAAAGCCGCGCTGGATCTTTCACACAATTCCTCATCCCGGTGAGGCTGGCTACGCGAGCTGGCCCGCCAATGCGTGGAAGTACACCGGCTCGGCGAATAACTGGTGCGGGATGGCGATCGATGCCGAGCGCGGCATTGTGTACGTGCCGACCGGCTCGGCGGTGGATGACTTTTACGGTGGCGATCGTCTGGGTGATGACCACTACGCGGACACACTGCTGGCCCTCGATGCCAACACCGGCAAACGCCTATGGGACTTTCAGGGCGTGCACCATGACATCTGGGACCGCGACTTCCCTTCCCCACCCACGCTGCTGACGGTGCAGTCCGGGGGGAAGCGTGTCGATGCCATTGCGCAGACCACCAAGCAGGGTTTCCTGTACCTCTTCGATCGCACCTCCGGGAAGCCACTGTTTCCGATCGAGGAACGGCCATTTCCCGCGTCGGCCGTGCCCGGAGAAGAGGCTTCCCCGACACAGCCTGTGCCGACGCTTCCTGAGCCCTTTGCCAGGCAGCGGCTCACCGAAGACATGCTGACGACGCGCACGCCGGAGGCGCACGACTACGCCCTGGCGCAGTTCAAGGCATTTCGCTCCGCCGGTCAATTTATACCGTTCAGTGTGGACAAGCAGACGGTTGTTTTTCCCGGCTTCGATGGCGGTGCGGAATGGGGCGGTTCGGCGGTCGATCGCAAGACGGGCGTCCTGTATGTGAATGCCAATGACATCGCCTGGACCGGCGGACTGACGGAGAACAAGCCCGGTGGCGGTTTGGGCTCAGACATCTACCTGAGCCAGTGTGCAATCTGTCATGGCGGTGATCGCAAGGGGGCACCGCCCGCGTTTCCGTCGCTGGTGGGGGTAGACAAGCGCTTGAGCGCCGAGCAGATCACAGCGCTGGTGCATAACGGCAAGGGGCGCATGCCATCATTTCCGAATGTCGACGATGCCCGGCTCACGGCCTTGCTTGCGTACCTGAAGACCGGTACTGAGGCGGAGGGGGTGCACAGCGCCGCGATAGTTTCGCCCAATACCGTTTCGCCCAACCGGGAAGAGCTTGCAGGGGCGAAGGTGTACGCGGCCAACTGCGCGATCTGTCATGGAGAAGATCTCCTGGGCGCTCCATCGAATTATCCCGGCCTGGTGGGCGTGCGGCTGCGTTTGACGGATACGCGGATTCTTAACAACATTCACAACGGCAAGGGCCGCATGCCGGCGTTCCACAAACTCAGCGAGGCGGATGCGGCCGCACTTCTGCGCTTTCTCGGCGAGCACCCGGCCCCGCAGATCGAGGCTGCGGCGGCCTCCGGGAGCAGCAGTAAACGTGAGGTGGAGTCAACGCTTGCCCCCCCGGGTGGCGCGTCGAGGTATCGCTTCACGGGCTACCGCAAGTTCCTTGACCCGGAGGGCTACCCCGCCGTGCAGCCACCTTGGGGCACGTTGAATGCGATCGACCTGAATACCGGGAGGTATCTGTGGAAGGTGCCGCTCGGCAATTATCCGGAGCTTGCAGCCAAGGGCATGGCCGATACCGGGACTGAGAACTATGGTGGCCCCGTGGTCACCGCGGGAGGCGTGGTGTTCATCGGGGCCACCAACTTCGACCACACCTTGCGCGCCTTTGACAGCAGAACCGGCAAGTTGCTGTGGTCGGGCGATCTGCCGTATGCCGGTAATGCGACTCCCGCGACGTACATGATCGATGGCAAGCAATATGTGGTCATCGCGACCAGCAATGCGCGTAATCCCAAGGGGAAACAGGGTACGGCGTATGTGGCCTTCGCGCTGCCGTAGTTTCTACGGACGGCCCGTCCCTGTAACGCATCACAACAGAAACGTACGACGGCGGCACTACCTTAGCTTCGGTCGCGCGGGAGGTCCATTGATGGAGAAGCATCCAGTACGTGGTGTGTTGGCGGGCGTGGCCGGCGGTCTTGTGGCGGCATGGGTGATGAACGTGTGGAGCACAGGCCCGGGGGACGCGCTCAGCAAGGAACTGGAGACGCCCGCGGAGCAGGAGCAGCTCGCCAAAGGCAGTGATGGCGAAGACGCGACGATGAAGACAGCCGATGCCCTTGCTGCCGTCGCGCAGGGTGGCCGGCACTTGACGCACGCGCAGCGCGCCACGGGAGGCCCGATCGTGCACTACACCTTTGCGGCCGTGATGGGTGGGCTCTATGGCGGCTTGGCGGAGTATCTGCCGGTGGTGCGTACGGGCTTTGGCACGACCTATGGCATTGCCCTGTTTGTTGGTGGCGATCTGCTGGCCGTACCGGCGTTGGGACTCTCCAAACCGCTGTCGACGTTTCCGGCGGCTTCCTATGTCAACCCGTTCACTGCCCACCTTGTGTACGGTGCCACAACGGAACTGCTGCGCCGGATGCTTCGCCCGATCCTTTGAGGACGGCTAAAGCCATGCCCCTCCCTGGACTTCTTAGAAGCATATGACGCGCTATACTCCGGCCTGCCACACATTGGGGGTAGTGGGTCTACAGCACGCGGCTGTGCTTATATCCCGAAGCGGTAAGCGCCAGCAGGAGTTCCTCCACCTGCTCCCGGCCGCGTGTTTCCATGGTGATGTCGATCACCGTGTCGCCAAGATTGACGCCGTAGTACGCACGGTTGTGCAGCGTATCGACGATATTGGCGCGGTGACTGGCGATGATCTGCGTGAGGTCCGCTAGAGCGCCCGGACGATCGAAGAGGTGAATGCGCAGACGGATCAGACGGCCGTCCTGCACGAGGCCGCGCTCAATGATGCGGCTCAACAGCGTGACATCGATGTTGCCGCCGCAGACGAGCACCGCGACGCGTGTGAATGCGGGCAACCCCGTGCGGTGTTGCAGTACGGCCGCCAGAGCCGCAGCGCCCGCACCCTCGGCAAGCGTCTTCTCGCGCTCCAGCAGCGTGAGGATGGCGCTGGCAATCTCATCCTCATTCACCGTCACAATTTCATCCACATAGCGCTGCACCAAGGGAAAGGTGCCGGCACCGGCGCGGCGTACGGCGATACCATCGGCAATGGTGGTTGCCGGATCCACGGTGACCGGATGGCCTTCATGCAGGGCTCGCTGCATGGAGGGCAGACGTGCGGTCTGCACGCCGATAACGCGGATTTCGGGGCGTTGCTCCTTCAGCGCACAAGCGATGCCGCCGATCAACCCGCCCCCGCCGATGGGCACCACCACGGCCTCCAGGTTCTCGATCTGCTCGAGCAGTTCGAGTCCGATAGTGCCTTGCCCGGCGATCACAAGCGGGTCGTCGAAGGGGTGAATAAAGGTCATCCCTTCGGCCTCGCAGAGGCGTGTGGCCTCGGTACAGGCCTCGTCGTAGTTGGCGCCGTGTAGGATGACCTCGGCCCCAAACCCGCGTGTCGCTTGCACCTTGACCAGCGGCGTGGCCAGCGGCATCACGATTACGGAGCGGATACCGCGGCGGGTGGCATGGTAGGCGACGCCTTGCGCATGGTTGCCGGCGCTGGCAGCGATGACGCCTTTGCGGGCCTGCTCGGCCGTCAAGGTGGCAATGCGATTCAAGGCACCACGCTCTTTGAAGGAGCCGGTCATCTGCAGATTTTCGAGCTTCAGAAAGACGCTCTGGCCCGTGAGCCGCGACAGCGTCTCAGAGCGTGCGCAGGGTGTGCAATAGATCGCGCTCCCAAGCCGCTCGCGCGCTGCCTGGATATCAGCGAGCGTAATGGTGGGGTCTGCCTTTAGCTCCATCGCACCATGTTAGCCGCAAGGCGAACGCGCATAGCAGAGAAGCTCAAGAGTGTTGCGTGACTGAGGAGCAGCCCTGTTTTCCGGCTTTGCAAAGATCCGTGAAACTGCCCGGGTTAACCCTCTTTGGACTTCTCATGGAGCAGAGCAGGACATTGCCATCGAGCAGATAACCCCACGCTCTGGCACGTCCAGAGGGCTGTCCCAAATGGGCTCAACCTCTCGAGGTAAAAGCGACTGGAGCCAGCGCAGGCTCATCTAGATTTCGCTAAGATTTGTTTGCCGGTCGTGGAGGCGTCTTCTAGGACAGCACCCGCGCGATCTCTGCTCTCGCCGGTACGACGGCGTACCCATGCGTTCAGCGGCTCGGAGTAGAACCGCGCTACCAAGGTGCCGAGCAGCCCAGCGGTAACGACCACCACGAGGAAGAGTGGCCACGCCAGGTAGATAGGCTTGCCGAAGTGCACAAATATGGCGAACCAAGCGAAGACAGTGAACATGTGCGTGAGATAGATCTCGTAGCTGCGCCGACCCATCCAGAGCAGCGGTGCAAGCAATCGCGGGCTCTTCCATTGCGTCTGCACTGCCCCTGCAATCAGCAGGCAGGTTCCGAGCGCCACGACGGACATGTCGAGACCGGCACGGTATAGCGTCCATGCCAACACGGTCCGGGTAAAACATAGAACGTACACCAGCAAACCACCGCCGAGTAGAAGCAGGGTGCGCAAGCCCTGCCGAGAGATCTGCCGCCGGGAAAGCACCAGGGCCGTAAGGGAGCCGAGAGCGATGGCATCCATGGCACCGAGATAGGAATACTCCTGCCAGACCTCGTTGCCGTGGGTAAGGACTGTGCGCCCGAATGGCCCCAACACCACAAAGGCAAGCAGAAGCGCGGCGAAGAGCCCACTGCGTCCAAGCAGCTTGCAGGCTAGTGGGAAAAGAAAGTAAAACGTCTCTTCTACGGACAAGGACCACAACACGTCCCAGTTTCCAGGGAGGTAACCAAGCCGTGCTTCGAGCACATTGATGCGAAAGGTGAGCGCGGCAAAGAGAGCGTTGGCCAGTCCACCCTGCTTCTGGCTGACCACGAAATCCCGCATGTGCGTGAAATGCAATGCGCTTAGCAGGGCGAGCAGCAGCAGAAACAATGGTGCGATCCGCGCTACACGCAGCAGGTAAAACTCGCGAATTTTTACAGTGCCCAAGGAGCCCCAACGCCGGATCGAGGTTGACGTAATCAGAAATCCAGAAACGGCAAAGAAAATCTGCACACCGCGTTGCCCGTTCCACACGAGCGACGACACGAGCTGCTTGGGTAGGCCGCGAGTGTAGGGCACGTCCGCAAAGAGCACCCGCATATTGACGTGATTCAGCAGAACGAACAGAATCGCCAGCCCGCGCAGCGCGTCGATGCCGTCCAGGCGTGGCCAGCTCCGTGTTGCGTTCCTTGTATTTTGCGTCAGCCGGAACTCCGGGTTTTGTTGAGCTGTGAGCAGCGAGGGGGTGAGGTGCGAGTGGGAGAGATTCGCTGTGCAGCTGCCTGAATTAGCGAGCGAACTGCGTTTCCTTTTTCTCCGCCTGCCGCTCGAGGGCGAGGGCGATCAGGCGATCAATCAGTTCGGGGTAAGACACACCGCTCGCACCCCAAAGCTTGGGATACATGCTGATGGATGTGAAACCGGGCATGGTGTTGATCTCGTTCAGCACGATCTCGCTTTCGCCGCCGGGGGTACCCGGCACCATGAGAAAGTCCACACGGGCGAGCCCGGCGCAGTCGCAGGCGCGAAAGGCCGCGAGCGCCATGGTGCGGATACGCTGTTCTTCTTCTTCGCTCAGTGAAGCTGGAATAATGTTGACACTTTCATCCGGACCGTCGAGCTCATATTTTGCCTCGTAGTCGTAAAACTCCTTCGCGGGTACAATCTCGCCGATGACCGAGGTCTCCGGTTCGTCGTTGCCGAGCACGGCAATCTCCAACTCGCGCGGTTTCACGCCGGGGCCGCCGACACCCTGCTCGACGATGAGCTTGCGATCGAAGCCGGCCGCTACATCCATCGCGGGTGCAAGCTCGGCGCGATGGTGCACCTTGCTGATCCCGACCGAGGAACCGAGATTTGCCGGCTTTACAAAGAACGGGTAGCGCAGCTTCGCTTCGATCTCCGCAGTGGCGGCCTCCGGATCTTTACGCCACTCCGAGCGCAGAAAGGTTCGGTATGGCGTTTGCGGCAGTCCGGCCGAAGCAAACAGCCGTTTCATGGCGTCTTTATCCATGCCCGCAGCCGATCCAAGCACGCCCGAGCCCACATAGGCGATATCGGCAAGTTCAAACAGACCTTGAATCGTGCCATCCTCACCGAAGGTGCCGTGCAGCACGGGAAACACCACATCGATGGGCGCACCGGAGGACGGGTCGGCAGCCGTTGCGGCGAGCGATAAACTCACGCCCGCGATCTCTCCCGCATGCTCCGGGAGCTCGGCGGCAGACCGGCCTTCGAGCAAATCGATAGAATTCTGGGGCGGCAGCCAGCGACCGTCCTCCGTAATGCCCAACTCGATGACCTTATATTTGTTGCAATCGATGGCCTTGAGGATGGAACGCGCGGAGCGCAGCGAGATCTCATGCTCGCCGCTTCTGCCGCCGAAGAGGATGCCGACTCGGAGCTTCTTGCCTGTGGTGCTCATGCGCTCCCAGTGTCCGCTATACAAAGGCTATATGGAGCGGATGAACCTTTGTGGATACGCTATAGGCAGGGCCGGGAGCGACCCCAGCCTTTCCGATGAAGTCGGAAAAAATGGGGCATCGCTACTACAGCGAAGACTTACCCGCGCAATGTGGCTTCAATGGCCTCGATGAGCGAACTCGCGCCAAAGTCGCCATCATGGCGCAGTCCATTGATGTAGAAGGTGGGCGTGCCTTGTACGCCGCTCTTTTCGCCGCTCTCCAGATCGGCTTCGACGCGTTTGGCGTACGTGCCTTCCTCCAGCGCCGTGGTGAGCGCCTCGGCATCCATACCGAGCCTTGTGGCAAGTTCGGAGAGGAACGCATCGCTTAGCTTGTCTTGTTCCTGGTAGAGCGCGTCATGCATCTCCCAAAACTTGCCCTTCGCTGCGGCAAACTCGGCCGTTTCGGCGGCGGGCTCCGCGAAGGGGTGCTGCTCCAGCGGAAAATTGCGGAACACGAAGCGCACCCGGTCCCCGAAGTGTTTCTGCACGCGGTGCACCTGCGGGTAGGCCTGACGGCAGGAGGGGCATTGGTAATCGCCATACTCGACGAGGGTGCACTCCGCGTCGGCACTGCCCTGGGTGTGATCCTGTTTTCCAACGGCTACGGCCAGCTTCGTCATGGTGGGGCTCCTGTGTGTTGACGCGAGGAGCGCGCGCGCCCGCCGTGAATTCATTGGATGCCAACCGTACCGTGCCCAACCCACGTTGTTGGCTACACATTGAATTTAAAAAACAGAATGTCGCCGTCCTTTACGACGTACTCCTTACCTTCTGAGCGCAGCAGGCCCTTTTCTTTCACCGCCGCCTCACTGCCGAGTGTGAAGAGATCGTTGCAGCTATAGCAGTCGGCCTTGATGAAGCCGCGCTCGAAGTCGGTATGGATGACACCCGCCGCGCCGGGTGCCTTCGTCCCACGCTTGATGGTCCAGGCACGTACCTCCTGCACACCCGCCGTAAAGTACGTGATCAGCTCCAGCAACCGATAGCCCGCGTGGATGAGGCGATCGAGACCGGCCTCGCTGAGCCCGAGATCGGCGAGGAACTCGCCGCGCTCTTCCGGCTCCAGCAGCGCAATCTCCGACTCGAGCGCGCCGCAGATGCGCACCACCTCGGAGCCTTCTTCGGCCGCGCGCGCCTCCACCTTTGCGGTGTGCACGTTGCCGCTTGCGAGCGCAGCCTCATCCACGTTGGCGACATAGAGCATCGGCTTGGCGGTGATGAGGTGCAGGTCGCGGGCAGCCAGGCGCTCGTCGTCCGTGAGGGCTCCATTTTGATACAGGGTGCGGGCGGGCCGGCCGGCCTCGAGCGCCTCCTTCAGCTTGGCGACCGCCGAGCCTTCGGACTTGATCTTTACGTCCGTGGCATTCTTGAGCAGCTTTTCGAGTCGGGTCGAGCGCTTCTCAACGGTGTCGAGATCGGCCAGCAGCAGCTCGGTGTTGATCGTGTCGATGTCCGAGATCGGGTCAACTGTCCCGGCCACGTGTATGACCTCCGGATCCTCAAAGCAGCGGACCACATGCGCAATGGCGTCGGTGGAGCGGATGTGGCCGAGGAACTGGTTACCCAGCCCTTCACCCTTTGAGGCGCCCGCGACCAGGCCGGCGATGTCGATGAACTCCATCGTGGTCGGTACCAGCGACTTGGGCTTAATCAGCGCGGCGATTTTGTCCAGCCGCTCATCCGGCACGCTGACGATACCCACGTTCGGATCGATCGTGCAGAACGGGTAGTTCGCGGCCTGCGCTTTTGAGGCGGTCAGGGCGTTAAAGATGGTGGACTTGCCCACATTCGGCAGACCGACGATTCCACAGTTCAAAGGCATCCGGCTTCACATACTCCCAAACCACCATTGAATCATGTGCGGGACGGCGCACGATGGGCCGCCACGTACGGTAACGTCGGGAAACGAACACGGCGGTTACCGATGGGCAGTACAGTTCTGCCCCAAAGGTGGTACGTTGATCCACGCCGGGATACAGGCGACCTGCGCCTTCGCAAGAACTGTGGAGGGTCGCTAGCCAGAACACCTTCGAGGAGATCGCCATGCGCCCGTTCCTTCCCTGTGCCGCCCTGATTGCGGCCGCTTGCACGCTCAACGGACCAGTTGCACCTTTGACCGCGGCAAGCGTCGTGCCGCGTCTTGTTGCGACACCGTCCAGCCAAACGATGACGGAGACCTACCCCCAGGCCGCGTTGCGCAGCGGGATCTATCTCACCACCGGAGCCCCGGTACGCCCCAAGCTGAAGCACCATGCGGGCAATCCGGCAGCTCGCGGCTCCGTCGAGACATACCTGCTGCTCCCAGGCGTAGGTACGGTGGTCGTCTCTGTGACTTCGGACGGAAAAGCGACCATTGCTCCCGTGCCGGTGCACCTGAATGAATCGAACTTCACCGTGGAAAGCCGTCGGCTGCCCCTGAAGGCCGTTCGTTTCGTGGGTGGAGCTCGAACGCACCGGTTGTCCCCTACTTCCTCCCCAGCCCAAGGACGCGTCTAGGGCTGTCACAGGACCTTCCGGCAGCCACGCCGCCATGCGTCTTTGAACCCCCTGCCGCATCTGAAACTCTGCCCCTTCGCGCGGCACAACGGCCCGAAGCGGAACGTTTACGCAGCTTAAGGGCCCAGCCCTCAACACCGCGTACAGCCAGAGAGACACCCAATGCAGATCGGGATCGATACTTTTGTTGAAGTGATTGGCCAGTCGGGGCGGAGCGCGGGGCAGCTTGGCGCGGAGCGCGTTCGCGAGATGCTCGAAGAGGTCGAGCTCGCGGATCGTGTCGGCCTCGACATCTATGCCATTGGCGAGCACCATCGCGAGGAGTACATCGCCTCCGCCCCCGCGATCCTATTGGCCGCCGCTGCCGCGCGCACGAAGGATATCCGGCTTTCGAGCGCCGTCACGGTCCTCAGCTCCGAAGATCCGGTGCGCATTTTTCAGCAGTTCGCGACGCTCGATCTCATTTCCAACGGCCGCGCGGAGATGATTGTCGGCCGTGGTTCCTTTGTCGAGTCCTACCCGCTGTTCGGCTTTGATACCAAGCACTATGATGAACTCTTCGCCGAGAAGCTCGATCTTCTGCTCCACCTGCGCGATGAGGTGAAGGTGTTTTGGCAGGGCAAGCACCGTGCCTCGCTTACCGGCCAGGGCGTCTACCCGCGCCCGCTACAAATGCCGTTACCGGTGCGGCTGGGCGTGGGCGGTACACCCAACAGCTTTGCCCGTGCGGGTGCGCTGGGGTTGCCGCTCACCGTGGCCATTATCGGCGGTGAGCCGCACCGCTTCCGCCCGCTGATTGATCTTTACCGTGAGTCCGGCCGTCGCGCTGGGCATCCGGCCGAGGCGCTCGATGTCGCCGTGCACGCCATCGGCTACATCGCCGAGACCGACAGGCAGGCTGCCGACGGGCTCTGGCCGGCTTACGCCCACACGTTTGGGCGCATTGGCCGCGAGCGCGGCTGGGCACCCATGAGCCGTGCTGCTTTTGAGGCGCAGACTGGCCCCACGGGTGCCTTCATCGTCGGCTCGCCGGAGACAGCGGCGGCGAAGCTGCGGCACATCGATGAGGTGCTTGGCGGGGTTTCGCGTGTCAGCCTGATGATGAGCGGCGGGCCCATTCCGCATGCCGGAATGCTACGGTCGATTGATCTATTAGGGACGGCGGTGAAGCCGGCGCTCCATGAGGCTTTTGTGGCGGCTTGAGGTGCGCCGAGGCCCCCTCACGTGATTGGCGAGTTGAGACGCCGATTTCCTTCGGGAATGACAAACAAGAGAATGCGGCGCTGGGGAGACGCAGGTTCCGTTCGGGAATGCACAGACAAGGTGCATGGTCAGGGTGCATGGTGTAGAGCAGCTAATCCCTTTGGGAACGACAGTAAGAATCACAAAATGATTGGGCTAGGGTAGCTCGATACCGGCATGCCGGCCTTGGGCATTCGCCCAACCCCAGGCCATGCGGGGCGTGCTGTGGGCGAGGCCGAGGCGGCCGTCGGGGCCGAGCAGGATGATGCCGCCGTGGCCGCCGAGCCGGCGATGGAGGTAGGCGATTGCGTCCGAGGCGGCTTCTTGGGGTGAGCTACCCGCGGCGACCCGATCCGTGGCCCACTTGCCGAGTACGAGCTTCATGATGGGTTCGCCCCAGCCGGTGAGCGAGACGGCGGCGGATTCATTGTCGGCGTAGCAGCCGCAGCCAATCAGCGAGGAGTCACCGACACGGCCGGGCGCTTTGGAGAGCGTGCCGCCGGTGGAGGTGCCCGCGGCGAGATTTCCGGCAGCATCGAGAGCCACGGCTCCGACGGTGTCGTGCGAGTGCAGCGTGGGATCGTCGAACTGCAACTCGGTGGGCAGGCCGTGCTCGATGGCGTCGGCGACGGCTGTTTCGATGAGGGCGGGATCTGTGGTCGTATCGTCCTGGGTGGGTATAACCTCGTCTGCTGTGTCGGCGCTGCGGAGAGACCCCGCCCTTTGCGATGGAGCTGCAAAGAACGGGGCACCCGGTTTTGGGGTAGCCGACTTCGGGGTAGCCGACTTAGAGGCGTCCCTTGGGACAGGGGAGCCGGCGAAGGTGGTGTCGGGCAGGCCGGCGGCTTCGGCAGCTTGATATCGGGTGAGGCGTTCGCGCTCGCGCTCGATGACGAGCTCCTCATTGTCGATGAGGTTTATGCCGTGCTCGGCGGCGAAGTTCTCCGCGCCCGGGCCGACAAAGTACACGTGGGGAGAGCGCTCCAGCACCAGCCGGGCAGCCTGGATCGGGTTGCGGAGGCGCTCGACGCAGGCTACGCCGCCGGCGCGCAGATCGGCACCGGACATGAGGAGGGCGTCCAGTTGCACGCGGCGATCGCGGGTGAGGAAGGAGCCGCGGCCCGCGTCAAAGGTGTCGTCGTCTTCCATGACGGAGATGGCGGCCCCCACGGCATCGAGAGCCGAACCGTTGCCGGCGAGCACCTCCCAGCCGGCCCGCAGGGCATTCTGGATGCCGTTCTGGTGCGCGGCGACGGCGTCGTCGGGCATCGCCCAGGCCCCGCCATGGATGAGGAGGATGGGCTTTGACGGGCGTGTGAACAGAGGCGAAGGCATGGCCACATGCAGTGTACGGGAGTCATTGCATACCCGGTCGAAACGATCGTGTTCACACCCTTGAACAGCAGATTCCCTTTGGTAATGACAGTAAAGAGAGGCTACGTCGCGTTTAGCCTCAACTAGAGCGTGTAATGATCGCGCGGTGTAGCTCAGATGAGCCGCTTAGTGAGATCGCTTGGTGGTAATCGCGATAGCTCAGAATTCGCCTAAGGAGAGATCGCGCCTGTGCTCCAGTAGGCCTCGCGGTGCTCGACGATAGCATCCGGATACTTGGCGACCCTAACCTTTAGGTCGTGCAGGCCCGCCAGGCTGCCCGAAGAATCGGGTGGGAAGTGGGGGACGAAGCTCAGTTGATAGCCGTTGTGGATGCGGTTGGCGAGCGTGTTCAGGCTGCGGTCAAAACCTTTATCGTTGTTGAAGTTGACGTACTCGCCGCCTGTTTCGCGGGCGAATTCCTTTGGCGCATTTTTGCGCACCGCCTGAGTGGCCATAAGAAGTAAGCCGACCGCGCCACCTGCCGCGCCATCGCTGGTTTTCATCTCTTCTACAAACTGTTCGCGTCCCGGCGAGAAGCTGACCGCATCCACGACGGTGTTGGTCCGGTTCAGGGTCTCGATCGTCTTCGGAGCTTTGGCAAGGCTGCCGTGGTCGCGCGTTTCGCTGACCAGCAGGATAACGCGATGGCCCGGCGCATGGGCGCGGTTCAACACCCAGTTGCCATAGGCTACGGCATCGTAGATGCTCGCACCGCCATCGTCATCACAGGGCTGCAGCTTGGCAAAGGCCTGTTCGCGCTGGGTCGGGTCGGCGGTGAGGCCGTTGAGAAGTTCAGGCTCGGTACCGAAATCAACTACCGCGACCGAGGCAGGCGCGGCACCGACGATGGCGTCGACCATCGTCGCCAAACCGCGAATCTTCGGACCTTCACGAAAGGCGGTTCGTGAGCACTGCACGAGCACGACAAGGGATAAGGGGATGGGATCAGCTGCTTCATCAAGGCGAACGCGTTGGGGTACGCCGTCGGCTTCGACCGTGAAATCCTCCGCGTGCAGGCCGTAGATGTTCTCGCCCTTTTTGGTGCGGACCTCGGTGGGTACCAGCACCAATTGCGACTGCACGGTAATGGTCGGGGTGGCTGCCGACGGCGCTGGCTGTGCGGGTGCAGCCTGCGGGGTTTGGCCGGGCAATCCCGCGGCACCCAGAACGAGCCCAAGTACGCCATTGACGAACCGGCCCATAGGCACAAGTGTACGGGACGGGGGAATGCAAGGGCCTGGCGGGGCAGCGGATTGCAACAGATGCACCGAGAGCCCGTTCGCTGCAGCATATCCCCGTTCGCTGTATCACGAATGACGGAACGCGAGGCGGTCCGTACCCTAAAAGATGTACGGGGATCTGGGCCTTGCTGTGAGTACGCCTTTGCGGGAACTTCGCAAGATAACAGATGAAGCGGATCGGCGAGTACGGAAGCCGCATCCGAATGGGAACCCGGTTAGACATTTAGGAGAAGCGCAAAGCAATGGGAAAAGCAACGAAGGTTCTGGAAAAGGGTGTCGTGTATGGCGCAAAGGCCGGCTGGGCCGTGTTCTCGAAGCTCAACGGGATCAGCCCGAATAAGAGCTTTACGCCAAAGTGGAGCGACAAGCCGCTGCTGAAGAGCTACCAGAAAGAAAAGCCGCCGCTGGGCTGGCCGCGCACGACCGACTCGCTGTGCCCGAAGTGCGTTCCGGAGATCCGGCAGCAGATCGTGGATGGCAAGCTGCCGCACGAGATTCTGCTGAATGAGAAGCTGGGCGAGATCAAGGCGCAGATCATCGAGCGCGACGGCCAGATTCTGATGGTGAAGGATTGCCCGATCCATGGCCACTTCGAGGACGTGATGTCCATTGACCCGCCGATGATGCAGCACCTGGAATCGGTGTTCCCGGGCCGCGACATCCGCGCGCACAATGACGAGAAGCTGCACAATCACGGGACGTCGACGGTAACGCATGGCCGTGGTTCGGTGCTGACGATCGATCTGACGAACCGCTGCAACATGATGTGCGATCCGTGCTTCATGGATGCCAACCAGGTCGGCTTTGTGCATGAGCTGACGTGGGACGAGATCAAGACGATGCTCGACAACGCGATCACCATTAAGCCGCGGCGTCAGATGAGCGTGCAGTTTTCCGGTGGCGAGCCGACGCTTTCGCCGTACTTCCTCGATGCGGTCGCGTATGCCCGCAAGGTGGGTTACACCTCCGTGCAGGCGGCGACGAACGGCATCGAGTTTGCAAAGTCGAAGGAATTTTCGAAGGCTTCCGCCGAGGCGGGTCTGCGCTATGCGTACCTGCAGTTCGACGGGATCGGCAATGCGGCGAACTCGCATCGCAAGGTGGGCAATGCGTTCGATGTGAAGCTGCAGGCAATCCACAACCTGCATGAGGCCGGCGTGGACATTGTGCCGGTGACGACGATCATCAATGGCATCAACAATGAGCAGGTAGGGCGCATCATCCAGTTCGCGCTGGATAACCCGAAGAAGATCAACTTTCTTTCGTTCCAGCCGGTGAGCTTTACCGGTCGTGACGAGGCCATCTCCGATGACCGGCGCACGGCGCAGCGGTACACGCTTTCGCATCTCGCGCACGACATCCACGACCAGACAGGCCTTGGTGAGTCGACGCGTGACTGGTTCCCAATCAGCTTCATGTCGACCTTCTCCGACTGGGCCGACCTGGTGCACGGGCCGGAACACGATTGGGGCCAGCTCTCCTGCGGCTGCCACCCGAATTGCGGTATCGGCATGGCGCTGATGATTGATAAGGAAACCAAGGAAGCGGTCCCTGTCACAGCGTTCCTCGATGCAACACAGTTGGCGAAGGATATTGCCAAGGTGAACGATGCGGCACGCGGCAAGTTCTTCACCATCGTGGGGGCGGCGCTGGCGCTGATCCGCAACTACGACCCTAAGAAGGCTCCCACCCACTTCAGCATTTTTTCGCTGCTGACGAAGTTTGATAAATGCTTCGGCGCGACAGGCCGCAACTATGGCAAGGTTACGGCTGACCGGACGCAGGCGGACATTGAAAAGCGGCGTGGCGATCGTTGGAACTTTCTGTTTATCGCTGGGATGTGGTTTCAGGATCTGTTCAACTACGACTTCCGCCGCACCGAGCAGTGCATCATCCCGTATGCGACGCAGGAGGGCGAGATCAGCTTCTGCGCGTACAACACGGGTGTGGGTTGGCGCAATATCATCGAGAAGATGCACATGACTTCCACGCTCACCAAGTGGTACGAGGAGCATGGCCGGCATGAGATTTTCGCAGGCGGTAAGAAGGTCGGCATCGAGAAGCAGGAGAAATATGACCTGGTGTTGAACCAGGAGCATGTGGACTCCGCGGCCAACGATACGTTCGAGAAGTCCGGAATTGCCAAGAACGCACGCGAAGAGAAGATCCGGGCCCGCGATACGAAGTTGAAGCTCGAGGCCGAGAACGCCCGCATGGCTAAGCTTTATCGCAAGGAGATCCTGAAGGAGCCTGAGATGCCGGGCGGCTTTGTGGCGATCGGGGAGATTGGCGGGCTGGGTTCGATGGGCGGGATTACGCCTGCGGCTGCGGTGAGCAAGGTAGAACTGGTCAATGAAATTGAGGAGCCGGTGGCGGGTGATTAAAGTAGTGGCTCAAACTAGGCCAAAGCCCCTCGTTTGCGAGGGGCTTTTTTTGTGTAGAGTTGCGGAGTAGAAGGGTAGCAGTTTTATGCCGAGCTTTTTCGAGTTCTTCGCTGGTGGTGGGATGGCTCGGCTAGGGCTTGGTCCTGAGTGGGAGTGTACTTTCGCAAATGACATTTCGCCAATGAAAGCGTCCGCTTATCTGCAGAATATGCCGGATGCAGAGAGGCACTTTGTTTGTAAGGATGTTTGTAATCTTCGTGCGGTCGACCTACCTCCAGCGGCAGACCTTGTGTGGGGATCCTTTCCTTGCCAAGATCTTTCGCTTGCAGGCAGCGGTAGTGGTCTCCAGGGCAGCCGGAGTGGGCTGATCTGGAGGCTGTTGACTCTGCTGAGCGGCTTAGACCAAGCACCTCGTGTGATCGCACTTGAAAACGTAACAGGGTTGCTGACCTCTAACGGAGGTAAGGACCTTTATGATTTGTTGAGGGAGCTAAGGAATCGTGGTTACCTATATGGTCTCTTATTGCTCGATGCAGTTCATTTTCTTCCTCAATCAAGGCCCCGTGTCTTTCTTATAGCGGTTGAAGCTGCACGCGTGCCGGTTCCGCCGAGCTGCCTGAATGGTCGTTGGGGCGGTGCTTATCCATGGAGTTCAGATCGTTTGGATCGGTTGTGGCGTGAGGCCCCTTCTTCTCTAAAGGAGAACTGGGTGTGGTGGCATATACCAACCCCCCCCGCTCGACGCTCGTTCCTTGTGGATTTTCTTGAACTCGATGCTGATCTTTGGGATTCTCCGGAGTATACCTCTCGGCTTCTCTCCTTGATGAATCCGCTTCATCTCAGAAAAATGCAGCAGGCCACGGCTTTCGGTGGGACTGTTATCGGTGCTCTTTACCGTAGGACACGCGTTGAAGCAGGAGTTCGGCTTCAGAGGGTCGAGGCACGGTTCGACGGACTTAGTGGATGTCTTCGTACACCCTCAGGTGGGTCTAGTCGCCAACGTCTGATGTTTGTTACGGGAGAGCACATTCGAACTCGCCTGCTAACAAAGCGTGAGGCCGCACGACTTATGGGCTTACCAGATACCTATCGGCTTCCCGAAAAGTACAACGATGCATACCGGCTCGCCGGCGATGGTGTAGCGGTGCCCGTGGTGCGCTGGTTATCGGAGCATTTGCTGCTCCCTCTGTGCGAGGCTCGCGAGGAGCATGGGGACTTGGAGCTGCGGTATGCCTAAACGGTTGGGTGTGCCCGCTGACGTTGCGGCTATAAACCGAGTTCTTTCCTCTGCTCTAAACCAAGTGCTCGATACTGGCCAGCGTATCGGCGATTCGCAGTTTGGCGTGTACGCTTTTTACGATTATGATGGCGAGCCGATCTATGTTGGTCAGACGAGTGAACGCCTAAGAGTTCGAATACGTAGACATCTAACGAACCATCGCACGGACGCAGTAGCAATGAATGTTCTTGACCCCTTCGAAGTGTATGAGGTGGAGATGTGGCCGCTTTGGGACTTGGCGAGTTTACCGAAGGGAGAGGCCAGTAATGCTTTAAATGCGGCAGAGTACAGCGTCTTTCAGCTGTTGCTCCAAGCCTCCGGGTATAAGGCTATTTTGAACGAAAAAGAGATAGCTACAGTAACAGCCGTCGTACTACCGGCCTCCCTTCGCGTGTGCATTATTCCTGAGGAGCTTCAAGCTGCTCGCAAACATCCAGATGTTCGTATTGCGCGCCGTGCGAGTACGATTGCCAGTTTGGCACGCGTGATAAGCGAGCGCGATGTTTCGCCTGGTCTGCGCAGGACATTGAAGACACAGGCCGAGCGCCTTGAAGCGCTCGCCACGAAGCGATACCGGGAGTTTGCAAGTGACCCTATCGCGAAAGAAGAAACAAGAGTTATGCCCCAAATTAGATCGAAATAATCTCAGGTGAAGAGACCCACCTTAGCAACGGTAGAGTTGTTGCTAAGGTGGGCATGCGCTTGTGATGGAAGCACTATACGAGCTGGGCGTCGAGGGTAATTTCGGCGGCTTTGAGGAGGCGGGAGATGGGGCAGCCTTCCTTGGCTTTGGTGGCGAGCTCGTCGAACTGCTGCTTCTCGATTCCCGGAACGCGGGCGCGGGTTTTCAGGTGAATTTTGGTGATGGTCGGGCCGTCGTCGGTCTTTTCCATGGTGACGGTGGCGGTGGTGTCGAGCTGTTGGGGGATTTTTTCTACGGACGAAAGCTGGCCGGAGAGCGCCATGGTGAAGCAGCCTGCGTGGGCGGCCGCGATCAATTCCTCCGGATTAGTGCCGTTGCCGTTTTCAAAGCGGGTGTTGAAGCTGTACTGCTGTTCGTGCAGCACGCCGCTTTGGGTGCTGAGAATGCCCTTGCCGTCTTTGAGGCCGCCTTGCCAAACGGCCGATGCGCTGCGATCCATACTTGAGCTCCTTTGGGCGCGATGTGGACGCGCCGCCGCTCCATACGATGCTCTGCCACAGCTTTCAGGCGCTTGCCGTGGGATCTAAGGAATGATCGTTCTCGCGAGGGGATGATCCACCACAGTTGTGGTAGACGGCATGATTTCCTGCCATCTCGGCTGCGATAGGGGAGAGGCCTTTACAAGTGTGGTTCGCCAGGGCACGCAAGCCTGAGACAAGTTCCGCCCTGAAAAGCGAAACGCCTCGGGAGTGCAACCCCGAGGCGATCTTTGTAGAGGAGGTGAGACCTGAAGCTACCCTTGCGGGTTCGCTACGGGCGGTTTCACTGCAGTTACTAGGAGAGATTCTTCTCTTTGTGCTAGTGAAAATCGTTGAGGTGCTGCATACGATGCATTTCTAAACCACAACCCCTCTGGGCGGTACCACGCCGCTCACAAGACTTATGCTCAGTATGCATAAGAGAAATATGCGTATTGAGCATATTCGGATATTACGCAATCCGTAGGGGAAGTCAGTATGACTTTGGATTCGGAGTTCGGCGGTGACCGAACTGGAACGCCGATGCGAGTTACTCACGAATGCGTGTCAGGCTCCGTGCAGCCAGACGAAGCGGGCCATGAAGAGTAGCGCCAGCAGATATAGCATCCAGTGCTGCCGCTGGGCACGGCCGGTGGCAAGCTCGAGCGCGGCGAAGCTGATAATGCCGAAGCTTAGCCCAGTGGCGATGGAGTAGGTGAGCGGAATCGTGAGCAGCGTGAGAAAGGCAGGGATGGCGATGCGGGGCTCGTTCCAATCGATGCGGGCGGTGCCGGCGAGCATGAGCGCTCCAACGAGGACCAGCGCGGGGGAGGTGGCAAAGCTAGGGATTGCGCCAACGACCGGGGCGACGAGGATGGAGACCAGAAAGAGCAGTCCGGTGACGATGGCAGTGACACCGGTACGGCCGCCGGCGGCTACGCCGGAGGCGCTTTCGATGTAGCTGGTGACGGTGGAGGTGCCGGCGAGCGAGCCGACGACGGTGGAGGCGGCGTCAGCGAAGAAGATGCGATCGAGGCGCGGGATGGTACCGTCGGGGCGGATGAGGCCGGCGCGGTCGGTGACGGCGACCAGGGTGCCGATGTTGTCGAAGAGATCCACGAAGAGGAAGACGAAGATGATCTCGAGCGCCTTGAGACGGAGGGCCCCGCGAATGTCGAGGTGGAAGGCCGTGGCGCGAAGGGCGAGTGGGTTCAGTGTGGCGGGCTGCCAGTGCACCTGATGGCAGGCAATACCCATGAGCAGTGTGCCGAGTACGCCGAGGAGCACAGCGGCACGGACGCGCAGGGCCTGCAGGATGGCGATAAGGGCGATGCCGAAGAGGGCGAGCAGGGTTGCGGGTTTGTGCAGGTCGCCGAGGGTGAGGGCGGTGGCCGGGTTAGGCACGACCAGGCCCGCGTTGCGAAGGCCGATAAAGGCAATGAACAGGCCGATGCCGCCCGCGACAGCGGCGTGTAACTGAGAGGGGATTGCGGCCAAAAGTCGCTGCCGTACCCCGCCGAGGGTGAGCAGCAGGAAAAGGATGCCGGAGAGGAAGACGGCTCCGAGCGCGGTGGGCCAGGGAATGCCCATACCCTTCACGACGGTGTAGGTGAAGTAGGCGTTGAGGCCCATGCCGGGCGCGAGGGCGAGCGGGTAGTTGGCCAAGGAGCCCATTAGGATGGAGCCGAAGCCCGCGCACAAACAGGTAGCCACCGTAACGGCGGCGACCGGCATGCCGGTTTCGCTGAGGATAGATGGATTGACGAAGATGATGTAGGCCATCGTCACAAAGGTTGTGAGCCCGGCGAGTAGCTCCGTGCGCCAAGTGGTGCCGTGTTCGGCGAAACGGAAATACAGTTCCAGACGGCGGCGCAAGGGCATGGCTCCGGGTGGGTCCGCAAAGTTGGGGCGTGCCCTTCAGCATATAGGGTGCGGTGAGAAGTACCGGCTGAAGGAAAGCTTCGTGCAGTCAAGAACGAATACAGGTCTTCGTTAGGGTGACGACGAAGCTCTCCACTCCGGTCGAGAGGACACATCTCCAGGGTAAAGAACTACGAGGAGGTTGGAACAACCACGATTGGCGAGACTTTTTCGGAAAGAAACACTCCAATCGGTTGATATAGGCAAATCGGCGTCACGTGGGCCTCACACTTGCACCGTAGACTGCAGGGATGTCCGTTCTTGCGGAAGAGATCACCATGAACCAGCAAAAGCTGCAAAACCCGACGGCGCTGATCTTCGATATGGATGGCGTGCTGATTAACTCCGAACCGTTGCACGAGCGAGCAAAACGGGAGGCGCTCTCGGAGGCAGGCATCGAGGTGCCGGAGGAGCGATTCGCCAGTTATACCGGCCGCAGTGACACCGTGATGATCAATGATCTGGCTGCGGAACACGGCATTGGGACGGAGCAGAGCGCGGAGATTCTGCGGTCTAAACATGCCATCTACGAGTCGCTCGAGCACACCCTGGAACCGATCCATGGCGCTGTCGATTTTCTGCTTTGGGCGAGCGCACGTTACCGGCTGGCGCTGGCCACTTCGGCGAATACGCGCAATCGGCAGGCAACGTCGGAGATGCTGGGCATAGCCACGCTCTTTGAGACGGCGGTGGATGCGTCCAACTTTGAGCATCCGAAGCCCTCGCCGGAGGTCTTTCAGATCGCGCTCGATAAGCTCGCCCTGCCGGCGAGTGCCTGCTGGGTCGTCGAAGACGCGGTGAATGGGGTGCTGGCCGCGAAGGCTGCCGGATGCTTTGCGGTAGGGATCACGACAAGCTTTTCACGCGAGGCATTACGGGAGGCCGGGGCCGATATGACGATCGAGAATTTCGGCGAGCTGCAACGTTGTCTCGAATCGCTTTGAAAGCTCGCGCTTACGCCCTTACAAGATAGCGGCTGCGTCTTCGGTCGAGATGACAATATTCGGATAGGCCATCGCAGCTAGGGCGATTGCGCCCCTGCACATTGCAAGGAGCACCGCTGCCGGCTCACAATTACAAGCTGCGCCGTGCTCATCTAATCGACATGCGTCAGCATTCCGGAACGCCAGGTAGTCAGCCCTTCGGTCCGCTGCATTTTCTTTTCGATCGAGATCACGGACCGGCGGACTGCCTCATTCCGCGCTGGCTGTTCTTACGCGCGTTGGGGCTGGTCTATTTTTCGGCTTTCTTTGCGCTGCTTTCCCAGATCCTTGGCTTGGTCGGCTCGGGAGGCATTCTGCCGGTGGAGCAGCTCCTGGCGGCTTTGCACCGGCTGGGGCAGCGAGGTTTTTTCCTGGCACCATCCCTGCTGTGGTTTGACGCTTCAGACCGCGCGTTGACGGCGCTTGTCTGGGCGGGGTTGATTGCTTCGGTGATGGTTGCCCTGAACGTGATGCCGCGGCCGGCGCTGCTGGTGTGCTGGCTATGCTTTCTCAGCTACGTGACCACGGCGCAGGACTTTTCGTTGTACCAGTCGGATGGCATGCTGCTGGAGGCCGGGCTGTTGGCGTTGTTTATCGCTCCCGCTGGGGTTCGTCCACGCTGGGGACGAGGGTCACTCCCCGCGCGTGCGGCATTGTTCTTGCTGCTATGGGAGTGGTTCCGAATCTACTTCGAATCCGGCGTCGTGAAGCTGGCGTCGGGTGACCCCACATGGCGCAATCTGACTGCGCTGTATGAGTACTACCAGAATGGCCCGCTGCCGACGTGGATCGGATGGTACCTGCAGCATCTGCCGTTTTGGTTTCACCGGCTTACGGCGGGTGTGACGCTGGTACTGGAGCTGGGGCTGGTATTTTTGGCATTTCTACCACGGCAGTCGCGGCTATGGTGCTTTGGGATCGTGACGGTGTGGCAGATTGGGGTGATCGCTACCGCCAATTATGCGTTTTTGAACTACCTTGTGCTGATTCTCGGATTTCTGCTGCTGGATGATCGTGCGCTAGTGCGGTTTGTGCCGAAGCGGTGGCGGGCGGGGCTGGAGGCAGGGTTGCGGATCTCCCGGACTTGGGCGGGAGCACCCCACCCTTCGACGATGGAGCTGTCGAAGAATGGGGCACCCGATGCGGGGGCTTTCGATGGGGTTCGTGAGGGATCAAGGGCGGAGAACAGGGCCGGGCTGCGGCGGCATCCGCGGGAGGTTGTGCGGGCGGTGCGGATTGCGCTGACGGCTGTGGGGCTGACGTGGATGGCGTACGCAACGACCGCGACGCTGCTCGCGTTGCTGTGGCCGCGGGTACCGCTGCCCATGGGGCCGGTCGCGGTACTGGAGCCTTGGCGGGTGGCGAATACCTATGGGCTGTTCGCGAATATGACGCCGCACCGCTATGAGATCGAGTTTCAGGGCTCCGATGATGGGGCGCACTGGACGGCGTACCCGTTCCGCTACAAACCGCAGGATGTACGGGCACGGCCGGGGATCTATGCGCCGTACCAGCCGCGGTTCGACTGGAATCTGTGGTTTGCGTCGTTGACGGACTGGCAAAGAGAGCCGATCGTAGCGCGGACGGAGGTGCGGCTGCTGGAGGGGAGTGCGCCTGTGCTGGGGCTGTTTGCGGGCAACCCGTTCCGGGGGCATCCGCCGCGCTATGTGCGGGCGGTGCTGTGGCAGTACTGGTTTTCGACACCGGCGGAGAAGCGGGCGCAGGCCGTGTGGTGGCGGCGAACCCTTTTAGGAACGTATGCGCCTACGGTGACGCGTCAGGCAGATGGGACGTTTGCGGCGGTGGCTTTGCCAACGTTGCATGGCCCACCGTTATAGGCTGACCCCGAAAGCGGGTCCCTAGGTCCCGCTACGGGAGGACAGGTTCTTACCCGGTAAGCCTGGCGGTGGAGACGCAGATTCCCTTTGGAAATGACTAAAGAAAACTCTGGGCAGGACGACGGTTTATCTGCGTGGCACCTCTTATGCGGCTATGGCGTATGCGGTGAAGACGATTTTTGTTGAGGCGAACGGACTCCGGTTTGAGGTGCTCGCGTGTGGCGAGGGCGAGACGCTGGCGCTTTGCCTGCACGGCTTTCCGGAGGTGGCGCTGAGCTGGCAGTCACAGATGCGGACGTTGGCGGCGATGGGGTACCGGGTGTGGGCACCCAGCCAGCGCGGGTATGGGCGGACGACGCGGCCGGTGCGGATGGAGGACTACGCCATCGAGCACCTGATGGCGGATGTGGCGGGGCTGATCGATGCCGCATTTGCCGGAACGACGGGGGCGAGGCAGGTGGTGCTGCTGGGGCATGACTGGGGGGCGCTGGTGGCGTGGTGCTTTGCCACGCGAGGGATCCGGCCGTTGGAGCGGATGGTGATCCTGAATGTGCCGCATCCGGTGTGCTTTGCGCGGGCGTTGCGACGGCCGGGGCAGAGACTGCGGTCGTGGTATGCCGGGTTCTTTCAGATCCCACGGCTGCCGGAGTGGCTGCTGGCGCGGAACGGGGCGAAGGCGGTGAGCGACATGCTGCTGCGGACCTCGACCGCGCCGCAGACGTTTCCGCGCGACCTGCTGACGGCCACACGCGCCAATGCCGCGCAGCCTGGAGCGTTGAAGGCGATGCTGGACTGGTACCGGGCGTTTCTGCGCGGCGGTGGCCTGCGTCGGCAGCTGCGGCTTGGGTTTCCGCCGATCCGGATCCCGGTGCTGATGCTTTGGGGTGAGAAGGATCCGGCGCTGGCGAAGTACACGACGGACGGGACGGAGGGGTTTGTGCCGGATCTGGATCTGCGGTTCTTGCCGGGGGTTTCGCACTGGGTGCAGCAGGATGCGGAGGCGGTCTGTAATCAGGCTTTGCGGGAGTTTCTGGAAAGGAGATGATACTTACCTGCTCGGTCGGGAGACTCCACCTAAGGTGCAGAACGCGGGCTGAAGTGGGGCACCCGGGACGTGAAGTCCTCTGCTACCATGCAAGGCACGGAGGCGACCCATGGCACAGGCTGAAACGATTATCATTGCCGCCGTTGCGGCCGCTACCCCTACGATTACTGGGCTTATCGGGATCGTGTTGCAGCAGCAGAATGCCCGGGATATGCGTTCGGAATTGCGAACGGAGGTGTCGGGATTTCGGTCGGAGCTGCGATCTGAGGTTGCTGGGCTGCGATCAGAGATTGCGGGACTACGATCAGAGTTACGAGCAGAGAGCGGGGCTGTACGCGCCGACATGGTTTCACTGCGGACACAGATTCATGCCGATTTGCTTATGAAGCATGAGCGCGTGGCTAGAACTTAGGCTCGTCAAGGCGAGTAGAGCCGATATAGGCTCGCGGGTAGAACAGTTCAAGTAAGGCTTGAACCCCCTGTTATCTTCTGTGATTCCCCCTCAAGACGTGAGACTCCGTAGCTAGGCTAATAAACCAGGGCGATCCCATACCCTGTCTGCGAGGTCGTTCATGAAGCTGCTTGTCGCGTCCGTGTTGTTTGGCAGCATTTTGGTCGCAAATATAGCGGCGCAGACCTCGGCGGATGCGCCGTTGCCCGCAGTTGCGCCCGTGCGTGCGCCGCATGCGATGGTGGTGACGATTCACCACTGTGCCACCGACGCGGGGACCGAGATGCTGCAAGCCGGCGGCAATGCCGTGGATGCGGCGGTGGCGGTGGGGTTTGCGCTGGCGGTGGTGTTGCCGCGCGCGGGGAACCTGGGTGGCGGAGGCTTCATGCTGATCCGCATGGCTGAGCACGGGAAGATGGCGGTCACGACGAACTTTGTCGACTTCCG
>CAXTUW010000009.1:25290-123980 GCA_964247595.1 uncultured Acidobacteriaceae bacterium | reverse complement strand
GGGTTGCGGAGATGGTGGCTGCGCCTGCGATGGCTGTCGCCCATGTGAGCCTGAATAACAAGATTAAGCAGGTGGCTTCGGGGCGTTTTGGGGTGACGGCGGAGTACCTGGCGCACGCCGAAGAGATCGAGATTAAGGTGGCGCAGGGGGCCAAGCCGGGCGAGGGGGGGCAGCTGCCGGGCTACAAGGTTTCGGGGCTGATCGCCCGGTTGCGCCATGCGCAGCCGGGGGTGAGCCTCATCTCGCCGCCGCCGCATCATGACATCTACTCGATCGAAGATTTGGCCCAGTTGATCTATGACCTGAAGCGTGTGAACCCGCGTGCGGCCGTGGGCGTGAAGCTGGTGTCGAGCTTCGGCGTGGGTACGGTGGCGGCAGGCGTGGCGAAGGCCTATGCGGACTATGTGGTGATCGCGGGCAACAGCGGCGGCACGGGGGCGGCGGCGCTTTCGAGCATCAAGTATGCGGGCTCGCCGTGGGAGTTGGGGTTGGCGGAGGCGCAGCAGGCACTGCGGGCCAACGGCGTGCGCGACCGGGTGCGGCTGCGGGCCGATGGCGGGCTGACGACGGCGCGCGATGTGCTGATCGCGGCGCTGCTGGGGGCCGATGAGTTTGGGTTCGGCACGGCGGTGCTGGTGGCGCTGGGCTGCGACATGGCGCGGCAGTGCCACCTGAATACCTGCCCCGTGGGCATCGCGACGCAGCGGCCGGAGCTGCGGGCGAAGTTTCGCGGCAAGCCGGAGCATGTGGTGGCGCTGTTTCAGCAGCTTTCGGCCGATCTGGCGCGGATGCTGGCGAAGTTTGGGCTCGCTTCGCTGGCGGCGGCGACGGGCCGTGTGGACCTGTTGGAGCAGGTGCGCGCCGATGGCGACCTGGACCTGCGGCCGATGCTGGCCGATGTGGGTACAGGGGCGAGGCACTGGATGGGGCTGCGCAATAACCGTCCGGAATCTTCGGAGTTTTCTGAATCTGCAGATCGTTTGGATGGCTCCGGGGAAGATGAATCGCTGGATGAGGCCTGGACCGAGCCGGCGATGGCGGCGGTACGGCGGGGCGAGCCGTTTCATGTGCGGGCGGCGATCACCAATGCACATCGGGCGGTGGGGGCGCGGCTTTCGGGCGAGCTCGCGGTGGCGCGGGCCAAGGGCGAGGTCGACGGCGCGGATGTGACGTTTGCGCTTGACGGGGTAGCCGGGCAGTCGTTTGGGGCGTTTGCGAATGCGGGGATGCGGCTGGTGCTCTCGGGGCAGGCGAATGATTTCGTCGGCAAGGGTTTATCGGGGGCGGATCTCATCCTGCGTGCGGTGGGCCGGGCGGCCGAGAACAGCGGGCAGCATGTGCTGCTGGGCAACGTGGCGCTTTATGGGGCGACGTCGGGGCGGCTGTTTGCGGCGGGGCGCGCGGGGGAGCGATTTGCTGTGCGCAACAGTGGCGCGTTGACGGTCGTGGAGGGCGTGGGCGACCATGGCTGCGAGTACATGACCGGTGGCCAAGTAGTCATTCTGGGGCCGATTGGGATGAACTTCGGCGCAGGCATGACCGGCGGTACGGCGTGGATCTACGACGCGGATGGAGATGTACTGGGCAATGGGCGCTTCCATGCGGAGTTTTTAGAGCCGCGTGCCTTTTCCGCGACGAACCTTGCGGAACAGAGTGGCTTGCGAGCGCTACTGGAGGAGCATGTTCATCAAGCACAGAGCCGGTTGGCGGCACGATTGCTGGCGAACTGGGTGGAGACCGCGGAGAGGTTTGTGCTGTTCACGCCGAAGCCGCAGGCTTGAATCTGCGGCCTTCGGCACGATTGGGCTGCCTGCTGCGGCGTGCTAGAAAGAATCATGCCGTTTCGAGAAAGCCGCCTAACCCATGCCTAGACCCATTATTGTGACCGGAGCCGCCGGTTTCATCGGGCGCAACACCGTGGCGGCGTTGAATCGTCGCGGGGAAGACGAGCTGATCCTGGTCGATGAGCTCGGCAAGGAAGAGAAGTGGCGCAACCTCGTCGGGTTGCGGTATGAAGACATCGTCTCGCCTGAGGAGTTTCTGGGGCTGATCGAGGATGGCACCTTCGCCGAAGCGCGCGCGTTGATTCACCTGGGTGCGTGCAGCGCGACGACGGAGCGCGATGCGGACTATCTGCTGCGCAATAACTACCAGTACACCCGGGTGCTGTGTAACTGGGCGCTGGGCAACGATGTGCGTTTCGTGTATGCGTCGAGCGCGGCCACCTATGGCGATGGATCGCACGGCTATGATGACCGCGATGCGGTGACACCCACGCTCGAGCCGCTGAACATGTATGGCTACTCGAAGCACATGTTCGATCTCTGGGCGTTGAAGCATGGGCTATTCGATCGGATTGTGGGCTTGAAATACTTCAACGTCTTTGGGCCGTATGAAAATCACAAGGGCGACATGCGTTCGGTGGTTTCGAAGAGTTACGAGCAGATTCTCCGCGCGGGAAAGGTGGAGCTGTTCAAGAGCTACAACCCGCAGTACCGGGATGGCGAGCAGCGGCGCGATTTTATCTCCGTGCGTGATGCCGTGGATGTCACGCTGCACTTTGCTTTACAGGCGCCGGAGGCACCGGGCGGGCTGTTCAACTGCGGCACGGGGCAGGCGCATACCTGGATTGCGTTGGTCACGCCTGTCTTCGAGGCGCTCGGCAAACCCGTGCATATCGATTTCATCGAGATGCCTGAGACGTTGCGGGGCAAGTACCAGTACTTTACCGAGGCTTCTGTTGCGAAGCTGCGGGCTGCCGGTTATGCGAAGCCGTTTACGGCGCTCGATGCCGCGGTGCGGGAGTACATTGTCGGTCACTATCTCGCGCGTGCGGGTTAGGGCGGGAGCGCAGGGCGGCGTATGCTGTAGCCGATGTCTCCGTTCGTCGTTATTTATCCCGGCAGCTTTGACCCGCTCACCAACGGGCATCTCGACGTAATCGCCCGCGGCGCGAAGCTGGCCGACGAGTTGGTGATTGCGGTGCTGCGCAACAGCACCAAGCCCGATCCGCTGTTCAGCGTGGAAGAGCGCGAGGAGATGCTGCGTGAAGCCACCAAGCGTATGCCGAATACCTCTGTTGTCGCCTTTGATGGGCTCTTAGTGGACTTCGCGCGCGCGCGCGGTGCCCGCGCGGTGCTGCGCGGCATTCGCGCGATCTCCGATTACGAATATGAGCTACAGATGGCGTTGATGAACCGCAAGCTCGAGCCCTCGATCGAGACGCTGTTTTTGGTACCCGCGGAGAAGTACACCTACGTCAGCTCGCGGTTGATCAAGAACGTCGCCAGGCTGGGCGGCGATGTGAGCGAGCTTGTGCCGCCGAGTGTCATGGAAAGACTGCGCGCCAGGGTGCGTTAACATGCGATGGGAGATGGGTGGCGATGGAAGACAGACTGCTTATAGCGAAACGTTTAGCCGACAGGCACCTTGAAAGCGATGACGACGTGCAAGAGGTTTACCTGGTGGAAGAAAGCAACTATGAGAATCGCTCCGAGGAGCCGATTAAGCTGCTGGAGATCGTCGCGGGTACGCCTGAGGTGGGGTTGGAGCCCGTAGGGTTTCCTCCAAGTGCCGAACGCGGCAATCTGGGTGTCATCATCATTGAGATCTCTCCACGCGAGTTCGAACGGTTTGGCGGCTCGACCATGAGCTTTGGTGAACGTTCCTGGCGTGTATCCAAGCGGTTGGCGTCTCGCCCGGCTGCGGCGTAGATGACGAAGCCGGAGCGGCAGCGGGCCTGGGCGGCCGCGTTTGCCCGCCAAGCCCTTTCAGATCTCCAAGCAAGAGAAGCTCTCTACCTTGCAAAGATGCCGAACTGTCAGCTTCTGCACTATTTACAAATGGCTGCAGAGAAGGTTTGCAAGGCATACCTTTACTCGACTGGCGTGAATGTCGGCTATACGCATGCAGTTGTCAAAAAGCACCTGCCCGCGATCGTGCAGAACTACGACCCGGGCGTAAGACGATCTCCGGGAAAGATCGCTCGCTTAAAACAGTTCGCGCATCATGTAGAACTTCTCGCTCCTGCGCTCGAAGCCGAAGGGGCAAGTCCCGATAATGCGGAGTACCCGTGGCAAGATAGAGACGGAAGTCCCGTGTTCCCGCTCGACTTCGAGTTCGGTCTGCTTCAGGACGAGAAGCAGATCACAACACTGCTGAAGATAATCCGGACAGCAGCCGAAGCCTACGTGCTTTCCGCTACCGTTCGAGGAGAACACCGTGGCTGAAGTGAGTACTCGTACCAAGGTCCTTTCCGACCGCATCAACCGTATAGAAGTTTCCGCCACCATGGCCATCACGGCCGAGGCGTTGAAGATGAAGGCTGCCGGGATCGATCTGGCGGACTTTGGCGCGGGTGAACCGCACTTCGCCACGCCGCAGCATATCAAGGATGCAGCGATCACCGCGATCAACAACAACTTTACGCGCTACACCGCTGTGGCGGGTGTGCCGCAGGTGCGGCAGGCGATCGTGGATCGCCATGCGGCGGACTTCGGTTCGGCCTACACGCCAGAGGAGTGTGTTTTCACGACGGGCGGCAAGCTGGCGCTGTTCAACGTGATGGAGGTGCTGGTCGACCATGGGGATGAGGTCGTGCTGCCGGTGCCGTACTGGGTCAGTTACAAGGACATCATCCAGTACGCGGGCGGCGTGCCGGTGTATGTACAGACCTCCGAGGCTGAGAACTTTCGCGTCACCGCGGCGATGGTCGAGCGGGCGATGACGCCGCGAACCAAGGCGATCGTGCTGAACACGCCTTCCAATCCTTCGGGGGCTGTGATGGCAAAGGAGGATCTGGAGGCCATCGTGCGGCTGGCGCATGCGCGCGGCGTGTATGTGTTGCTCGATGAGTGCTATGTGTACCTAACCTTTGCGGGCGAGGCGGTCAGCGGCGGCTCATTGACCGATTGCAAGGAGCACATGATCATTCTCGGCTCGTTATCAAAGACATATGCGATGACCGGTTGGCGTGCGGGTTTTGCGCTGGGGCCGAAGTCGATCATTGCGGCGATGGGTAAGCTGCAGTCGCAATCGACGTCGAACACCGCGAGCATGGTGCAGCAGGCGTCCATTGCGGCCCTGACCGCGTCGCAGGCCTGCGTGGGGGAGATGTGCGCGGATTACCTGAAGCTGCGCGACCGTGTGCTGGCGGGGTTGAAGACGATTCCAGGCCTGACGTGCACAGTGCCTGAAGGGGCGTTCTATGTGTATCCCAATGTGGGGAAATTTCTGGGCAAGGGCGGGATCAAAAACACGACGGAGCTCGCGGCAAAGCTGCTTACGGAGGCGCACGTGGTGACGGTGCCGGGCGAGGCATTTGGGACAGCGGAGCACATCCGGTTGTCGTATGCGGTGGCACCCGAGGTGGTGGATAAAGGCGTAGAGCGGCTGCGGACATATCTTTCGCAAATGGCGCAGATTACCTAGACGGACTAGGTTCTCCTATCAGCCCGGTGTGGTTAGCGGCACAGGCAACCTTTGGCCACATTACTTTCGAGGTTACTGGTGCACTCTTGGCAGCCGCAGGTAAGTCGATAGGATAGAGCCATGTCTGAAGAAACAAGCTCAACGGCGACTCCATTTGCGGCCATTGTGTTGGCCGGCGGCAGTGGAACCCGTTTCTGGCCGCGCAGCCGTCGCGCGCGCGCCAAACAGGTGCTTTCGCTGGATGGCGAAGGCACGATGATTCAGGGGACGTTGGAGCGGCTGAAGGGTCTGGCTGAGGCGGAAAACGTTTGGGTCATCACGAACGACCTGCTGGCGGAGACGATCTCGGAACAGTTGCCGGCGTTGTTGCCGGAGCGCCTCATCTGTGAGCCGGCAGCACGGAACACAGCGCCGGCTTGCGCGTTGGTCGCTTTCTTGCTGGAGAAGCGGTCGCCGGGTACGGTATTGGGAATCTTTCCATCGGATCATGTGATCGGCGATCCGGAGCGGTTTCGCACGGTGCTCCGGGCGGGTGTGCAGGTGGCCTCGAGCGGACCCCGCATGGTGGTGCTGGGTGTGCCGCCTACGCGGCCGGAGACGGGCTACGGCTATATCGAGCTCGGTGCGGCGTCGAAGCCCGTGCAGGTAGACGACGAGTGCATCTCGCTCTGGCGTGTGCGGCGGTTTACGGAGAAGCCCGATCACCAGCGCGCGCGGGCGTTTGTGCGCTCGGGCAATTTTGTCTGGAATAGCGGCATGTTTCTGTGGAGCGCGGGGACGCTCGTTGGGGCGATCCGCGAACATAAGCCGGAGATGGCGGAGCTGCTGGAAACGATTGCGGAGGCCTGGGGGACGCCGGCGTTCGACGAGCGCATGGCAGAGTTGTACCCGCAATGCGAGTCGATTTCGATTGACTATGCGGTGCTGGAGCCGCGGTCGGCTAAGGGCGAGGCCTACTCGGGGCTCTACTGCCTGCCGGGAGATTTTGCGTGGAACGACCTGGGGTCATGGGCGGCACTGTATGAGCACATGACGGAGGATCGCGACACCTCCAAGAGCAATGTCGTGGAAGCGGATCACGGGGTCGAGATTACCTCGACGGGGTGCTATGTCTTCGCGCCGGGCAAGGCGGTGGCTCTGGTGGGCGTGAAGGATCTTGTGGTCGTTGAGACGGATGACGCGCTGCTGATTACCACACGCGACGGCTCCCAGGATGTGGGCAAGGTGGTAACAGAGTTGAAGAGCGCGGGCAGGACTGACCTGATTTGATGAGCATTGTGAGCCCCATGAGCATTATGGATACGGAAAAACAAGCACCTCCCCCGCCCAAAACGGCTCTCGTGAAGTTTGGGACAGACGGCTGGCGCGGTATCATCGCCGACGATTTCACCTACGAAAACGTGCGTGTAGCGGCCGGTGCGATCGCGCAATATGTGATCGAGGAGGAGAACCCCGCAGCCGGATTGTGCATTGGGTATGACACCCGCTTCGGTTCGCATTCGTTTGCGAAGATTGTGGCGGAGGTGGTGGCGGCTGCAGGAATTCCTGTGTTCCTGGCGAACAGGGTCACGCCCACGCCTGAGCTTTCGTATGCGGTGCGCGGGCGCGGGGCGGCCGGTGGGGTCATGATCACGTCGAGCCACAATCCGGCGGAGTGGAACGGGGTCAAATACAAGGCGAGTTATGGCGGCTCGGGGAAGCCGTCCATCATTGCGGCCATTGAGCGACACCTGTACAAGCCGCTGCCGCGCGCGCAAAAGCCAGCGAAGATCGAGGAGGTCGATTTTGCTCCACCCTATGTCGCGGCGATCGAGAGCTTTGTGGACCTGAAGGCGATCAAGGCTTCAGGATTCCGGTTTCTGATCGACAGCATGTATGGCGCGGGGCAGGGCTACATCGCCGGTATCTTCGATCGGGCAGGCATACCGTATGTGGCGATCCGCAATGAGGTAAACCCGGCGTTTCCAGGGATCAATCCGGAGCCGATACTGCCGCATATAGCCCTCACGCAGGAGCGCGTGGTGGCCGAGGGTTGCGATGCGGGCCTGGTGACCGATGGCGATGCCGACCGCATTGGCGCGGTGGATGAACACGGAAACGTCGTCGATGCGCACAAGATCTTCGCGATCCTTCTGCAGTGGCTTTTGCAGCGCAAGGGCTGGCCGGGCGCTGTGACGAGGGCGTTCAATACGACGAAGATGCTGGACCGCATCGCGGCCAAGTACGGCCGCACGCTGCATGAGCACGGCATTGGCTTCAAATATGTGTGCGATCTCATGCTGGAGAAGGACATCCTGATCGGCGGCGAGGAGTCGGGCGGCGTGGGCGTCAGCCGGCATCTGCCGGAGCGCGACGGGCTGCTGAACAGCCTGCTGATCGCGAACGTGATGGCGGATGAGGGTAAGACGCTGGGGCAGCTGGTGGCGGCGTTGCAGGAGGAGTACGGCGAGCACCAGTATGGGCGCATTGACATGCACATTACCGAGGAGGTGAAGAGCTCGGCGATTGCACGCGCGAAGGGAGGTCTAGGGCACATTGCGGGTCGCAGGATTCTGAAGATGGAGTCCATGGACGGCATCAAGTTTTTCCTCGACGAGCCGGCCTGCAAAGGGGAGCCGAACGCGGCAGAGACGTGGTTGCTGCTGCGTGCCAGCGGCACCGAACCGTTGTTGCGGGTGTATTGCGAGAGTTGCAGCATGGCAAGTGTGAAGGAGATCCTGGAGGCCGCACGGGAGTTTGTGCTGGCGGGAGATGCCGCTTGAACGAAGCCATGGGTTCCTCCGTGCGGATTGATGTGCGGGGCGTGTTGTTCGACATGGATGGTGTGCTGGTCAGCTCAACCGGCAGCGTGTTGCGCTGCTGGCGGCAGTGGGCGGCGCACTACGGTGTGCCGAATGCCGATCGAATCGAGATCCCGCACGGGATGCGAGCGATCGAGATCATCGATCACTTCGTGCCGGGGGTGGACAAGATCCAAGCACTGCGGCTGATTGAGGATATCGAGATCGCGGATGTGGCGGACCTGAAGGTACTGCCCGGCGTGCGCGCCCTGCTGGGAAGTCTGCCCGGGGATCGCTGGGCGATCGTTACCTCTGCCACGCGCCGTTTGCTGGTGGCGCGGCTGGCGGCGGCGGGCCTGCCGATCCCGGACCGCCTTATCAGCGCCGACATGGTCACCCGCGGCAAGCCGGACCCGGAGCCGTATCTTCGCGGGGCGGCGACCGTAGGGGTGCCGGCTGCGGAATGCCTGGTCCTTGAGGATGCGCCGAGTGGGGTGCGTGCCGGGGTGCAGGCTGGTTGCCGGGTGCTGGGTGTGGAGGGCACGCACACAGGCGATGAGCTGCTGGCGGTGGGAGCGCACTTTGTCGTTCGGTCCTTGGAGCAGGTCTCGGCAGCCGAGGTGAACGGGATGTTGCAGATCACGGTGACAGCGGGCCAGGACGGCAGACGCTCCCTTTAAGCCTGCTTCGATACAGAGGTCCTTCACTGCGTTCAGGATGATGGTGGCGGGAGAAGGTTCTTGACCTTCAGATGGTGATTTGCCTCCGAGGTGCTTACGGGTGCTCGCGCCCTAGGATGGCAGCGACCCGTTCGAGGTCTTCCTCGGTATCGACGCCAATCGTATCGCTCGGTGCGTCGCCCACATGCAGGGCGAGGCCATTTTCAAGTAGCCGCAACTGCTCCAGGCGTTCGATCGTCTCCAACTCGCCTGGCGGGAGGGCAGCGAACCGTGCGAGTGCGGCCTGCCGGTAGGCGTAAAGGCCAAGGTGCTTCCAGTACGGCACGTGACCTATGCGATCGCGGTCGAAGGGAATCGCAGACCGCGAGAAATAGAGCGCGCGGCCATCGCGGCTGGTGACGACCTTGACCACATTCGGATCGGCGACGTCTTTCGCCGGGCATGGGGTACGCAGTGTGGTCGCATCAATAGTTGTGTTGGCGAAGGGTTGCAGGAGTGCGGCGAAGTGGGCCGGCGTGAGCAGCGGTTCATCGCCCTGGATGTTGACATAGATTTGGGCCGGGATCTCCTGAGCGATGGCCTGGAGCCGGTCAGTGCCGCTGGGAAGCGTGGGAGAGGTCATACGCCAGGGCCAGCCATTTGCCTCGCAGAGTGCGGCGACCTCGCCGGAATCGACGGCAACCACGATACCGTCGAAAAAGGGACAGGCAAGAGCGGCCTTGTAAACCCAGGCCAGAAGGGGCTTGCCTGCGAGTTCGCGCAGCACTTTGCGGGGCAGGCGGGTGGACGCGAGCCGGGCCGGAATGACGGCGAGCACGCCCAAGGGGGCGTGTGGAGTTGCGGGGACCTCCGCGCTCACAGGATGCTGCTCCGATCTATTTTCCGCCTTCGATAGAACAACACGATAACCAGCACGACCGTGACGAAGAGGATGCCCAACACGACGGCCGCTACATCTAGAGCATGCAGCACAGAGGTCAGTCGGCAGACGAAGGCCGAACTGCCGGGTCTGCAGTTCAGCAGCGTGAGAGCCGACAGGCGCGGTGTGGGCAGCGATGGGTTCACTTCTGGGAAGGTATACGCGAGAAGACTCCATTGGCGAGGGGCAAAAGAAGAGCCGGCTAGGTACATCTAGCGGTCGTTTGCTTGAGGTGCGGATGGTGTTCTGCGCTGGAGGGCCTTCTCGATAGGCTTCGGGCAGCGGGGCGGCACGGCCAAATACGGAGATCCTTCGCTGCGCTCAGGATGACGGTCCGCACGCCTAGGGCGACGATCCTGAACGCTCAGGATGATGGTCTGCACACTCACGATGACCATCCGAACATCTAGGGCTACGATCACAATTTATTTCTGGCGTGCCGATATGGGACGTTTGTTTGACCTGCGGAGAACCCGTCCTTATGATGAAACCTGCGCCTTTGTGCATGCCGGTGCGTCCTCAGCGCCGAGCGCACAAGAGCCTGACCGGCGGTGTAGCTCAGATGGTTAGAGCGACGGACTCATAACCCGTAGGTCAGTGGTTCGATTCCACTCACCGCCACCACGCAATTTGGTCACCCGGCAGCTTGGCCGCCACGCAGCTTGGGAGGCCTCCCCCAAACGGGGTATCCTTCGCCCTCCGGCTTCGTCTAAGCTAGGAAGTGCAGCCGTACCCCCGGAGTGGACCCCCGCGTATGCCCAAAACCGTCAAGCTTACCCTGCTCTCACTTTCTGTTGTCCTTGTGCTCGGTATCTTTCTGGGCGTGAACGCCCGGGGCGTCAGTGCGGCGGGATCCGATGTGCAGGCGGGGGCTTACAAGCAGATTGATGTCTATGGCGAGGTGCTACAGCATATCCAGACGGATTATGTGGAGGATCCGAACATGGGTACCGTTACCAACGGAGCTCTGCGCGGATTGCTGGAATCGCTCGATGCGGACTCGAGCTATCTGAGCCCGGCCGACTACAAAACCTATAAGGCAGGCAAGGGCGGCAAGGCACAGGTCGGTATCAATGTCTCTAAGCGCTTCGGCTATGCGGTGGTGGTGTCGGTAGTACCTGGAAGCCCGGCGGAAAAGGCCGACCTGACGGATGGCGACATCATCGAGGCGATCGGCACGCAGGACACGCGGGACATTTCGCTGGCCATGATCGGGCAGCTGTTGGAAGGTGCGCCGGGCAGTGAACTGACGCTCGCGGTGGTGCGGCCGGCCAAGGCAACACCCGATAAGATCTCTCTGACACGCACGGTGGTGGCGCAGGCAGCGGTGCAGGATACATTGTTTGAGAATGGAAGCATTCTGGAGCTGCGACCGGCAATCTTGGATCGCGAGCATGTGAATCAGATTGAAGGCAAGCTAAAGAATGCGGAGAAGGCCGGCAGCGAGAAGAAGGTGATCCTCGATCTGCGCGATGTCTCGGCGGGTGAGATGGAAGAGGGTGTCCGGCTCGCCAACCTGTTCCTGAAGTCGGGAACGATTGCGACGCTCGAAGGCCAGCGTTTCCCAAAGCAGACCTTTACGGCGGATACGTCGAAGGCGGTCGATCCGACGACGTCCATGGTTGTTCTTGTGAATCGCGGAACCGCAGGCCCCGCCGAGGTGGCCGCGGCGGCGATTGAGGATAACAAGCGCGGCCAGGTTGTGGGTGAGAAGACCTTTGGCGAGGGAGCACAGCAGAAGACGTTCGATCTGCCGGACGGCAGCGCGGTCATTCTGACGGTGGCCAAGTATGCCGCGCCCTCGGGCAAGGCGTTTGAAAGTGAGGGCATCACGCCCGACGTTCTCGTGGCTTCCAACATCGAGGAGGTCGCTACACCCGATGAGGCGACGGCGGGAGCTGCACACCCGGCACCCGCGCCGAAGCGCTCAGCCGTGCAAACCGACGATCAGCTAAATAAGGCCTTGGAGATCCTCAAGGGCAAGACCGCCTAAACCGATCCCGAGAGAAGGGAAAACGCCCCGGGGAGGATAGCCTCTCAGCGTGGTAAGGTGAGATTTGCCGTGAATACCCTCCTGCAGCCGGAACGTCAGACCAAGCCCCAGGAACGCAAGAAAAAGGGGCTTGTCATTCGTGTGCGGAGTGGGCCGCGTTCGCCTGTGTGGGGCGCGATGCTGCGCTTTCCGTTCCGCAATCCCAGGGGAGCCGGCGAGCCGGTCGCGGAGCGGGCAGCGTTTTATCTGCTGCTGACGACTTGTGCTGTCTTCGGCATTCTGTCGGCTTTGGTACTGATGTTCTCGGTCACGCTACCGCAGATGACGCAGCTGGAGCGCTACCATCCCAGCACCACGACGGAACTCTACGATATTCACGGCAAGATCTTCGGTTCGTTCGCTTCGGAGCGCCGCGTGGTCGTGCCGTACGCGGAGATCCCGCCGGTGCTGCGGGAGGCGATTCTGTCCATCGAAGACAAGAACTTCGAGAAGAATGGCGGCGTAAACCTGATCCGCGTGGCCGGCGCGGCGTACGAAGATCTCCACAGCAAGGGCAAGGCGCAGGGTGCCTCGACTCTGACGATGCAACTCGCGCGCAACCTGTTTCTTTCCTCGGAGAAGACGTATGGCCGCAAGCTGCAGGAGATCTTTCTCACGCTACAGATGGAGCGGCACTTCACCAAGGACCAGATCTTCGCGTTGTATGCGAATCAGATCTACCTGGGCCGGGGCACGTATGGGTTCGAGGCGGGGTCGGAGTACTACTTCTCCAAGCACCTGCGGCAGTTGACGCTTCCCGAGGCGGCGCTGTTGGCGGCTTTGCCGAAGGGACCCGAGTACTACTCACCGGTACGCTATCCGGAGCGGGCGCTGCGACGCCGCAATCTGGTGCTGGACGAGATGTTGCGCGACGGCAAGATTACCCCGGCGCAGGCCGAGGCCGCTCAGGAAACGCCGCTGACACTGCATCTCGAAACCCCGCCCAATACCGAGGCTCCGTACTTTGTCGAAGAGGTGCGCCGGCAGCTGGAGCGTGAGTACGGCGTCGATGAGGTGCATGGGGCAGGTTTGCGGGTGTACACGACCCTGGACCTATCGCTGCAGCACACGGCAGAGAAATCTGTGCTGGACGGGCTGGCGAGTTACGAGCGGCGGCATGGCTGGCAGGGCAAGCTGCCGACCATCGCAAATACCGCTTACGATCCGGCTACCTATAAGCACCCGGACTGGACGAACGCGATCACCGATGGAGCGTACTTTCATGCTCTGGTAATGCAGGTTTCGGCGGTGAAACTGACCGTGCGAATTGGCCGCGTGCAGGCCACGATGACTCCGCCGGACTACGCCTGGACCCAGCACTACAAGGCGACGGATCTGGCCAGCCCGGGAGATATCGTTTATGTGCGCGTGACGGGTGGGGCGGCGAGCGGGTCGCCGCATCTGGAGCTGGAGCAGGACTCGGGGGCTCAGGCTTCGCTGATGGCGGTCGACAACGCCAACGGCGAGGTGCTGGCCATGGTGGGCGGCCGGGATTGGGGTTTGTCACAGTACAATCGAGCCACGCAATCGGTGCGCCAGGTCGGGTCGTCTTTCAAGATTTACGACTACACCGCTGCCTTTGAGGCTGGGGCGAAGCCGTACGACAGCATCTCGGACGCGCCAGCGACGTTTTACACCGCCAGCGGACCGTATTCGCCGCACGACTATGAGAAGGGTTATGCCGGCAATATGAGCCTGATTGATGCCTTTGCCGAGTCGCGCAATATCCCGGCGCTGCGGCTGGCGGACCGGGTTGGCATCAAGAAGGTGATCGAGGTGGCGCAGCGTTTCGGCGTCACAAGTCCGCTACCGAACTTTCTGCCGGTGGCGATCGGGGCGGCGGATATCACTCTCGCCGAGCAGGTGGCGTCGTACTCCGTCTTCCCAAACGACGGGATCCGCATCGCGCCGCACTACATCCGGCGCGTGTCGCAGGCGGATGGACAACCGCTGGAGACGCGAACCTCTGGCGTGAAGGAAGTGATTACCGTGGAGATCGCGCGCAAGATGATGATTCTGCTCGAGGCCGTGACCTCGCACGGAACAGCAGGCGCGCTTTCGCAATTGCACCATGCGTTTGGCGGTAAAACCGGCACGACGAACGGCTTCACGGATGCGTGGTTTCTGGGATTTTCGCCCTCGGTGACCTGCGGCACGTGGGTTGGGTTTGACAGTCGGCAGTCGCTGGGCAATAAGGAGACTGGCGCGCGTGCCGCGCTGCCCATCTGGACGGCCTTTATGGAGGCCGCGGTGGCGGATCGTCCCGACGAGCAGTTCTCACGCGCGAATGCACCGAAGCGGCAGCTTGCGGTGGCGGTTGGGCCGCGTCCGGAGGTGGATGCCCCGGAGGATAGCGAGGAGGATGCCCCTCCGAAACCAGCAGCGGCTTTGCCGAAGGCACCTGCGGGGGATGCTGCGCCGGACGACTCGGCGGCTCCACCTGCCGGCGTTGCCCCAACACCGGTCCCCGTGCCCTTCGGTGCCTCGTCCCGACCGCCACGGCCGACGGCTCCAGAGGCCGTTCCACAGTCTTCGAGCGAACAGCCGCGAACGCACCGAGGGCTCTGGCACCGCCTGCTTCCGCTTGGCAAGAAACATGATCCAGACCCGAACTAGGGGTTGCGGTCCGGCTTACCCCAGCTCGGCCCCGCGCGCGTCGCACAGCTGGAAGAAGCGCTGTGCCTTCCCGACATCTCGCCCGATCTGGGCGCGGAGGTCTTCGGGGGAGGCAAAGCGTTGCTCTCCGCGGAGGCGCTTGAGAAAGGTGAGGCGGAGCGGCGTGGTTTCGGAGAGATCTAGTGATTCGAAGTTAAAAAGATGCGACTCGACAGCGTAAGAGTCCGCGCCAAACGTGGGCCGATTTCCGGCATTGGTGACGCTGCGGAAGAGCTTCGCTTTGGGGCCCTCCCCGATGCGTAGGGTCGTGATGTAGACGCCATGGCCGGGTAGAAGTTCAGGGTAGGCCGCAAGATTGACAGTGGGCACGGCGTAGCGCGTGCCGTAGCCGCGGCCCGAAGCCGGTGTGCTGTCCACGGCGAAAGGACGGCCCAGCAGCGCGCGGGCGTGGCTGACGTCGCCCGCAGCGATGAGCGCGCGGATGCGGCTGGACGAGACCGGAGCGCCGCGACGCAGGATCGGGGTGTACCCCTCCACGCGGAAGCGGAGCTCTTCACCGAGGCGGGTGAGCCCGGCGATGTCCGCTTCGGCGCGGTGGCCGAAACGGAACGTCTCTCCCTCGTGGACCTCGGCGGCGGCCAGAGCGTCGCGAAGTACGCGCTGGGCGAACTCCCGTGCGCTCCACAGGCGAAGCTCCTCGGTAAAGGGCAGAACCAGCGTAAGGTCGACGCCGGTTGCGGCCAGCAGTTCAAGCTTGCGCGGCAAGGGCGTAATCAAGGGTGTGCGGGGACCGCCGGTATGCAGAAGATGGGCAGGATGGGGATCAAAGGTAACCACGACGGAGCGTGCGCGGAGGGCCTTCGCGCGGGTAATAACGGCCGCAATCACCGTCTGATGACCGCAGTGCACGCCGTCGAAGTTGCCGATGGTCACCACGGACGGCGTAGGCATCCCACCGAGTTCGGCCAGCGAGCGGGCGATTTGCATCAGGCGACCTCCGGGGAGGTCTGGCGATCGGTTTCAGGGGCAATCTCGAAGCGCAACTGTTGCCCGTCGAAGGCGAGCTGAATCGATGGGGGCAGCGCCTTGTTGGTCGATTCGTGATCCAGGTCATGGCTGATGTGGGTGAAGAAGGCCCGCTTCGGCTGGATCAGATGTACCAGCTGAACCGACTTTGCAAGGTGCGCGTGGCTGGGGTGAGGTTCGCGGCGCAGCGCATCCAGAATGAGAATGTCTAGGTTTTGCAAAAGAGGCAGACTGGCCTCAGGAATGTCGTTGAGGTCAGTGAGGTAGGCGGAGCTTCCAAAGCGGTAGCCAGCGATGGTGCTGCGGCCGTGGGTGACGGGCACCCGCAGGAAGGGCACGCCGAAGAGGTCGACGCGGGTGCCGGGTTCTTCTGGGATACGGTGCAGGGCGACGCGGGCGCTGGTGGGGTAGCGGTCGACTTTGCGGAAGGTGTACTCGAAGATGCGTTCCAGCACGTCGGCGGTATCGGTGTCAGCGTAAAGCGGCAGTTCGCCGCCCTTGCCGAAGGTAAGCGGGCGCAGATCGTCCATGCCGAGCACGTGGTCGGCGTGCCCGTGGGTGTAGAGCACGGCATCGACGCCCGTGAGGCCCTCACGCGTAGCTTGGGCGTGGAAGTCCGGCCCGGTATCGATGAGCACGTTCCGGCCACCGTAGGAGACCAGCACCGAGGGGCGGGTGCGGCGATTGGAGGAGCCGGGACGGCGTGCATCCATGCAGACCGCGCAACCGCAACCGAGCGTGGGCACGCCCATGGAGGTGCCGGTTCCGAAAAAGGTGAGGGTAGCTTGCATAGCCCTTGAAGTGCCTCGGGAGTCTGACGCACTCCTCAGCGTTTCCCCAGTGGCTAAAAGCCACGTTGCAAAGACTTCGCTTGCGGCGGGACTGAAGTCCCGCCCTTCCGATAGCGACATTCAGATCCGGGCTGAATCGGCATCTTGTTAGCGCACAATGCGTGGACCGGCTCCCGGACTCATGCCGCCCAGACTACCCGGGCCGCTAAGGCCTCCGGGCCCGCCCGGGCCGCCGAGCCCCCCTGGATTTTGACGCTGCGCCGCTTGCCGTGCCAGCGCCTGGGTGATCTCAAGGAAACCCATGCGCAGGTCGAAGAGTGCCGATTGCAGCAGTTTGTCTTCGTTTGCGGAAAGATTGCCCTTCGTTCTTGCGGCGATGATCGCGATCATGTCAATCGTCTGCCGGGCACCGAGAATGTCGACACGCGGAGTTTCACCGGGCTGGGCACCGCCCCCAAGCAACAAGAGAGCCTGGGTGTAGAGCGATTGCGTAAGCCGCTCAAAGCTCATCTCCGGCATGCGTTCACCGCCCGGGTCGGCGGCTCGCATGGCGGTGTCGAGCCGGTCGACCGTGGCGTCGTAGGCACGGGTCACCTCGGCACTTTGCTCATCGGTGGGGCCGGGGGGTAAGGAGCCATCGTCGGCAAAGGTTTCAGGCTCCTCAGAGGATTCCAAGGGTCCCCGGGGTTCCCGCACGGCTTCAGTCTCGCCGGTTGCCGCGAATGCGGAGGACTCCGGCAGGTCGGCCAGCTCGGTGGAGGCACCGGCCGCGACGAGTTGCGGCCCGGAGGAGGTGTCGGAAGCCCCATGAGGCTCATGGGGCGCAGAGGCGGTGCTCGGAGCGGCCCCGCTGGCCGGCGCTGGGGGTGAATCGTGGCGCAGCTCGCCTTCCGAGGTGAACTTGCGGCGGTCGTTGACGACAAAGGTTGGGGTATCAGGCATCGAGTTTTCTTTTCACCAATCCGGCAGATAGGATGCGGCAGCCCCGGTTTGCGATGGACCTGTTCTGAAGCTGTGTTGCTGCCTGTGTATCTTGCCGGCCAACCCGCCGTTTTGTGCAAGGAAGTGGGGAAGCAAGTAGGTTTACGGGATTTTGCGGCGCATACGAGTACAGATTCGCTGCGGGGAATGACAGCAAACAAGCAAAGGTGCGCTACCGGCCTGAGTTAGGTCGCACGGAATTATGGTGCCTTAGGTTTCAGGAGCACACGCGCCATTGCGGTACCGCCGGGGTAGGTGAGAGTGGCATGCGTGTCGAGCGCCTCGCGCCGGCAGTAACCCAGGGCCAGCAGTGCCGGGCCGTTCTCGAGTGCGACCGCGGCTGCGCTGGTGAGCTCGCCGGCGGGCTTGCCATTGACCTGGAGCGTGGCAGGCAGGGAAGGCAGCGAACCCTCAAGCGTAAAGACGGTGAAAGTACGATGCACCTGGCCGCGAGAGTGGATGCGCTCAACAATCTCCTGGCCGAGATAGCAGCCCTTCGCGAAGTGCAGTGCGTGGGCCTGGGCGGTCTCCTGGGGCAGCTCGCGATCGCGGATATCGGTGCCGAAACGGGGTGTGCCTTCGAGAAGGCGGAGCCCCTCGAGGATCTCCGGGCCGACCTCCGGAATGTCTGCATTTTGCAGGTCGGTGCATAGAGCGGCAAGGGTTGCGGCGGGGGCCCGCAGCTCATAGCGCGGCACGAGCGCTCCGGGGGAGGCCAGCACCAGCACCGCGCCGTGGGGTGTGTCGGCCAAGGCGAGGTGGGAGGGATCGAGTGCCGGCAGGTGAAGCCTGGCGAGCGCTTGCGGCGCTTCGGGGCCGAGCAGCATAATGTCTGACTCGTCCGCGAAGGCGGGGCTCAGCTCGACGTCGTCCATGATGATGTAACGGTCGAGATGCCCCGTGATGGCTTCGATCTGAGCGCCGTCTGTCGCTAAGAGAAAGGCGGCGGGCTCGGGAGGGTGGGCTTCGCGGAAGAGCAAACAGTCGCCCTGGATGCGGCCCTGTGCGTTCAGCAGGAAGTTGTAATTCCCTTCGCCGGGCAGGAGGGTAGCGGCGGCATTGGTGACCATCCCGTTGAGCCAGCGCGTCGCATCCGAGCCGGTAACGCGGAGGAAGGCACGGTTGCTGGCCTGCGCGAAGGCGACGTGATGGAGAAGGGAAGCCAGTTCATTGTGTTCAGGGATAGCCATGGTAGAGACCTGTCTCCCATTCTAAAGAATGGCCTGCTTGTACCCCTCAGCACTCCCTCAGTCGTTAAGCCAAAAGACAAGCCGTTAAAGCCAAAAGAGTAAATCTGAGCTTCGGCGGGGCTGAATCCCGCCACTTCAGAAGTCTCGGCTTTGGGCAATAGCGGGTATCCAACCTTCGATACGGGAAGGTTCGCGGCTTTCAGGCGTCTCCCTGCGTACACTGATTAAGAGCAGGGTCTGGAGGTTTTGGGTGCGGGTTGGATGTAGGTCTTGGGTTGCGGCTTTGATTTTGAGTGCTGGGTGCACGATGGCCGGAGCGCAGGCGACCTCCCCGGAGCAGCCGGTGCCCAACACGCCCGGCACGGACACGCCCGGAGGCAATGAAAAGGGTGTGCCGGCTGGCCAGCCCTCGCCTGCCAAGCCGGGCGTCACGCCGCCGCAACTCGAATCCGGACAGACCTCGCTTGCCGTCCATCCGCCGGAGAAGCGCTTGACCAAGGCGGAAGAGGACAAGCTGTTCGCCGATGCGGATGAGATCTTCCGCTTTGCCAGTAAGGATACCGGGCTGCCCATCGAGCATCCTGTGAAAAAGGTCTTTATCTCTCGCGAGGACATCAACAAGCAGCTGCGTAAGCGTTTCGATGAGGACAAAGGCAACAAAAAGATGGAGCAGAGCGAACTTGTGCTCAAGAAATTCGGCCTGCTCGACCGGGACTTTCAGCTGCGGCCGTTTCTGTTGAGCCTATTGACGGAACAAATCGCAGGCTTCTACGACAACAAGTCGAAGACGATGAACCTGCTCGACTGGGTGCCCGTCGACGAGCAGAAGCCGGTGATGGCGCACGAGTTGACCCATGCACTGCAGGACCAGAAGGTCGACCTCAAGCACTGGGAGGACACCGAGCCGGAAGGTACGGCCAAGACCGTCGCGGAGGACACGCGGCACATCCAGACCGACGAGGACGATACCGCCCGCGATGCCGTGCTTGAGGGCCAGGCGATGGTGAGCTTCGCCGATTACATGCTGCGGCCGGCAGGCAAGACCCTCAAAGACATGCCGGGTATGGCAGGGATGCTCGCCGGCAATTCGTCCGACATGGGTGACTCGCCCGTGCTGGCGCGGGCACCGCTAGTGTTGCAGCAGAGTCTGCTGTTTCCGTACCAGAGCGGGCTGTTGTTCGAGCAGGCTGTGCTGATGAAGGGCGGCACGCGGCAGGCATTTGCGGGTGTGCTCGAAGCGCCTCCCAATGCCAGCTCGCTGATCCTGCACCCCGAGGCATACCTGGCGCATAAACCTGTCCCCGTATTGCTGCTGCCGGATCTTCATCCGCTGCTTGCCGCCGCCGGTTACGATCCATACGACGTGGGCGTCATGGGCGAGTTGGACGTGCGGATGACCGCCGAGCTGTTTGGTGGCAAGCCGCTGGCCGAGGCGCTCGCGCCGAACTGGGATGGCGGGATCTACTATGCGGCGCAGCGCCGGGATGCAACTCCAGTGCAGAAGGGAACGACCGCCTCGCTCGCGCTGCTGTATGAATCGCGCTGGCGCAACGATGACTCCGCCCGCAGCTTTTTCCACGTGTTCGAGGAGGAGCTGCCGCGTCAATACGACGGCCTGAAACGCCGTCCGAGTGACGAGACCGCCGGGATGACTGACGATGAGCGGGTGTACTCCACGAGCGAAGGGGACATCCTGCTGCGCCGCGAGGGCAGCCGGGTATGGGTGAGTGAGGGCTTTGATCTCGCGCTGGCCCGCAAGCTGCGCACGGCAGTCGACGGTGCCCAGGGTTCCGGGCCGGTGATGCAGGCGGAGCTTCCCCTCGCAGGCGGGAGCCTGCTGGGCGGGGTGTCACGCTGGGTAGGAAGTTTTGGGGTGCTGCGCGCGCCGTTGCGGTTCTAGAGGCTACACAGCCATGACCACTAGCCGGGTTAGGGTGTGGCTGCCTTGACCGGTTCCACGGATAGCGCTTTCAGGTTGCGTACCCAGCGCGCGGGCTTGGTATCGGCGGGTTCAATCAGCTGAAAGGCTCCGGTGCGTGCCAAGGGCTTGCCGGATTGCGTGATGGCGACAATGGCCTGCGTTTTGTGGAGGCCGGGCTGCAACTCCGCGCCCGAGAAGACGACAAAGTATCCATCCGTCCCTGAGGCGAGCACGTAGGAGTCCAGAAACTGATGCTGCGTGGCCTCGCTGAGAACCATGCCGGCCTTGGCCAGGATGTCGGCTACCAGAGGGCCGGCATAGGTCTCATTGGCCTTGGTGTGGGCATTAAAGACGGCGACCGCCGTTTGGGGCAGGGCTTCGAGATCGGGAAGGGAGAGGGTCAGGGCCGGATGCCCTGGAACCGTGATCTTCAGCGCCGTGGAGGGTGTGGCGGCCTTCTCCGCGTGATGCACCTCGTCGCCCATGGGACTCTGGCTGGCGGTGTCCACCGGGCTTTGGGCGCCGGCAAGGGCCGGGGCCACCCAAAGCAGGATGGCCGTGAAAAGAAGTCTGGTCGTCATCCCTCCGAGGGTAATCCATCGCGCGGGAACCACCGCCGGAAATGCGGGGTGCCTCCAAGCGAGACCCGGCGCTTTGCGGATACACTTGCCGATATACCAAACCCAGTGGCGGAGCCAGGGGAGGGATGGCCGCTCGGGATGGCCATTCGGGATGAAGGAGAGACGTTTGCCGACAGAGCTTTATTTTGAGGACCTGCGCCCTGGAATGCGGATCAACTCCGAGCGGAGCTACCGGGTGACCGCCGAGGAGATCAAAGAGTTTGCAGAGCGCTACGACCCGCAGCCGTTTCACCTTGACGAGGCGGCCGGGGAGAGCTCCTTCTTTAAGGGCCTGGCAGCCTCCGGCTGGCTGACTGCTGCCATTGTGATGCGGTTGCGCGTGGAGTCCTTGCACATCGCCGGGGGCATCATCGGCGCGGGGGTGGAGGAGATGCGTTGGAACCACCCCGTACGGCCCGGCGATGCATTGCGCACGGAGTCCGAGATCCTCACCGTGCGCCCATCCAAGTCGCGGCCGGCGTTTGGGGTCGTGCAGTCCCGGACCACGGTGTACAACCAGCGGAACGAGACGGTGATGCGGTCCGTGGTGAACTTCCTGGCCCCGCTTCGCGATCGGGCCTGACCCGCCGCCAGCTTGCAAGTTAGGGAGTCTTGCCGGTTTTCCCGTCTTTTCCCTCTAGTGCGGGTGTACGGCTCTGGCGTATGCTTTAGGCGTGCGGATGACGGTACTAGCCTCGGGATCGAAGGGCAATGCCACCATTGTGTCAGGGGGCGGAACCACGCTCCTGGTCGACGCCGGGCTCTCCTGCAGGGAACTGCTGCGGCGCATGGCGGTCACGGGCGAGGATCCGGCGGACATCAGCGCCATCCTGATCACGCATGAGCACCTGGACCATGTGGCCGGGCTGGCGGTGCTGGCGCGCCGATTCCGCATTCCGGTCTTCTTTACCGAAGCGACCCATCGCGCCTGGGTGCGCGCGATGACGCCACGCAAAACGATGAGCTATGCGCAGTGGCTCGAAAAACTGCAGCGCGAGCGCGCGGAGCGCAATGGGGAGACCTTTGTAAGCACCGGCGACAAACTTCCGGCCCACCTGTGGCGGCCAGGCGATGCCGGGAAGGACGCCCCGGTATTGCAGGAACAGGCGGGCGATCAGGAACATGTGAGCGATGTAGCTGCGGTCGCTGCCGGGGAGGATCCGGAGCCCTGCGAGCCGGAAGAGACCAAGCCCGCCGCCAGGGTAGACCCTGCCTTTCTGCCAGCCGTGGAGTATTTTCAGGCCGGGCAGCGGTTTTCGATCGGTGCCATGGACATCAATCCGTTCACCGTCCCGCACGATGCGGCTGACCCGTGCGGCTTCGTCTTCCACGCGCGGACGGAGAGCCTGCGTATGGCGGTGGTCACCGATTTGGGCTATGTCCCGCCCAACGTGAAGCTCGCCCTGCGCGAGGTGGATGTGTTGCTGCTGGAGTCAAATCACGACCTCGAGATGCTCAAGGACGGGCCGTACCCGTGGTCGGTAAAGCAGCGTGTGCTCTCCCGGGTGGGCCATCTGTCGAACGCGGCCACTGCCGAATTTCTCACCCGCGACTACGATGGCGGTGCGCACACCATCGTGCTCGGCCATCTTTCCGAGCAGAACAATCTTCCCGACCTGGCGCGCTTTGCCGCCGAGCAGGCGATCGGGGACCGCCTTTCCTTGCTGGGCAATCGTATTTTGCTGGCCGGGCAGGAGACACCGCTCGCGTCGATTTGCCTGTAAATCTGTCCGCAATCGGCCTCTAGACCCGGGCCTGGATTGTCCTTGAGGGAGGGTCTCGGGGGTTCCCTGGGGTCAAATCTCTCTGAATCCAAATGGGATACGGTAGAATCAATAGAGCGTAAACCAAGCTGATGGCGACCTACCCCCTTCAATCCGGCCTGCATCGTCACACAACGTGCACAGACCACGTCGTCGGCGCGATTCTTTCCGGGTGGCGCTACGACATCTCCGGTATCTCGCCGCATCTGCGTGGCGATTACGAAGATCATCTGCGGGAGTGTGCGCATTGCCGCGGACGGCAACATCTGCACCGTACCGTGGATATGCTCCTGTTCGCCGCGACGACCCTCTCCTGTGCCGCGTTTCTGCTGGCCGCAGTGGTGTTGCACCGCTTACGGACTTTGAACCATTTGGTCAGCGTTCATGTGCATCTGCTGCCGGAGGCGAGTCTGTCGCACTCGCACATTGCCGCCGGCATCACCTTGAGTCTGCAGGCTGTGGCGATCCTGGGTGTGTTTGTTTCGATGCTGCTGTGGATTCTGGTCGCCATTGCCACCCCGGTACCGGGGATGGTCTCGGACCTGCTTCGTGAAAAGTCGCATCGCGAAGCCGATGACCGCTTAAAGAAGCAAGCCGCCTGAAAGCTACGTGCCGGTTTGTGAGCTTTACTGGTTGTAAGCTCGCTGGTTGTAAACTAGAAGCTGACCGCCGAACTCCCTCCCATGGACTACGTATCTCCTTCGGCTTCCCTGACCCTGTCTGCCTCGGGTTTGGCTGCCACCGCTCCGGTGTTTACGCCGGAAGGGAATCTTCTCCCTTCGGCATCCCCGTCGCCTCGCCGCCGCGAGCGTCCGCCCTCGTTGCTGGCCTACCCTGCAACGTATCTGCTGATTGGGATCAATCTCCTCGTCTTTGCCGCCATGTTCCGCTTTGGTCCGGTGCCGCAGCTATTGCGGCAGCACGCGTATAGCTCACTGCTGACGGCTCCCTTTGACCAGAATGTGCTCGTGTTCTTTGGCAGCAGCATCCCTTTGCGGATCCTGCTGTACGGCGAGTGGTGGCGCTTGGTGACTTCGACCTTTGTGCATGTCACTGTGCTCCACTTGGCCTTGAACATGTGGTGCCTGTGGAACCTGGGGCTCTTTGGTGAGCCGCTGCTGGGCCGGCCGGGACTGGTGGTCGTCTACCTGCTCACGGGAGCCGCCGGCATGCTGCAATCGCTGGCGGTGAGTGTGTTTACCGGACAGTTGAGCGTGGTCGCGGGTGCCTCCGGAGCCATCTTCGGGATTGCCGGCATTTTGATTGTGCTGCTCTCCAATCGCAAGCTGGCCATGCCTTGGGAGGAGCTGCGCAGCCTGCGCCGCCAGGTAATCTTCTTTGCGGCGGCCAATCTGGCCATTGGGATGGCACCAGGGGTGCTGCCCGGCTTTTCTCCACAGCATCTGCAACGTCTGCATCTCGACCCGGGGATGCTGCCGCGAATCGACAACAGCGCCCACATCGGCGGATTTCTGTGCGGCCTGGCGCTGGGTTTGCCCCTTTTTCCGCGAATGACCTCAGGGAGATCCAGCTATCGCGCACGGCAGGTGCTCGTGTTTGCCATAGCGGCGGGGTTGCTGGGCCTGATGGGACACGCCCTGGGCAGCTTTGCCCTCTCTGCGCTGAGCCGGTAAGCGTCGCTGTACGCCAGTCCTTTTCGTCGAGGCCAGGTCCGTGCCCCGGAAAGGAAATAGGAGTTGCTTCGCTGCGGCTTCGGCCCTCGGTCGAGGCGACGCTTTCCCGCTCGATGTGATGTGGTTTAGTCCATCGCTCCGCCGGCGGTGGCGGCAAATTTGCGCACCATCGCAAGCAGCAGCCGACGGTCGCCGTCGCCCAGGTTGGCGGAATAGCGTTGGATCTCTGTCAGGAAATGGATCTCCGGCTCTGTCAGGCTGACGCCCGGCATATCGCGCACGGGCTCGTCGGCGAAGAACTGACTGAGCGGCAGTTCAAGGGCCCCGGCAATCTTTTGCAGTGTCTCGAGCGAGGGAATCGTGTGGCCATTCTCGACGCGGGAAAGGTAGCACCGCAGCAGCCCAGTACGCTTTTCGATATCGCCCTGCGACATTCCCCGGCCCAAGCGGAACTCGCGGATCGTGGTGCCAATGTTGATCGGCGTCGGTTGCGGCGGAGCAGCCGGAAGGGACGGCAGAGCTGCATGCATATTTGCCATTAGCCGGAGAGTAACGAGCCGAAACGCGACCTGCAAGGGCCAAGTTGTACAGAATCGCGATTCTTTGTACCAGCCGAGATTCGTGCACCCAGCGACACCCGGCAAATCTCGTGAACCCGAGGCAAAATGCCGAGAAAACCGTAACTTCGTCCCGCTTCAGGAAAATGAATCAACCCATGTACATGCCGCCGTTGACATCCAGGGTGTGGCCGGTGATGTAGCCCGCTGCCTCGGAGGCCAGGTAGACGGCAGCGTCGGCCACGTCCTCCACTGAGCCATATCGCGCCAATGGAATCAGGGCGAGGATGCCGGCCTTCTGGGCATCCGTGAGGGCGTCGGTCATGGCGGTCTGGATGAAGCCCGGTGCGATGGCGTTGGCGGTGATGCCGCGCGAGGCGAACTCGCGGGCCAGCGATTTGGTCAGCCCGATCATCCCGGCCTTGGAGGCGGCATAGTTTGCCTGGCCGGCCGCACCGGTCTCCCCGACCACGGAGGCGATGTTGAGGATGCGTCCCCAGCGCGCCTTCATCATGGGCTGCAGCAGCGCCTGGGTGAGAAGAAACGCGCCGGTAAGATTGGCCCGAAGCACCTCCTCAAAGTCGGCAGCCTTCATGCGCAGGGAGAGCGTATCGCGCGTAATACCGGCGTTGTTGACGAGAATGTGTATGGTGCCGAAGCGCGCCACGGCAGCCTTGGCCCCCGCTTTGATCGAATCCTCGCTGGCAACATCCAGAACAAAGCTTTCAGCGATGCCGCCCGCGGCCTCAATTTCGGCCTTCACCTCGGCGAGTTTGGCCTCATTGCGGGCCGCCAGGGCGACGGGGTGACCGGCCCTCGCCAAGCCCAGCGCAATGGCGCGGCCAATGCCTTGGGAGGCGCCGGTAACCAGGGCGGTGCGTGTCACGGTTTCGGACATAGCGGGCAAACTCCTGTGTTTATTGGCTTTGTTAGCTGAGTATAAAGTCACACGACAGGGAAAACGACGCCCCGATATACTCAGGGCTCTATGAGCCCGCTTTTCGCCGAGACCGCCCCTGTACCCGCAGCAGAAACTTCGGAAAGAGCCGCTCTGAAGGGCTCGGATCCTCATGGGCACCCGGACCCTGAAAACGCCGTACCCGGCACCGATGTGTACGCCATCCATGGTGCCGAGCCGGAGGTGCTGGCCTATGCGATGGCCAAGTACTCGCGCTCGGCGTTGACACTGCGGGAGTCGCTGGCGGAGATCAGTACGCAACGAGCCGAGCAGTTCTTGGACACGTTTTACTTCCAATACGGCCACCGGTCAATTGCCGATCTCGCGCATGTGCCGATGGCCGTGGAGCGGCTCAGCCTCCTGGCCGCCATCGCGCTGGTGGATGAGACGCGCTGGGATGGGCAGGAGCGGTCGACGCGGTACCAGGACTTCCGCCGTTCCGGTTGGTACACCCCGGCGCTCGAAGGGAAGACCCGTGCCAGCTACGACACGGCGATCGCGTCTCTGTTTACGGCGTATGAGCAGCTCGGCGAAGGCATGGTGGAGGCGCTGCGGCGCACCCTGCCGCGTCCTGAGGCGATGAAGGCAGACGGATATGAGCGCACGCTGCGTGCCCGCGCCTTTGACGCCGCACGTTACCTGTTGCCGCTGGCGACCAACACGTCGCTCGGGCAGATTGTGAATGCACGCACATTGGAGAATCAGGTCTCACGGCTGCTCTCAAGTCCGTTTGCCGAAATTCGCGAGCTTGGGGGCAAGCTTCGCGAAGCGGCGCGCAGCCCGGCTTGGAACCTGCAACGCGAGCGGCTGGAAGAGCTCGCGGGGGAGGGTGCCGTCGATCCCGAGGCCACGGCGGAGATTCTCAACGGCTTTCTCCCTGCGGTGCGCACCGCTCCGACCTTGGTGAAGTACGCCGAGCCCAACGACTACCTGAAGCGTAGCTGCACGGAGCTCGATCAGGCGGCACGCGAGCTGATGGGCAGCGCTGCAATCTATCCCGCCCCGCTTGTGGACCTACTGGATGACGATGAGGATCTTGAGGTGGAGATCGCCACCTCACTGCTCTATCCACACTGCCACTACTCCTACCGGCAACTCCGGGGTGCGGTGGGCGCTTTAACGGAGGCCAGGCGCAACGAGCTGATCTCGCTGGGCGCGCGGCATCGCGGACGCCACGACGAATTGCTGCGCGGTTTCAAGAGTGGCGACGGCTTTCGCTTCGACATACTGATGGATATTGGCGGCTTCCGCGACATGCACCGGCATCGTCGTTGCGTGCAGCTGATCCAGCAGTTCAGCGATCTCCATGGCTATGAGGATCCGGTCTGCCCGGGCCAGCCCTCATTGGCGGAGGCCGGTCTCGACGGGCTTTACCGTGATGCGATGACGGCAGCCTTTGCGGCTTACCGGCAGGTGCAGAACAGCGGCGCTGCGGAGGCCGCCGAGAGCGCGCAGTACCTGCTGCCGCTCGGGACCCGCTGCCGTGCCATGTTCAAGATGGATTTCGCTGAAGCCCTGTATATTTCGGAGCTGCGTTCCGGTATTGCGGGCCACTTCAGCTACCGTTTGGTGGCATGGGAGATGTATCGCGCCTTGGCGGCGAGGCATCCGGCGCTCGCGAGCCTATTCCGAATTCAGAATGTGCATGAGCCGGTGGACCTGCTGAAGCGCTAAGCCTACAACCCGCCTTGCTGTCATCCCGTAGGGGTCTGCTTCTTTGCGGGCCGCCCTCCCCCACATAAATGACCACCGAAACGGCTGCCGAAAAAGTACGAAAATACCCGGAAAGTGGTACGGCTTAGTCACAGTTCTCTTCGCCTTTCCTTTGCCTTTGGACGGCACCCGATGCTAGACTCAGGCTTGTAACGACCCCACCAGGAGACACACCGTGGCAGATGACCGTAGCAAGGCGATCGAAGCAGCCCTTTCGCAGTTGGAAAAGCAGTTTGGCAAGGGTTCGGTCATGCGGCTCGGTGCAAAAGAGGCGATCGTTCCGATCTCGGTAATCGGGACGGGGTCGATCTCTTTCGACGCGGCGCTGGGTGTGGGTGGCGTGCCTCGTGGACGCGTCATCGAGATCTTTGGCCCGGAGAGCTCGGGTAAAACGACCATCACGCTGCAGATCATCGCTGAGGCGCAGCGTATGGGCGGTCTGGCTGCTTTCGTTGACGCCGAGCATGCGCTCGATCCGCTTTACGCGAAGAAGCTTGGCGTGGACACGGATAATTTGCTGATCTCGCAGCCGGATTACGGTGAGCAAGCGCTGGAAATTACCGAGGCCTTGGTGAAATCGGGTGCTGTGGACATCCTGGTCATCGATTCCGTGGCTGCGCTCGTGCCCAAGGCCGAACTCGACGGAGAAATGGGTGATTCGCATGTGGGACTGCAGGCGCGCCTAATGTCGCAAGCCTTGCGCAAACTGACTGGCACAGTTTCCAAGTCCCGTACCTGCCTGATCTTCATCAATCAAATTCGCGAGAAGATCGGCGTAATGTTTGGGAATCCGGAGACGACGACGGGGGGCCGGGCGCTGAAGTTTTACTCCTCCGTGCGCATCGACATTCGCCGCATTGGCGCAGTGAAAGATGGCGACGTGGTTGTGGGATCGCGCACCAAGGTGAAAATCGTCAAGAACAAGGTGGCCGCACCGTTCCGCGACGCCGAGTTCGACATTCTGTACGGCGAGGGTATCTCGCGTGAAGGGGACACCCTTGATTTGGCGGTGCTGAACAACATCGTAGAAAAATCAGGTGCCTGGTACAGCTACTCCGGCGAACGCATTGGGCAGGGTCGCGAAAATGTTCGCAACTACCTCAAAGAAAACAAGGACATCTTCGCTCGCATTGATGCGGAGTTGCGCAAAAAGCTTGGCATCAAGCCGGCCGACGATGTTGAGATTCCCGCTATTCCGTTGAATGGTGTGGCCCAAGCCACGGAGACGGTACGCACCCGACGCAACTAAACTGTTCGGCGCAGGTGAGGGCGCATCCTGCTTGGCTTTGCGTCTATCAGTACAACACTCCGCTGCACGGTGCCGCGCTGAGGAGGATATGTTGGGAGGACACAACTAGACCGGACTTTCAGCACGCCATGCGTCTCAGCGAGCAACACGATCATGTCGGCAAAGTTTGGGCGTCTGTTCATTGACAGCGGACCGGCCTGCGCGGTGAGTCTAGAGAACGCCAGATGCACGTTGAACGCGGGTTGCTACGCATTTACATGGACCATGGCATTGCAACAGGCCTGCTTTCACCAGTAAAATCGTCGAAGTCGGGGCAGCATCTTACGTATTTGAAAACCCCGCTATGAAGCTAGACAGCCTGCGGAGCGAAGTTGTCCACGGCATGGAGAGTTGGCAGAGCCCGGTTGAATGCACCTGACTCGAAATCAGACATAGTCGCAAGGCTATCGGGGGTTCGAATCCCTCACTCTCCGCCATCTACCGACTTTAGGTGTACAGATAGATTTAAGACCCAAATAGATTTAAGACCCAAATCTATATTCAAAAGAACCGGTTTGAGGGACGTTCAGGTTGATCCTTACCAGCCGGACTAGCATATGCCCACAACTAGGCACGGTTTTGTATGCGCCTTGAGCTTGTGGGCATAGCCTGATTATTTAGAGGCCAGCATCGCCGCACAATGGAGGCGGGAGGCCAACGCCCGAACAATCCGATCAAATAGAGCGTTAGCGGCAGTAAAGTCGAGCGTAGATTCAGCAACTCAGAGAATTATGACCTGCTTACTAAGCATGTTGTCGCTAGCAGACCTTGGTGGCATTGTTCATAAGATTACGGACATGTTCTCTAAACAACGATGCAGCCCATCGATGGCTGGCCGGGATGCTCAATGCAATATAGCTCTCGCATACGCGCGGTCTGATGCCGGCCTCACTTTGGTAGAACTCATCATCGTGATCACCATCGTGGCCTTACTCTCTACGGCGGCCGTTCCGCTGGTGCGCTTCCAGGTGAAGCGAACAAAAGAGCGTGAGTTGCGGGCGGATCTCTGGGCGATTCGGCGGGGTATCGATGAGTACAAGGATAGGGCGGACCTTGGCGGCATCCAGACCAAGGCTGATTCGCAGAACTATCCTCCCGATTTAGACACGCTTGTGAATGGGGTCGACATCCAGGACAAACATTACCGTTTCCTACGCTCCATCCCGACCGACCCGATGACCAAGAATAAGGAGTGGGGGCTGCGCTCCAACCAGGACGAACCCGATTCCGACAGCTTCGGTGGCCAAGGCGTCTTCGACGTGTATTCCAAAAGCACCGGCACAGCGCTTGATGGAACTAAATACAGCACCTGGTAGTGAACCGTCCTGCCTACCGGCACGAAGGTTATGGTTACTTCCGTTCAGCTGTGGGTGCCCCGCTTGCGTACTGTAGCCCATACCCGAAAGGATAAAGGGGAGCTATCGAGTCGTGCGGGAGATCGCTCTTCTGATGGCGAACTGCTTCTACCGAGGACGGCAACTCAAAAGGCAGACGTCCTCCAGGTGATGTTCTTCCGGTGATGAGAGCGAGCATTGGCCCATCAGTGATGCCAAAGTCTCCCAACAGAGCTGTTGCGTATGGTTTGACGTTGGTCAGAATGAGAGGCCGTTCCAATGTGGTTACGAATACGGTGGGGACGATGGAGCTCACACGTAACAGCTCGGCATATGCCGCATCGGTACTTCTGAAATCAAGCCGTCCCTCGTGCTGACGCGAGCCAAAGAAGAAGTTCGGGTGCTCACTGCCGTAGGGTGCCGGCGCACGTACGATGGCGATCTCCGCCTGCTTGGGGTCGCTCACCACAACAAAGCCCGCCGCCTCTGCGGCTGCAGGTGCGACACCATAGACGTAAACCTTACATTTTGGTGTGCGAATCGGCAGTAAAGCTCGATGGGTAGATCCAATAGCTTTATTTTCGAGCAACACGACCGCTCTAGCCTGGGCGGCTTGCCCTTCGCGGACGAACTCGGCGCTACCGGCGACCTTGCCAGCCTCTTGTTCATCGACATAGGGATTCTCGAAGAGACCAAGCTGAAACTTCTGTAGCAGAACCCGGCCAGCCGCCTCCCGCACTCGTGCTTCAGAGATCAAGCCACTATGAACATCCTCGACGATCAGCTCCGACTCCTCCGTTCCGCCGATTTGATCGACGCCGGCGTTAATAGCCTTCGCAAATCGCTCCGCTCTGGTGAGTCGTTCCACGCCCCAAGGCATACCGACATCTCTCAGTGCTGGCTTGGAACCATTGGGCACACCGTCACGACAAATCTCCGGGCAATCACGGGTGATCAGCCAATCGCTCAGCACAACACCGCCGAAGTGGTACTGGCCGCGCAGCACGTCTCCCAGCAGTTGGTGGTTAAATCCTGCGCCGACTTGTTCCACCGGCTTGCCGCCCAGCGTCACGCCTTCTAGTACGGAGTAGCTCGGCATGACGCCGCCCACGTGGGCCTGGAACGCACCTCGGTACGGCTCGAGATGATAAGCGAAGTTACCCGGCTCAAAACTCGAGAAGCGGCCGTAGAAGTTGTGACTGTCCCAACCGTCTTTCGCGGCACCGTACCCGGCCCAGTGCTTCACGACGGAGATGACGCTGTTCGTACGCAATCCATTCGTTCCGCCTTGCACACCCGTCACATAGGCTTGAACCATGCGCGAAGCCAGCGCGGCATTCTCGCCGAAGGTGGTGGCGGTTCGCGTCCAGCGCGGCTCCGTCGCGAGATCCGCCTGCGGCGCAAGCGACTCACGTATACCGACCGCCATGTACTCGCGGCGCACCACGTCGCCGAAGCGCCGGGTTAGCTCCGGGTCTCCGATTGCGGCCAGACCGGCGGTTTCAGGCCAAAGGGAAAAGGCATGGTTCTGCTTGCTTTCGTACTGCATTTGGTGAACATCATGCTCTTTCGGGTCCGAGGAGATCGTAACCGGGATGCCGAAGGCCGAGGCCTCTGCGATCTCCTGGATCTGATTGTTCGCTGCCGCCCTCTCCGGGGCTGTGCCCTCTAGCCGAGTCACGAAGCTGTTGACGTGCTGTGCCACAATCCACTGCCGTGCCCGGTTGAGGTCGTAAGCGGCTTTCGCATGGGACGACGCTACAGGGTCTACCGGACGATCAAAACCGGCATCCTGTAGAGTTCCATGGACCAGCAGTCCGGCCGTCTCGTCTAGGCTCAACCGTCTCAGCAGATCGGCCGAGCGGGCCTGAGGGGTGAGCCGCCAATCTTCATACGCATCAAGGTGGCCGTTGTGGTTGAGATCTCTGAATTGCAGGCCGCCGAGGGTAAGGATGTGACCGGCCCTCGTGCTTAGAACAGGCTGAACGATCTTGCTAGATACATGCATCTGACCCAGAACCGTTGCCGCTAGAATGGTGAAAAGCCGAGACCTTAGCATGACCCAAAATTTCCCTCAGTTGGAGTGCCCAAGTATTGCACCCAAAATACAAATCTTGGCGCTAATCTTGCAGCATGGAACACGAGTTTATCGGGGGTGACGTGTCACCCTACTCCCGATGCGTAGCAGCGTGCTCTTTCTCCCGGTCGCCATAGCTCCTAGATGGACAAGCCCAGACGCAGCAAGGCCGCCCCGAAGGACGGCCCGCTGGAACATTACTGACAAGCGGCTACTAAGTCTTGCTTTGACTGTGGACGATCAGTCCACGAACTAAAGTCGTCAGGAAGCTTTTCCAAGTCCTGCAACGAGCCTTGCTTGTTTCCAAGTTTTAGAAGCGTTGCGGCTCGCCAAAAAAGCAGTTCGTCTCGGTAGTACTGATTTTTGTGCAAGTCGCATAGGTCTAGGCCCTTGCTGAAATCCTGAGCCGCCTCGTGTAGTTGGTCGAGTTGGTAAGCAAACCGGCCTCGACTGTAAAAGAGATGAGGCTCAAGCCCGTTTAGCTCGATTGCGCGCGTGAGGTCGGCTTTGGCTTGCTCATACTCCTCCTTCAGCTCGTGCAAATAGCCACGTAGCATCCAAATCTCCATCTCATCTGGATGCTTTGTTAGCAATTCGTTCGCTAAGACCATAGCTTCCGGTACATTCTGATTCCGTGCCATCTTTTTGGCTTTCGCGATAGACTCTTCTAGCTCAGAACTCATAGCCAATTCTCCCTAGTCAACTCGGTTTCCGCCGCATGCCTGCGAGACCTGACCGCGTACACATCTATCGAAGCTGCCGCCCCAAACATTTGGGGCCCGGCCAGGGTTGGTCATCAACTCTGAGCAGTAGTTACGTGCTTGCGATACTTCCTGCTTCCATTCGGGACTTTGCGGACCGCCACTGCTACCGGTACTCGCACTACTTGAGCACATTACGTTGCCAAGTGCATTGCCAAGTAGACCGCCTAATGCGCCTCCAGCCCAAGCGCCTGCTGTGGCTCCGCCTTCTGCTCCAGCTACACTACCTCCAACGGTACCCACACCAGGAGCAACTAATGTCCCCCCCAGCCCCGCCTGCAACCTCCCACTACTCCACCGACACCTCCTCCTATTAGCGCACCGGCACTCGCTCCCGCTGCCGTTGCGGCAACTTTGCAACCCGTCGCGGATATCGTCGGCGTCCCACTACCTGGGGCAAGAGTCGGTCTCTCTCAGGGCGTGGATGATGTGGATCAATTCTTCTCGTTTATCAACTGAGGCAGGGGCAGATGATGTTAGCTCACTGCATCGTAATCTGATTTCCTCAAGCCTTGAATCTGAAATCGGAATGGATAGAAATTCATCCCAATCCCATACCCCCCCGGTCCCGTCGATGTAGTCTTGAATTAAATCCGCAATCTCGCGAGCATTCAGATGATTTCTACGCCTGCTAATGTTAGTGAACCAACGAAATAGTGGCAGAATGCCCATAAGAGTCACTACTGCGAGTGACAAAGCGATTGGCATGATGTTCTCCGGCTTGCTGTATGGCCTATGGCCAGAAGTGCCAATGAATAAAGCAGGAAGGGCAGCCCACTACGACCCGAAATACTTCGCTCCCTTTACCCACTATGCCATCCACGATGTTCGCTCCATACCAACCCCAACCTATTCTAATTACATTGTTTTGATTCAAAAGGCCAGTTGTCCTAGCAAGAGAGCATCTCCCGCGCTTGTCGTTGCAGCCTCACCGAGTAGGGGAGCGGCAGCATACGCTGCCACTGTTCCAAGTGTTTCATATTGAACACCCTTATTCGCCTGAGTCCAAGTGTTAGCGCATCCTGGACAGTGCCATATCGATGCCAACAGGCACATCCTTACTTGGGGCTAGTGTTTCGTCTTCTGCGCAAAGCTGCAGGATGCTCCAACATGGCACCGCATACTACTCACAGTGCAGTCGCGGGAAAAGTAAACAGCACGACACATCCCCACAACGCCTTTGGTACCGCTGTCAAATCGACTCCAAGCACGAGGACACCCCACCACAAGTGGGTTAGTCGTGCTGGAGAAGTTGAACTCCTCCGGGCCGCCGCGACCACCGGTCGCGAGCGGAGCGATGACTGTCACTATTTCTGGAGTGAATACTAAGGTCAACCTTCACTCTGAGGACCAAACCTCCGCTCCAAACGATACCAGGCACTAGTTGCATAGACGGCACTTGCGCTCAGACACCAAAGGCCGAACGCAGATGCTATCCATGCTGAAGCAGTAAGGCTGCGAGTTTCGCTACAAGCTGCAGCAGCAAGAACTAAGCTCGTCGCTCCAATTCTTCCTCCATAGGATGCAGCGCACGCATTCAGTATGAAATGTAGCATACCCATCTGACGGATTCTGAGCCAATCATCCCGGTGCAGTTCGATATCACCTAACATTTCATAATCTTTTACGCGGAGCAACGTAATCATATTATTGGAACCTTTGTGGGTCTGTTGCGGATACAGCTGTGTTGCGTATTCGCCTTATTTATGTGTACACGGATTGTAATTGGCAAGGGCCGTTGCGCCTGCAGCCAGCGTACTCCCAATTACAGCCGTGCTAGACGCTCCATACAACTGCATGTCCGTCGTGAAGAAATTCAAAAGTCCTTGGGTACCACTTGCCAACACGGGAGCGAAGGCAGCGGCAAGACGCGCAGCCGGAGCCGCTACATGGGTTGCGGTAGCTGCAATGGCCGCAGCTCCAAAAAAACAGACGTATGGATCGGGCGTGGTTAGCGTATAGACACCTGTCTTCCCCAGAGCCTGAGCAAGTTGCTGCGCTGGATCCTGACTTGGGGCAACTGTTGTACATACGACCTTTGGCTGTTCCGCCCCATCATTAACAATTGGAGATGTCTCAGTTTAGATTACCGAATCTTGAGAAGAATCCAAGGATGACGTAGGCTATTCCAAAGAAGAGAGCAAAGTTTAAGCAATAAGAGAGCACGAGCCACGCTATTCCGTGATCTCCTACAATCCCCTGCCGAAATACTAGTGAGGCCCCAAGCATACCTGGAATGGGGAGCACCAACGAGACAAGGCCGACGATCGTAGCGAGTGCTAGTCTGGGCACATTTCTTTTCATAGCTTTCCAATCAATAGGTTCGTGGAGCGACGCAACAGCATCCGCATGGGATGCAACGCTCCAAACCGATGGCGCAAGAGCCGCGCTAAAGGAACATCTGCAACGGGGATCTCCATGCTTATCGGGTACTCTTTGGTCACGAGAAACAAGCGTGAAAGTCGAGCTACGGATGCGATCGACATGTATAGGTCGCCTTTCCAGAAGCCAGAGCAAAGCCGAGGTTTCTAAACTGCGCTTGCTGAGATGTGGCTCCGTTTGCAGAAAAGAGCGTTGCATAAGTGAGGTTGAGAGCACTTCCTTCCAATGTGGTCATGCCTGGAACGCCCTGAAGATAAGCACCCACAGCGATGTTGGCCACCGGTGTGTAACCGGGATAGAAGTTGAAGGCTCCCGGTCCCGTCACATAGCGCTGGAAATCGTAATACCCAAATTGGTTAACTGCACTCAGCGCTCCTACCAGCCCGTTAGCTGTACCGTAAGCGCTGATATTACTGACACTGAATCCCGGAGGAGCCATGAAGTTCACGCCAGTACTGGTTGTACAAGGCATAGCGTTCGCCGGAAGAGGTAAGGTAGTTTTCTTTGGGGCAACTCATTTGGGCCTTTGAAGGACAACCACCTCCACAATCAGGATGGCCACGAACAGGAATTTAAGAGCAACGACGGTTCTAAGCTTCGTGAGAGCCTCTCTGGGCAGAGCCGCTATCACACGCTCGCGGCTCATCCTCTCTGAAAGATCGTTTACCACGCCGAATTCACTTGGACGAGTGTTTGGCGTAAGTGCACTATCTGTCAACTGGCGTTTCAACCGAAGCTCCCAAAAGGCGAAGAACATCGCGAGGGCAAGTGTTAAAGAATAAACAAAGACTTTAGGCATGGAAGTCACCTAGTGGCCTGCTACTTTGCAAGCCTGGTTTGCTAAATACACAAGCGCTGTTGCCGGATCCGCAAGCGTCCAGAGCTTCCCCAGTTGCGTAGGTAGAGAAAAGGTTGAACTTGCTGACAATGCACGACCAGGAGTCTGGACACCGAAAGCAACAGTGGTCACGTGGCCTAGAGATGTGGGACTGATGCCCGAGAGCGGACTAGCCGGACCGCCGCTCGATGTCGCAACAGAGCCCGCATAGATGCCATACCCACCCGAAATGCCAGTGAAGCCGCCAGCGAAGTTGGAGTTCCCAGCCCCTAAATTGCCGAATGTATATCCGCCGGTTAGCGACCCGCCAGCAGTTGCAGCTCCAGCGAAGTAGCCCGGAGAGAAGAAGCCCGTCACTTCACCTGTTCTGCCATTTGTTACAAGATCGAGCGATCCTGCTGTCCCTACGAAATTTCCATTTCCCGAGACGCTGACAACAGTTCCCGACGGAACCGCACCACAAATCTTCCCTAGCAAACTACTTGGGGCCTTCACATTGGAACCGCCAGCGCTACCCCCGCCTGCTCCCTGCGTTGGGAAGAGAGACCCCCAAGTAAATGTGGAAAGGTTCAGCGTCATTCCGGCAAACGGGTCAGTAGCGGTTACATATACGGTTTCATTCGGGTAGGTAGGAAGTGGAGCTGAAAACCCGCCTCCGCCACTTGCCCCATAACTGCCGCCGTTCCCACCTTGGCCGGGGCCGTAGTCATCGCCGCAGTCGTTTGCATCGAATTCGTCTAACCCAGCAGGGTCAACTCCGCTCAGCGGCGCGTTGGAAGTATAGGCATACCGATTCAAGCTTTGCGGATTGCCGCTGTCATAGCTACCGCTGTAGGGATCGGGGCTCATCCATCGTCCGGCGGTGGAGCTGTATTCGCGGAACATGGCATGGCTGAGACCGAGGCCTGCGCTGCCATCCTGGTCGAGCAGCGCAAAGTGGCCAGGAACGTTGTCGGTGCCCGAGGATGCCGCGCCGTCGCCGAAGGGCAGCGAGACATAAGAGCCCTCCACTGAAGCATTGGCGGTTGTGCGTACCCGTTCGGTGCCCAGCCAGTCCCCATGCTCGAAGTGGATGTTGCCGTCGGTGCTCGACCAATAGGCGATGGGCTTGGAGCCGGCATAATACTGCACCGAGTCGAGCGCGGTGGAGTTGTTGTTCCACGCCGTCTGGCGGCGGCCATTCAGGTCGAAGCCGTACCGCTCGGTCCCTTGCGCGGTAACAATCTTGACACGCTGGTTCAAAGCATCATAGGTGTAGCTGGCCGTGGAGCCGTTGTCGATGCTGACGAGTTGGTTCTCCGCATCGTAGGCGTAGGTGTGATTGCCGTCGTTGATCACATTGCCGGCAACGTCGTAGGTATAGCCGTTCACCTGGTTGTTGGCCGTGTTGAAGCTGAGCTGCGGCTGTGGCCCGCTGCCCGCCGTGATGTTCTGACCCCAGCGATTGCCCCAACGGTCATAGACAAAGTTCATCGCGAGTACATTCCCGTTATTTGGGGCAACAACGGTGGCAAGCTAGCGCACTTCTTGGAAAATGATATCAACCCCAGCGTACCGAATGGCCTGGAAGTCAATGGTGTGTTCCCCCCGGTACGTTAGTTCCAGCCGCGTGGGGCTCAACCAGTTCATTCTCACCTGCATACCATCAGGTCTTCCCTCCGAGAGAGCGAAAATCAACATGGGCTTTTGCGATCCTGTCGCTTGGTCTAGGTAAACGAACGCGGTAGGAGGGCCCGATGCCCCGAACCCCCCATTTGTGAATACCTCCGCCTTGGCCCGCATTGTGCCATCAGGAGAGCTAGCTTGGGTCGACCATATGGGAGCCGATTTGCAGCCGGACAGTAGAACAAGTGTACTGACCAACGATAGAAGAATCTTATTCAGTCGTAACGGGGACACATTCCGGTCACACCTAAGCATTTGCATAACCCTTCTGCAGGCTCAATGGCCTGTTGATGTGGCGTGGCAGATGGTTCCATTTGATTGGGCGTTGAATCCATTGCTTATGTTCTGGGCGTTTGCAGCTGGCAGGCCAGGGTACCCCGGCTGCATGGGAGTTCCAGCCGGATACGTCTTCGTGCTTGCATAGCCCTGCGCCCCGCGCATGGTCACTTCCATGGAGAACCCTGCCGCTTGCATGTAGACGCCATACACATAGTTCCCGTAGGCTGCTGCCGCCCAAGTGTCGGGTACTGTGGTTAGCGGCTGCGCATCTAGGTATTGACCGCTCCCCCAGCCATAATGCACGTCCAAAGCAAAGTTGAGGCTGTACCAAGGTGAACCTTTTCCTGCCATGGCATAGGCACTCGGAGGTAGGGCCCGACCCTGTACCTGACAGGGGTTCTGCAGGACTACCGGTTTATCTGGGGCTGGTGTAGTCTTTTGCCCTAGCGCTGCCCACGCAGCGGGGTTGCCATAGATAAAATCTGGTTGGTCGCCATACTCAGAAATGTACCAAGGAATTTGAGTGCTTCCAGGGGACGGTGGCCCAGAATAACTGCAATTAATTGTATTCGTGAAAGAGGTGTTTCCACTCTGGCCTCCCGACGCGTTTGATGAGAAGCAGGGGTTACCAGATGGATCGATGTGATCTGTACCGTTAGGGTCTATGTATGTGGTCGGACTGTTTAAGACATAGCTGTAGCGGTTCAATGTTTGGGGGTTTTCCGCGTCATAGCTTCCTGCGTATGGATCGGGACTCATCCATCGTCCGGCTGTGGAACTGTATTCGCGGAACATGGCATGGCTGAGACCCAGGCCTGCGCTGCCATCCTGGTCGAGCAGCGCAAAGTGGCCAGGAACGGTGTCGGTGCCCGAGGATGCCGCGCCGTCGCCGAAGGGCAGCGAGACATAAGAGCCCTCCACTGAAGCATTGGCGGTTGTGCGTACCCGTTCGGTGCCCAGCCAGTCCCCATGCTCGAAGTGGATGTTGCCGTCGGTGCTCGACCAATAGGCGATGGGCTTGGAGCCGGCATAATACTGCACCGAGTCGAGCGCGGTGGAGTTGTTGTTCCACGCCGTCTGGCGGCGGCCATTCAGGTCGAAGCCGTACCGCTCGGTCCCTTGCGCGGTAACAATCTTGACACGCTGGTTCAAAGCATCATAGGTGTAGCTGGCCGTGGAGCCGTTGTCGATGCTGACGAGTTGGTTCTCCGCATCGTAGGCGTAGGTGTGATTGCCGTCGTTGATCACATTGCCGGCAACGTCGTAGGTATAGCCGTTCACCTGGTTGTTGGCCGTGTTGAAACTGAGCTGCGGCTGCGGCCCGCTGCCCGCCGTGATGTTCTGTCCCCAGCGATTGCCCCAGCGGTCATAGATAAAGTTCATCGCGATATTGGAACCACTGTTGGCTTCAGTGCTCAGTCCAGTCAGCCTGCCGAACTCATCGTACGTATAGTTTCGGTGCTGCCCGAGCAGCGCGTCTCCGGAGTATGTGACCTGTCCGCCGACTACCGTGTCTATAAAGGCATAAATCTGACCGCCGTTCGTACAGTTGGCATGGGTGGAATTTGAGCACACATATTTGCTGCTGACTCGGCCGGTACCGTTGTAGCTGATGACGGTATACAGACCGTTACCCGCTTCGGTTATTTGCGGTCCGAAGGGCGTCATGGTGGAAGGGACGGTTGAGTAGGGCGTCGCACCGTTGTTGCCACTGCCCTGTCCACCTGTCACGTACGTCAGTTGCCCGGCGGTGTTGTACGAGTAGGTTAGCGAGGCGATCGTACTTGTTGGGGACTGTCCATACGACTCAGTGGTGAGATTGGAAGCTAGGTCGTAGCCGTAACGGGTGATCACATCGTGCGCGGGTTGCCCAACCCAGTCCGGCAGCTCCGCGGCAGATACACATACCCGGCCCATGATGTCGTACCCGAAGTCCCGCCACGTGAGCAGCGACGCACCGTTAACGTAGGCATTGGTCATTTGGCCCTTGCTGGAACCCATATTGGGAATGTTGTTGTTATTACCCGCCTCATCGTAGCCGAATCCTTTGGTCGGCGTCCCATCGCTATAGGCTATGCTCAACAACCGGTTCAGCTTATCGTACTGATAGGTTGTCGTGGTGGTCGGGATCGGGTTCGGAGCCGAATTTGAAGCTACATTCGCCTTCGGGCGCGTTCGCACAACCTGCAGCCCGGTGCCGTTATAGGCATAGGAGTAGGTGGTCGCACCAGCCTCCGGTTCGCTTGTATGCGTCGTTCGCCCGATCGCATCGGTTTGAAATACACGTGCCTGGGAGCCCTGGTATACCGTAGTGCTGTGACTTGCCAGGGCGTAGAGGTAGGTTGTCAGGAAGCCGCTGTAAGGGCCCTGATCCGCTCCACAGTCCACGGGTGGTCCCGAACCAGGCATGTTCGGGTTGCTGGACAGTTCGCACACGCTGCTTATCCGGCCGAGGAGATCGTACTGAGTCACACGGCTCACGCCACTGGACTGCGCGACCTTGGTAGAGCGACCACCGTAGATATAGGTCTCCCAAGACCCATCAGCATGGTTAGCGGTTGATGTTCTTCCAAGAGCGTCGTAGCTGTATTGGTCTCCCGTACCTGCGGCGCACTGATAGCTGGAAGGATTTTGCGAAGAGCTCACGTACGCCGTGCTTTTATACTGCAGTAGTCCAGTGGCGTCGTAGCAGGAATCCGTCAGGTACCAGCCGGAGCTGCTAGCGACCGCAACCCGCTTCACCCGTCCATAGGCGTCCAGAAACGTCTCCTGATCCGTGGATAGGGAGGAGCTCATCTTCGTTATAGTGCTCAACTGATTCGGGGTGTAGGTTGCGTTGATTTGCCCGCCTTCAGGGGTGTTTAAGGTCGTCAACCGTAGAAGCGGATCATACTTTGCTGCAGTGAACGTCTGCCCCGAGTTCATTCCCGTTAGAGAAGTAGGCACGCCGGAACTGCTGTCGTATGCGACAGAGGTGCTCAGCGCGACGCCGCTCAACGGCGTGGGAAGCGTAGTTGACGTGGCAAAGGTCTGGGTTGCGTCGTAACCGTAAGATGTTGTGAAGCCCCCCGGAGCCGTGGTCGAGACAGGCATACCTGAGTCGTAGTAGGCGGTGGTGGTCGTCAGCGTGTTTGTGCTGCTGCCGTCAATAGAAATGTGTGCGGAGGTTTGGTTTCCTCGTGTACCGGAAACGGCGACATGCTGGGGAAGCCCGGAGGTCGCCGTCGGAGTTGTTTCGTCATAGCCGTAGGCAGCCAGAGAGACGATGTTTCCCGAAACGTCGGTGGTCTTTGCGCTGGTCGTCTCGCTGTTGGCGTTATAGCTGAATGCGCTATTCTCCAGCAAAGTGCTCCCACTGTATTGGGCCGAGTTGAGCAGGTTGCCATAGCTGTCGTAGCTGTTCTTCGCAAGGCTCTGACTCCCGCCATTAAAGCTCTCTGTTACGTCCACTTCCGTGATGGGTAGTGTAAGAGGTGTCGCGTCGCAGGTGCCTGAAGCGTTGTTGTAGCAGGTAGCCCGATCTTGTAAGGGTGTGCCGCTGCTGCTGGATCCTTGGTACACCTTCCGGTGCGTCTCGTAGTAGTTCCCGCTCGCGGTGTCTGAGGTGAAAGAGTAGACCGTGAGATTACCCTTCTCATCCGTCATGTTCGTCGATGAGTAACCAGCAGGCCCAAAACGTCCGTACGTCCGTGTTCCGTCCGACGTAGTACGCCTCAAAATGCCCTGTGTGCCATCGTTCTCTATTCCCGTACCGGCACCCGCGCCACACCCACCGCTATAGGCATAGCTGATCTGACCTCCCGTGGGGAGTGTGATTGAGGCGATCCTTGCTGAAACAGCGCCGTCGGTAGCTCCTGGTGTTGCCTCGTAAGTAAAAGAATAAGTCGATCCATCGGCCAAGGTGATGTGATCCACGAGACCAACGGAACTGCTCCCGTACTCCACGATGCCTGAACAGCCGAAATTCGTACGAACGGTGTACTGTTTGTAATATAAATTCGCTGCCGCTGTTGTAGCACTGCTCGCCTGCAGCGCAACAGGATAACTAAAGGTAATCGGGCTGCTTCCGGAGATCGTTAACGCGTTAATCCCGCGTGTGTCTGTAAAGCTACCGGATCCATTGAAAGAAATCTCATTGCCATTGCTGTCGAACTCATTGGCAGATGTTTGCCCCGTAGAGGAAAAGCCGGGATTGATGGTGATGCCGTTTTTGGTTAACACTTGGCTGCCGTTAATCAGCGTGTAGCCAGATCCATCTGAGCTCGATCCATTGCCAGAAGTAGTAGAACCACCTCCTGTGTTGTTTGAACAGGCACCTGTGACCGAGTAGTTGAAGGGGTGAATAGCTCCAAATGCGTCGTGGTAGGCATAGTTGCTCTGATTGGTTTGATAGTTGAGGGTACCTTGTCCTCCTCCGAGAATTGGGCCGCCACACCGAATAGTTGAGACATTACTCGACAAATAACCAACAAAGCCTGTGCCGTTTAGCTGTCCTGTAAAGCCCCAATTGGGACCTGGCGTCCACACTGTAGTGGAACCGTTGTTCACCGGATTCCAGATAAGACCTTCATACTGAATAGCGTAGTTGAAGCCTAAGCCCCGACCTGCCCGGTTGACGATCGGTATGTTGAAACGCGTGTTGAGATTACCGACGTTCACCGAATCGAAGCCCCTATTATCAAACGCTGCGAAGGGATAAGCGCCTGTTCCGGGCGCTTGCGCGAGCATAGAAACACACGTCATCACAGCGGCCATTGCCGCCAGCAAAAGCTTTTTCATCATTCGCCTCGAAAATTACTCTGCAGTGACGCTGTTGATGTTGATGTCGGCTTGTAAAGTGCGCTGAACATAGCGCTGGATGCGATGAGGGAGAACAAGGCCCGCGTCTGCGCGGTAGTCGCTAAACACGATGCGGTACTTGATCACATACGCGCTATCGCTATTGATCATGTAGTCGTATTCAAGCGATGTGGGGAGCGCAGTCGCATGGTCGTACAGCACAGCGAGTGCCGAGCCCTGTTGAACAAGGTCTGGAGCGGAAGGCGTCGATCCGCTTGATGCGGAGGCTGGAGCCAGGTTGGTCTTGTAATTGAACCTGACAACCCCATCAGCCGTGTCCGTAGACTGGGTTCCGTCTTGGGCAAGCACTACAGCGCTGGGCAACAGCGTGAAGCCCATCCAGGGAGCAAACCATGGGACGCCGCGGAAGCAGCTTGGGTCCGCAACATCGTGCTTTTTACCATCTTTATCCGTATGGCTACAGGCCCGGCCACTAGCCCACGACGATTCAATATGGGAATGGGACTGCGTAGGCAATGTCCATTGCTCATTCGTAGACCCATCCGTGGAGACCTTGAGCGATACGTTGCCCGATTCATTTAAGGAACCTGCGATCCACGTTGCCGTCCCAGACAGCGTCAGGGTTTTAAAGGCCTTTGCATTGGGATTCAAGGCGAGCACGGACTGCAGCTCGAAAGGTGTAAGGGTTACCTGAGCCGAGGCACGCGCAGCAACCGTCATCACTGCGGCGAGCAGGCCTACCCACACAGGAACGGATAGATGAAGCGAACAGCTAGATCGGGAGGTGCGAGCGAGCATGAATTCTCCTGGAGCTTTTCTGTGTCTAAAACGCAAGGCGTTTAATGCACAACAGAGCAGGACGGAGAAGCGCCGCTAGGGACGGGGTATGGTTAGCGGAGCTGTACTCTGCGATGGTCTGCCGCTGGATCAAGGGATGACGAAACAATAATGAAGCCGTTACCGATAGGCGTCAAGATGTTTTTTGGAATTGAATACGCACGCTCCCAGAGGGGGTTCGTGGCCGTAGCCGACAAAAAGATATTGATCGCCCTTCAGCCCGAGATGAAGGTCAGCTTCGACAGGCGGGGGACGGTGCCTGAGCAGCCAAGCGTGTAGCGGGGTCCTCAGTGGTTGCCAAACTTTTCTTGTTTTGCCAAGGTATACCTCACACTGTCGAGGAGTTCTTGCAGCTATGGGTGTTTGTTCCAGCTCCAGGAACTGTGTCTTGCGACAGCAAAAAGACTTTGGACATAGATCCTCTAAAATCTAGGCTGTAGTCTGCGCACAGGTGAGGGTCTGTCCTTCCTGTAGGAGTTCTGGTCGTTTGACAAATAAGTCTGTTGTCGCGAGAAAAATGTGTCGGTATTTAGCTATGGCGGCTTTGGCTTTCGCATTAAAGCCTATGTTGGCGCAAACGGTTTCACGTACCGGCGAGGAGACACGCTCTGCGCAACTGAAAGAAGCCATTCTTGCCGCGCAACATGGGGATGGCGACAGGGCATTGCAGTTGACCCGCGCACTGGTTCTCCAGCATCCGCACTTTGAGCCGGCATTGAAGTTTCAGGCATCACTGCTGGAAGACATGGGCCAAGGCTCAGCTGCGGCGTCCTCCTACGAAGCGGCTTTTAAGCTCGCGCCGGATGACCCCGAACTCATGCTGAAGGTCGGTACCTATCGGCTGGTTGCAGGGGATGTGGACCAAGCGATTAGCCTCTTTCTTCGCCTGTCGAAGCAGCTTCCGCGGGACCGAGATACGCTGTACTACCTCGCGCAGGCCTATCACCTGAAAGGTGATAACGAGCTTGCGTTAAAGACGATTCTGAAATGTCTGAAGGTGGATCCAGAGAATGTGTCGGTGTGGCAAAAGTACGGTGAGCTGCTGTGCAGTTCGGGCGATAACGAGGCGTCGCTGCGCTGGTTATTGAAGGCCCGAGGAGCAGATCCGAGCCTAAACAGAATTTACTTCGATCTTGGTGTGGCGAGTTATAAAAATCAGGATTTAGACAATGCCGTCAATTACGCGGCGGAGGCTGTGCAACGCGAACCGAATGACCTCAAGAGCCTCGCCCTGCTTGCGGCGGTGGAGGTGAAGCTAGCGAAGTGGGAACAGGCGAAGCCAGTCTTTGAGCGCATTCTCGCGATCCAAGCCGAAGATCCCACCTCGCTCCTGGGTCTTGGACATTGCGAATTGGAACTGAAAAATTATCCTGCGGCTGCAGACTTGTTACAACGGCTCTTGCAGCAGGATCCGACGCAGGTTCTAGCGCATTTCTATTTATCCCGAACCTATGCAGCCCTGGGAAGAACGACGGATGCGGAACACGAGGCAAATCTGCACAGCCGAATGCTGGAGCAGGCGTCGGCCATTGGCCCAAGTGCCGAAAGCGAAGCAGAAAACACGACGTTTACAAAAGCTCGCAAGCTTCTGGAAGAGAATGACGAAGCAGAGGCATTGCAGGTATTCCGAGATCATCCGATCGGCCCTGATGCCTCTGTGGGCGCCCCGTACATGTTGGTAGGCGTGCTTTATCTGTATATGGGCAGACCGGATCGTGCGCAGGCACCTCTTGAGAAATCCCTGGCATTGGAGCCGGCTCTGCGCGGAGCCCGCACCTATTTGGGAATTCTAGCGCTACAGCAGACGGATCTTGACAGGGCCGAAACCGCATTCAAAACAGAACTGGCGGCCGAACCGAATGATCAACTGGCGGTCGCCGAATTAGGCGAGGTGCGGTATCGTCAGGGCCGATGGGCGGATGCCGCAGACCAAATCGCTAAATCGAGAACCGTAGAACCGCGATTACTTTACATGCTGAGCGATGCCTATTTTCGTTTAGGAAAGATAAAGGAAGCCGATCTTACCGCTGAACTGATCGTCGACTATAGCAAGAAGAATCGGGATGTCCTACAGGGAGTTCTGGACCTGCTCAATCGCAATGGGCAGACCGCCCTGGCCGAACATCTCGCCAGCAAGTCCGCATCGTGAGTCAAGCAAGGCTGTTATCGGGGGAAGCCATCCTCCGGCCGCACTACACGTATGAAATGGTCCGTAAACTCTCCGTGCATGCTCGCGACGGCAACCTTGGGCATATGGCAGCTCACGCAGAGATCCGTAGCCTTCGGACACACCTTCACCGCGTGGGCCACTGCCGAAGTCTCCCCGCCGGTGGTGTGGCAGCTGAGGCAGTGCTTGTCGTATGAGGCCTTGGAGTTAGCATCGCGATTCAGCCCTTCGTGTGGGTTGTGGCATGACACGCAGGTGAGGCGTTCATCCTGGGTCGCACGCCAGCACTTGCTCTCCTCCAGGCGATAGGGCTGGAATCGTACAACCGCTGTGCTGGACGCCGCGCTGGTCGACAGCATCGCGTCGGCAAACGTGCGATGGCACGAACCGCAGAAGTCGATGGAATCCGCCGGGGAGAGCTTCGCCGGATTGAAAACGCCGCCGGCACGGGTCTGCACCACATGCGCCTGACTGCCGCTCCTGTTTTGTTCGGTCATGGCTTCCACGTGCCCGCGTGCGGGACCGTGACAGGCCTCGCAGCCCAGGCCAGGCTCTGCTTTTGCAGGATCTAGCCCCGCTGCGGTCGTGGCGTGAACGGTGTGGCAACCGAAGCAGAGGCGAATCTCTTGCGGGCTCAAGACTTTGCCCAAAGCCGCCGTGAGCGCTGCACTTGGGTCACGGTCAAGGCCTGTTGTGGTGTCCAGCATCGAGCGCTCTGCGTAGAGCGTCATCGCGCTCTGGTACCAGTGACCGTTCGATTGATAGAGAAATGTCCGGCCAAGATCGCCGGCACCGATCACCCAATCCAGCTTCTGCGATACCTTATGGGCCCCGTCCGACACGGAGTATCCCAGGCTTCCACCGACCGGAGCGAGAGCATAAGTCAGGGGGTGGAATGACGAGTTGGTCGTCGGCCTGGCTTTCATCAGTGCGGAGTCAACCGCCGGCGCGGCGGCCCGCTGCATCGCCGATGGCTGGTTTGCAACCTCCTGCAGGTGGCAACGGCTGCAAGAGGCTGATCCTGCAAAGGAGCTTAGCGGCATGTTGGACTTTGTCGGCCACCAGTCCTCGGTCTCCAGGTGCTCCTGTGTCGTTGTCTGTAGAGCATGACCGCTGTCCGATTGGGGATGGAGTGCATGCGTGCCGAGCAGCAAGAAAAGCATGCCGGCGAGACAGGTCCAGGGGCCGATGTGATTGGGTAGCTTCACAGGTACTCGCGGAGGCGATGGAAAGATCGTACATGACTTGCGATGGTCTATGGCACGCTCTCTTTGATTGTGAGGATTTGATTGGCCTGGATGTTGCTTAGGACCTGCGTGACCCCCGTCGGCCAACGGAGCTCGATGCGATCGACCACCGTGCTGTCGCCAAGCCCGAAGTGGACCCGCTTATCGCTCGAAGAGTTATAGCCGACGGTGGTTGTGGCTTGATTGTATTGTTTGCCATGCGTGGTGGAGATCATGACCTTGGTGCCAAGCCCATCGCGATTGTCTTGAACACCGACCAACTTGAGGATGAGCCAGTGATTATGCGAAGGCGTGCGATTCATCAAGATCTCGGGCGAGCCATTGAGGATCGTGACCGCGATATCGATTCTGCCGTCGTTATTGAAATCCCCAAACGCCGCTCCACGATGCGCCGCCGCCAGGCTAAAGCTGGGACCAGCGGTTGCGCTCACGTCGGCAAAGGTTAGCTTGCCGAGATTGCGATACAGGCTGTTCGGGAGCGGAAACGGGCGATGTTCTACCTCCATCGAGTTATCGAGAATCGCGGCATTGGCGGTGAACAGATCCTTCAGTCCATCATTGTCAAAATCATATGCCCCCACGCCCCAAGCGGTGTTGCGGCTCGTCGAGGCTGTAAGCCCAGCGGGGCTGGTGCTGTCCAGAAATTGCTTGTCGCCTAGGTTCTTATAAAGCGGAAAAGAATCGCCGAACATCGCCGTGTGAAAGATGTCGGGGGCTCCATCATTGTCGAGGTCGCGGAAGTCCGCGCCCATTCCAGCGACCGTCTTGCCCATCTCGTTGTACGCAACACCGGCGGCCTCCGCCTCGTCGGTAAAGGTGCCGTCGCCGTTATTGTGCAGCAATAGATTGGGGAAGGTGTCGTTCGAGACAAAGATGTCCATAAAGCCATCCCCGTCATAATCCGCAAAGGCGACACCCATGCCCTTATTGACGTATTGGCCGATGTGCGATGCCACCGAGACATCCGTAAAGGTACCGTCGCCGTTGTTCTTATAAAGAATGTTGGGTAGACCATGGAAGTCATTCGGCGAACAGAAGGTTGTAATCTTGTGCTCGCTACAGATAGCCGCGGTTTTTACGTCGTAGTCGAGGTAATTGATCACAAGCAGATCAAGTAGCCCGTCGTTGTTGTAGTCAAACCAGCCCGCCGTTACACCCCATGCTTTACCCGTGCCGGGAACATTGCCCACAACCCCGGCTTTTGCCGTTACATCGGTAAAGGTACCGTTCCCGTTGTTATGCAGCAGCTGATTGTGATTGACTCCGGTGACATAAACATCTTCAAAGCCATCGTTATCATAATCTCCAGCGGCTACCCCCATGGAATAACCGAGGCCGGCTAAACCGGCTTTCACGGTCACATCGGTGAAGGTACCGTCGCCATTGTTATGAAAGAGTCGATTCGAGAAGCTGGCATCGCTTTTAATCAGCGCCGGAACGGTTGCGCCGTTGGTAAAGAAGAGGTCGAGTAAACCATCATTGTCGTAGTCGAAGGCCGCAACGCCACCGGCCATCGTCTCTATGGAATACCGTTGTGGGCTGATGCTGCTTTTGAGCGTGAAATCAATCTTTGACTGCTTAATCATATTCTCAAAGAGGATGGCTGGGGCAGCAATGGGCCCCTCTGGGCTTTTCCGGGCAGGAGTCTGGGCTACGGCAACGCCGCTCAGCCATAGTATGGCCGACACTTGAAGGTAACGAAGGTTCATTGGGCGAGATCGAGGGTATAAAGATTGCCGGTCCCGATCCGGGGTTGCACCAGTGGTTCATTCGCCGGCGTGAGTCCCCCAAAGAAGTAGTTCACGGCTTCTTTATCGTGAAAATTTCCCAGATCCGCGACGATTTGGATTATGCCATCCGGAACACTCACCTTTAAGATGGGCTCGCGATCTGCAAGAAACGCATGGACATAGATGGCCTTGCTATCGGAGCTCCAAACGGGGTCCGCCGCACTTGTCGCGGCAAGCTGTCTCCATTTGCGTAATTGTACGTCGTAGAGCATCAGAGTTTTCTGATCCAGGGAAAGCGCCACGATCCAGGCTCCATCCGGCGACCAGCGCGGACTGAAGAGACCTTCGGAGTTAGGAATGATTTCAGTCTGATGTGTTACCAGGTCTAGAATCTGCAAGTTGCGCGGTCCACTTTCCTTGCCCATCAGGTCTGGCTCGCGACCGTACACCAAGTTGCGACCATCGGGTGCCCATCCAGGATCAGCGGAATTTCGTGTTTCTGTAAGCAGCGCCTCTGGCCTTCCGCCTGCCGCGTCAACCAAATACGTTTGCCATAAACCGCCATGCTCCCGAGCCATGATGGCTAGGCGCTTTCCATCGGGTGACCAGTGTGCGAGAAATACCTCGGTACCCTCGGAGGTAAGTTGGACTTTATCGGAACCGTCCACGGCGCGCGCCCGCCATAGCTTCTCGTACACGTCGGTCCAGGCAACCCAGACACCGTCGCGGGAGTATTCGATTCGGTTGGCATTCGCCAGAAAAGAGGGAGCGGCTTGAAAGTAGTGACGTTTCTCATCAAAGCGTTGAAGGCCTGAAGGCAATTCTGAACCTACAAAGAAGATGCGCGAACCGTTCCGGGAGGCAACAGGGGACAGGAAATGAAGGGGTCCGTTCGTAAGCTGAGATAACTTCGATCTGCGCCCCGAGCCGGTCAACTCCCATAGATTGTCATTGGCCTGGAAGACATACGCGCTGCCATCCGCGGTCCAGACACCGCAGCAGGCGGCCAGGTGTTCTGCATCGGCATTCTGGACCGGCCTGGGCAGGCGATCACGGCTACTCAGTTCCCAAAGGCTGGTTGCGTGCGTAACCGGGTTCATCAAGGTGAAACGGAGCAGCTTGCCATCGGGAGACCAACGCAGCCAGAACGCTCGTCCACCCAGCTTCGCATAAGGCACAGAGACATCGTCCTCCTGGCGAATGACGCTTAGCTCGTTCTCACTTGCATACAGGATGCTCACGCCATCGGGCATCCAGGTGGCATCATGCGCCAGCACACTTGCGACCCGCTGCCCACTGCCTCCCGCCGATGGAACAATCCAAAGCGGCTGCTCCGACGCGGAGGAAAGATTGCTGCGGACAAGCAGCCTGGAGCCGTCACGCGTGATGTCGGCTAGACTGCCGGAGGCAATCTCATCAGGCATGGTGATGCGTTGCACCTCACCTGTGCTGGCGACGATGGCAGACAGGCGCGATCGGCCGTTTACAAGAACGGAGGTCAGGATGCGGTCGCCATCCTGCGCCAGCGTAAGAAAGCTTTCCACATTCGGCGGCCCAATGGAGAGAGGAACGTCGTGGGTGACTGGGCTGAGGCGGCGCGGAGAAGAGTCCGTCTGCCGTCGTCCGAACCACTGGGGAAGGGAAGCGATCAGCAGAACGATGACCGTCACCGCCAGAAGTATCTCTCGCAACGACCATCCATACGGGCGAAGACGCGCCCCTATAGAGGGAGCCGCTTGCTCCTGCCTACGCCCTTCCTCCGGGGCAACGGTCAACGCCGTTGCGGGCGTATTTGTGGGAACGGTCGAGGATGTCTTGTGTGCGAGTGTCGTGAGCTGCATGGAACCAGACAGCACCGCGGTTGGAGAGCCCAACACAGGGGCAGAGCCAGGGATGTCAGCTACAGGCTTATCCTTAAGTCCCTCAGTCTGGTTGGGATGAGCGTAGGTAATGGGTGCAATGAAGCGATATCCGCGCTTGGTTAGGGTTTCTATAAAGCGAGGGTTGTCCGCCGAATCCCCGAGCGCCTCTCTGATCTTTTTGATCGTTCCCGAGATGGCCTGCTCAAAGTCGACATTGGTGTTCGAGCCCCAGACACGCGCCAACAATTCCTCACGCGTCACCACCTCGCCGGGCCGCTCCAGCAGCACGACCAGCACCTTAAAAGGCTGTCCGGCCAGGCGCACCCGAAAACCGGCCTTCCAGACTTCCCCTGTTTGTAGGTCAACCTCGAATACACCAAAGGCGATGCGCTGCAGCCCCTCTACCGTCGCCACGGCAACCTCCTGCGATTACCTGCAACAGCATACATCCCCAACTCCAGAAATGGCTGTACAGGGGTCAAGACGGCCGCTCATCTTGTTGGTTTTAAAAGTATTTACGTGTCAAGGCAAATTCAAGACGAACTCTATTCAAAATCTCTTGCCTCCTGTCTTTGTTGAAGAGGATGGTCAGCATCGACCAGAAATCCATAGCCGAGTGCACCGCGAATAATCGGCAACACTTGGCGTTTTTACCCTAGGAGACCACGAATGAATTCCCAACCAACAAACGAGCGGGCCCAAGCCAATCTGCTCGGCTCCGTTGCCAGAATGGCGCTACTGGCTTGCTCCCTATCCTGCCTGGCCGTGCCCTACGCTGGCGCGCAGGCCGACTCCGGCCGCGTTGTCGGCACAGTTACCGATTCCACGGGGGCCGCGATCCCGCAAGCCAGCATCACGCTCCTGAACAAGGCAACAGGAGCGAAGCTGACGGGCACCTCCAACGCCAGCGGCGAACTCAACGTCTCAGCCGTTCCAGCGGGTGATTACACCGCTACCGTGACCGCAGTCGGGTTTCAGACGCAAGCTCAGGCGCTCACCGTTCGAGTAACCACAAGCCTTACGCTGAACTTCACCCTTAAGCCGGGTGCGGAGACAACCACGGTCGAAGTCACGGGCGCGGTCTCGCTGGTGAACACGACCGACCCGACCCTGGGCGAGACGATCGAGGAAAAGCAGATTACTGAGCTGCCTTTGAACGGTCTTAACTCGTTGAACCTCGCCCTGTTGACCCCGGGCGTAACCCCCGGACCCTACGCTGAACAGAATCAGGATGTGGCGGGCCGTCACGGGAGCACCGGCGGAGGTGCCCTCTCTGTTAACGCAACCCGCGTTCAAGCCAACAACTTCATTCTGGATGGCGTGGATAACAATGACGGCCTGCAAAATGTTGTCATCTTTTTTCCACCAGTGTTTGCCACCCAGGAGTTTAAAGTGGACACGAGCGTGGCTGGGGCGCAATACGGTCGCGCCGGTGGAGCCCTAGTTATTGCCTCCATCAAATCCGGCACCAATCAGTTTCACGGATCGGCCTTCGACTACTACCGTAGCAACAAGTGGGCCGCAAACCCCAATTATGAGTTTCCGTATAACAATTCGCCTGCCGGGCCAAAATCCTCTTATAACCAGAACATATTCGGTGGCGCAGCAGGCCTGCCGCTTCTGAAGGACAAGGTATTTCTCTTCGGCGACTATCAAGGCACACGCTACCAACAGCCAGTTGGGAGCGGCTACGACACCGTGCCGACGCCGTTGATGCGGCAAGGCAACTTCACTGAGCTACTGAACCCAGTACTCGCGAGCAACGGCTTGACCAACGGAGGACCTCCCGTATACACAACTTACTACCCGCGCTGCTACCCCAACTCCGCTACGCTAGACGCCAATGGTCCACCAGCTAACAGTGGTGGTTTTATCTACGACCCCCTCACCTGCGCGCCATTTCCAGCCAATATCATTCCTCCGAACCGGTTAAACCCGGTCTCATTGAACTATCTCAACGCATTCCCTCTGCCGACGCGCACGGATCGCCTTATCGGAAACTACTTCTACCAGCAAACTCAAATAGGTAAGTACAACACCTTCGACGCCCGTACGGACTGGAACGCCTCCCGCAGTGATCAGTTCTTCTTCCGTTTCTCTTATGACAACACCAGTTCGGATCAAAACTCGCAGCTGGCGGTAAATCCGGGTCACCCGCTCCTGAATGCTTCAGGACAAATCAACTATTTGCATGCCCGCGGCTACGACTTGGGGTACACACATATCTTCTCTCCCCACGCCGTCAACGAGGCCCGGATCGCTTACAACCGGGATAATTTCGGCTATACACCACCAAATTTTGGTACTTCAGTTGGTGCGATCCTTGGCATAAGCAATACTACACTGGGCGCGGCGGCGAACACAGGTGGACCTTTAACCGGCGGTTATGGAACTGACCTTACCTACACCGGTGATTTTGGTGCGTACGAGGTGCCGCAAAACGTCTATGAGGTCACCGACACAGTAAGTCTCAATCTTCAGAAGCATGCACTCAGCTTTGGTGGAACGTTGCTTCGTCGTGTAGTGAATTACTACCGGCCCATTGAGGGTAAAGGCGGTATCTTTTATGCTCCTAACCTCTTTACGGGGTATGACGAAAGCGAGTACCTGGTAGCTGGCGCTAGCCAATATCAAATCGGTACGCAGACTGGCTTCTTCTCGAATATCAATCAGGAAGATGCCCTGTTCGCGCAGGATAATTGGCGATTGAATCAACGGCTCACGCTGAATCTTGGTCTTCGTTGGGACCTCCTCACCTGGCCCTATGAGGCGCACAACCAGCAGAGCTCGTTTAACGTGGCAAATGGTCAGGTGCTCGAAGCCGGTGTGAATGGCGTTTCCAAAACTATCGTCAATCAAGATTATTTGAATTTTGCACCCCGCGTTGGGTTCGCCTATGACCTAAGCGGAGACGGTAAGACGGTCATCCACGGTGGATACGGAATCTTCTACTTCCCGGATTATGGTGGTATTAATAACCAGCTAGGTCAGAACGGTCCCTACAGCGGGAATAATTACTTTTATAACCAGGATGGATATTGTTTAACTCTTAGCGGCCAAACAGCAACGCGGCAGGCACCCTACTCATGCGCTGGCTACACAAGTCCAGCGGCCGTGACGACTCAACTGCCCCTGCCGCCTACTATCGCTTCCTTCGATCCTACAAATCCCCCTGCGGGAATCGGTGGCACTGCGATTAACGTTAACAATAAACATAGCCAACTCCAGGAATATAACCTGCAAGTGCAACAGCAGATCACGCCGAGAGATGTCGTTAGTGCCGCATATGTCGGCACGCATGGAGAGCGGCTCTCTACTTTCTACACGGCAATGAACGGCGGAAATTTCAATCTAACGCAATACCACATTGGTGCCACGACGAGACCCTACCCCGGCCAGGACGGCAATATAACTTACAACAATTATGACGGCATCTCCAACTACAATGGTATGCAGCTGCATTACGAGCATCGCAGCAAGAACCTGCTAGCGACGGCGTCTTACGCCTGGTCCCATGCGCTTGATAGTTCAGATAGTCCCTACTCCGGCACTAACGTAGCGGTACTGCTGTATTACGACCTACCAGCAAATTACGGCAACTCTGAACAGGATGAACGGCACATCTTCAGTTCGTCTTTTGTCTACAGCCTTCCGTTTGGGCGAGGGCAGCGGTTTGGCACAGGCATCAACCGTGGCTTGGATCTGCTGATTGGGGGATGGCAGATCAACAATATCGTTCAACTAGCGACAGGTCAGCCATTCGATATCGAAGCAGCCGGGGCGGGCCAGCAAACAGTAACCAATCGTCCGGACCTGATTGCTCCAATTCGGTATCCGAAGACGCTTACCGAATGGTTCAATCCTGCCTCCTTCAACTCTACGAATCTTCCCTACAACATGGCAACAGACGGCACAGGGAACCTGGTTTATAGCCGCGTGGGCACTCTAGGCCGCAACGCGACGTATGGACCTGGGTTCCGAGATATGGACCTGGGCGTTCAGAAGAATCTTCATATCTCCGAAGGCAAGCAGTTGGAACTCCATGGCGATGCGTTCAACGTAACGAACACACCCAGTTTCGCGAATCCCGCGGCCACTAACGCTGCGAATAGTAATTTCGGGGCCATTACGGGCGAGCGCAGTACGGCCCGGCGAATCCAGCTAGCTGCTCGACTTGTATTCTAGGTCGACAAACAAGCTTGCCAGACCCAGCTCACAACTGGGTCTGGCCTACTTAACAACGCACGATCAACCGGCGTTTCATTAGGAGCTACACATGAAACTCAAAGCCGTATTTCCGCTCTCCGCACTCTTTCTCCTTATACCTTCCATGTCACATGCAACTTCAGGTACTATACCCGGCACCAATTACACCTACGCCTGTACGCAGGGATCGGATTACATCCGAGGTCAGATTACAGCGTACGGAACGACATCAGTCTCCGTAGCAGTGTATGCAGGTGAATCTGGAATCGATACGGAAACGGGTGGCAATGCCCAGGTTTTCGTATTCAATATAAATAATGGAACTGGATCGCCTGGAAATTGTGTCTACAACTGGACAAACGCAAATGGAACGCAGGGTTCCTTTTACACGCAAGTCACAACCAGCTAGCTCGGTAGTAGGTTACTTGATTTGATTGCATACGATACGGCAGCACTTATTCTGGCTGCTGTCGTATCACGAAATGCAGTGTTGGCAGACTCGAATCGCGTTGCTTCACAGACGAATTAGACCTAAAGGCTCTCCGGAAACTTCTATGAAGCGGTTCTGTCTTACTTTCCTGTGCGTGTCACTTTCTGGCATTTTAAGCGCCTCCGCACAGATGCCGAGCATGACGCAATCCTCCGTTCTTACAGTACCCGGCAAAGCAGATAGTAGAAAAGCACCTGCCTGGATAGACCAGGCTATCTTCTATGAAATCTTTCCGCGGGCATTTTCTCCCGCCGGAACGCTGAATGGTGTGACGGCCAAGCTGGATACCTTGCAGAAACTCGGGGTAAACGTCCTTTGGCTGATGCCCATCCACCCCATCGGCAAGGTCAAGAAGATGGGCGCCTACGGCAGTGTGTACGCCGTCAGCGACTACTTCGCCGTTGATCCGGACCTCGGCACCAAGGACGACCTTCAGCACCTTGTTGCCGCCGCGCACGAGCGGCACATGCGCGTCATCCTGGACGAGGTGCCGGATCATACGGCGTGGGACAGTGTGATGATGGCGCACCCGGAGTATTACCAGCACGACGCCGCGGGCAAGATCATCTCGCCACATGGCTGGAACGATGTGGCCGGGCTCAATTATGGTGACCCTGGGTTGCGCAAGTACATGACCGGCGTGTTTACGTATTGGCTGAAGACATTTAACATCGACGGCTTCCGTTGTGATGACGCGGCGGATGTACCCACCAGCTTCTGGAACGAGACCCGCACGGCGATGGACGCGATCCGGCCCGATACCCTGATGCTTGCCGAGGCCTCCAAGCCCGAGATGATGGTGCACGCCTTCGACCTCGATTACGCCTGGCCCCTGCTGGACACCCTGGAGGAGGTAATCATTCACGGTAAGCCGGCCTCGCTGATCCGGGAGCGGATCGAGGCACAAGGCCGGCGTTTTCCCCCCGGGACGTGGCACATGCTCATCAGCGACGACCACGATCTGCAGCGGGCCACGGTGCGTTACGGCGCGGAGGCTGCTCTGGCGGCCTCCGCCATGGTGTTCACGCTGCCCGGCGCGCCGCTGCTCTACAACGGCATGGAAGTCGGCGACGCTACCCCTTCAACCGGATCGGCCTTGTTCGAGAAGGTGCCCATCTTCTGGGCTCCACTGCGGCGCGACTTCCCGGAGTTTTACCGGACAATCATCCCGCTGCGCGAAACGTCCCCGGCGTTGCGCCATGGGGAACTTGTGTGGCTGCACAATTCCAACGAGGAGCACGTAATGACCTACCTGCGAACTACGCCCGAGGAGACAGTGCTGACGGCCATCAACCTCGGCAGCAGCTCCTTTACGGGCACCGTGGAGGCCCAAGTCGGCCCCTGGCAGGAGATCGCCTTGCCAGTCCCCCTGCAGATGACGGCGCAGGGGGAGCGGACAGCGGCCGCCCCACCCCAACCACCCGCACTTCCAGCTCTTTCTTTACGGCCGTTTGGCGTTCGTCTGTTTCGGATGCCTCGCCTGACCGCCACACCCTAAAGTCGTCTTAAGTTCACGCGCTCGTCGTGGTCCACTCCCTCCCTCGCCCTTCATTCTTCCCGGAGACTCACCCCATGTCCTTTCTTTCGCAGGTACGCCCCTTCTGCCTGTCTCTCCTGTGTTCGCTGGCGTTGTTAGCGAGCATAGTGCCCGCAGCCCACGCGCAGGCCGATCCACCCATCCCGGCCGGCGACATCCGCGTGCACTACTTCCGCCCGGACGGCAACTACACCGGATGGACCATCTACGCCTTTTTCGACACGACGGAGCCCAATAACTTTGCCGGCGGCCCAGTTCCTGTTACTGGAACCGATAGCTTTGGGGCGTACTTTGACGTGGGCGTCATCGCGAACGCACAGAACGTTGGCTTGATCCTGCACAACGGCAACACCAAAGATCCCGGGCCCAATCAATATGTTGATCCTGCTACCCAGGGCAATGAATTTTGGGAGCTTTCCGGCAGCGATACGCTACTCACGTCACAACCGGCGTTGCCTGTGCAAGGGCAGGACCCGCCGATTCCACCGAATCACGCGCGCATTCATTACTATCGGCCCGACGGCAATTACGATAACTGGCTTTTGTACGTCTATGGGGCTACCACCGACCCTAATGGCAGCTTCTGTTCCACAAACGATACTTACTCCGGTTACGACAGCTACGGCCCGTACTTCGATGTCGGCGTCACACCGGGTCACCTCGGCTTCATCATTCATAACTGCATCACCGGTGTGAAGGATCCAGGCCCGGACCAGTCGCTGCAGATTCCGCAACAGCTGGAAGGTTGGGTGATCTCCGGCAACGCCACCGTATTTCTGCAACCCCCGACAGCCGCCCAGTTGCTGAGCGGACCCTTCAACCAGTTGCAGGCATACTGGATCGATGCCACAACGATCGCGCTCCAGCCGCAATACGCGCACTCCGGCTGGACGTACTCTCTAAACACAAGCCTTACTGCCAGCTTACAGATTGCCTCATCGGGACTGACCGGCGGCACCGCCATCCCACTCACTCCATTCAGTGGGACGCTGACCGCGCAGGAACTCACGCGCTTTCCGCAACTCGCGAAATATGCACTTTATAAGTTGCCTGCGGATATCACGCCCGCGACGGAAGTCCAGGCACTCAAGGGTCAGTTGGAGGTATCTGCGGTGTCCTCCGGTGTGCTTAAATACACGACCGGCGTACAGAGCTTTGGCGCGATTGATGCCCTTCTGAGTTATACGGGCAAGCTCGGCGTGGTCTTTCACCACTACTCTGAGCCTGCCGGGGGCGAGTTCGATGGAGACAATTCCGTATCGTTGAAGATTAAGGTGTGGGCCCCCACGGCGCAGAGCCTTTCCTTGCTGCTATTTAATAACCCAACCGACACAGCGCCAGAAAAAACGGTTGTCATGCACGAACACGGCGGCGTGTGGGTTGCGAATGGGGATTCAACCTGGATCGGCAAGTATTACCAGTATGCTGCGCATGTCTACGTGGCCGCCGACCAGGCCATTGACACCAATATCACTACCGATCCGTACTCGGTCGACCTATCGTTAAACGGAGTCATGTCACGCATCACAGACCTGAGCGCACCGACGACAAAACCGGTTCAGTGGGATCTGACCAACTCACCGGCTCTAGCCAGCCTTAATGACACCAGCATCTACGAGCTGCACATCCGTGACTTCAGCATTGGGGATGCCACTGTGCCCGCGTCAGCTCAGGGTACCTATGAGGCCTTCACGGACCCCAAGACGGATGGCATGCGCCACCTGCAAACGCTCGCTGCCTCGGGGCTGAAAGCTGTCCACCTTTTACCGTCATTTCACTTCGGTAGCGTGGACGAAGATAAGTCCACATGGGCCAGTCCAGGTCCTCTCTCGCCCACTCCGCCTGACGGTACGCAACAGCAGCAGGCGGTAGAGAGCGTGCAAGCCAAAGACGCCTACAACTGGGGCTACGACCCAGTGCATTACATGGCACCGGCCGGTCAATATGCGGTCGACCCGACCCAGCGTGTGCGCGAGTACCGCGACATGGTGATGGGTTTGCACACCGCCGGTCTGCGCGTCATTCAGGACGTGGTGTTCAATCACACGTACACCAGCGGCCAGAATCCGACGGCTAACTTCGACGAGCTCGTGCCTAACTACTACCATCGTCTGGATGGTAACGGCGTACTCGAGACCGGTTCCTGCTGTGCCGATACGGCGAGCGAACACGCCATGATGGAAAAGCTGATGATCGACACTGTCGTGCTCAATGCCAGGCAGTACAAGATCGACGGCTTCCGCTTCGATGCCATGGGTCTGCACTTCACCTACAACATGCTCGATATCCGCAACGCCCTCAACGCGCTCACGCCCGAAAAGGACGGTGTGGACGGCAAGAAGATTTATATGTACGGCGAAGGCTTCCAGATTGCCGAGGCCGCGAACAACGCCATAGGTCCGAACGCCAGTCAGGTGAACCTGTATGGCACGGGCATCGGCAGCTTCAACGACCGCATGCGGGACTCCGTGCGCGGCGGCTATGAGTTCGGCACCGACTTTCAGGTGCAGGGTTATGCCACAGGCCTTGCTACGGATCCGAGTACGTACACCAACCAAAACACCAGTGCTACAGACCAGCTAACGACCCTGCTCAATGAGTCTGACCTGATTCGGGTGAGCCTTGCGGGAGCGTTGAAGAACTACAGCTTCACCAATGCTCTAGGTCAAACCGTCACGGCTGCACAGATCAATGATGGCGGACAGCCTGCCGGTTACGCAGGCACCACGCTTGAGGATGTGAACTACTGTTCCGTGCACGACAACCAGACCCTGTTCGACGCAATTCAGTTGAAATCCGCCGCCGCCGATACGGTGACCGCGCGTGCTCGACGGCAGGTGCTCGCCATGAGCTTGCTCACGCTTGCGCAAGGCGTACCCTTTTTCCATGCCGGTGACGACCTGCTCCGCTCCAAGGACATGGATAATGGCAGTTACAATTCAGGCGATTGGTTTAATAAGATCGACTGGAGTCTGGAAGGCAATAACTGGGGCATTGGTCTGCCCCTTGCCAATGTGAATCAGGCGCAATGGCCGATCGAGCAGCCGCTGCTTGCAAACGCTGCTCTGAAACCAACGCCTGAGAACATCAAAGCCACCACCGCAGCCTTTCAGGAGTTCTTACGGATTCGTTACAGCACCCGACTGTTCCGCATGGCGACTGCCGACGAAGTGCAGCAAAACCTCACTTTCTTAAACACAGGGCAGAACCAGATTCCTGGCCTCATCGTGATGCGGCTTGACGATCACGGCCAGAATTATGGCGGATCCGCTCACCATGTGTTGGTCTTCTTCAATGCCAGCAACGTGCCAGTGACGTTTACTGACGCTACATTGCAAAATCTGCAGCTGCATCTGCATCCCGTTCAGGAGCAATCCGCAGATGCCGTGGTGAAGACGTCCAGCTTCAACGCCAAACAGGGAATGGCCACCATCCCCGCTCTGACCACGGCTGTATTTGTAAGTGACCAGGAATAATTGACCGAGCGTCAGCCACAGGGGCACACCTGCGCCCCTGTGGCTGGGAACGAAATTGACTTAGAGCAAATTACCTCTTATAGGCAGCTCACATTTATTACTTTATAGGAGTCTGCTGCTATCCCTACCATGGGAGAAGAAAGCAGATCCCTCCCAGGATGACAAATAAGGATGACAAGTTTAGAGCGAGGCTGTCCGCAATCGTAAAGAGTTTGCGATGACTGAGACAGAACTGAGACTCATGGCACCGGCAGCGATCATGGGGTTGAGCAGAAGGCCGAACACCGGGAAGAGGACACCGGCCGCAAGCGGTATCCCGATCGCGTTGTAGATGAAAGCAAAGAACAGGTTCTGGCGAATGTTCCGCATGGTGGATTGACTCAGGCGGCGTGCCCTGAGAATGCCGCGCAGATCGCCCGTCAGCAGCGTGATGCCGCCAGCCTCCATGGCGACATCGGTGCCTGTACCCATAGCGATACCGATGTCCGCCTGTGCCAGCGCGGGGGCATCGTTAATGCCATCGCCGGCCATGGCCACGGTTGCCCCTTTGCCCTGATGAGCTTTGACGACCGCGGCTTTGCCTTCGGGCAAAACATCGGCCTCAAAGGCGATGCCGAGCTTGTCGGCAACCGCCCGGGCCGTGGTCGCATTGTCTCCAGTGACCATGAGAATCGTGAGCCCGGCTGCCTTCAGCTCCCGGACCGCATCCGGCGTAGACGCCTTGATTGGGTCTGAGACGCTTACAGTTCCAGCTGCCTTGCCGGCTACTGCCACGAGCATGACGGTCTGGCCTTCTCTTCGCTGCGCCTCGGCTCGGCTCAGCAACGGTGTGGGGTCTACCCCGAGCGTGTGCAATAGGCCGGCATTGCCAACGCCGACCTCCTTGCCGAGAACTGTGCCCTGCACTCCCTTCCCCGTAACGGACATGAAGTTCCGCACGGGCGAAAGGGCGAGCTGTTTGGCCTCTGCTCCCTTCACAATTGCGGCTGCGAGCGGATGTTCACTCGACCGCTCCAGGCTTGCCACCAGCTGCAGCAGTTCGGTTTCACTCAGGCCCGGCTCCGGTAGCACGGCAGAGAGCGTCGGCTTGCCCTCGGTCAGCGTTCCTGTTTTATCGACAATGAGTGTAGTGACCTCCCCGAAGGTCTCCAGTGCTTCGGCATCACGAATCAGGATGCCCGCCCCTGCGCCGCGGCCTGTGCCCACCATGATTGCCATAGGCGTAGCAAGGCCGAGGGCGCACGGGCAGGCGACGATCAGTACCGCGACCGCATTGACCAATGCATGGGCGAACCGCGGCTGAGGACCGATGTAATACCACACGAGAAAGGTGACGGCGGCAATCAGGAGGACGGCAGGGACGAAGACAGAGGCCACACGATCGGCAAGCCGCTGAATCGGAGCGCGGCTACGCTGCGCCTGGCTGACCATCTTGACGATCTGTGAAAGCAATGTGTCCGCACCGACGCGCTCGGCCTGCATAATGAAGCCGCCGGTGCCGTTTACCGTGCCGCCGGTCACCCGGTCCGCCACCTGTTTTTCGATGGGTATGGGCTCACCGCTGACCATCGATTCATCCACCGCACTGTGGCCTTCCAGAACGACGCCATCGACCGGAACCTTCTCGCCTGGGTGCACGCGTAGGCGGTCGCCGACCTGAACCTGATCGAGTGGCACATCCACTTCACCACCACTCTCGTCCAGCCGTCGCGCCGTCTTCGGAGTCAGGCCGAGCAGGGCACGGAGGGCACTCCCGGTCTGGCCGCGAGCGCGCAATTCCATGATCTGCCCCAATAAAACAAGGGCGATGATGACGACCGCCGGCTCGTAATAGAGTGCAATCTCCCCACCTGCTGCGCGAAAGGAGGCAGGGAAGAGTTGCGGCAGTGCCGTGGCAATGACGCTATAGAGATAAGCCACGCCCGTGCCCAAAGCGATCAAGGTGAACATGTTGAGACTGCGATTGACCAGCGATCGCCAGCCGCGAACGAAGAAGGGCCAGCCGCACCACAACACCACGGGCGTCGCTAAGGCGAACTGTGTCCAGGCCCACGCTCTCGCCGAGAGCAGATGCCGCAGAGGCATGGAGGGCATAAGCTCTGAGAGCATGGAAGCGAGCAGCGGCAGAGCCAGCGCCACGCTGATCCAGAAGCGCCGGGTCATGTCGACCAGCTCGGGATTGACCTCCTCAGCGGCGGTCTCGCGCGGCTCCAGCGCCATGCCGCAGAGGGGGCAATTGCCTGGTTCGGGCCGGCTGATCTCCGGATGCATGGGGCACGTGAAGTCCGTCTGCCCCACCGGCAAGCCAATCATTGCGGGCTCAAGCGCCATGCCGCACTTCGGGCAGCTGCCCGGCCCCATTTGATGGACCTCCGGATCCATGGGGCAGACGTATTCCGCTTGCTCCTGGTGTTTGGTCAAGGGCTGTGCAGGTGCAGGCTTGGGCTCGAGATACTTCTCCGGTTGGGCGCGGAACTTTGTCGCGCAGCCCGCGCCGCAGAAGAAGTGGCGAGTGCCCCCATACATCTCCGCAGCGGCGGCCTTGGCAGGATCGACCTTCATCCCGCAAACCGGATCGATCGTGGACTGACTCATGCAAGACCTCGCTTGGTATCTGTTGTGGTGCGATTAGAGCCGGCTCCGGAGGAGCCCATCGTGCGCGGCGGTTGCATCAGTTGCCGCCTCCGGGAGCTGTCGGAAGATTCATCGTCGTGGCATGCCCGCCGACGCTCATCGGCTCATCGAGCCCGTTCATCAGCGTGTAGTTCTGCAAAGCAATGGCCGCACGCCATTCTTCATCCAATGCTTGCAGGTAGCTGAGCTGCAGGGTAAACACCAGGCGCTGCGCCGTCAGCACCTCCGGGTAGGCCAAACCCATTTGCTGGTACTTGGTCACCTGCAGCTCATAGGCGCGACGCGCCCGGGGCAGCATCTCCGTGCGGTACCTGTCGGCTGTGAAGCGCGCCGTCTGATACGTCTGCGCATAGGGCTCCGCACGATTGCGTGTGAGGAGTTGGGTGCGGGTCACATCCTCATGCGCTCGCTCCAGTTCATCGCGCGAAGCGGCGATGTTGCCCTGATTTCTATTCCACAACGGCAACTGCACACCCGCCTCGGCAAAGCTTTCAAATCCCGCCCTGCGCTGGGAGGCTCCGCCTGTGTTGCCGAGCTCCTCGCCCGAGTTCCACTCCCCGGCCTTTACGTTCAGATTGGGTACCCTCTCCCGCTTGGCGGATCGCAGGCGAGCCTCAGCCACGGCCACGTTGGCCTGCGCCTGCTTCACTGCGGGGCTCTCCCGCATGTCGGTGACGACAGAACCCTCGGCGTCGAGCTCTGGCGGTGCGACCAGCCCCCCTGTCAAAGGGTGCGGGGCGAGTGCCGTTTGTCCCGCGTAGGTGGCAAGCTGCGTAAAGGAGGCCAGAAACATGCGTTGCGCGTTGACGAATTCAACCTTGGCCTGTTCGGCAGCGACCTCGGCCGTTAATACGGTAGAGGCGTCCGCCTGGCCTATCCGCTCCAGCTCATGGGCATTCGTCTCGGTATCCAGCGCAACCTTCAAAAGCCTGTCCTGGACGACGACGGCCTCCTGTGCGGTGAGCGTGTCGAAGAAGGCGCGGGTCACATCGTCGTGCACGCGGGCGCGCTGTATCGCGACGGCAAATTCATTGGAGCGGCCTTCCGCGCGATAGATATCCCTGCGCAGGGCCAGCTTCCGCCCCAAGACGAACTCCTGAGAGAAGAATGCACCTTGCTCTCCCCCGTGATAGCTCCCGCCCCGGATATGGTCTCCGGAGTAGCCGACGATCGGATCGGGCGGCAGGCCCATCTGGCGGGCCTGTTGCTTGGAACGATCGACGTCCCGTTCTGCCTGGGCCAGGGTGGGGTTAGCTTTATCGGCCATGTCCAGGAAGCTTTCCACCGTCAACGGTGACTGGCTTACGACCTCATGGAGAAGCTCGGGCGCGGGCAGGTCTGCCCCGGTTTGAAAGCCAACCGCTTCCGGCTCCTGCAACGCCTGGATGGGAACCGTGATCGAGCCGGCATCGCTATTGGAGTCGGGAGTGCTTCGCGCCTGACCGGTTTGCTGCTCGAACGACTGCCGCACACTCTCCGCCGCGGCTTTAGCCCTGGCAGTGCCTGCGTCCTTACCTGCATTCTGGCCCATGCTCTTCATGTCGCCGGGGAAGGGATCCGGCTGTTGTTTAGTGCGATTGGGCGCCGCGGCATGCGTCGGCTGTTGTGCATTGTCGGACTTTGAATCCATCTTCATGCCCGGCATGTCCGGCATGGATTGCTGCGCCTGCAACGTACAGGCGGCGACTCCGATCGTCCACCCGAGTGCCATATTTCTAAGCTTCATATCTTCTCCTGGACGTCTTGTGGACAGTTTCCAAAATTCTCAAGATGGCTTGGAACACCCTCTCAAGACGGGCGAGGTCTTCTGTTTAAGGGCACATCCGCATCCTGAATGCGGATGTGCCGACAGCGGTTTACGGGGTACGCGTTTTTCTCTAGGCTTAGCTCTACGCTTGGCTCCAGGGCTTAGCTCTACGCTTAGCCCTTCGCGGTGTCGCCGGAAGCACGGTAGAGCGAGGCATAAGGGTCACCCGGCCGCTTTGCATCGCGCATGGCGCTGACGACCTCGTCATACTGTTTGGGCGGCAGTACGCGCACAAAGGTCATCATGCCCTGCATAAAGCGGCTCCAGTTCGGGCGCAGGCCGAGGTTCTCGGGCTTGCCCACCAGCTTCTCCATGTTCATCATCGGACCTTCCATGTAGGCGTCCTGCGGGAAGTTGGGGACGTTGTTGGCGTTGGGAGAGATCTCACCCCCTCCTGCCTTCATGCTGCTTGCATCCCTATCGAAGGCGTTCAGGTTGCGCTGCTGAAGTTCACTCAGCTTTGGCACCTTCCCATCCTGCTCGCCCATCATGCCCATCATGCCGGCGTCGAGCTGGGTGTTGGCCAAGGCACCGTCGGGCGCTGTGGCCTGCTTGCCTCCCCCAAGAGCCGCGGAGGGCATAGCCGGATCGCTAGCGGTCTGGGAGACGTGCATGTCCATGGTCTTTGCGCCGCTCATGTCCATGCCCTTCATGTCGTCCATACCGCTCATGCCTTGCATGGCATCGTCGTCTTTACCGCGTTCCGTCAGGTGGCCGTGGCTGTCGTCGCCTCGCAGACCCTTTCCACCAGGAAATCCCGCCGCTCTCGTCATCGGGCCGGCTTGCGAGGCCATCTGGTTCATCATGTGGTGGGGCAGGTGGCAGTGCAGCATCCAGTCGCCTGGGTTATCCGCGACGAACTCGATGTTGCGGCTCTGCGCTACGCCGACCAGCACCGTATTGCCGGGCCACCACGCCGTCTCCGGGATGCGACCGCCCTCGGTCCCTGTCACGTAAAACGTGTGTCCATGGAGGTGCATCGGGTGATGATCCATGCCGAGATTCACAAAGCGCACCCGCACACGGTCGCCCTGGCGAACGATGAGCGGCGTGGCCGCGGGTCCGGCCTTGCCGTTCAGCAGCAGCCAGTTGAACTCCATCATCATCGTGTTGGGAACGGTGGAGTTTGCCAGAACGGCATACTCCTGCAGGTGCACAACGAAGTCCTTGTCGCAGTGCGGGCGGTACGGCATCCGGGGATGCATGACAACCGCGCCAAGCATCCCGGCAAGCTCCTGCATGGCCATGTGCGAGTGGTAGAAGTAGGTCCCTTCCTGCTTGATAACGAAGTGGTAGGTGAACGAAGCTCCGGGCCTCACGGGTTCCTGGCTGATGCCGGGCATGCCGTCATTCCCGATCAGATCCTCAAACCCGTGCCAGTGCAGGGAGGTGGATTCGGGCAGCTCATTTTTGAAAACAACGCGGACCTTGTCGCCCTGCGTGACCTGAATGGTGGGTCCTGGAGCAGAGCCGTTAAAACCCCACACATCAATGGTTTTGTCCGGTGCAATCTGCCGCTTGAACACATGGGCCGTCAGGCGGAACACCTTCGTGTCGCCGTCCATTTCGAAGGGGAGATCGCCGACGTCGGTTGTGACAACCGGTATGTTGCTGAGCGAGCCGATGTGGGTATCGACCTTGGAGAGAGAGCCACTGCTGTTGCCCCCGTAGCCTCCGCTTGCGCCGACCTGGGTAGTGGCATTGCCGGTGAGGTGAATTGATTCGGCGGCGGCGCGGCTGGTGAACAGCCCTGCACCGAGACCAAGGGCACTCTGTAGAAAAGAACGGCGATTTGCCATGGAAATGACTCCGTATGAACGTGGGCGTTGCATGGATACAGCGTGAATACACTGCCGGGCAAGCGGAAATGCGTAGCCCGGCTCCTCATGCGCTACCGATCCAACCTCTCCAGGATCGGGCCAAGCAGGTAGGCGACGAAGAAGCCGCCGCTCCAGATGAAGGCGGATCCCCAGAGAAGCACGCGGCTGACTTTACTGATCTCGCCGCATGTGTTCGGGTCGTCTGCCGCGCAGGCTTCGCCCTCACGCAGCCGCGGCGCGATCGCATAGGTCATCACGAAGCTGCAGGCGATCAGCGTGCCTGCGAGGCTGAAGGTCCAAATCTTGTGGCGTGACAGGCTGACCAGCCACGGTGCCGCCGAGAGCAGGGAAGCCACCGCCGTACCCATGCCGAGAAGCACAAGAACCGACGGCAGCGCGCAGCAAATGAGCGTGCTGAAGGAACTGAACAGGGAGAAGTAGTTCAGCAGGGCCGCTCGTCGTGCCCTGCGTTCCGGAGCGAGGGCGATAGCGGCTGAAGTCATCTCGCCTCCGTGATGGTTGTGTACCGGAGCGTGTCGGGTACCTTGCCTTTGGCTACCTGAGGCAGCACCCCGGTCACGGTGACGCTCTTGCCCAGCAGCGCAGCGACCTCCGCAGGCGACCCGGATGCTACGAGAGCGTATCGGTCCGGTGTTCCGGCTACTTCAATGACCGGCGCAGCGGCTGTTCCCGCAAGCCTTCCTCTTGCGGTCACCGTCGCGTCTTTATGCGTGAAGCCGTTCTTCTCCACGGCTTCGTTGAACTGGTGCATGGCAGCACCATTGCCGGCAGCGAGTTGGATCGACACCAGCCCGGTATTCAGATCGACGTCGACCTTGCCCACACCCCCAATCCCCTTCATGGAAACGTGGATGGCGTGCGCGCAGGGCGCACAGTCCATGCCGAAGACCGTCATGTTGACCTGTTGGTACTCGGCGTGTGCGGCTACGCAGGTGAGGGCGGAGAGACTGAGAACGAGGAAGCTTTTCATGCGTGGTTCTCCTAAGGCGTGCTTGTGCGGCACGAAAATTTGAGATAGCTGAAGTTGAACGCGAAGCGAACGCTTTCGCGCCCGTAGCTTTCGCGTCTGTAGATCGGGGTGGCGGCATCGCGGTACAGCGGGCCCTGCACGCCACCTTCGATCGCCACGTTTTTCAGAATGGCGAGCACCGAAGGGCCCAGCCAGAGACTCGTTGCGCTGCTGGCCGGCAGGACCGCCCCCAGGACGCGGACATTGCCAGTGTGCTCGGCGGTCAACTCCAGCAGCCCCCGGTAGTCCCACTGGTCGTACCCGCGCCGCAGGGGTGCCGGCCGATAGCCATAGACCGTGCTCCCCGAGATCGTATCCGGACGTCTGCTTTGACGACTCTCAAAGAACCCCGTATAGCCTGCGCCCAGCCACAGATACTGGCTTCGAGAGGCGACGCCCGCGGCAAGCGTACCGGCGATTCCGGGCGCTCGATGCAGACTTCGGAGGACGCCGGAATCGGCCTGCGGGCCCGGCAGAACGACGCCCAGGGTCCCTGTCCCTTCGACGCGTCTGCCGACCTGCGTGACCGAATGAAGAAATCGCCAGGATGTACCCGCTGACCACTCACTCCCCGGAAAGATCCGGCTTTCGGGAAGGGCACCGCTGCCGAACATCGCCGGCAAGAATGCATTCAGAGTGATCTGTGGCGTGAGGCCATAGCCAACCTGCGTGCCGGAGGAGAACTGCGTTCCAAGTGAGCCGCTGCGACCGAAAAGGCCGGTGTCGAAGCTGAACTCACCCTGCGAGTTCACCGGCGTGGCATAGCCGAAGAGCGGGCCGTGATCGGCAGCCCTGGCGGTCGCGGACAGCGCGAAAGCGCAGACCGCTGCGAGGACATATTGCATGGATTAGCTCCGTTGCTGAACCAAAGAAAATCAGGGCACACAAGACGTGTGCGCAGGCTTGGCAGCAGGAGCGGATCAGATGCGGAGGACGGTCGTTGTCGCTAGAAGAAGACCAGGCGGAGGATGCTGGTCCGCCACCCGCCAGCGGTACGCTTGTGAGGACGGCAGATCCGTTAGGGTGGCATACACGATCGCGAGGGTCGCCTGCGGGGCAACCGGCGCGGAGACCGTCTCCGCCGGCAGCTGGCTCAGGTCGCTTCGTGCCTCGACCTGACAGCAGCCCTCTTTGACCATCTCACCGCATCGTCCGTGCATCGCTTCGCAGCACGTGCGATCGGCATGACGCAACGCCCCACCAGCTACACACGCAAGCGCCGGGGAGGTCATGAGGAGCATGACCAGCACGGCGGCGAAGCTGACAAAGCGGCGCATAGTTACAACTATAGTCCTCCTACCCTCGCGACGCTCGCGCAAGCTCCTGCCGGGTCGAAAGGAGGAGACGCGGCGTTGTTCTGGCCAACGCGGATAGACGCCCCGGGCCCAACGTATCGAAAAGCGTATTGGAGATAAGCTGCTGTCACTGTAATACGTCAACGCAAATCCCGAGTGCATCGAGATCCATGCGCACCGTGTTGCCACTCGTGTCTGAGCGGAAACGCATCAGCAAACATCGAATGCTCATGAGTTCACCCGTCGTACCCGCGCTCGTGCCGACCACCATCTCCGACGCACCAAGCCACCTCGTCCGGTTCGGTTTCAGCAACACCTATGTTCGCCTGCCGGAGCGCTTCTACGCGCGCGTAAACCCGACACCGATTGCGGCTCCGCGTCTGGTTAAGGTGAATGCAGAGCTGGCGCAGAGCCTCGGTCTGGACCCGCACGCCTTGGCGAGTCCTGAAGGCGTGGAGATCCTGGCCGGCAACCGTGTAGCTGAAGGGTCTGAGCCTCTGGCGATCGCCTATGCCGGGCACCAATTTGGACACTTTGTGCCGCAGCTAGGCGACGGCCGCGCCAATCTGCTCGGCGAGGTCGTTGGCCGGAACGGTATGCGCTATGACATCCAGCTCAAGGGCTCCGGCCCGACGCCCTTCTCGCGCCGTGGCGATGGCCGCGCGGCGCTGGGTCCGGTGCTGCGTGAGTACCTCGTGAGCGAGGCGATGGCTGCCCTGGGTGTGCCGACCGCAAGGACGCTGGCCGCGGTCACCACAGGGCAACCGGTCATGCGCGAAACCATGGTGCCCGGGGCTGTGCTGGCCCGGGTAGCGGCGAGTCACCTGCGCGTCGGTACCTTTCAGTACTTCGCCGCCCGGGGCGATATCGAGGGGGTCCGCATACTGGCGGATTACGCCATAGCCCGGCATTACCCACAGGTGACGCAGGCGAAGCGGCCGTATCGTGCGCTGCTCGATGGCGTGATCGCCCGGGGAGCGAACCTGATCGCGCAGTGGATGCTCCTCGGCTTCGTTCACGGCGTAATGAACACCGACAATATGTCAATTTCAGGTGAGACGATCGACTACGGCCCGTGCGCATTTCTTGAGGCCTACGATCCCGACAAGGTGTTCAGCTCCATCGACGTTCAGGGGCGTTATGCGTATGGCAATCAGCCTCACGCGGCACACTGGAATCTGGTTCGTCTCGCCGAGGCACTGCTGCCTCTGCTGCAAGCGGAGGAGGGCAGTGAAGAGGCCGCTCTGGCCTCGGCGCATGAGGCACTCGCTGCCTTTGGACCGCAGTTTGAGGCAGCGCGCCAGGCAGGCCTGCGCCGCAAGCTTGGCCTGCTCACGGAGCACCCCGGCGATGCGGCGCTGGCCGAGGATCTGCTGCGCCGTATGGCCGCGAACCGTGCCGACTTTACCCTGACCTTTCGCCGGCTCGGTGAAGCCGCGGCCGGGCTCGACGGGGACGTGGGGGTACGCACGTTGTTTGCGGATCCCGGAGCCTACGACGGATGGGCGGCCACGTGGCGCAGCCGCCTGCAAGCGGAGCCCACCTCAGCGCAGGACCGCGTTGAGGCAATGCGATGGGTGAATCCAGCGTTTATTCCGCGCAATCATCGGGTCGAGGCCGCGCTCATGGCCGCCGTTCAGCGGAATGACTTGGAGCCATTCGAGAGGCTGCTGGACGTCACTTCACGGCCCTACGAAAACAGGCCGGGTCTCGAGCCATACGCCACGCCAGCCACGCCGGAGGAGTGCGTGAACGAAACCTTCTGCGGAACATAAACAGCCATGGGCAGAGCGTTGGAAGCAAGCCTTGTCCCATCGCGACGGGAGCGAAATGTGCGGGTTATCGAAGACGATCCCCGACCTGCAACATCAACCTTGAACGCAGGGGAGGATCTCGGTATTCCTTCGATATCCGAAATCCAACAAATATGGAAGGTTTTTTCTGCGCTTTGGGTATGGCTCTACTGAGCCATACGCTCTCAAAAGGACCCTCCACTCTCTCCTTCGGCACTGCCCTTCGACTCTGCCGGCTGTGTGCCTGGGCTGTGCACGGTCGGGTACTTGATGCCCAGTTGGTCCATGTAGGTGGGGTATTTTTTCGCGTCGTAGTAGAGCTTCTGCATCTGCGGACGGTAAAGATCCATCGTCGTTTTATTCAGCCAGATCGCAGGCAAGGCTTCATCGTGAGGGCATCATCAGCTCCTTAGGGTCGACAAGGTCGATACCCCTAAACTCCTCGAAGCTGTTCTGCGGCCTCGGCATCACGCCTGAGGAGTCAGCGCAAATTGTTTAGCTTTCGACCGGCTCCATGTCCACTTCCACCTTGAGCGTGCTGCGGCCTCCGCCGAGAATAAGACCGCGCAGCGGACTGACATCGCCGTAGTCGCGTCCCCAGGCCAGCGTGACATGGCCGTCGGTCGGGGCCACATTGTTGGTCGGATCCATGTCCAGCCAGCCCAAACGGCGGCAATAGGCAGACACCCAGGCATGGGAGGCGTCGGCTCCGACCAGCCGCGGTCTTCCCGGGGGCGGATACGTTCTCAGATAGCCGCTCACATAGCGTGCCGGGACATTGATGGAGCGCAGGCAAGCAATCTGCACGTGCGCAAAGTCCTGGCACACGCCACCGCGCTTTTTGAAGACCTCCTCGGTCGGCGTGCGTACCGTCGTGACCTTGGCATCGAAGCGAAAGTCACGATGGATGCGCGCGGTCAGGTCGAGAAGCGCCTCCCGCATCGGCCTTTCCGGGGTGAACGACTCGAGGGCGTAGGCGGCATACTCCGGCCGCCGGTCGATGCGCGGCGACTCCAGCTGGTACTGGTAGGCGTCGAGGGCCTCGGGACTGCCCCCTTCGGCGAGCGATCCCGTGGAGTCCTCCCAGGGCAGGGACGAGGGCTGGGAGAACTCCGGGGTAGCCTCCACAACGATCTGGCTTTTGGCTTCGACGACCAGTTCCTTGTGTGGCTCCTCGAGCGTGAAGAAGTTGAGCCGGTTGCCGAAGAAATCGGTGCGTTCGGTCAACGTCGTCGGAGCCGGATGGATGCGCAGCGCATTGTTCAGGAGGCGATTGGTGCCGAACGAACGCGGCTTCAGGCAAGCCACATGATTGCCGAAGGAGACGGGATAGGCGTACCTGTACGTGGTCCGGTGATTGACGTGATAAAGCATCGCGACTTATTGCCCCATGGTGATCGGCAGGGTTCGTGCATGGCTGAAGTACTGATTGGAGAGGTTGTTTGACCAGGAGGGCAGCAGGTTTTCAAGCTCCGCGAGGAAGCGGTTGAGAGCCGTGAAGCTGTCTCCGCCCTTCGGGGGCTTGCCGGACAGCGGAAAGAGGGTGGTGGGCAGATCGAAGCCGCGCAGGGAGGCCAAGGCGGCCTGCATGGCCTGGAGGTCCGCAGCCGAGTGACGCGGCAGTTTGCGGTAAAGGTCGGCGATGTGTTCCAGCTGAAAGTCGAGCGACCGTGGGTTTGTCTCGTCCGCCATGAGGACATCGAGAACAGGGAGGGGCTGCAGCGTCGTGTAGTAGCGGGCCCGGTAGGTCATGGAGCTGTCCGCGACTTCCAGCAGCAGGTTCAGGTAGGCCCAGCTTTCTGGCGCAAGCGGCCGGGTGATCGCGCGCAGCTGCCGGGTGACGTAGACGGCCCGCTCCAAGCGCCGGCCAAGGCTCATGAATAGCCAGCCGGAGCCGCGATTGATGTTCTCCCGCTCCATCCCGGAGAAGGCCGAGAGCAGTTCCAGACACTCTGTAAGCTTTGCCGCGAAATCGGTGAGCGGTGTGTTCGGCTCGGCTTCGATCGCACGCCGCAGTTGGCCGATCAGCAGCATCATGTCGGACGACAAGCGCTCGCGTACGTTGCCGCCGATGCGCTGCACCTCGGCCAGGGTACAGAGCAGGCTGTCTGGACGCTTGTTGTCGGCCAGCAGGGAGACCAGTTCTTTTTCGAGCAGGGCCAGTGTTGCTGGTTTGCGCTTGGGCAGCCTGCTGTGCCGTGATCCAAGGCAACCATGTAGGCAAAGCAGGCTGCCGAGCTCCGCTTCTTCGGCTCGGCGGATGCGGCGCACGAGTGAGCGCAGGATGCGCGCGATGTTTTCGCTGCGCTCGACGTAGCGGCCCAGCCAGAAGGTGTTGTCGGCCACACTGCTGGGCACCACACGCGAGACGCGGCGCAGTTCCACGGGTTCATCGCGTGGGCGCAGCAGGCTGAAGGTATCCACGGCGCTCTCTGAGAGCACCCAGGCATCCTTGCTGTGGCCGCCGCGCTGCATGGAGACCACCGAGCCGTTCGCCTCGGCGACCCGCACCAGGCCTCCGGGGATCGCCACCCAGCCGGTGCCGGTGTTGAGCACATAGGTGCGCAGCACTACGCTGCGTGAATTGAGGCGTTCCTGTTCCCACACCGGCGCGGTGGAGAGCGCGACCTGCTCCTGCGCGACGTACTCATGCGGACGAGCCTGCAGGCGCTCCAGGAATCTCTGCTTTTCCGTTGGGGGCAGCTCGGAGCCGAAGACCGGCTCCATGCCGAGCGCCGGAAACGCGGGCTTGACGACCACAGAATCCAGGTGCCCCAGCACCCAGTCGAACGCGCTCTTTTGTCCACACCACCAGGTGGCAACCGAGGGCAGCTTCAGCTCTTCGCCCAGCAGATACTTTGCTAGGCCGGGCAGAAAGGGCATAATCGCGGCCGATTCAATGAGGCCGCTGCCAAGAGCGTTCGCGACCTGCACGTTTCCGGCGACGATCGCATCCACCAGGCCCGCTACACCCAGCAGCGAATCGCCGCGCAGCTCCAGCGGGTCGCAAAAGGTGTCGTCCACGCGGCGCAGAATGACGTCCACGCGCTCCAGCCCAGCGACGGTTTTAAGATACACGCAACGATCGCGGACGGTCAGGTCCTTGCCTTCCACGAGCGTGAAACCCAGATACTTGGCAAGGTAGGAGTGCTCGAAGTAGGTCTCGTTGTGCGGCCCGGGGGTGAGCAGAACGACGCGCGCGTCGTCGCGTCCGGCCAGCGCGGTCAGGGCCTCGCGCTGCGCCCGGAAGAACGGAGCCAGCCGCATGACGTGCGACGCACGGAAGAGCTCCGGCAGCACGTCGGAGACGATGAGCCGGTTCTCCAATGCGTAGCCGCTGCCGGAGGGCGCCTGCGTGCGATCGGCCAGCACCCACCAACGGCCATCGGGCGAGCGCGCCAGATCCACCGCGAGCATGTGCAGATAACTCCCCGGCGGCACTTTGACCCCCACCATCGGGCGCAGAAACGCAGGGTTGGCATAGAGCAGCGCAGGAGGGAAATGGCCTCCCTTCAAAAGCTCTTGCGAGCCATACAGGTCTTGGAGTAGCAGATTCAGCAGCCGCGCGCGCTGGATGGCACCGGCTTCGATGAAGCGCCATTCCTCCGCCGGGATCATGAGGGGCACGATGTCGATCTGCCATGGCCGGTTCATCCCCAGCGGATCGCCGTAGATGTTGTACGTGATGCCGTTCTCGCGAATGCGGCGCTCGGCCCGTGTCCAACGCCGGCCGAGCTCCTCCCCCCCTATGGAGCGAAGGCCTTCCATCAACGGTGCCCAGTGGGGCCGGGGGGTAACCCCGTCGCTTGAGGACTCCTCGTACGTCTTTCCATAGCGAAGGGGTGATTGGTAGAGGTCACCTGGCATCGGCTTATACGTCTCCGGATGTGACGCGGCTTGCGGGCTCGGGATGCTGTCCCTCGCCGGGCATCGGCCAACGCAGGTCCAGGGTCATCGGGAAGACGGGATTGCCTTCCTCGGGCGGAATGACGAGCGCATCAGCCGGTGGAGCGGAGATAATGAAGCGCTCCAGCCGGCGCTTCCGCGCTTCCGCCGCATCGGTAGGCCGAGTCGTGTGTACCCTGCCGTCTGGCGGTCCAGCGAAGTAGGTGCAACGGCCGGCGGACCGCGCGGTAAAGGTGTCGATCAGGTCGAAGGCGAGAGGCGTGTGCACAGGAACCGTAGGATGCAGCGCCGCGGAGAGCCGCCGGGCGCGGTAGCGAATGCCTGCGATCAGCTCACCCTGGGTACCTGCGGCCCCCAGAGGCACGCGCCTTCCATTGCACACGACAACGTAGCGGGCCGGGGCCATGAGTCCTTTCAGCTTCACCTGCATGCGTTCCAGCGACGAATCCACACTGCGCCCGGTGCCGCCGGCCGTCGTCTCCTCGGCGAGTACGTTCCAGGGCTCCAGCGCCTGGCGCAACTCGAGTGCAACCCCATCCCCTGCCAGGGAGGCGATCGAACCGATCTTGGGGAAGCGGAACTCGATGTGTGGGGCGAACCAACTGTCTTCAAAACCGTAGCCCGCCTCGCGCAAATAACGGAGCACCTCGGCGAAGTCGCGCTCGACGAAATGGGGCAACATAAATCGGTCGTGCAGCGCGGTACCCCAGCGCACCAGTGCGCCATGGAAGGGCCGCTGCCACAGCGTGCACACCAGTGCCCGCACGAGCAGGCTTTGCAGCAATCCCATGCGCGGGTGCGGGGCCATCTCGAACGCCCGCAGTTCAAGCAGTCCCAGGCGGGACCCCTGACCCTCCGGTGGGTACATCTTGTCGATGCAGAACTCGGCTCGATGCGCGTTGCCGGTGACATCGACGAGCAGGTTGCGGAACAGCCCATCGACGATGTGGGGAGGGCAGCCGTGCTCAGGCAGTTGGCTGAACGCCACCTCCAGCTCATAAAGCGCGTCGACACGGGCCTCATCCACGCGTGGGTACTGGCTTGTCGGGCCGACATACATGCCGGAAAACAGATAGGAAAGCGAGGGGTGATTCTGCCAGAAGGCGACCATGCTGCGCAGCAGGTCCGGGCGGCGCAGCACCGGGCTGTCCTCCAGGCTGGGACCGCCGACCGTGATATGGCTGCCCCCGCCCGTGGCGAGGTGGCTGCCGTCATAGCCGAACTTGCCCTCCGTGAGCCGGTACCGGTGCGCCTCCTCGGCGAGCACGCCGTTGAGTTCCTCAAGATCATCCCAGCGGCTTGTGGGAGGCAGGTTCACCTCCAACACACCGGGGTCGGGTGTGAGGCTGAAGGCGCGGATACGCGGGTCCGGCGGCGGGGTGTAGCCTTCCATCCAGACCGGCGTTTGAAGATATTGGCAGGTCTCTTCCACGGCGGCGATGAGGTCGAGGTAGTCGGCGACAACGGGCACGTAGGGCAGGAACACATGCAGACGTCCCTCCCGCGCCTGCACGCAGAGCGAGGGGCGAATCAGCTCCTTGGCATCTTCGGCGTTCGCCGGCACCGCGGGCAGAGGGTCGGGGGCGGGCTCGGTGAGGAACAACTCGGGCCGTCGCGTGGGCCGGGATGGCAGCTTGATCCGGTCCGCGAAGGGCGCAGCTTCGTACGTGTACATGAGCGCATCCGGCGCAACCCACGGCATCGCCTCGACCGGAATACGGTAGCCCAGTGGAGAGTCCCCAGGGGAGAGCACAAGCCGCTCCGGCCGGGGAAACCACAGCTGGCTCGACCACGCCAGACGGCCGGCAGGCTGGCGCCGCCGCAGGGGCAGGATGTAGCCCGCGGGCCCTGTGTTCGCCGCGGGATCCTGCTCGGGATCATAGGCGGGCAGGATGTCACGCGCACTCACCTCGAGCCGCCGGCAGAGTGCCTGGAGAAAGCCGAGAGCCTCGGCGTTGCCATAGCCGTACGCCTGGTCCTCGGCAGCGAACCACCCGGCGTTCTCCCACACCGGCACGCCGTCAAGGCGCGAGATGCAGTGAAACGCCCAGCGCGGCAGAGCCTCACCCGGATACCACTTGCCCTGCCCAAGATGCAGCAAGCCGCCGGGCGCAGTCCGCTCGCGCAATGCCCGGATCAGCGCCAGGCCACGCGTGCGTTTGAGCGGGCCCAGCGCTTCGATATTCCACTGCGGACTTTCGGGCTCGTCGACGCCGACAAAGGTGGGCTCGCCGCCCATCGTCAGCCGCACATCGTGCGCCTCGAGGTCGCGGTCAAGGCGATGTGCGAGGGCGCGCACCTCGCCCCAGGTCTCATCGCTGTACGGCTTCGACAGCCGCGGCGCAGCATCGGGACGGCGCACCCGCATCGTGTAGCTGAAGTCAACGCCCGCGGGCTCGACCGTGCCTCCGATGGGCGCGGCCTGTCGGGGCGTTGGCGTGCAGGCGAGCGGGATGTGGCCCTCGGCCGCGAGCAGGCCGGAGGTCGGATCCAGTCCGATCCAGCCGGCACCGGGCAGAAAGACCTCCGCCCAGGCATGGAGATCGGCGGAGTCCTTTGCATCCCCTGCATCGTCCCCTTCGCTCAATTGGATCAGATAGCCGGAGACGAAGCGTGCCGCCAGCCCCAGCTGTCGGCAGAGCTGCACGAGCAGCCAGGCGGAATCACGGCAGGAACCGGATCGCTGGGCGAGCGTCTCCTCCGGGCTTTGGACGCCCTGTTCCAGACGCATCGTGTACGCGATCTCGCTGCGGACTCGTTCGTTCAGGGCCACCAGAAAGCTCACGCTCGGCTGCGGAGCAGGCGGCAGACGCCCTAGAAAGGCCTGGAGCAGCGGCGTAGCTGGCCCGGCGAGACGGTAGGGTTGAAGGTCGGCGGTCAGCTCGGGGGAGTATGCGAAGGGAAAGCTCTCACAGCCCTGCTCCAGGACGAACGCGAACGGATTGTAAGGCGTTAGATCAACGAGGAGGTCAACCCCCACCTGAAAGACATCCGTCCTCCCGGGAATGTTGACCCGGGCCACCTGATTGCCAAGCGCATCGAACTGCCAATGCACTGGCCCCACCGGCGTGACCGCAAGCGAGTAGCTAAGGATCGGCGTGCGGCAATGCGGCGCGGGGCGAAGCTGGATCACCTGCGGCCCCAGCACGACGGACCGCTCGTACCGGTACCGCGTCTCGTGGTGCAGCGCAATCCTTATCGCCATGACCCCTCGTTTTACCTCATGTCCACCGAATACGTCTTGCGCCCACCGCGGCCGGAGGCGTGGAGATGCATTCTCAATAGGGATGCTTTGAAGGTAACGCATCCTCTACCCCGTGGAGAAATGTCCTCGTGAACCGTGCCGCCCTAAGCCCGAGCTCATACTTCAAAACTGTCATCCTGAGCGCAGCGAAGGACCTGCTGTGTTCGGCCAATAGCTGCTTCCCGACAGTAGGGACGTCATCCTAAACCGAGGCAGCGGAGCGATACGCTAAACTGAGCACTCTTCACGAAGGCAACTCAGCCGAATCGGACGCTGCCGGAAAACCTATGCTCATTCTTTCTGAGTTCGACATTCAATTCCAGCTGCCCTTTCCTACACCCATGGTGGCGCTGCTGCATCTTCACCCTTCCGTAGCGCCGCGCCTTCGCTCCGGCGACAATCTGCTCGTCGAGCAGGTCATGTCCACAGGGGCCGATGCGGCTGAGCCGGCGAAGGTGATCGTCCCGTCCACCGACTACCTCGACAGCTTCGGCAACCGCTGCGCCCGCTTCATTGCGCCGGCTGGCCAACTGCGTTTGTCCGGTTCCAACACCGTCGAGGCAGATTCGCATCCGGACACAATCTATCCCAACGCGCAACAGGCCGCCATCGAGGACCTGCCCTCCGAGACGCTGCAATTCCTTCTTGCCAGCCGCTACTGCGAGGTGGACCGCTTTGGCGCGATCGCGCAGGATCTCTTCGGTTCGATCGCCCCGGGCTGGGCGCGTGCCACGGCAATTCGCGACTGGGTGCACGCCAAGGTGATGTTTAACTACAACGCCGCTCGCCCAACCAAGACCGCGATGGACGTCTTCACAGAGCGTGTCGGTGTTTGCCGCGATTTTCAGCACCTGGCCATCACGCTTACCCGCTGCCAGAACATCCCGGCGCGTTATGTGACTGGCTATATCGGCGATATCCGCAGGCCCTACAGCGGTCCCGGGGACTTCAGCGCGTGGTATCAGGTCTACCTTGAAGGCCAGTGGATCGATCTCGACGCGCGCCACAACTACCCCCGCCTGGGCCGCATTCTCATGGCTACGGGTCGTGATGCTGCCGACGTGGCGATCACCACCAGCTTTGGCGCCGCGCAACTGACCTACTTCTACGTAGAGTCCAATGAGGTCGATGCCGAGGGCAACCGGGTAACACCGCCGGGCTACGCCGGCCCGGCCTTGACCTCAGGCCCAGCCGAACCCAACGGGCCCACCCAGAGCAATGGCAGCCAGTTCAGCCCAACTCAGACGCAGTCCGCCACAACGTAGCGCGGCGTCCACGTCTCCGTTCTTGCCATCACCGACTCTCGGCTAAACCGGTATCCACTTTCACTGTGGCTGCGCTCACCGATGAGAGGGTTATGTCTCAACCAGGGGTATTCCATCCGCTAGCCTAGCGATGAAACCCCACCAGCGCTCCCAGGCGTTTGCTGTCATACATCCGGCCCTCGTGCACAACGCTGACCACGTTGCGCAGGTCGCTGATGTTTGTAAGCGGATTGCCGTTTACAAGCACCAGATCGGCACGCTTGCCTGCCTCGACCGTTCCGGACTCGCGCTCCAGCCGCATGGCCTTTGCGGCTCCCAGCGTGGCGGTTTGAAGCGCCGCCATGGGGCTCATGCCGGCCTCCACATAGAGCTCCAACTCGCGATCGAGGCCATAGCCCAGCAGGTTGGTATCACTGCCGGCGACGATCGGCACGCCGGCTCGGTAAAGCGCTCCGACTACGGCTTTGTTGGTCTCCATATGTTCGCGAAACTTCGTGCTGTCAGCCGCAGGGACGCCCAGCGATCGGAACTTCGCGGCGAGCGTGTAGGGTGCGGCGCGGATGCCGGGCTCAAACGCGGCCACGTCGAGATCTTTGGGATGGCCGGCCATCTCGCCCCAACCCAGGGTTGGATCGATCACGATGTCGCGCTGCTTTAAGAGAGTGATGAGGTCCTGCGCCCGTTGTGACTGCAAGTCAACATGTCCTGTGCCGTCAGGCGGCAGCATGGAGCGTGTCACAAACTGTAGATGATTGATCTGATCCATGCCATCGGCCACACCTTCAAACGCGTTCACCGCCGCGGGTACATGGCCCGTAACCGTCATGCCGCGACGGTGTGCCTCCGCCGTGATCGCCTTCAAGACCTCAGGCTGGAGTTGGGTGTAGACCTTAATCTGCTCGAAGCGTAGATCCGCGTAAAGATCAACAGCGGCGATGCCTTCTGCAGGTGTTTCGGCGTCGGCATTGCCGAAGGCAAGCGGCCCGCCGCTGTCGATTAAACCGGCCAGCAGCAGATGCGGTCCCAGCCCATGGTCTGTGTTCAACTTCGTTCGCACAGCGGTGAGGAACTCAAGCTCCCCACCGCAATCGCGTGCGGTGGTGATGCCGGCAGAGAGCAACGCGGGGCCGAACTCCACGCCGGAGTAGTGGGAGTGCATCTCCCATAGGCCAGGCAGCAGGGATTCGCCTTCGGCATGCACGACACGCATACCTGTGGGCACAGACACGTGGCCCGCAGCCGCGATGCGGCCTTCGCGGATGACCACGGTGGCGTCCTCGACCGGAGCGGCTCCCGTCGCGTCGATCAAACGTGCGCCCACGATGGCGTAGCTACCCTGCATCTCGGGGCGAATCTGCCGTTCCAGATCCGCGAGATCGAGCATCTCCTGTTGCACGCCACTGTGCACGAGCTGGCCCAGAGCAGCGTCGTACTCATCCAGGACAAACTCCTGCGGCAGACCGCCGGCAAAGGTCATCACAGCCGCCAGGCGATTGCTTTCGTTCATCCACAGCACTTCGCGGCCAAAGACAAGGTTCGCTACCGTATAGCGGGTGAGACGAACCATGCGGCCTTTGGACTGAAACGCATCATGGCCGACGAGCTTGACCTCAACCGGCAGCGCTTCCGGGCTTGCCCGCAGCAGCGGCAAATGGCGGGGCTGACCGTGTGCCTTCCAGTAGCGCATCATCATCATCTGCAGTGATGCGGGCATCCCATTGACGCCCACGAACGCCGTGCGCGATGGCGTGAAGGTACGTGTCGACGTGCCCTCCTGCACATGGGCGGCATGATCGGAGACCTGCGTCAGCGTGTCGCCGGCGGGCGTTTGGGGAGAGTTCAACAGCTCCAGACGGTTTGGCGTGTAGCCTGCATCCATCTCGAGGGTTAGCGTGGCCCTGTGCTCGCTGCCGCGATCGGCCGTCTTCACCTGCGCCGTCATGTGCAGCCGGTTCGGTGCGGGCTCCGTGACGGTGTACTCTTCGGTGCCGATGGTGTGCAGCAGCAGATGGACGTGGTAGCTCCCGTGCTCGACAAGAGGTGCCTGTGTTTGTGCGCCAGCTTGTATGCCGGCAAAGGGCAGTGATGCGAGCAGCGCGAGGAGGCCGAACCGCGAGCTCATGGCATAGGTGTTTTTTACGCTCAATCTTCTCATTCAGGTTTGGGTCGCCAGATCGCGTCGGGTTTCCAGACCGGGCGAGCGTTGTCCTGTGCGACGTGGTAGCCGACATCAAACAGCACCTGCAAATCCTCGACGGCCCCACTCAGATCCCAGTCAGGCTTGATGACGTCGCTCGGCTGGTGGTAGTCATGGCCGATGTATTCTGCGCGTTTCTGCTTGCCGAACTCGGCCGGCTTGCCGACGTAGTCAATGCCGGGACTTGTCTCGATGGAGGGAACGCCGCCACGGGCAAACTCATAGTGGTCGGAGCGAAAGTAGAAGCCCTGTTCGGGTGCGGTGTCGCCAGAGATGACGCGGCCTTGCGCTTGCACCGCCGCCCTAGTGATGTCGTCGAGCGTGGAGTTGCCGAGGCCGACGATGCTGAAATCATGGGTGCGTCCCCAACCCCAGTTGCTGAAGTAGTCGAGGTTGATATTCGCCACGGTCGCTCCCAGCGGATACAACGGATGCTGGACGTAGTAGCGCGCGCCCAGCAGTCCTTTCTCTTCCGCGGTGGGCCACAAAAACAGCATCGTGCGGCGCGGCGCGGGATGCAGCCTCTTGAACGCGCGTGCGAGTTCAAGCACACCGGCGCTCCCGGCGGCGTTGTCGCTCGCTCCATGAAAGATCTGGTTGCCGACCTGACCGTGGTGATCCCAATGGCCGCTATAGATCACGTACTCGTCCCGCAGCTTTGGATCGCTTCCTGGGATCCTGGCAATGACGTTGGCGGAGTCAACCTGCCGCACACGGTTTGCAATGTTGAAAGCGGCGGTGCCGGAGAGCGAGACGGCATGAAAGCCCTGGCTCGCGGCAGCGGCGTGCAGCGTATCGAAGTCCGCACCCGCCATCGAAAAGAACTCGGCTGCGCGGGACATGCTGAGTATCGCGACCGCTCTCACACGGTCGTGATCGTGTGGCCCGCGGAGAACCATGGTCTCGCGCGTGTAGTTTGCGAAGAGAAACGGGCTTGCCTGCGCTGTGGGCGACAGCAGGATGACCGCCGCGGCACCGTGCTGGTAGGCGGTCTCGAGCTTGGTGCCGGTGCGCCCGTATACCGTCAGCGCATTGCCTAAGAATGTATGCGGATCGAGCTTCGCGGGATCGGCCGGATCAGCAACCGGCGGATCCCCGCTGAGAAGGATCACCGTCTTCCCGTGCACATCCGTGCCGGCGTAATCGTCCCATCGAAATTCCGGAGCGACGACACCATAGCCTGCGAACACGAGGCCGGTGGAGGGTAGGTCCACCTCCGAGACCGGCATACTCGACCAGGTGACGTAGTCCGTGCCGGAGACGAGTGGCAGCTGCTTGTCTCCGGCATGAAGGGTAAATATGCCTTGCGAAAGCATGCCCCAGAGCGGGACCTTCTGTGTCCAACCGCCATCAGGTGCGCCTGGCTGCAGACCGATCGCGCGGCATTGCCCAACGATGTATTCCACGCTCTTCGTTTCCCCCGCGGTGCCGGGTGCTCGGCCCGTGAAGTCGTCTGAGGAGAGCACCTTAATGTGCTCCAACAGCCGCGCCTTCGTGATGGTCCCTTCGGCTTGCCGTAGATTGCCGGAACGGCTCGGCAGCTCCTGGGCGGCGGTGAGTGTCGAGGTGACGAGCAGGGGAGCGAGAAGATACGCGATGGCCTTCAAAGATTCCTCTTCATTGATCGTGTGAGGGTTAGGCCGGGGTTGCCAAACTCAGGCCTCTTGCCGGACACCCTCCGGTTTGCTCTGCGATGTGCACATGGTACATCGCGGCTTGCGACCGTAGAAGCGATGTGGACCGTCACGCCAGTTGACGCCTGCACGTCCAGAACGAAGCAAAGCCGTTCAGCCTCGTCGAGAGAGCGATAAGCTGCGCCGCCTCGCGGAAGCATCGAACACACGTGTGCACAGGAGCACCTGCGCAATCGCCCGCAGGACACGTGCCCAATCCAAGGGGTGAGGCTATGCCGAACAGAACGGAACGTCCGGAGATGCAGTACCGCACTTTGGGCAACACGGGAGAACGGGTCTCCGCGCTTGGACTTGGCGGCTGGCATATCGGCTTTCCCAAGATGGCGGAGAAAGAAGCGATCCGCATCATGCAGACCGCCATCGATCGCGGGGTCACGTTCATGGATAACTCTTGGGACTACAACGAGGGCATGAGCGAGATCCGCATGGGCAAGGCTCTCGCGCAGAACGGCAATCGCGAGAAGGTTTTTCTGATGACGAAGATCGACGGCCGCACCAAGAAGTCCGCAGCCAAGCAGATCGAACAATCGCTTGAACGGCTGCAGGTGGACTGCACGATCTTGTGCAGTTTCACGAGATCCTGCGCTTTGAAGACCCCAACCGAATCTTCGATGAGAAGGAAGGGGCGATTGCCGCGTTTCGTGAGGCCAAGCAGGCCGGCAAGCTTCGCTATATCGGCTTCACGGGCCACAAGGATCCGCGCATTCACCTTTACATGCTTGAGGTGGCGCAGGAGCTTGGGTTCACCTTCGATACTGTGCAGATGCCGCTCAACGTGATGGACGCGCATTTTCGCAGCTTCGCGAAGCTGGTGCTGCCGCGGCTGGTCGAGATGGGCATCGCCCCCCTGGCGATGAAAACGCTGGCGAACGGATCGGTTCTGCAATCGAAGACGGTAAGCGCGACGGAGGCTCTGCACTATGCGCTGAATCTTCCGGTCTCGGTCGTTATCGCGGGCATGGACAGCATGGTGATCCTGGAGCAAGGCCTCGATGCGGTGCGCAGCTTCAAGCCGATGGACGCCGCAGCGGTGGATGCGCTGCTGGCCCGCACAGCAGAGGCGGCTTCGCGTGGCGAATATGAACCCTTCAAGACCTCCTCCATCTATGACTCGACCGCACAGAACCCCGAGACATTGGGGGAAGAACCGGAACGTCTGAAGAGCCTTCTGCCTGTGTAAACACACGTGCTCTAGCGAGAGCCGTTTCTATCGAGTGACCATCTTCACCAGGTGATAGAGACGGCCTTCCCCACGAAGCCGGTGCCGGGGGGCATCGTGATGCTGATCCGGTTCCCGGCGAGAATGCCATCCTTCGTTTTCGCCGACCTGGCCTCCTCGCCATTGCGATAAAGGTTCAGGGTGACGGCGCTTCCCGCGAGGGCTTCCACCGTGACGCTCGCCGTGTGTGCCCCGTTGTGTTCGCTCACGATGCGGGGCTGCGCTGTCTGCGACCCGGGTAGAGGCAACGCTCTATTCGGCAGGGCGAGCTCGAGGGCCGGCAGCGGTTCCTCCAGGCGATGCACGAGGCCGGCAGGCTCCTCGCAGGTGCGCGGCGCCGGGGGTAGCTCCGCATCGCTGCGCAGGCATAACCTCGTCGCCGCTGCGCTCGTGGCGGTGACGATCAGGTGCCCGCCGGCGCGCTCCTCAGTGAGTGTGAAGGTGTCCTGTCCGACGTGAAGGTGCTCGAGGCTGACCTTGTCCCAGGCAGGGGGCAGCTGGGGATGGACGAGCAGCGTGTGGCTCAGCGCATCCGGCTCCAGGCCGAAGAGCCCGCGCAGCGCGGGGGCGAGCACCATCGCGGAAGACCACAGCTGATGTGTGCTGGAGCGGCCGAGCGGCTCATAGAACTCGCCCGACAGCACCTCCGTGACGGAGCCTGGGTCTTGCGCCCAGGTGAGGTCGACGTTTTGCCTCAACGCCGCGTAGCCTGCAAGGGGATGGCCGCCGCGATACTCCGCCATGGCGGTCCAGCCGGTGAAGAGCGGCCACACGCTGCCCTGGTGGTAGCTGATGGGATCGTAAAGGGGTTCTGTATCGGCGACGGCGCGTGTTCCCCAGTCGGTCTCAAAGTGATGGCCGGCCCAGGCCCCCAGCATGGGTTCGGCATTGGCCAGTCCGCCGGCCGAAGACCACAGCGCCACGGCGGGGTAGACGGTCAGCGTGGGGTCGTAGCTCTTGTCTGCGTTCTTGCTGAAGGCGAAGTTGCCACTGGGCAGCCGATAGGCATTTACACTCGCTTCGAGTTTGCTTGCGGTGGTCTGTGCCTCGCCTGAAAGCGCGGTGTGCCCCGTCCACTGCGCGAGCTGCGCGATGGCGCGTGCCGCATCGTGGTCCAGCGCGGCGAGATAGAGCTCCTGGTGGGGCAGCTTCGGCGGCCAACCCTCCACCCAGCCGGTGCCCTCGGCGTTGTCATAGACGCCATCGCCGTCCGAGTCGTGCGTGCGCTCGAAACGGTAGGCTCGCTCGACGGCAGTCCAATGGGTGCGCAGGAAGGCGAGATCGCCGCTCGAACGCACATAGTCCTCCATGGCGAGAAGAAACAATGGCGTTGCATCCGCAGCGGCGTACTCATAGGGCAGCTTATTCCATGCCATGTCGCCGGTCAGCAGTGCCGCGGTCTGCGCATACTCATGCATCATCTTGCCGTCAGGGCGTTGCCGATGGATGAGGAACTCGAGAGCACGCCGTGCCAGAGCATCGTCCCCGTAGCTATCGATGGCATACATCGACCACAAGGCATCGCGGCCGAAGAACCACCCGAAGCCGGGGCGGGCGGAGTCGAAGGCAGGGAACCAACCGGCGACCAGGCCTACTTCGCCGTCGGTGGTAACAACCTGCGCCTTATCGATGGCCAGCTCCGCCCAACGCAGCGCACGGTCGAACTGCGGATCAGGCGTGTGGACGACGGTGCGGTTGTCGAAGAAGTGAGCGTAATAGCTCTGGGTGTGTGCCAAGGTCGTGGGTAGGGTCTTTGCATTTGCCGCGAGGCGCGACGTGAGCGCGGCCACACCTGCCGCATTATTCACTTCGCCTCCATGCGCCACCTCGCAGAGCAGCGGAAACAGGTGATCCGCATCGTGCGCCGGATCGAAGTGCACGCGGAACTCCAGCGGCAGGGTGTGGGGGTGTTCCTGGTAGGGCGAGATCGCACCCGGTGAGGCGTTGGGCATCCCAATCATGGCGAAGAGGTGGGGGTTGTCGGTGCTTATAACGTATGCGCCACCGGCACCCAGGGGCTTCCAGTCCCAGCCGGGTTGACCCCACTGTGGAGCGGGCCATTCCTCCACCATTGCCGGCGTGAGCGAGACGATCAGCGTGGCCGGATGAGTCGCGTGGATCTCAAAGAGGATCATGCCGCCGAGGCCGTCATTGCCTTCGCCCGCGGGTACGAACATGTGCTGCTTCACGGTGATAGCCGCGTGGGCGTAGGTGATCGTCGTGTGATCCGGTGAGACCTCCAGTTCAGCCGCGAGTGGATTCAACTCAATCGGGACGGGGTAGCCTTCGACCTCGGCGCGGAGGTGCAAGCCGCTGAAGAGCTTGACCGGCAGCTGCCACAGCTCTACCGTGCCATCCTGCATGCCGAGGATGGCACCGCTTTTGCCGGTGACGGTGAACGGATGATTGGGCAGGGCAGGCTGGCGAATGGTCAGCATGTCGTCCCCGAAGCGAAAGCGCGGCACGGCTTCTAAACTGCCCGGCGACGTCCCCGTCTGGCATGTGCCGGCGGCTGCGGTCGCCATCACAATCAGGAGGGCTTGAAGGGGAGTCCTCATCAGTGTTTACCCAGTCCGTTCTAATGCCCGAGGTGATGCTGCATCTCTTCCAGCGAGTAGCCCTTGGTCTCGGGGTAAACGAACAGCACCGTCAGGAACTGTACCAGTGTCATGCCGGCGAAGAAGGCAAAGGGAAGTGCCTTCGAGTTGCGCGCCAGGATGGGAAAGGTCTGCGCGATGAGGGCGTTCATCACCCAGTGCGAGGAGCTGCCAAGGCTTTGGCCCTTGGACCGCACGTTGGTGGGGAAGACCTCGCTCAGGTACACCCAGATGACCGAGCCCTGCGACAGCGCAAAGAAGATGATGAAAGCGATCAGCAGCGGCAGCAGCAGCGCAAGGTGCGCGTGGATGCGAAAGATCCAGGCAACACCCGCAAGGCAAACAGCGCATCCTGCCGCGCCCGTGAGCAGCAGGGTTTTGCGGCCGAGTTTATCGATGATGGAGATGCCGAAGAGCGTGGCGACGAGGTTGGCCGCGCCGATCGCGACGGCCTGCGCGTTGGCTGAAACGTTGCTGAAGCCGGCGCTCGCGAAGATGTCGTTGAGGTAATAAAGGATCGCGTTGATGCCGGTGAGCTGGTTGAACATGCCGATGGAGATTGCAAGGAGTATCGGTAGGGTGTAACGCCTTTGAAAGAGGCTTGTCTGCGCTGTCCCGCCCTCCTCCTGAAGCGCCAGCGCCATGGCATCGACCTCGGCCTTGGAGTCGGGCGAGCCCATGCGCGTGAGAATCAGCATGGCCTCGTCGACGCGGTTCTGGCTTACGAGCCAGCGCGAGCTATGCGGAACCGTCAGCAGCAGCACGAGGAACAGGAGTGCCGGCAGAATGGCCACACCAAACTCCCAGCGCCAGATGGACAGGGTATGCACGAAGTGCGCCACGATAGCATTCGAGAGATAGGCGAGCAGGATGCCGATGACGATGTTGATCTGAAAGAGACCAACGAGCCGGCCGCGCCACTTTGCAGGGGCGAGTTCGGCGATGTAGACAGGGCCGAGCACGGAGGAGCCGCCGATGCCGAGGCCGCCTAGAAAGCGTGCCGCGAGAAAGAACTCCCAGCTCGGGGCAAAGGCACAGCCCAAGGCCGAAAGCACGTACAGGAAACCCATGATGCGTAGAGCCGCACGGCTGCCGATCCGTTGACCCAGGGGACCGCTGCCGATCGCCCCGGCCACCGTGCCCCAAAGGGCAATCGACACGGTAAAGCCGAGCTGCCGGTCCGAGAGCCCGTATTGCGCGGTCAGCGGGTGCGTCGCACCGGCGATCACGGCGGTATCGAAGCCGAACAGGAGGCCGCCGAGGGCTCCCGTCAAAGCGCTCTTGATCAAGAGCAGGATGGCTTTGCGTTGCGGTGCGCTCACGTAAATCTTGCCCCCTCGAAAATGCCTCGAAACGTTGAGAGGAAACCTTACCATCGGGCATTACGTTTCAGCTAGGGTAAGGTCTAGTTTTACTCCTCGACACTGCCGCTGTAGCTGCCGCCTGTGCTTTCATCCTGTAGCGGTGCCAAGGGATCTGTTCTCTGTGCAGCAGTCCCAAGTCTTTATGCAGCAGTCCCAACGAAACAGGGCCGATCTCCCGAGCGTATCGGAAGCTGCCGCGATCCCTTATGCGTGTGTCGGCAAAGCTGCCGGAGCGCCGCAGGACTGGCGCACGACGAGCTCAAAGGGTACGCGTACCTCCCATGCCGTTCGTTGCGGTTCACGCAAACGCGACAGCATCAGCGAAAGTGCCGCACGGCCAATCTCCGAACAATTTTGGTGAATGGTCGTTAGCGGTACCGGCAAAAACTGCGAATAGCTGACATCGTCGAAGCCTGCCAGACGCATCTCCTCGGGAATTCTGACGCCAAAGTCCAGCAGGGCGCGCATCAGTCGCGCCGCGGTCAGGTCGTTGCCGCAGACGAGGCCATCAAAACGTTCCTCGATGAGCTTGCGCACAAAGCCCGGATCGGTCACATCGCCAAGCATCACCTGCCCCGCCGTTTCAGCCTGTGCCTCGCTCAAGGCAAACTGAAAGCCGCCGATGCGTTCCGTGATCGTCGTCGCGGACCGTTTGCGGGCAACAAAGGCAAGCCGGCGCGCGCCCTGTGTCCACAGGTGGCGTGTGACGGTATAGCCAGCACGGCCGTTGTCGATGCCGACAAGATCGAGTGCCGAGCGATGCGGATAGGCTTCGATGCAGCGGTCCAGCAGAACCACGGGGATCTTGGCCTTGGCCAGCATCTCGATGATGCGATGATTGGCTGCATCGCGATCGGACGTGTACTCCAGTGGAGCGAAGAACACACCGGAAACCTTCTGATCGATCAACTGCCTGCACAGCTGCTCGGCGATGCGGCCAAGCCCGTCCGACTCGCTCTCTCCCGAGGCATGTCCCCAGATCAGCACATGCGACTTGGCGAGCGGAGCGCGCATGATGCCCTGGCAGATCGGCTCAAAGATCTCCGTGCTGCCGAGCTGCGGAATCAGGAGGCCGAACTGATGGCCGTCGCCTGTAACCGGCTTTTGCACGTAGGTCCCCGAGCCGGGCCGTCGTGTGACCAGGCCGTCGCGCTGCAAGGCCTGGATCGCCTTAGCTACCGTGATGCGCGAGGCGCCGAAGCGTTCGCACAGGGCCGACTCACTGGGCATACGTTCACCCGGCCGGTACACCCCTTCGTTCACCTCGCGCACAAGCGCTTGATAGATGGCACGATGAAGCGTCGTGGCCGGGAGGGCTACGGGCGGAGCGGTCGATTCTTCCTCTGAGTGACTCCGGGGCATGTGCGCCTCCAGTGTACGGGGATCCCAGCCGCCTTACCTTGACGCGAACAACGCCGGTTTCTGTGGTGCCGGCTCGTTGTCGCTTTCTGAAGGCTGTCCGTTCTATTGTACGGAGCCGACCCATGCGGAGTACGCGGGGAGAATTACCGATCTCAGATTCGTGACGCTCTCCAGCGATGGGGTACTCGTCGCCAGGGTGTGCACCGATGTTCCGGTCACGCCGGCTCGTGTCGGATCGAGCGAAACTGTCTTCGGTTGCCCGCTCATGTTCATCGCGACAACCACCGGCTTTGCGCCGCCCGGCGCGGTTCGCACGTAAGCCAAAACATCCGTATCCTCCTGGTTCAGCATCACGATGCCGCCGTTGTGCAGTGCAGCATTCGTGCGCCGCAAAGCCAGCAGCTGCTTATACCAGTTCAACAGTGAGGCCGGATTTGCGGCCTCCGTTTCCACGTTGAGGGTCTTGTAGTCGGCCGGGATCGGCAGCCATGTTTGCGGATCGGTCGAGAACCCAGCCTGCGGCCCCGGAGTCCATTGCATTGGGGTACGTTCCCCATCGCGGCCCTTCTCCTTTGGCCAGCCGGTGATGCCGATGGGATCCTTTACGTCTTCCTTGCGGGTCGGCGTCGCCGTGGTCATGCCGAGCTCCGCGCCGTAATAGGTCAGCGCGGTGGAACGCGTGGTCAGCAGCACAGCGGCAACAATTTTGGCGATCTCCACATTGTGCGTTCCGTCGCCAAAGCGGTCGACCGAGCGGATATTGTCGTGGTTGTCGAAGACGATCAGCGGCTGCGAGCCGTGCACCTGCGTCTCGACCTCTGTGATGTACTGCCGGAAATACGGTGCGCTCAACTTCTCGTCGTGGCCGAAGCCGACCAGCATGTCCATCGGCAGCTGCAGCTCATTTTGTGCCGTACCGCCATACCATTTGTCGAGCTCAACGGTGTTGGGTAAATAGGTCTCGCCAATCAGTACACGATCGCCGGGGTACTTGGCCACCATGGCGCGCATGCGGCGGATGGTGTCATGCACCTCCGGCAGATTGCTGGTGTACACGTCGCTCAGATTCGGATCGCCCTGGGCATTGATGCCCCCGGTCTCGGGCTCATCGCGGTTCTGCGTATCTTCAAACAGCGTGGGAATTGCATCCAGCCGGAAGCCGGCGACGCCGCGGTCCAGCCAGAATTGCATTACGCCGAACATGGCTTTCTCAACGGCCGGATTCCGCCAGTTCAGGTCGGGCTGCTGCTTGTAGAACTCGTGGTAGTAGTACTGCTTGCGTGCCGGCACCCACTCCCAGGCTGAACCGCCGAAGCCGGATACCCAGTTGTTTGGCGGCACCACTTTCCCGTGCAGCCCGTCATGCTCGTACTTGCGCTCAAAGGCCGTTACCCCTGGGCCATCCGCCGGCTTACCGTCGTTCCACATGTACCAGTCCGCCTTGGCGTTGGTGCGGGAACTGGCGCTTTCGATGAACCACTTATCTTTGTCGGAGGTATGGTTCAACACCATGTCCAGGCAGATGCGGATGTTGTGCTTCTTGGCTTCGGCCTGCAGACGGTCAAAATCGGCCAGGGTGCCGTACTGCGGGTCGACATTTTCGTAGTCAGAGATGTCATAGCCGAAATCGACCTGCGGCGAAGGGTACATCGGCGCGATCCAGATGGCGTCGATGCCGAGGTTCTGAAGATAGCCAAGCCGCTGGGTGATGCCGTTCAGATCGCCTACACCGTCACCGTTTGAATCCTGAAAGCTCCGTGGATAAATCTCATACACCGCCGCGTGCTTCCACCAGGTCTCATCGGTGCTGGGCTTTGCCGCCGCCGCAAGATCCGCGCTTACATTTCCCGTCTGTGCACGCACAAAAGCGCCGGGGAGGGCGAGTGAGCAAAAGCAGAGACACAGGGATAAGCGCTTGCGCAGTAGTTCCATCGGAATGTTTCTCCAGAGATGAGAATCGCTCCGAGACGATAGCATCAGCCGCAAGGGCTTGTCGAGGGAATGTTATGACAGCTTTACCCGGCCGGCCGGCCGCCGGTACTGCTCCTGTCCGTTCAGGCCGGTCGATAGAAGCGACCCCAGGGCGAGCAGATCTTCGCTCTCGAATACCTGCGCAGCGGCACGAGGTCACGCAGACGTCGATGCCCATGGCAAGGGCACAATCTCAACGCACATCATGTCGATGTAGCGGGAGAGCTGGGGGTGGAAGTTGTGCCACCCAATCGCCCTCGTGATCCTGGGCTGGGCAGGTATTTCGCGCGGCTCTGGAAAGATGCGATGCTGGAACGCGTCATGCGTTTTGGATCACCCAAAAAATCGTTTGCAACTGCCCTGCTCGCCATGCCGCTAGGTTGCGCGGCTATTGTAGGCATCGTGGCCTCGCCTGCGCCGGCCTACGCCCATCCCGACCCGGCGCACGAAGGAGCCGAGTTATTTGCAACGCGGGGATGCACGCACTGCCATGGTCCGCAAGGCACCGGCACAGAGATGGGACCTTCTTTGCGCGATCTGCGCAAGCACCTGAAAGCGGAGCAAATTGAAGATCAGATTGTCCATGGCGGCAAAGCGATGCCAGCTTTTGGGGATTCACTTGACCATGCGGAGGTAGAAAGCCTCGTCGCTTTCCTGCGCTCGAAGAGGTGGATTGCCGCGCCGGTACACACCGACACCACACCCTAGCTGGAGCAAAATCCATACTTACGGAACATCCTTAAAGCCGGTTTCCTGAGCGGGTCGAAGGACCTCTGCACTCCATGATCTCCTCGGTTGCAGAAAGGAATACCGGGATCCTTCCCCTGCGTCCAGGATGACTTTTATATAGAAGTGTGCAGGCAAAAGTAGCTAATCTTAATGAGGCAGCACGCCAACGCTCGTTGCCGGCTGGCCTTGGCCTTCGCTAATCGTTGCAAAGCCATTGAATGATGACGGTGCTGGAAAGCGTTCGACGATACCGGTCGGCCAGCGGACCAGGATGCCAGTGAGTTTGGGTTGCACGCCCAATCCGAAGTGCAGCCGCAGATCGCTTGAGCTGGAGTAACTCGAACCGGAGCGAACCTCATCAACCCATACGCGATCCTTGCCGGCCTGCGAACCCAGTAGCGTGACGCGTGCGCCAATCGCATCATGATTGGAGCGCGTGCCGACAAGCTTAAGCCCAAGCCAGGCATTTGCGTTCTTCGCCACATTCACAAGCAGCATCGGACGATCGCTCAGATTGTTTACCACGGCCTCAAGCCGTCCATCATTCCAAAGGTCCGCGACGGCGAGACCCCGCCCGGACAGCGGTTCCACCAGCCCAGGACCGGCACTCTTTGAGAGATCTTTGAATTGACCATGGCCCAGGTTGTAGTACAGAAAACGCGGCTCCTTAAACGCCGAACCAAGATGCGCTGCATCCACCTCCGGGTAAACGTGACCGTTCACGACCAGCAAATCCGGGTAGCCATCATTATCGACATCGGCAAACATCGTTCCCCAGCCGAGCGCATCGGTGTTGGTGGCCAGGCCTGCCGCGGCTGTAACGTCGGCGAACGTGCCGTCGCCATTGGCGTGGTAGAGGGTAGAGGTGTCGTCGGAGAAGTTAGTTTTGAATAGATCCAGGTGACCGTCGCCATCGAAATCCGCAGCCGTGGATCCCATGCCGGCCTGCTCTCGACCATCCTCATTGAAGGCCACACCCGCTTCGGCCGCAACGTCGGTAAACGTGCCATCGTGATTGTTGCGGTACAGGATCGCCGGTGTTGAATCGCAGGCGAGATACAGATCAGGCCAACCGTCTTCGTTGTAATCGAGGGTCGTGATGCTGAAGCAATAATGCCCTGGAGTCTTCTCAAAACCAGTTGCTTTGCTTACATCTTCAAAGCGGTCCTTGCCGAGATTATGGAAGAGAAGATTGGGTGCGGAAGGCAGGCCACGCGGGCCACACATTACAGGCGCGCCCTTCCATGTGCATCCGGCCTCCTGGCCCGGCTTAGGCACCTTGGCTAAGTCAAAATGCACATAATTTGCAACCGCGATGTCCAGCTTGCCATCACGGTCGTAGTCTACAAAGGCACAGCCGGTGCCCCATTCCTTGCCGGTGCCAGCAACGCCCGCCATCTCGGCCACCTCGTGAAATCGCCCATGGCCTTCGTTGTGATACAGGCGATTCTTGCCATAGCTGGTAACGAATAGATCTTCCAGTCCGTCGTTGTCGTAGTCGCCTGCGCACACACCTTGACCCCAGAATGTGTCGGAGAGGCCGGCCTCGCGAGTGACATCGGTGAAGGTGCCATCGTGATTATTGTGCAGGAGGTGACTCGTGGGAGCGGTAGCGTTTTTGCCGGCTGTGCCGGCCAGCGGCATCCCATTGACAAGAAAGATATCGGGCCAGCCGTCGTTGTCGTAGTCGAGGATCGCTACACCCGAGCCGGTCGATTCCACAATGTATTGCTTGTGATCGTCACTGCCGTTCGTATTGCGCATCATGATCCCAGCGCGCGAGGCCACATCGATAAACCATGCCGGTGCGGGATGTTCGGCTGAGGGCGGGTAGGGAATCGGGGATTGCCCAAGCGCGCTGAACGTCGCGGCAAGTACGACAAGAATGACGTCCATGCACGGTCGCCAGTATCGTCGAATGCGCTCCGAAGCCACGGCATACCTCATTGAATCCGGCTCTCTGACACGATCTCTCAGCGAGAGAGTGCCGTGTTTTGAGGGACAGCACCTGCCATGAGCATCGTTTTCAGAATCTTGCCGCCCTCTTGGATGACATACAGCTTGTTGGCCGGAAGCGCCTTGAGCGTATCCTTCGCACCGGAAGGCCAGACGATCTCGACATCGGCGGCCGTGGCTGCATCGAGCCCGAAGTGAAGCCGCAAGTCATTCTGTGAATAATAACTTCCACCCGAACGCACCTCGTCAATCTGGGCGAGCGGCTTGCCCGGCTGACTTTGCGCTGTCACCGTAATGCGTGCACCGATCCCCGCACGATTGCTCCTGGTGCCCACCGTGCGGATCTTCAACCAGTTTTTGTGCGTCGCTCCCGGCGTCATCTCGCAGTGCAGCAGCTGCGGATAGGTGTTAACGCAGTTGACCACAACATCGACGTAACCATCATTGTCGTAATCGCCGAAGGCGCAGCCCCGTGCGGGTGCGGGTGCGGTGATGCCCAAGCCCGCTACCTTTGTCACCTCTTCGAACTGCCCGTTGCGCAGGTTTCGGTACAGGTACTTATGCTCAGCGTAAGGCGCTTCGATGTGCGAGTTATCGACCTCGGGATAGACATGGCCGTTGGAGATGAAGATATCCAGCCAGCCATCGTTGTCGGGATCGAAAAAGCCCACGCCCCAGCCAAGATAGCGTGTGTTAATGCCCAAGCCTGAAAGATAGGTGTGATCTTCAAAGGTGCCGTCGCCTAGATTCTGGTACAGCGAATCCGTGTCCCCCGCGAAGTTCGTCTTCACGATGTCGAGTAGACCATCGCGATTGAAATCGCCGACGGCTACGCCCATGCCTGCTTGCGGCTTGCCATCGGGCGAGTAAGCGATACCGCTTTCGATGGCCTCATCTCTAAAAGTGCCGTCCTTCTGATTGCGATAGTACGTGGCCGCCGTGGAGTCGTTGGCGACGTAGATATCCGGCCAGCCATCGTTGTCCAGATCCGCCACCGTGACGCTCAATCCATAGGTGCCGACGGTATCGTGCATGCCGGCCTTTACGCTTACATCAGTGAAGGTGCCGTCCCCGTTGTTCCGGTAAAGGATGTTCTTGCCACCCTGCAAGCCCGGCGGCCCACACGCAACCTGAATGCCCTTGTAGGCGCAACCGGCAGCCTCCGGCAGTGGAGCGGTTTTCAAATCAAAATCGATATAATTCGCGACAAACAAATCAAGGTGCCCATTCTTGTCATAGTCGAGGAAGGCGCAGCCGCTATTCCATCGTATGTGGTCCTGCGTGAGACCGGCTTTGGCCGTCACGTCAGTAAATGTGCCGTCGCCGTTGTTATGCCAAAGGATATTTTGGCCGTAATAGCTGACAAAGAGATCGTTGTGGCCGTCGTTGTCGTAATCGCCTACACAGCAGCCCTGTCCCCACCCACTGCGCCCGAGCCCGCTCTTCAGCGTGACATCGGTGAACGTGCCATCGCGGTTGTTCTTGAAGAGCCTTGAGATGGGTGCTTCCCCCTTGGGAAAGCCTTCCAATCTCGAACCATTCACGAGAAAGATGTCGACCCAGTCGTCACCGTCGTAATCGAAAAATGCGACACCGCATCCCGTGGTCTCGAGCAGAAAGCGATTCTTGTGTTCACCGCCATAGATGGTCCGCGTATTCAGGCCGGCCGTGTGCGCCACATCGAGGTAGCTATACCCCAATGCCGTGCCGGTTACAGGGGAGGGAAGTGTTTTAGGTGCCGGCTTGGCTGGCGCGTTGTACGCCTCGCGGCCTGTAGGTGCCGTCTGCGCCCGCAGCGGCTGTGCGGCCAGCTTTAGGACATCCTCGAAGGGGAGCACGAGCGCCGCTCGAGAAAGGGAATGCAATATCGCGCGGCGTGTCCAACTCATTCGTTCCCCTTTCTGTGGCCCGTCATGGACGCGAACCGCCCGAGTATAAAGAACTTCAAAGTGCTGAGGCAAAGCCATCATGTACGGCAGCTATCGCGCGGCAAGTTGTTCGGCTTTTTTACGTTCGGCCAGGGCATCCGTGGGACGGCCCTGCCGTTGCAACGCTTCCGCAAGCAGCAGATGCGCTTCCTTGAGGTCAGGTTCGGCGGTAAGGGCGTCGGTCAACTGAACAATGGCCTGGGCTGTTTGACCTTCCTTCAACAGGGATCGGCCGCTGTTTAATGCGAAGCCCGCGCGTTGACGGCTCATGGCAGTCCGGCTCAGGGCGGCAGCCAGCTTTCGCTCTGCCATGGCATCCGGGGCGTCGCCCTTTGCCGTGAGCACGGCGGCCAACGTGATGTGAGGGCTGGGCTGATCAGGCTGGAGGGTAATCGCCTGATGGAGCGCCGCCGCAGCGCCATCCAGATTGCCGGCATCCTTGCGCGTGGCCCCCAACAGCGCCCAGGCTTCACCGTTTTCCGGCCGCAGTGCCACCGCATGCTCCAGTTCCCCAGCGGCAGCCGCGTTGTCTCCTTGTTGCATGCGAATCACACCAAGCGTATACGGTGGGTCCGGCAGCTTCGGATCGAGCGCCTCGGCGTGTTGAAGCTCCGGCACCGCCGAGCCGAGGTCATCCTTCAACTTGTAGGCCAGGCCAAGATCGTAATGGAGCTGGGCACTCTCGGGATCGATCCTCAATGCCTCATGGAACTGGGCGAGCGCGTGCTCAATGTCGTTCAGCTGCAGATAGGCGGCCCCGGTATCCTCATGCAGGGAGGCGCTTTTGCCGTCAAGGGCGGCAGCGCGCGCGTAGAGCGCCAAGGCACCTTTCGCATCGCCGGAGTGCACCAGCGCCAAGCCGTAGTTCGTCAAGGCCGCGCTATCTGTAGGGCGCGCGGCGACGACTTTAGCAAAGAGGGGGATTGCCTCCGCGGCCTGTCCGCCTGCCTCAAGGGCGAGCGCCAACGCGTATTGCCCATCGAGCGAGTCAGGGCGGGCTGCGACAGCTCCGCGCAGCAAGAGAATGGCCTCGGCGTCATGGCCCGTGGCGGTGAGCGCTCGCCCCAGCTCCAGCTGCACGGCAGGCTCCGTATCGCCGAGTTGCTGCGCCTGCCTAAGCTGTAGCAAAGCCTCTTCAGGCTGGTTCTGAATCATCAGTACGGAGCCAAGATGCGCATGCGCTGAGGGCAGACTGGCATCGAGGCTGAGAGCCTTTGTAAAGCTCGTGTAAGCCGTGCCGTACTCGCCTGCCTGGGCCTGCAAAGCACCCAGAGCGTCCCATAGATCGGCGGTGACTCCGGGCTTACCCAAAGTTTCCTGCAACAGGACAACTGCGCCCGCACGATCGCCGGTGCCCGCGAGGGCAGTGGCATAGGCGAGTGTCTCCGGCGGTTGGAAACTGGCATCCGTACCCGCCGGAAGCGAACGGAACAAGGCGACCGCAGCGTCGTACTCGCCAAGCCGGCTGCGTGCGACCGCAAGGGTGATCGTTGGCTGCAACTCGTGCGGGTCAAGCTGTCGAGCCAGGGTGAGCTCCTTCGTTGCTTCGTGCAAGTTGCCTTGCGCCACGAGCACCGACCCATAGGCCGCGTGCCCCGCGGCAACGCGCGGTGCCAACGTGATAAGGCGCGCGAAGGCCGTGTGTGCTCCTGTGAGATCTCCCCTGGAGAACGCCGAGGAACCCTGCTGAAAGAGGCGGGTCAGGGCGGCACCATCCACCCGCGCCGCGACCCGTGCTGTGGATTGCGCAGAAACAGGCGGACACGGTTGAAGCGCGGCAGACGCCAGAAAGGCGGCAGGGCCAAGAAAGCGCTGCATCGCCCGCACGCTACCGCACCGTCGAGGAGGCCGCTGAAACCTCCGGCCCGCGCAGCAGATCGCGCATGCGCAAGTATACGCCGTTCGTCCAGCCGAAGCCGATCACGTTGGCTTTGTATCCCGCGGCCACGGCCACGTTCGCGGAACCGCTCACGACGTTGTATTTTTCGCGCACAGTGCCGTCACGCTTGAAGTTCTCCAGCACCGTGGAGGAGAACTCGCGCGAGATGCGGGTTGCGTCTTCATGGAAGCCGTATCGCTCCAGGCCCGCGACGGCAAACCAGTTCGTGGGTGCCCAGCCAAAGGGCAGATCCCACTGCGTACCGGAGGCCGTGCTGCTCATCGCGAGCCCGCCGGGATGCTCAAAGGTGGGGAGATGCGCTTCAACCGCCTTGGCTTGGGCGGGGGGGGGCCCCCCCCCCCCCCAACCGGAGAAAACCCCCAAAAAGGGTTATTGCGCTTTGTTTGACCGCC
>CAXTUW010000009.1:0-25280 GCA_964247595.1 uncultured Acidobacteriaceae bacterium | reverse complement strand
GGGCCCCGCGCGCGGCGGTGGTTCGTTAATTGGGTGTGATGGTGTGCCCCCCCGGGGGGGGGGGGGGGGGGGGGCCCCCCCCCCCCCCACAACGGGTAGAAACCCGCAAGATCGTTATAGGCCGATTGCTTGCCCGTCCGCGCATTCCAATCGAAGAAGAAACCTGCCTGCGCATTCCACATGTAGCGATTGATCGCCGCGCGCCGTGCCTCTGCCATCGCGGTCCATTGCGCCGCTTCATCGTTGTGCCCGAGCAGCATGGCGAAATGGGCAAGGTCGGTCTCGTATTTGTAGAGCAGGCTATTCAGGCAAACCGGTGCATAGTCCGCGGTCGAACCGCTGAAAGGCCCAAAACGGAAGCTGGTATCGTAGCCGGACTCCCGCATCGCGCGATCGCCCTCGTAGTACGCCGCCGTCAGGCGATGGCCGTCCACGACCGCGCGGCCGCACACACGGGAGAGCTTGAGGTCACAACTGGTCTTGGCTAACTGCGCGGCCTCGGCCGGTGTCGGCTCCTCCGGCGCAGTCAGCAGATAGCCGGCTCCCGCATCCGGGTGGGCGAGCAGCCAGCGAATCACGTCAGGGTAGTAGGCGCTGTCGTCGGCCATCTCGGGCACCGGGCCTGCCCCGATATCGTGGTAGCGTGCAAGCCCGGTGTCGCCTACGGCATGGACCGGTGAAACCCATAACGCGTGGTCGCGTTTCGCCATGTCATAGGCGTGGGCGAGCCACTCGGTGGCAAGTTGCGAGGGCTGCCCGCCGGCTGCCTTGCCGGAATGCTCATACACGTCACGGATCATCGACGAAAGCAGCGGTGGCTGCGAGCGCGTGAGAAAGTACGTCCGGTTGGCGTTGAGCAGCGCGCCGTAATGCTCGATCTCGAAAAAGAAGTTCTCGACCATGCCGCGCGCCAGGTCATCGCGATTGCTGTCCAGCAGGCCGAGCAGGATAAAGTAGCTGTCCCAGCCGTACATCTCGTTGAATCGCCCGCCCGGAACCACATAGCGGTTGGGCAGGTATAGAAGACCCTCGGCCGGCAGTTCCGCAGGGGTGACCTGCCCAAGCGCGCTGATGGCCCTGGGCAGATGTTCAACGCGCACATGACATTTCGCCTGCAAATCCTTCACCGTCGGCGGCGCAGCCATGCCAAACGGCAGGTACAGCACCGGCACATCCGTCACCTTTGGGTCGACCACGGAGGCGCACTCAGCCGTCGACCGGGATAGGCGATCCCAACCTGATTCGATGTACGTGACGATGTCAGGATGGAAGGGGGGCGGAGCCGGGGAAATGCCCTGAGCAGAGCTGCTTTGGAGTGAAACAAAGCCCACCAGCGCTACGGAGAGCCAGGAGGGCAAGGCTGTGGAGAGCCAGGCTGTGGAGAGCCAGGAGCGCAGAATATGTACTTCCCGGCGCATTTTCGCTCCTCTTCTCCCTGGGTGGCCGGCTGTGGCAACGGTGCGGATGCGCAGACAAAACTACCACAATCGCCTTGTGCCTCGGCAACTTTCACCCCGGGTATGGGTGAGCCACGCTTTCGGAGCCCGTGCCGGTATTCGCCACGTCCGCAAACTAGATAGGTAAAGAGTACTTCATACAACCTGTATTTACAGGTGATGCGTACCTTTTGAAAAGATGTCTTGGAAACTCCTTGACACTTGCCCCGCGCCTGCCATAGTGTTTCGCCGTTCTGAAAATCTTGACTTCGCGGCTCGTGAGCGTGTGAAAACATCACATGCGGTACGAAGAGCCGCATTGGGTCTGCAACTCGAAGGAGCTCGTATGAGGTTTCTTGCGAAGATCTGCCCTGCTCGCATCGCTTTGGCTATGCTTGCGCCGTGTCTGCTGCTTTCCGGAAGTGCCGCTATGGCACAGGCCGTCTACGGAACCGTCTTCGGCACCGTCACGGATGCCTCCGGGGCCGCGATACCGAACGCATCGGTGGTGGTTACCGACGTCGGCAAGGGAACCAGCGTCACGGTGACCAGCAACACCAGCGGCGAGTTCACCGCGGATCACCTCATCCCGGACACCTACCAGGTCAAGGTCTCTTTGCAGGGATTTAAGAGCTTCGAGCAGAGCGACATTCGCGTCTTTGCGGACACCTCCCTCAAGATCCAGGCAAATATGCAAGTGGGTAACGCGACGGAGACGGTGGAGGTCAACGCCGACCAGGTGCCACTGCTGAAGACCGACCGCGCCGACGTTTCGACAACCTTCAGCTCGCAGGAGATCGTGGACCTGCCGATCCCGGACCGCAACTTCACCAACCTGGAACTGCTGCTGCCCGGTGCGCAGCTGCTCGGCTGGTCACACGCCGCCAGCGAAGATCCGCAAGGCTCCAAGCAGATCTCAATCGACGGCCAGAGCTTTGCCGGCGCGGCGTATGAACTGGACGGCACCGACAACGAGGATCCCATCCTCGGCCTGATCGTGATCAATCCCAATGCCGATTCGCTCTCAGAGACCAAGATCACCACGCAGAACTACGACGCCTCCTTCGGTAAAGCAGTTTCGGCCGTGATTACGGCCCAGACGCGGTCCGGTACAAATGCTTTCCACGGCTCGGCATTCGACTACCGTGAAAGCAACGCCAATCTGGCGCGCGATCCGTTTCTGCAAAGCCCCAACGAATTGAGCGCCACCAACCCATTCCCGGTCGGTCTACGCAACCAATTTGGCGGCTCCATTGGCGGTCCTATCTTCAAGGACAAGTTCTTCTTCTTCGGCGACTACCAGGGTGTCCGCCAGAAGACGGGCATCGCCCAGTTCCAGACCGTGCCGACGGCTCACCTTATCTCTACCTGCCTCGGTCAGGCGACTTCCCAAAGCAATATCGCCGGCTGCGACTTCAGCGAGTATGCCAACGGCCAACTTGGAAACTTCACGACGAATAATACCGCTTTCATCTACCGTCCCAACTCGACGACACCGTATCCAAGCAATGTCGTTCCGACTGCGGAACTCTCGCCACAGTCCCTGGCCTTCCTCAAGCTGTTGCAGCCATATGCCCCGAATACGGGAGGCACAATCGGCGGATTAAAAAATAATTATGCCGGTAGCGGTACGGGCGGCCTGAACAGCAATCAATGGGATGTGCGTCTGGATTACACGCTTAGTTCCAGCACACACGCCTTCGCGCGTTTCAGCCGCTTCACGGACACGCTGACGGGCACAACGATCTTCGGGGCAGCCGGTGGTGCGGGTTTCGGCCTGGGCGGTTTCGGCGGCACATCGCTCGGAGCGAATGACTCAACGGCAGCGGGTGTGGATTTCGTTCTCTCGCCGAAGTGGGTGACGGACGTACGGCTCGGGTATTTCCGTTACAACATCGCAACGTCTAAGTACGATCAGAGCACCCCGCTCGCAACGCAGCTCGGCATTCCTGGCCTGAATACTGCGCAGGCAATTACCAATGGTGCTCCCGGATTTATAATCTCGGAGGTGGGAGCTTTCGGCAAACCCAACCTGCCTACAGCGGAGGGTCCCCAATACGGTTCCGCATTGAACATCAATCGCTGTAACTGTCCCTTGGCTCAGCATGAAGATCAGTACCAGATTGCGAATAACTGGACACACATCCTCGGTAATCATGAGATCAAGTTTGGCGCAGACCTCCGCTATGCCCGCAACCTGCGGGTGCCAAGCGACTTTAATCGCGCCGGCATCTTGAACTTCGGCACAGGACCCACCTCGGGCGGCAACAGTACGTCCGGCTTAGGCTTCGCCACCTTCGTACTCGGCGATGTTACTCAGCTTCAGCGCTATTACAGCGCGTCAACCAACGCGAAGGAGTTCCAGAAGCGCACGTTCTTTTATGCGCAGGACACCTGGCGCCTTACACAGAAGCTGACCGTGAACTACGGTCTGCGCTATGAGGTGTACTTCCCTGAGGTTGTAAACGCAACAGGCAATGGTGCCTTGCTAAACCTCTCCACGGGTTACCTGCAGGTCGCCGGTGTCGGCGGGACGCAGTCAAACATGGATCAGCAGCGGCCCAATAACACCTACGCGCCGCGTATCGGCGTTGCCTACCAGGTGACGCCCACTACAGTGATTCGTTCCGGTTACGGACGCAGTTTCGACATCGGGGTATTCGGCTCCATCTTCGGCCATTCCGCCACGCAGAATCTGCCGGTCCTGGAGAATCAGTCCATCACGGCGGCCGGTGGCGATACGCCTACCGACACGACGCCTGCGTTCAATCTGGCTACCGGACCGACCGCCCCTGTACTGCCCACCGTGCCCTCCAATGGGCTCTTACCGAATCCTGGAAACTTGGCCAGCGCACGCTCACGCCCAACAACGCTCCGTTTGCCAACACTCGACGCTTGGAATCTAAGTTTGCAGCAATCCTTGTCGCCTACCCTTTCGCTTACGATCGCGTACGTTGGCAACAAGGGTACGCATACCTTCGGCGATTACTCCGGCAATACGACAAACCCCAATGAGGCGGCGATCAATTTACCCGCATCCCTCAGCGTGACGGGAAATGCTCTGCACTATGATCCCAGCGTTCTACCCACAGTAACCGCAGGTGGTTTTGCCGGTGTCGCCGCCAATGGCGGTACGGCTAACGAGGCAACGCTGCGACGCTACTTTGGCGCTCAGCTGCCCGCTTGCTCGGACCCAAACTATGCCGCGGCGGGTGGAGTCAGAGCGCCGAATGGCGGTTGTGGCTGGAACCAGGATCTTATCTACTTCGGCGACAACCTCGACACGCACTACAACGCGTTACAGGTTTCGTTGGCCAAGACATTGGCGCACGGCGTCAGCCTCAACGCGAACTACTCCTGGCAGCGGGCGTTTGCCGAGGGAACCGGTTACTCGTCCTGGAATAGGCACGCAACCTACGGGGCAGCCGGCGATCTACGCGTCAATTCGTTCACCGCTTACGGTTTGTTTCAATTGCCATTCGGACGCAACAAGCTTCTGCTCAGTCATGCCAATGCCGTTATCAACCAGATCGTCGGTGGCTTCGAGATCAATCCGGTAGTGACCTGGTCGAGCGGCTTGCCGTTTACCCTTTGCGCTTCTAAATACAGTACGTGGGTGACAAGTGACGCACCGTGTTACGTGAATGGTGATCGGCATCAATTCCACAAGCAGATCACGGGCTACCCCGGTGGCCAAGGATCCAATAGCCTTTATTATTATCCGACCTTCACTGCAAACTCTGCATACACCACGTTTACAGCGCCAGGGCAGGGCATTTTCACTGCACCGGCTCTCGACCAGATTGGCACTACAGGCCGCAACTCGGTGACAGGCCCAGGCTTCTTCAACACGGATCTGTCGATACAGAAGAATTTCCCCATCCGCGAGCGCATCACCTTCCAGCTACGTGCCGATGGCCTGAATGCGTTTAACCATATCAACTGGGGTAACCCGGGAGGCAATGGCAGCTCGAACAGTTACATCGACCAAGGTGGCCAAATTGCATCGGGTCCTTATCCGGGCGGCTCAACGAACCCGCGCCAATTGCAGTTCTCCGGACGCGTGCAGTTTTAGTCCTCCCCCCTTCATTTCTCCTCATGAGAAGAGCTTCGGCTCTTCTCATTTTTTCTCTACACTGGCTTAGGCGAGAGACATGCGAGTTACTGACCGAGGTTTCACGTATTTCACTGCGCTGCTCCGGATGGGAGCCGCGCTCGCGTTTGCCTGCTGCGTGCCGCCGACAGGGGCGCAAGGAGCGGGTGTGCCTGCCGCACCAGCCGTTCCGGACGGACTCGCGCCCGCTGCGAAGTTGATCGGGAGCGGACGCGATCGGGAGGCGCTGGAGCAACTGCAATCGCTGAGCGCATCGCAACCGGCGCTGGCTGGTCTGCATCGGCTCGAAGGGGATGCCCTTTACGATCTCAATCGCCTGCCGGAGGCGGAAGCGGCCTACGGCAAGGCGCTTGCCGCGGACCCGCACGATCAGGCCGCGGCCCAGATGCGCGGGCTGACACTGTTCAAGCTGGGCAGGCCGGCAGATGCGATTCCGTTTCTGGCCGAGAACCATGCCTTCGGTGCGCAAACTAAAGCGGACCCCACCTATGTGCTCGCGCTTTGCTATCTCGACACGCTGCGCTATGACGATGCGCGGCATGCCTTTGCGGCACAGTACGGCATGGGTCCCGATTCCGCGGCAGCCTATCTGTTGGCGTCGCGCATGCTGCTGCGCCGCGGCTATCTGCCGATCGCGAAGGAGTATGCCGCCAAAGCCGTGGCACTGGATGCAAAGCTGCCGCTTGCGCATGAATTGCTGGGTGAGATCGCTCTCGCGCAGAACCATACCGATATCGCTATCACAGAGCTTGAGGCGGAGCGGGCCACAAATCCGTTGCAGGGCGCGGTGTATGAGCGGCTCGGCGATGCCTATAGCCGCGCTGCCCGCTACCCTGAGGCACAACGCGTGTTGCAGCAGGCTGTTCTTCTGGAGCCGAATGCCACCGGTCCTTACATCCTGCTCGGCAAGGTGATGCTGAAGCAAGGGCAGCCCATGGGTGCCATGACTTTTTTGCAAAAGGCGGAGACGATGGATCCGGCCAACTTTATGACGCATAACCTGCTCGCGCAGGCCTATCGCTCGTTAGGGCGCGCTGAGGATGCCAGCCGTGAACTGGCCCTCACAGAGAAGGTGCAGGCGACCGATGCGCCGAAGCTGCCATCGCCGCAGTAAGGGCGCGGAAGAACGCATGAGGCCCCGACTCCGCATGGCCGCAACGGCGATGGCCTTGTGCGGCCTCTTGCTTGCGTTGTCATTTGCGCATAAGCCGCGTCGGGTGTTTGCGGGCAGCGAAGGGAGAGCCATAGAACCCCTGCATCACCCTGATGCCGTGTGTGCTAACTGCCATGCGGCTATCTACGCGAGCTATGAGCGAACGGCAAAGGCGCGGGGAGGCGGGCTCGCGACCGACGGCCTGATTCCAGGTGGGTTTCGTCATGAGGCCTCCGGTGTTACATATCGCATCTTCGCCCGCGATGGCCGTGCCTGGATGAGTTTCATACGAGGCACCGCGGACCCTGCCGTGCAACTTGAGGGCGAGCGTGAGTTGCTCTACTTTGTGGGCTCGGGGCAGCACGGGCGCACCTATCTGTATCAGTTAGGCGACCAATGGTTTGAGCTGCCCGTAAACTTCTACGGCCGACGCAGGCAATGGGACATGGCACCTGCTTATGGCGGGGTGACGGCGATGCCTGGACCATTGCCCGTCGATGCCAGCTGTCTCCATTGCCATGCGAGCGAGGTGGAAACGCCATTGCCCGAGGCCGGCAACCGCTTTCCGCAACGGCCGTTCGATGCAGCCGGCGTCGGCTGTAGCGCCTGCCATGGAGACCCGGCGCAACACCTCGCCGCGAATGGCCATGGCCCGATTCTGAATCCAGATAAACTCTCCGTCGCGGCACGCGATAGCGCCTGCATCCAATGTCATCTTGAAGGCGAGGCGGTGGTGAATCGGCCAGGCCATACCCTGGCGCAGTTCCGTGCCGGTGACACGCTCTCGGACTTTGCCGTGTACTTCGTGCGGGCCTCACAGGCCGCCGGCGGCCGCCGCGCCAGCAGCCAGTATGAAGCGCTGTTGCAAAGCGCCTGCAAGCGCGCCAGTGGCGACCGCCTTACCTGTACCACCTGCCACGATCCGCACAGCGAGCCCGCACCCGCCGATCGTGTCGCATACTTCCGCGGCCGCTGCCTGAGCTGCCACAACACACCCGCGCTCGCGGCCACGCACCACCCAGAGCAGCCCGACTGCGCGGTCTGTCACATGCCCTCCAGAGCCACCGCCGACATCTCCCATGAGCAGGTAACCGACCACAATATTCAGCGGCGGCCCGTGAAGGCCGGAACCACCGGCCGGTCGAGCGGCGATGACGAACTTGTGGCTGTGGGAGGCGTCGCTGCTGGAGATCGTGAGCTGGGGCTGGCCTATGCACAACGTGCGGGCAAGGGCGACAGGGCAGCGGGGGACCAGGCGTTGCGGCTGCTGATGGGTGCCGAAGCGGCCGGTGCAGCCGACGAGCAGGTCCATCTCACCCTCGGCTTTCTTGCGCAACAGGCAGGCGATGTGGCGAAGGCTCGATCGGAGTACGCGGCCACCTTGCGAGCGGATCCGTTCAACCCCAGCGCCCTTACGAACCGTGCCGTTCTCGACGCCAGTTCGGGAGACGTCCAGGAAGCGGTTCGCTTACTGGATCGGCTGGTGACCGCCGATCCAACCCAGACGCAAGCGGGTCTAGATCTTGCCTTCCTGGAGTGCCGGTTGGGCGAGCAGAAGGAGAGCGTAGCGCTGGCCAATCGTCTGCATGACTTCAACCCCGACTCACCCGAGATCAAGCTATTTCTTGCTAGACATGTCTTTGGCGGCCGCAGTTGTGTGCAGGCGGCGGGTCGATAAAGCCACGTTACTGTAAAGCTGGTGCCATTCCCAGCTGCAAGGCTAGAGCGATTACATGAAGGTGTACAGCATCTTTGCCGTTCTTTCTGTCATTCCCAAAGGGAATCTGCGGTTCGGCCTCCCTGCACAGCCACAGACAACTTGCTCTAACGGGTTGACTGCAAGCTGACCCAGCGCCGCCCCAGATAGAGCTTCACGGTATTGGGTGACCCCGGCAAGAGCTGTAAAGGACGAGGCCGTGCGAACGCCTGATCCCGTTCGGTCGCCCCTTCCGCCACATCGTGACCGCCCACGTCCATGAGGACGAAGCGCTCGCCGACAAAACCGCCGCCATAGGCACCGGCGGGCAGCCGCTCTCCGCCGATGATCAGGGGAGCTTCGGAGACGAGATAGAACTGATACTTCTCCTGCACGCTGCTGGCGTAGCCAGAGGTATCCACTAACGCCATCCAGAGGATGCCACCTCCGGCGAGAGTGGTTCCGCCGGCATTGCGCACTTGCAAGGGCGCTTTCCTGCCTTGAAAGTAGACGGTTGCGGGCAGAAGCTCCGCGAGCTGATCGGCGCTAAACGGCACGCCCGGGGAGAGGACCGGGGACTTCGCTTGCGTGGCGGGAGATTTCTCTACCGGTGCGCTGGCTTGCGTTTGGGCGCTGCCCAGACCTGTAGCAAGGCTCAGCAGGAGGACGGCAAAGAGGAGGTGTACTGGATGCAATTTGCTGGATACAGCCGCCGCTCGATACCGGGCGGGGTGCTGAGAAGCAGTCTGGAATTTGATATACATCGCGCAAGCGCCCCCGCAGCGGAGTCCAAGACGATCGCTCCCGCTGGCGTAGGCCAGTCTACCTTCACGGGTCCCAGCGTGGCGAACGAACTCTGTTTGTATAAGCCTCAGCTTTCGCCTGCCGCATGCCGCACTTTCGCCTACGTTGATGGGCGACCGGCTTTGTTGCGTTTACGAAAAAATGTACTCAGAAAACGTACACCGGGGGCGGTGGGAGGAGCAATATTACGGAGTAGCTATGGAGTCAGAGACTCTAAGCCATTCAGAATTCGCGAGGCCCTGTTCTGAACACCATCGCCGGCGCCCCTTCGGGCCGCGCCCGAGTTGCACACGACCTTCGCACGGAGTTGCGCCTGACCGCGGTGCTCGGGGCCCCGCTGGCCCTGGGCGAACTGGGTTGGATGTCGACGTATATCGTTGATGCGCTGATGGTGGGGCGGCTGGGGAACTCCCCGCTGGCCATCTCCGCTTCTTCGTTGGGCAATACGATCTTCTACGCGATTGTGTTCTGCGCCATCTACCTCTTGAACGGCCTCGAGACGCTGATCGCGCAGGCCTTCGGACGCGACGAGGAGAGGGAGTGCATATACCTACTCATGCAATCCTTTTGGATTGCGATCGTTGCCACGCCGCTGGTGATGCTGGCGACCATGGGCGCGCTTCGACTGCTTCCGCATCTTGGCACGCCGCCCGAGATCGTTCGTGAAACCACGGCGTATGTGCATGCGCTTGTGTGGTCGACGGCACCGCTGATGGGATACATGGCGCTGCGGCGTTTTCTGCAGTCGATCAATCATGTTGTGCTGATTTCGGTGTCGTTGATCACCGCCTCCGCGGTGAACTTCCTCGGGGATTGGGCATTCCTCTTTGGCCATTTGGGTGTACACGCGATGGGCATTGCAGGCTCAGGCTGGTCCACGTGCGTTGTGCGTGTGTATATGTTGCTGCTGCTTCTTGCAGGGACGGTGTGGGCGTTTCGTTCCAAGGGCTATAAAGTCGTGCCACACATGCTGGTACCCAATGGGCCACGGCTTCGCGCGCTGCTGCGCATTGGCTGGCCGAGTGGTTTGCAGAATCTGGAAGAGCTCGGTGTCTCGACCTTTCTTTCCATCCTGTGCGCGCGCCTTGGCACGGTGCTGCTCGCGGCGAATCAGGTTGTACTCGATCTGAATGCCCTTGTCTACCAGGTATCTGCGGGCCTCGCCTACGCGACGATCGTGCGCGTCGGGCAAGCTGCAGGACGTAGCAGTCGCCCCCAGGTGCGCCGTGCCGCGAGTGCGAGTCTTTGGCTGGGGCTTGGCTTTATGCTTATCGCCGCAACGCTGTTTGCGGCCTTCGCTCCGTTCTGGGCGGGACTTTATACCAACAGCCATGCGGTGGTGGTCGCTGCAGCCCCCATTTTCCTGATCTGCGCCTTTGCCCTGGTCGGCGATACAGCCTTCGTGCTGCTCGCCTCCGCGATGACGGGACTGGGCGACACGCGCACACCCATGGTGGTCAGCCTCGTTTGGAACTGGGGCATCGGCATGCCATTGGCCTACCTATTGGCCTTTCGCTTCGGTTTTGCGCTCCATGGACTGTGGTTGGGCCGGGCTGCCGGGTCCGTCGGTACCGGACTGACCATGCTGGTGCTGTGGCGATTGCGGGTGCGCCGTGAGGTGGGTGCTGTGCAGCCGGCACGTATGGGCGTTCTTTCTTCCGTGTAAATTTCATTGGGCTACACAATTTCTGTTCTGACATTCAGAAACATTTGAGGGAATCACAATGTTCGCTCGTAAACACCTTTTTTTACTGTTCATCTTCGGCGCGGGACTCACGGCATCCGGTCAATCTACCCTGGGCTCCATCTTCGGGGCCGTCCACGACCCACAAGGAGCTCTGGTTTCAAATGCAACCGTCACATTGCATCGTCAGCAAAGTAACACCGATCGCACCGCTCGGACAGGCCAGGATGGCCAGTACACAGCGCTGAATCTCGATCCCGGTACCTATTCCGTAGAGACACGTGCCGCTGGTTTCGCCACGGCGACCGCCCAGAACCTGAGTCTCGATGCGCGCCAGCAGTTGCACTTCGATATTCAGCTTTCCATTGCCGGTAAAGAGTCCATTACGGTCAATGCCACTGACGCCGGTACCATCGATACAGACAATGCCGGGATCTCCGCGGCGCTTTCGCCCGAGGCCGTGCTTGATCTGCCGGCAAATTACCGCGGAGCGGGATCCACCTCGCCCTTGAATGTGATCCAGACCCTGCCTGGCGTACAGCCTGACTCGGGCAGCTTTCCACCTTCCGCCTCGGCGTCACCCAATGCGAGCATCAAGTTTTCGATTCAGGGCGGCCTGCCATCGCAGTCGGAGACCACGGTGGACGGCATCTCCGCGCAGAATCAGACCACAAACAACATTCAATCCGACGCTTTTCCCTCCGCAGAATCCATCGCAGAGATTCGCGTGGACGGCGTGAATAACAACGCAGAATACGGTCAGCCAGGTGAGATCACGACGGTAACCAAAGCCGGAACGGACCACTATCATGGCTCATTGTTCTGGTATTTCCAAAACTCCGCATTCGATGCCACACCTTTCGGCAGCGCCAGCAAGCCGAAAAAGGTTGCGAATGATTTCGGTGCAAATGTCGGCGGTCCTATTCCAGGATTAACGCGCGGGCGCTACAAGACATTTGGGTTTGGAACCTATGAGGGGCTGCGCTTTCCGCAGGCGCAAACGGTGCAGTACGTTGTACCGACGATCCTGGAAAAGCAGGGTAACTTCTCACAAGAGGTTGCGACCCTTACCAACCCCTTCACGGGCGCGGCTTACCCCAATGCCAGCCTTATTCCAAATCCAAGCGCTGCGGCTCTGTTGAGCCTGTATCCCGACCCCAACATCAATGTGGGCGAATCCGTGCAAGGGGTGCTGAGCAACACCAGTGGCCCGACCTACAATTATGTTGCCAATAAACGAAACGATATTACTTCCAATCAATTCGACGCACGGCTCGATGAAGCCATTGGCAGTCGCAGCACGTTGTTTGCGCGCTTCACCAGCAAGCAAATCAGCCAGACGGTTCCGGAAACTCTGGCGATCCCGAATGGTACGCAATACGCCCATTACCGCATCTTTGCCACAGCGTTCAGCTTTGCCCTTACGCCAAACCTCGTGAATGAGGCGCGTTTCGGATTTACATTGGAAGGCGACGGAACGGGCAATCCGCTGAACGGTGCCGCGCTCACCAATGCAGCCGGATTTAACGGTATTCAGAAGAGTTTTCCGTACAACGGCATACCGTTTCTGGGATTTCAGCAAATCACCAGCAATCAGACAAATGTAAATGGCAGCCGTCTGGCCCAGGTAGAGCGCTCCAGGGTCTTCCAGTATGTTGACAATCTTACCTGGCAGCGTGGTGCACATACACTGCGCTTTGGCGGGGACATACGTCATCTCAGTGCCTATACGCCGCTCAGCATCAATGGCTTCGGCGATAACTACGGCACGTTTTTCTTCAACCAGAGCCAGAGTTTTACAGGCAATGAATTCGCTGATTTCCTTGCCGGCGTACCGTTTCAAACGGAGACCGATACTGTCACCTCCGACAATAACGGTGCCACAAGCGCCTATGCGCTTTATGCGCAGGATACCTGGAAGACGACGAGCAACTTAAACCTGAGCTTTGGGCTCCGCTATGAACTGCATCCCGGCTTTCACGCCTTGAATGGAGATATCGGCAACTTCGATCCTTCCGTGCCGAAGTCGGGAACCTTTCTATATCCGGCAGGCTACGCCAACCTGCTTTCGGTTCCCGAGCTAGCCGGCTTCAACGCCTGTGCAACCGCCGGAGTTAATAATCCGGCTGCGACCAACGCCACCGTGAATGGGGCGCCCTGCACCCCGGTGCTGACCAATACACAGGCGGGTCTTCCCGCTGCGCTGCGCAGCACACCCCGGCTGCGCCTCGAGCCGCGTTTCGGCCTTGCGTACCGCCCTTTCGGTACGGATAAGGTTGCGATTCGTGGCGGTGTCGGCTATTACAACGTCACGACCTCGGGAGCGCTGTTCTATGCGCTTACGGGCGCTTTGCAAAGTAATTTGCAGATCTTTTATAACTCGGTCATGCCAGGAAAGGGGCCGCTCTTCAGCTTTCCGAATGTGTCTGCCGCCGCAGCCAACGCCGGCAACCCCATCGGCAGCGGGACTTTCTACACGTCTGTCGATACCAACTGGCACGACCCGTATTCGTTGCAAACGAATCTGTCTGTGGATACGGATCTTGGGCACGACTACGGTCTGCGCGTGTCCTACATCGGTCTGAAGACCTGGCATCTGGTATGGCAGCCCAATCTGAATATGTTGCAACCGAGCACCACCACCTTGGCCACGACGCAGCCTCGCTCGGCCTTTCCGTTCCCTAACTTCTTTTCGATCGAGAGCCGCAATACCGAGGCACAAGCGGTGTACCACTCCGGACAAATCGAGTTATCGCATCGCTTTGCCCATGGGTACTCTTTCGACACAGCGTATACCTTGGCGAAAAATCTCTCCGACGACCAGGGAACCTATGGCTCCTTTCAGCAAGGAGGGAGCTTTGTCGATGAGCAGGGTGGCTACTACGCTACCGATAGTTACAACCGGCATCTCGATTATGGCAACGTCACGGGTACGCGGCGCAATCGCTGGTTGACCACAGGCGTCTACCGCTTGCCGGTGGGCCAGGGTAAGCGTTTTGCAGGCGCGGCAAACCGATTCGAAGAGTTAGCCGTGGGTGGATGGCAGCTTTCCGGTATCTTTCTGCTGCAATCCGGACCGTACCTCACAGCCTACGTTCCCTCCAATGTCATTGACCCCTCAGGGACGGGTTCAGGCACGTTATTTGGCCGTCAACAGCGTCCCGACCGTATCGGCAGTAGCCGATCGGCACACCGGTCCGCGTCCGGGTGGTTCAACAAGGACGCCTTCAGCTGTCCGGGAACGACGATCGGTATCGCTTCCCTGACAGAAAAGAATGGAGTGCAACCCTGCACAGTGGGTGCGACGACGGCTCCTATCGGTCGGTTTGGCACGGAGAGCCTCGGTGATCTTGAAGGTCCCGGCACGGTGAGTCTTTCGACTGGGCTCAGCAAGGATTTTGCGATTAGGGAGGGCGTGAAACTGCGCGCGGAAGGTACATTCACCAACATCCTGAACCATACCAATCTCGCCGACCCAAATCTGGATGTAACCAATCCCAGCTTCGGGGTAATCTCGCAGGCCCGCGGCTCGGACTTTGGCGGCAACCGGACAGGGCAGGTATCGGTGAAGCTGGAGTTTTAGCTCGCGTGCCATGCAGGGTTAAAGCAGAGTGATGCAGAGCTATTTCTGAATAACCTTCGCATATGCCAGTTATCGTTAAAAGATGCATATCAATGCGGAGGACCGGAGGTGGGTCGAGACCGCGGCGCGTACCGCGGGTTTCGATTTAGCCGGCTTTGCCGCGGTACCGGATCCGGAGAGCGCTTCCGCTGCCGCCGAGGCGCGTCGATTTGCCGACTGGATTGCCTCGGGAGCCGCGGGGGAGATGGAGTGGCTCAAGCGCAAGGATGCCGAGGGTGCCTATGTGCGTGGCGACCTGCGGCGATCCATGCCATGGGCGCGCTCCGTGCTGGTGTGCGCCGTCAACTATAACGCCGCTGCGCCCCGATCGATCGATCCGGCACCGCGCGGGACGGGGTGGATTGCACGCTACGCCTGGAGCGGTCGCCGGGCGGCCGGCATGGGCACGGATGAGGCTGGTCTCGCCGAAGAGACTGGAAACGATTATCACGAGGAGCTCCTGCCCAAACTGGAGGCCCTCACGATGAGGCTTCGCGAGCATTTCGGCGAGGCGTGTACGGCGCGCGCGTACGTCGACACAGGACCAATACTCGAGCGTGGCTATGCGGCTCGCGCGGGGGTGGGATGGATCGGACGCAACACCTGCGTTCTGAATCAGGGCATGGGTTCATGGCTGCTGCTGGGCGTTGTGGTGACGTCGCTTGAACTGGCCGACAATGCGTTTCCAATGCCGGCCGCCGACCGTTGCGGCAGCTGCACTCAGTGCATCGATGCCTGTCCCACCGATGCGCTGCATGGCTCTGGCCTCGACGGCCAACCGCGCCAGATGGATGCCTCCCGCTGTATCGCGTACCTCACGATTGAGAAGAAGGGAAGCATCGATCCTGCGCTGCGCGCAGGGGTAGGCCGGCAGGTGTTCGGCTGCGATATCTGCCAGGAGGTGTGTCCGTGGAACCGGGGTGCCCCTGTCGGTGATTCCGGGATGCTCCAGCCCCGGGCGGAGCTGGTGAATCCGCCACTGGCATGGCTTGCTTCGCTGGATGGACCGCAGTTTAACCGCAAGTTTCGCGGATCCCCTTTGGAGCGCACCCGCCGCAAGCGTATTTTGCGCAATGTGGCGATCGCCATGGGCAACAGCGGTCGGGCCGAGTTTCAAGCGCAGCTCTCGCTATGGGCTGCGGACGGTGCGGACCCGGTGCTGGCCGAGGCGGCGCTTTGGGCGCTGTCGCACCTTACGGAAACGTACGCTCCTGAGCCTGCCACAGAGGGTGCGACCGCTGGGAACACCTCCGGTCAGTAAACTACGGGCATGGCTCCCGACCCGAGCACCGTGACAGAGAAGACGCCGGCCCCTGCTGGAAGCGTGGCTGAGAGGCATGCCGCGGGTCAGGACGCAGTCTCTCCAGCGCTGTTCGCCTCCGTTGCGCTGCCGGTGGTAGAAGGAGTGGCGGAAGGCGGTACCTGGGCACAGGTGAAGGCGCTGGCGCACTACATGGCCAAGACGGAGGTGCACACCTACGCCTTCAGCGTGGCCGCGCAGGTGATTCTTTCTCTGTTTCCGTTCATCGTGCTGCTGCTGACGCTTTCGCAGCGCGTCTTTCATTCGACCAAGATGGCCGATGTCGTCGGCGAGATGATGACCAACTTTTTGCCCAACCACCAGGTATTTGTGATGGGGCAGATGCGCAAGCTGGCCTTTGGGCACACGCAGACAAAGATCTTCTCACTCGTCATGCTGTTTGTTACAGTCACGGGCGTTTTTCTGCCTTTGGAGGTCGCGCTAAACAGTGTGTGGGGCGTGACGAAGAATCGAAACTACCTGCATAACCAGATTGTTTCGATTGGTCTCGCGATCGGTGTGGCGTTGCTGGCCATGGCCTCGGTGGCACTCTCGGCTGCACAGCGCACTGTGCTGGGCTGGCTGTTTCTCGGTCATACGGACAATGTCGTCTTCAGCTTTATCGCCGGCAGCTTTCTGCAGATCTGTGCGCTGATCTCAAGTGTTGGGCTCTTCTTCCTGATCTATTGGGGCCTGCCGAATCGCAAGGTGCCCGCGCGAGCGGTGCTGCCGACGGCCATTGTCATGGGTGTGCTTTGGACGGCGGCCAAGTACCTGTACATCCTGGCTCTGCCGCATCTCGATTTTCACTCGGTGTATGGAGCCTTCGATGTGTCTGTCAGCCTGATCATGTGGGCGTTCATCTCCGGTTTGCTGTTGCTGGCGGGTGCCTATGTTTCGGCCACGCGGCAGGCGCTGCGGGAGACGCGTGCGTCTGAGCTGGAAGATGGGGCTTAGAAAAGATCTGATTCACTGCTCAAACCTTTCCTTAGCGGCGAAAAGCCAAGGTACACATGCTTCGCCAACGATTTCTGTTCAGCGATGAGGAGCGAGGTGAAGAGGTAGGAGTGCGTCCTAACGCACCTTAAAGGCCTTTACGACGATGTCGTTCGGCTGCGGTCCAGCCGGCAACAGCGTAAACAGCGTGGGGCCGGCCGCGCCGTTGGTGCGTATGACCGCGACATCGGCTGAGCCGGAATCGGCGACCAGCAACAGGTGCTCGTCGGCGGAGAAGGCCAGAGCATCGGGCTTGGAGCCGGTGCGCACACTGGCGACCACGCGCCCATCATCAATGCTGTAGAGCGTTGCGGAATCGGAGCCGAAGTCCGTGGTCCAGAGGCTCGTATCGTCGCGGCTGACCACAGCGCGTGCCGGCTGCATCACCACGGGATACGTGCTCGTCACCTCGTTCGTCCAGGTGGAGAGCTCGGAGATGCTGTTGCCGCCAAAGTTAGTCGAAAACACCTCACCGCCATCGGGCTTGAGCGCCAGCCGTGTAGGTGTCTTGCCCACGTCGAGCAGTGCGAGCATGTGGTCTCCCTGCAGACTCGGATCCGTTTTGCCGCGCCAGGAGTTTGCGGGCGCACCGAGCCAGAGGGCCATTACCTGATTAGATCCGGAGCAGGCGATAAAGGCCTTGGTCGAGTTCTGCAGGATGGCAACGTCGGTGGCTCCCGGGCAGCCCGTAAAGGCCTCCCGGAACTGCAACGGATGCGGGCCGGATGTTTCGACCGTGTAGACCGAAACGCTGCCCGCGGTGCGATTGCTGACCACCACGGTCCGGTTGTCGGGGGACACCTGAGCCACCCCAGAACCTTCGCCTGCAGCTGCTGTACCGATCTCCCGGCGCCGGTCGAGGTCGAGCACGCTGACCGTGTTGGACCCGGCGTTGGCGACATAGGCGCGACGGCCGTCCGGTGCCACGCTGATGAAGTAGGGTGTCCGATGCACGCCCATTGTCGCCACCACGCGGTTCGATTCGGCATCAATGACCGAAATGGAATCGCTGCCGGTATTGACGGCGTAGACCTCATTCCGCTGCGGGTTTGCGGCGAGACCGGTGGGCTGCCGGCCTACGGAAAGAGTCCGCTCCTGGCGCATCTCGACCAGGTTTAGGACTGTTACAGTCCCGGAGCTGCCATCGGAGACGTAGGCGAATTCCCGGTAGTTGGCAGGAAAGGTGGGAAACCGGTTGCGATGGCATCCGGTGGTGGCCAGCAACCCGCCCAGCATTGCCACCCACGCGCGACGACAGTAGGAAGGCCGTGGGCTGCTGTGTCTTTGCATCGTCCCCTGGGGGACCTGGGTTGGAGAAACAGCGATAGAGGCGGACGGGGGCACCATTGCCAGTGTATGGAACGCCGTCTCGTGCAGCAAACCGTAAGCCAGCAATCTGAAGAACTTTGGGATCCGTCGCGCAACATCCCCAAACCCGACGTGTTTACCAAGAAGACACGGCGGCTTATACGATCGCCGGGTCAGGCATGACTCCTCGGAACAACGGAGCTTGGGCAACTGGGCTCCGTTGCTTTTTCGCCAACGTGGTGTGACCTCTTTATAAGGTGTCATCCCGCAGCGAAGGGATCTGCCTTGGTCCTCAGTGGGCTTGCGCCTAGGGCTCGCGGCGCGTGCGTCGCCAGGCGTTGAATAGCCAGCCCGCATAGCCGAATTGCAGCAGCCAAACGGCGCAGTAGGCAAACACAAGATGACGTTGTGCGAGGGTGTGAAACGGAACCGTTCCGATCATGGCTACGCGACCTCCGTTACGCTGGGGAGCGGTTCGGCGCTCAAGAAGGCGAGCGCCGCGGCGGCTGCGTAGCGTTGCCGCCGGCGTTCCAGGGCATACCGCCAGCCGAGCAGCAGAACGCCCCACATCGCCCAGGCAGCCAGGTTCCAGAGCACGGCCTGGTACATCACCGGATCGATGCCGGAGTCACCACCGCCGGCAAACACAGGTGCCGGGTGCTGCGTGCGCCACCAACGGATCGACATGAAGCAGATGGGTATATCGACGGCGGCAAAGACGCCCAAAACCGCTGAAGTGATGCCGGGTTGGCCGCCGCCTGGAAGCGCCGCGCCGTTGCCGGAGAAGCCGCGGACGAGCAGGTAGCTCACATACAGCAGCCATAGAAGCAGATAAGTCGTCAGGCGGGCATCCCAGGTCCACCATATGCCCCATGCCGCGCGGCCCCACAGCATGCCGGTCGCAAGGCCGATGCTGGCATAGAGTACCGTGAGTTCCGCAGAGGCAAGGGCGAACGCATCGGCCGCGAGCGCCTTGGCTGGGCTGCGATTGCGCCAGTACAGGTAGGCAAAGCACGCCAGGCAATTGAGGTAGGGGAAGAGAAAGCTCAGGATGGCGTGCGGGAAGTGGTAGAAGAAAACGCGATAGAGATTGCCCATCGTCGCCTCGGTGGGAGCCGTCATGGCCTTATCGAAGCCAATCCCGAGCGCCGCCACGGTCAGGGCGAACCAGACCAGCCCGAGCACCTGCCCCTTGCCGTACGCCTTCTTGATTGCCGTATCCGTCACAGCTTCCATTCTAAAGCGATCCGGCGGCTATGTACCGCCGAGGTTCCCCTCGCGTTGATACGGCTGGAACGGCTTCAGTCCGCGTGCAGAACAACGCCGAACAGCAGCACGGCAACTGTGGTGAAGACGATGTCGTAGCTCAGAAGAACTTTCATCCAGAGGCTAGGGTCGAACTCGCCGGTGAGGACGTCCGTGGTCGCCTGGATCACCGCCAACAGTGCGGGCATGGCAATGGGGCAGAGCACCATCGGCAGCAGCAGCTCGCGATTGCGGGAGCGCAAACTCAAGGCGGCAAAGAAGGTGCCGTTTGAAACCAGGGCCCACGTGCCTAGCGGCAGAATGAGCAGCAGGAGGGAGGCGTTGCCGAGTGGGTGGAGGTTGTAGAAGACCGCGAACACCGGCGCGAGCACCAACTCCACGGCGGAAACAAAGATAAAGTTTGCCAGCGCTTTGCCGATAAAGAGGGCAGAGGCGGGGGCGGGCGAGAGCCGGTGCGCGTCCAGTACGCCGTTCCTCAGTTCCCGGGCCCAGGCGTTATTCAGGGCCGTAATGGAGGCAAACAGGACACCCACCCACAGCAGCCCACCGGAGATCTGCCGGGCGATGGTCGGAAAGGCGGTCGGATCGAAGGCCAGGGCGAAGACGACCACCACCAGCAGAGCGAAAAACAGCATGCCGTTGATGGAATCGCGGTTGCGCCACTCCAGCTTGAGGTCCTTTGCGAGGTGGGCCAGAACGAGGTGGGCATAAATCATGCCCGGAAATTGGCCAGGGGAGCTTTGGTGAGATCGGTAAGGATCGCTCCGGTCGCCCGCAGGTAATCGGTGGGTGAGAGCACGAGTTGCAGCCCGCGCTGGCCGGCCGAAACGGAGATCACGCCGAAGATTTCGAGCGTTTCGTCCGCATAGGCCGGGAAGGGCTTCTTGGCGGAGAGCACGGTGACCCCGCCGCGGATGTAGCCCGTGAGCGGCTCGACATCCTTGAGCGACGCCATCTCAACCTTGCGCACGCCAGCGGCTGCGGCCAGCTTCTTAAGGTCGAGCTCGGCATCGCCGGGCACAACCCCGAAGAGGTGCGTGTTCTCAGAGGTGCGCGTGACCAGCGTCTTAAAAACCTGCTCGATGGGCATGCCGATCTTCTCGGCAACCGAGACCGCCGAGAGGTCCTCTAGGTCGACGTCATAAGGTCGAAGCTCGTAGGGGATGCCAAGCGCATCGAGCAGACGGGCGGCGTTAGTCTTGTGGACGTGAATCGCACTCATGCCTGCGACACTCCAGCCAGTGGCGAGAGGTGTGATTTCGGCACGGGAAAACCTTCCCCGCCTGCAACCGCTACCAGCCGGCCACCGTTCATGGTGAGCGTCTGGCCGGCGAGGGGGCGTGCGAGTTCGGCCTGGTGCGTGGTCAGCAGCAGCGTCCGCGGAAGATCGCTGGGGCCGGGTTGACGGAGGTACTGCTGCAGGCGAGCGATCATCGCATGCGCGGAGGCCACATCAAGATTCGAAAAGGGCTCATCGAGCAGCAACAGATCCGGTTGGGCCAGCAGCACACGCGCGAGCGAGGCGCGCTGGCGCATGCCCTGCGAGTACTCGCCCAAGCGACGCGTATTTGCCGGGTCCAGCCCGACCTCCTTCAGGCCCTCCGCCACAATTTGGTGTCGCTCGGTGGGGCCGAGCGCAGGCCGCTGCAGGCCGAGCAGGTAATCGAGGTTTTCGGGGCCGGTGAGCTCGTCGTAGAGCATCGTGCTGTGGCTCATGTAGGCGATGCGGCCGCGCAGGTCGGAGGGCTTTTGGCCGAGAATGCGCACCTCGCCGTAGCTCGGCGTGCTCAGCCCCGCGAGCAAGCGCAGTAGGGTCGATTTGCCCGCACCGTTCGGCCCCAGAAGAACGACGCTGCTGCCTTGTGCTAAATCCAGCGACACATTCCGCAGCGCCACGAAACTCCCAAAGAGCTGTGACACACCGCGCAGTGAGACGGCTGGAAGGGCGCTTGTCTGATTGGGGTGGTGGGGCATCGGTCCGTGTTCCCTGCCAGGCATGATGAGGGTGTTTGTTCAGGTCTGCGCTGCGAGCGAGAGGTGCCAGGTACATCTGCTGCGCTCGTCGTGCGCTTCATGCGAGTATAGAGGCCATACTCCGTATCGAGGTCACCGATCTGTTCGACTTTGTGAGCACATTGAGCACCGGCAAAGGGCAGCGCGCGCTTGCGGCCTTCGCCCTTTTCGGATGCACCACGATGGTGGTAGCGCAGACGCAAACCCTGAACCCTGCCGACCGCGCGATGGCGCATGACATCTTCCGGCAGCTCATCGAAACCAACACGACGCATTCGACCGGAAGTACCGGCGCGGCGGCGGAGGCGATGCGGGACCGCTTGCTGCAGGCGGGCTTCTCCGCCGGCGATATGGAGATCGTCGGACCGAACAATAAGAAGCTCAATCTAGTGGTTCGGTACCGCGCGGCAAAGGGCGTGACCGGTAAGCCCGTGCTCTTTATCTGTCACTTGGATGTTGTTGAGGCCAATCGCTCCGATTGGACGATGGATCCTTTCCAGCTCAATGAGAAGGATGGCTTCTATTACGGGCGCGGCGCCCAGGATGTAAAGGATTCGGATGCGGCGCTGGTGACGAGCCTGATCCTGCTGAAGCGGGCAAAGTTTATACCCAAGCGCGACCTGATTGTGGCGCTCACAGCGGATGAGGAGGGTGGACCCGATAACGGCGTCGATTGGCTGCTGAAGAATCGCAAGGATCTGGTGAGTGCCGGGGTGGTGATCAATCCCGATGCCGGCGGCATTGTGCTGAAGGACGGCAAGCCGGCGGAGATGGACGTTGAGGCGACCGAGAAGCTGTACGCGGATTTTCAGATCACGGCGACCAGCGCGGGTGGGCACAGCTCGCTGCCGCGGCCCGATAATCCGATCTACGAGCTGGGCGATGCGCTTGGCCGGCTGGAGAAGAGTCCGTTCCCGACGGAGTTGAACGCGGTGACGCGGGCCTACCTTGAAGCCGAATCGAAGACATCCACACCCGATCGCAAGGCGCTCATCCAGCGGATGCTGGCGACGCCGGTCGACGAGGCCGCGGGGACGGAGCTTTCCTCCGACCCGCGCATGAATGCGACGCTGCGGACGACCTGTGTGGCGACGATGATCTCGGGTGGCCATGCACCGAATGCGCTGCCCGGGGCAGCGACGGCGAATGTGAACTGCCGCATCCTGCCCGGGCATGCGCCGGAGGAGGTTCGCCAGCAGATCATCGCGAAGCTCGCCGATCCGAAGCTGGTGGTGAAGTATATGGATAACGCTGGAGTGATCTTTCCGAGCGCGCCGGCGACGGCGGCCATGGCCCCTCCGCCCTTGCGGGAGGATGTGACCCGGCCGCTGGGCAGGGTTACCGAAGGTATGTACCCGGGGATGGCAACCATCCCGATCATGGAGACCGGTGCGAGCGATTCGATCTACACGCTGGCGGCGGGGCTGCCCAGCTATGGCATCTCGGGCATGGGGATCGATGAGGGCGACGACCGGGCGCACGGACGCGATGAGCGGATCCGGACGGAGAGCTTTTACCGGGGAGTGGCGTTTCAGTGGAACTTTATGCGGGCGCTTGGGGAAGAGGGGAAGTAGCAAACAGGAAGTAGGGAGCAGGAAGTAGGGAGCAGCTTTCATAGAGCTCAGTAAGAGCGAAAAGCAGGTCCTTCGCTGCGCTCAGGATGACAAGTTTGGCGGAGTTCAGGATGACAAGTCTGAGGCATCTCAGGATAACAAGTCTGAGGCTTGGTTAGCGCAGCACCGACGCGGTCGTGTTTAGCGGAGTTTTATTGCCGGTGGGAGCGGTGCCGGGTTTGGCAGGGGCGTATTTGCTGGCGCACTTGGCTTGCAGCTGGGTGGCGTGGAACACGCCGTCGCGGCCGAACGTGCCCACCGCGAGCGCCTGGGCGTCGTCCTTGAAGGTGTCGGGTGGAGGCTCGGCACCCTGGTAAGCCACGCGCAGAGTTTTGCCCAGCTCCACCAAGGTGAACTGGGCGTCGGGGCCTGATCGGGAGATGGAGCCGGGCTGGACGTTGCCGGCCACCCGCAGGTTGCGGCTGTAGGCTTTGTTACCCATCGCTTGCAGCTCGTTGATGGTGACGTAGTAGCTCTTCGATTGCTTCGCGCCGGAGATGGCGAGCCACGCCACCGTGCCCACGACGATAAGGGCGGCGATGACGAATTTCAGATGGAACGGTTTGGCGGGTGCCTGTGGGTTCACCGGTCTAGTTTACCCGGTGCGTTTGCGGTGGAGCACACGGAATCCCTGCGCCCCGCTACAGGACGACAAAGCTGCACTGCGGGACGATGGGTCGTTGGCGCAGCGAAGGAAAGCAGGTCCCTCGCTGCGCTCAGGATGACAAATCTACAGAAGCGGATAACAAGCTTGTAGAAGCCGATAACGACCTAGGAAAGCTGGGTTATGGCAGTGCAAGCCGCAATGACTAGGAAAGATCCCATTCCTTTCTCGAACATTCCCTCAGTGGCTAAAGCCACGTTGCATACATTTGAGCTTACGGCGGGACTGAAGTCCCGCCCCTTCATAAAAGCGACTGCACCAGAGCTTTTCTAGAAGTTATGGCACGGCAACTCGAGCCGAAACGACTAGAAGCTGGGCTGGCGGCGCGAGCCGAAAGGCTACGGCGTGAGGTTGACCTCAACTGTGCGGCGTTCGCGACTGCTTTCGCGAGCCAGTTCGATGAGGCGGGCGACGCGCCAGGCGTCCGCCCCCGAGACGGCCTGCGTTGCGTTGCCCAGAATCGCGTCGCGAACACTCGCGTAGAAGAGACGGTAATCGCCGTCGGTCGTCGGGATGGATGTGCGGGTGAGGTCGGCAGGATGATGGATGGGGTCGGCAGCAAGGGTGAGGGTAGCCCAGTCGGACTCGGCCTCGGCGAGCCAGGGGATGGAGGAGCCGAGGGTGGGCGGGTGACGGCCATCGGCGACGAGGTGAGCTTCCTGTGGGTCGAGCCCTGATTTAGTGAAGCTGCCGGAGGTGCCGTGGACGCGGAAGCGGGGCGCGGCGTCGGCGGCAATCATGCCCGAGTGACACTCGAAATGAAAGGTTTTGCCGTCCGGGCGGTCGTATTCGAGCAGGATGTCGAAGGCGTCTTCGACTTCGGAGTGGTCCCGGTCGCGGCGCACGCTTGCGCTGAGGCGCTGCGGGAAGCCGAAGAGAGCCAGGGCCTGATCGAGCAGATGGGTACCGAGGTCCTGGAGCAGGCCGTGCCCCTTGCCTGCGGATTCCTTCCAGGTGCCGGCGCGTTGGCCGGGACGGAAGCGGTCCCAATGGGAGATGGCCTTGACCACGCGGCCGAGTTTGTCAGCTGCCAGAACCTGTCCCAGGGTGAGGAAGTCGCCATCCCAGCGGCGGTTGTGGAAGGGAAATAGGAGCTTGCCGGCGGTTTGGGCCGCGTCCATGAGCTTCCGGACGCCTTCGCTCGTGGTGGCCATGGGCTTATCGACGATGACGTGCTTGCCCGCGGCGAGAGCCGCAAGAGCGAAGGATTCGTGGGTGTCGTTAGGGGTGGCGACGATGATCAGGTCGATAGCCGGGTCGGCGAAGGCCTCTTCGGGAGCGCGAAAGATCCTGGCAAGAGGGTAAGTCTCGGCGGCGGAATTACCGCTGCGCTGCATGATTGCGGCGAGTTCTAGGCCGGGAACGGCGCTGACGAAGGGGCAATGGAAGACTCGGCCGGCAAGGCCGTAGCCGAGGACGGCAATGCGGATGGGTTGTGAGGTCAATGCGGCTCCAGAAGAGTTATAGGGAGGTTAAGAAAGTTAGGTTGCGTTCCAAACTTTAAATTTTTGACTATAGAAGATCCGAGTTGTTGCTACGAGTCAGATTTTACGGCTGCTCACCAGCAGGACTGTGGTGGGAGGCGGGCGGTGGGGAGTGCCGGTTTTGTTC
>CAXTUW010000008.1:0-133567 GCA_964247595.1 uncultured Acidobacteriaceae bacterium | reverse complement strand
TCATGCCGGCCGCGGCGGAAACGACGCCGGCCGCGCCGTCCGTCCACGCCACCGACCGCCCGCTCGGTCCGTTGTGCCCGAAATGCAGCCAGCCCGGCCTCGTGCGGGAAGCCGGGTGCCTGAGCTGCCGCCATTGCGGCTGGTCGAAGTGCGAGTGAAGGCGCCGCCAGTCAGGCGCGGAGTGCCGCGGCCGGCATGAAGCCGGTTTCCGCCATGTGCCGCTCCAGGATGCCGCCGATGGCCGCGACCCGCAAGCCGAGGGCGATCGCGGCATGGTTGGCATTGGTGTAACTCATGCCGGTGAACGAAGGCATAACGAACGACGAGGTCGTGTCCCCTGCAGCGGAGCTGAGCAGGAGATTGACGCGGGGTTGGTCGACCCCGGCGTTCGGCGGGGGCGTCTGGGCGAGCACCAGATCGACATCGCCAGGCGCATCGAGGTGGGCAAGGGTGCCGATGTCGAGGGTGTCGCGGCGGAGGTCCATCGAAGCCTCGCGCATCGGCTCGCCGACAACATTCGGGATGGTGACCTGTTGGGGGCCTAGGCTTTCCGTAACGCGAACCTGCCACCCTTTGCGGACCTCTGAACCTGCCGCGGGAGCCTGAGAGAGAACCCGGCCTGCGGGAACCGTGGTTGAGTAATATTTGTTCTCGATGTTGAGGTCGAGACCGCTGTGCAGCGCGGCGTCGGAGGCCTCGGAGACGGTGAGACCGGAGAGTTCGGGGATGCGGACCTCGCCCACATGGAGCGCCAGGCGAAGCGTTATGCCGGCTGCAAGGATGGTGACGGAGACCATCGCCAACAGCTGAAAAGCAATCTTGAAAAAGCGAAGCATCCGTTGTTCAGCATAGGCGTCGGTACATCCCAGGTCAAAGCTCCCGCGAATAGATGTAAAGTCCACCTGGCTCTGCATCGGCGTTCTCGACCCGAGGCTCAGCCGTATTGGAGTGACTGTGGTTTCCGAGGCGGCAGCAGCAGATTCCCTGCGGGAATGAGAGGAAGAAGGCAAAAACGAAGCGCAGATTCCCTTCGGGAATGACAAGAAAAGAGGAAGGTAGTGCCCCAATGGTTATCTGCCATCAGGACTGCTCGTGTTGCAGCGGCGATTCGGGTGGGATCCCGTTAGCGCCGGTTGTCGGTGGCTGGTTCGGGGTGGATCAGTACGCGGGAGACATTCGGGTGCCCGAGCCGGAATTCGCTTTCCAGGTCGGTGATGACCTCGTGCACGCGGGCCATGGAGAGATCGTCGGGCAGCGTGCAATGGCAGTTGACCTGCACGGTGACGCCCGCACCCGAGTGGCCGCGCGTGACCGTGATCTCGTGCACGTCGAGGATGTCCGGAAAGGTGCGGGCAGTTTCGCGCAGCTGTGTTTCGAGATTGGCCGCAGTGCCGATGGGCGTGCCGGAGGCGATGGTGACGGGTTCGCTCTCGATGTGGGTGAGGAGAGAGGCAATGCCGGGGACCTCGCGGCGGATGGCACCTTCGAGACCGGTCACGAGCTCGTGGGCCTCACGCAGCGGCATGGTTTCGGGTACCTCCAGGTGCTGCTCAACGGCGAGGCGGCCGTTGCGGTCTTGGACGCTGACATCGTGCACGGAGAGGTTTGCCTGGGCGGCCACTGCGCGGATGCGTTCAAAGACGCTTTCACCGAGGCTGGCCGTGGGAACGGTATGGATGACGACATCGGCTTCAGGTAGCTGCTGCTGCACGGCGCGCGTTGCGGCGGAGGTGACCTGCTCGGCGCGCTGGAAGGTGAGATTGCGGGGCAGGCTGAGGGTGAGGTCGACGAAATAATCGGAGCCGGAGCGGCGGACCCGCACACGTTCAGCGCGCAGGACGTCAGGGATGGTCTCGATGTCACGGATAAGATCGTCCCGGAGTTGCGCGCGTACCTCAGGCGGGGTGGCGTCGAGAAGGGAGTCGAGGGTGTGACGGGCAAGCTGAGCGGTCACGTAAAGGATGACCACTGTTACGAGTAAGGCTGCCATTGGATCTGCTAGTTGAAGTATCGGGATCGAGAAGCGTTGCCCCGCGTAGCTCGCAAGCAGACCAAAGAAGACCGCGGTCGCGGACCAGATATCGGTGCCAAAGTGGACGGCATCGGCCTCAAGAGCTTCGCTGCGTTGTTCGTGGGCTACACGCCTGAGGGTCCGTGCCCTGGTGAAATCGACGGCAACCGAGAGCAGCAAGACCGCGAAGGGCCAGACGGAGAAGTGCAGGTCGAGTTGGCGGCGATGCAGAATACGCCCGATAGCCGCTCCCGCAACCCAAACGGCAGAGCCGATCATGAGCAGGATTTCGACACCGGCGGAGATGCTTTCGAGCTTGCCGTGTCCATAGTTGTGCTCGGCGTCAGCCGGCAGATCGGAGACGCGGACGGTAAAGAGCGTGAGCGCGGCGGCAAGGAGATCGACGCCGGAGTGGGCGGCTTCGCCAAGCATGCCAAGCGAGCCCGTGAGCACACCGGTGATGAGCTTAAGCAGCGTAATCCCGAGCGCGGCGAGCACGGAACTGAGCGCGGCGGCACGTTTGGCGGCGCTGCGTTCGGCGTGGTCCCGTTGGGCGTGCGGCGGCGTGGCGGTCGCGGTCATGCGGCTTTGAGGATACATGGTGCGGCCTGCCTCGTTCCCGTGTCCTTCATGCGGCCAAAGTCTTCGAGTTGCTCAATCTTCACTGCGTGGGTTGTGGGGAGAGATGTGGCCGAGCGAAGGAATCTAGTAGGGCTGTCTTTGCGGCAAACCGGCTACTGTTTGCGGCCGATGTATAGGCCCGCAGCGTGCATGAGATAGCCATCCCAGGTGTTATCGCAAAAGCCGGCCTCAGCCATCATGCGGAGCATGGCCGGTGGGCGAGGGAAGCGTTCAACGGAGGCAGGCAGGTAACGGTACGCGGCGCGATCCCCTGAAAGCAGGCCCCCAATGAGCGGCAGCATGCGATGGAAGTAGAAGTTATAGAGCAAGCCATTGAGGCCGCTGGGCTGATTGCACTCGAGAATGCCGATCTGACCGCCGGGGCGGAGGACGCGAGCGATCTCCCGAAGACCTTCCGCATAGTTGGACAGGTTGCGGAAGCCGAAGGCGGCGGTGACCAAATCCACACTGCTGTCGGCGAAGGGCAGGTGCATGGCATCGCCCTCGATCCAGAGCGCATTGACGGCGGCATATTTGCGGCGGGCGTGGCCAAGCATTCCCGCGGAAAAGTCGAGGCCTGTGACCGGCTCGACGCCCGATAAGGCCTTTGCGGGACGAAGGGCGAGAAGAGCGTTCGTCATGTCGCCCGTACCGCAGCAGATGTCGAGAACGCGCGCCTCTGGGCGGGCGAGAAGCGCACGGAAGCGGCGGGCAGCTTTGCGCCACCACCAGCGGTCCAGGCCGAAGGAAAGCAGGTGATTGAGGCGATCGTAGGAGGGGGCGATGGATTCAAAGAGCGAGCGCACATGGGCGGCGGCTGCTTGTTCGGAGATCTCGCCCGCGGGCCGGGCACCCGGATTGATGGTGGGTTCGGCGCTCATGCGACGGAGGGCTGCTGCGGTACCGCCCGTGCCGCAGCCACGACGCTTTGAGCAGCGCTGAGAAGTTCGGTTTCGGTCACGTCGTGCACGACGCTGGCGGACCCGATGCCTGTGGGAAGCACGAAGGAGCGGACACTTCCACGGTTTTTCTTGTCCTTGGAGGTCAGGGCAACCAGGTCTTCGGCACTGGCATTGAAGGCGCGAGGCGGACCATAGGCTCGGATGAGGCCTGTCATGCGCTGGGCAGCGGCATGGTCGATCATCGTGCGACTCTCGGCGATCTCCACGGCGGCGAGCATACCCCAGGCGACAGCTTCACCGTGCAGAAGCTGGGTGTAGCCGGTAGCGGCTTCGATGGCGTGGCCCAAGGTATGGCCGAGGTTGAGAATCATGCGGACGCCCCCTTCGCGCTCATCGGATGCGACCACTTCTGTCTTGATTTTCACACTTGCCGCAACAACCTCAAGTAAAGCTTCAGGATCGCCGTTGAGTATTCGGGTGCGGTGACGGTCGAGAGCATTGAAGAGTGCGGGACCGCGAATGATAGCGGCTTTTATGGATTCCTGAAGTCCGGCGCGAAGTTCGGCAGGGGGCAAGGTCCGCAGCGTATCGATATCGGCGTAGACGGCAAGCGGGTGGTGGAAGGCACCGATCAGGTTTTTACCGGCCTGGAGGTTGGCTCCGGTTTTGCCGCCGACCGAGCTGTCGATCTGGGCCAGAGCGGTCGTCGGCACCTGCACGTAGTGGATGCCGCGCATATAGATGGCGGCCAGAAAGCCGGTCAGGTCGCCGAGAACACCGCCACCAAGGGCGATGAGAATTGAATTGCGGTCGGCACCATGGGAGGCAAGTTCTTCGGCGAAACGCTCGATGCTTTTAAGACGCTTGTGCTGCTCACCCGCGGGTAGAAGCAGGACCTCAGGGCGGTGTGGGAAACCGGAGAGGAGAGGCTCGCCCCAAAGTTTGAGGATTTCGGGCGAGGTGATTACGAAGGGGCGGACCTCCGCATTGCGGAGGCGGCCTGCAAGGAGGTTGTCGAGACGATCCGCAATGCCGGGAAGGAGACCTGTGCCGATCTCGACGTCATAGCTGGCCGAAGGGGTACGCACCGGGACGACCGTGGTAGCGAGTTGTACGCCATCTGGGGGCATATCCCGAGGATACTCCGGAGTGGAACGTATGAGGATTGCCTACAGGCCTGGAGAGTGAATGTCTCCGTAGGTTGGAAGTGCAGTGAAGTTGCGACGGTGAGTTCGGAAGTATTTGCAGGCAAGTAAGAGGTGGGATGGTGGGAAGGAGGTTTGAGGCTTGAGGTTTCGAGGGATGAGGGTTTGATATCGGAAAGTTTGGAGGGATGCGCTAAGGCTCACTGCCGGGAAGCAGTAGTGAGAACGTGACCGTGATGCCGAGCATGCCGACAATGACACCAAGCGAGAGGAGAGGGCCGATGCTGATCCAATGTTCACCAAGAATTTTGAAGGCGGCGAACGCGAGGGTCGCTGCCAGGCCGTAGTGAAGAAAGCGAAGGTGGCTCAGGGTAGCGGCAAGCAGGACATATAAGGAGCGCAGACCCATAACGGCCATGATGTTCGAGGTATAGGCGAGAAACGGCATGCGGGTGATGCTGAGTACAGCGGGTATGGAATCGAGGGCGAAAACGACGTCGGTAAGCTCCACGGCGACGAGGGCGAGGAAGAGAACCGTGGGCAGCAGGTGGCCGTTTTCATGGGCGAAGAAGGTGTCCTGGCTCGGGCTAACCGGGGAGACGCGGGTGAGCCAACGGACCCAGCCCGGAGGCTTTCCCGTGTCTTCCACGGACTCAGGCTTGAGGAGACGGATGGCGGCGATCAGGATGATAGTGCCGAAGACGTAGTCGATCCAGGCAAAGCGGGCGAGAAGCTGGAGACCGCCGGCAATGAACAGGCCGCGCAGCAGAATGGCCCCGGTCACCCCCCAAAAGAGGACCTTCTGCTGCTTGCCTTCAGGGATCGCGAAAATCCGGAAAAGCAGAAGAAATACGAAGAGGTTGTCAACGGAGAGAGCCTCTTCGAGGGCGTAGCCGGCGAGGTAGGCCGTGGCTGCGGAGGTCTGAAAGGCATGCCCGATGTAGACCGCCAGGGCAAGCGCGGCGCTAACCCAAAGCGCTGTGGCCCAGACTGCGCGGCGCAGGGGCGAACAAACATGGTGAGCCATGAGCCACTCGAGGCCGAGAAGCAGGACAAGCACGATGTGGAAGCCTAGCCAAAGCCGCCAGTCACTCGGAATCGTCATGCCGGGCCGGAAAGGGAGGCCGCATGCCGTATGGGGGCGCGACGGTGTCCCGGCCGAGCAGCAGGTCCTTCGCTTCGCTCAGGATGAAAAATCATGGAAAGATGGCCTGCAGGTCTGGTGAGAGATGCTTCCCCAAATTTTGGCGAAGCGGGCTAATGCGTCTGGTTGACGAGGCGGATTACGGCCAAGAACAGGTTGGCGGAGATCCCAAGGCTCGTCGCGCTGAGCTTGTCGAGGGTATCGAGGTCAGTGTGGTGGAAGGCTTCCGGGTCGGCGGCCGTGCCATATTCGTAGTCGATGATGTCCAGCACGGGAACGCCCCGCTTCCCGAAGGGGATGTGGTCGTCCTCGATGGGCGTGTGGTCGTGAAACAGGTACTTGGTATTGCCGGTCTGTTCCCCAGCCTGCGCGAGTACATCTTCGAGCCATGGCGTGGAATTGCCGTCCCGGTCGATGCTGAGCTGTTTGAAGCCGATCATGTCGGCCAGCAGAAACGCCTTGAGGTGAGCAAGGGTGCCGTCACCGGACCACTTAGCGGCGAGGTGGCGACTGCCATAGAGGGAGTCGGCGTCGGTCCAGCTGCCGCTGACGGACTCCTCACCGTCGAAGAAGACAATCTCGACCGTGTAGCCCTCGGGCGGATGCGCGCGCAGGTACTGCCCCAGCGCGATGAGCAGCGCGGAGGTGCAGGCACCGTCGTTCGCGCCAATGAAGTTCGTGTCACGGAGGTTGTAATTGGTCTCGTAGTGGGACGCCAGGACGATGATGCCGTCGCGCTTGCCGGGGAACTTAACGAGGAGGTTGTCCATCGCCTGCGGGCCGGCAGGGGTGTTGGCGACAAAGCTATCTGTGACCAAGTTGCCTTTGGCGGCCTCGGGGGCGAAGTGGGCCTTGATAAAGGCCTCGGCGGCGGCGTGGCCGGGGGAGCCGTTGAAGCGTTTGGGGGCCGCTGCGAGCAGTTCCTGGGTGAGGTGGAGGATGCTTTGGCCGGAGATCGCGGCGTGGGTGGCAGGGGGACCAGCGAGGGCAGAGGGGTAGGCGAGCAGGGCTGCCAGGACGAGTAGAAGTACAGCTAGCCGGTAGGAGGGACCGCCGTGCCGGGCAAAGTACAGGGATCTTCCGGCTGCGGCTACGTCTCCAGTCGAGATGACGCGTCTCTGGAGGTGCGAACATCGGGTATTTTGTCGGAGTTGCGAAAGCATGCTCATACAGCCGCCTTCAGCTTGCGATTGCGACGGTCGGGGTGGACCAGGAACGCGACACCGACGCCGAGGAAGTAGAGCGCGAGCATGGGAGTCGCAAACAGGCACATCCCGATGGGGTCGGGGGTGGGGCAGATCACGGCAGCGATGATAAAGATCGCCAACACGGCATAGCGAAAGTGTTTGAGCAGGAACTTGGCATCGACTACCCCAAATAAAGCAAGGAAGAAGATGACGATCGGCAGCTCAAAGGTGATGCCCAGGCCGAGAATCACGGCGAGAAAAAACCCGGTGTAGTCCTCGATGGTGAGGATGGGATTGAAGGCGTGTCCGAACTGCAGGACGAGCACCTTGATCGCCCCGGGAAGAACCCAGCGATAGCCAAACCAGGCACCCCCGAGAAACAGGGCGATGGTCGCGCCCATAAAGGGCCAAACGTACTTCTTCTCGTTTGCGTACATGCCTGGGGAGATAAACAACCAGACCTGGTACAGGATGAAGGGCGAAGCGAGGATGGCACCGCCGACGAACGAGGTCTTCAGGTAGAGGTTCAGCCCGTCCGTGGGATGGGTAAAGTTCAGCTTGAGGCCGAGATCCGTAACTGGTTTCTGCACATAGTTGTACAGACGAACGTGAAAGACATACGCGATGGCAAACCCGGCTATGAGGAAGCCGACACACCAGAACAGGCGGGTGCGCAACTCCTCAAGATGCTCCATCAGGCTCATGCCGGGCAGTTCGGCGCGGTCTTGAATTTGTTGATGCACGGCCGAGCGGGCGCGGTCGACGAGGTCAGTCGCCATGGTGGGCGTTCTCCGGCGTAGTTGGGATGGCGTCGATTAACCCGCCAAGGGCATTTTCATCCCCGCTGTTGTTTCCGTTGGCATTGCGCGGCCTGGGCAGGCCGGTTGCGGGGGGCATCATGCGGATGTCCCCTGAGACCGCAATCGGAAGGGGTCGAGCACCGTCAGCTGTTTCGGCGCTTGCCCAATGGACGGCAGATGTGACATTAGCAGAAGGGCTTGGCTCCGCGAAGGGGCTTGGCTCCGCAGTTGGCTCCGCAAAGGCGACTGGCTCTGCATTGGCGGTCTCTGGCGGCATGAGGGACGGTTCGGGCAAGGCCGCGGGCGAGGCGGTGTGACGCAGGTGCGGGTGTTCGGGCTCGGCTTCGCCGATCGGCGGCGGTATGGGAGCGGCGGCCTCCATGGCGACAATCTGCTTCTGGCGATCGGCCTGTTCGGAGGCGCGCAGCTCATCTTCCATCTGCATTTTGAACTCATTGGAGGCGCGGCGAAACTCGCCTACCCACTTGCCGAGCTCGCGCGCGAGAACGGGCAGCCTCTTCGGCCCGAACAGGAGCAGGGCGAGCACGAAGAGAAAGATACTGTCGGCAAAGCTTGGCATACTCGGGATTGATGATACGTCCTCCCGCGTGATGGACCCAAGGGGTGTGCCGCTGTCGCTGGTTTTGCTCCCGCGCGGACGCGATCCGCACATAGAGCAATGAAACGCCTCGCTGCATCTCTCGTCCTACAAATGGTAAGAATTTATGAGGTGCGTTCAAGTCAAACTATGGCTTCGGGCATGAGGGTGAGCGTGATGGGGGAGCAAACGGCCTTGGGAAGCGCTGACGGGCAGCACCAAAAGAAAGTTCGGAGCGTGGCGGGCATTTGGGTCGCCACTACTGCTTTGGCTCTCGCGGCCACGCTTTCGTCGATCGTCGGCTGCGGCGGATTCTTCCAGTGCCAGAAGGCGAGTTGCCCGGCGTCGGTGAGCAGTGGCAGTGGCGGAAGCACGGGGTCGACAGGTTCTACGGGAAGCGATTACGCCTATGTCGCGAACAGCAGCGCCGGGACGACGGACCTGTCGGAGTACAACATCAGCGGCGGCACCCTGAGCAGCCTAGCAACATTGCAGCTGGGGTACATCCCAGTGGCCTTGGTGGTCTCGCCCGATAACAGCTTCCTGTATGTCGCCTCGGTGCCGGGCATCCAGAACGCCGGTATCTACCGGTATCTCATCGGTTCGACGGGCACACTCACGGCAGACAATGGCGGCAATGTGGTCACGCAGGATACAGTCGCCGCAATGGCTATCTCCCCCGACGGCAAATGGCTTTATACCGTGAACGCCACCGGTGCCACCATGACGCAATACAGCGTGACGCCGTCAACCGGCGCGCTGACCCAATCGGCGGTTCTGTCCTTGCAGGGCACGCCCTGCACCCTGACATTGGCTGTGCCGGTGAGTCAATCCTGCAGCGTCACCGTAGCGCAGAGTGGCAATTACGTGGTGGCATCGCTTGGGATCAGTGGGGACGTGGTGTACAGCTACAACAGCACGAACGGGATTACGAACAATAACGGAGCCGCGGGGAATGGGGTGTACGCGATTCCCTCGGGGTACCCGGCCACGCCCACCGGCGACTTTTCCACGGCGGTAAACGGCAATAACTTTGCCTTTGTGGCCCAGACAAATTCGGTGACGACCTATGGTCTTCAGGCGACTGGGTACCAAAACCCGCAAACGGTAACGTATGCGATCGGAAGCGCGCCACGCTCGATCACTTTGAATCCGGCAGGCTCATTCGTGTACACCGCGAATGAGTCGGCGGGCACCATCTCAGGGTTCAGTGTGGTAAGTGGAGGTGGACTCTCGGCCGTGGCTGGGTCACCGACACCCGGGCCGGCCAATGTTTCTGCGATTGCGGTCGACAAATCAGGCGGGTATCTCGTGGGTGTGGGGTATGACGCCAACACCGGGGTGCGGCTGTATGCCGTTTCCGCAACGGGGGTCTTGACACAGGTAGACCAGGTGGGTTCAGGCACGAATCAGACGTTTCCCGCACTGGTTACCGTGACACACTAGGGCGTGGCGCGGTACGGCCGCCCTAGTCGAAAGGCATCCCCCAGCAACATGCACCCTCCTTCTCGTTATTTTTGGCGGAGACCCCGCTACGGCTCACCTCCTACACGGCGGCGAGCCGTTTTACCAGCATTTTTGTGCAGCTGCCTCCCGCTTCTGCTGAGTGGCTGCAACCGGCTGAACAAGGTGGTTGCGAACCCCGATGTCTATGTCACGGCCAAGCAGGCCTTTCTGCGCGATCGTGTAGCGGCGGTCTCCAACCGCACCGGTGAGGTGAGCAACGGGGACAAGCTGACGGTGCTGGGACGGCAGCGGCGATTTCTTCACGTAAAGGCACCGAATGGGACGGAGGGTTGGATCGAAGAGAAGCTGACGGCGGATCAGGGCATTGCCGATCAGTTCGATGCCTTGCGCGACCAGCATCTCCATGACGGTGTGGTGGCGAACGCGGTGACGCGGGACGAGGTGTACCTGCACCTGTCGCCGGGGCGGGAGACCATTCACTTCTTCCGGCTTGCGGAGAATGAGCCGTTGCGTCTGCTGGTGCGCGCGACCGTGCCGAAGCCGTCCGCGCCCGGGGCTGCCGCCGCTGCCGAAAAACCGTCCGCGGCGAAGCTGCCGGTGCGGGAAAGCGGTTTGACACACGTGCGCGAGGCAACAGCCATGGCCGCAGAACAGGCTGCCGCAGGGCCACCGCAGCCGGTCATGGAGGACTGGTGGCTGGCACGGGATGGCAAGGGCAACACAGGTTGGATCTACGCCAAGATGATCGACGTCTCCGAGCCCGATGCGCTGGCGCGTTATGCCGAAGGGCAGCGGATTGTGGGGGCGTATGTTCTCGCCTATGTGGACGATCCCGGGTCAAACATCGTCAGCAATGGGCAGCCTGTGACGCACATCCCGGAGTACGTCACCGTACTTTCGCCGTTCAAAGCCGGCCTGCCGTATGACTTCGATCAGGTTCGGGTGTTCATCTGGAACGTAAAGAAACACCGCTATGAGACCGCCTATCGTGAGCGCAATATCGCGGGCTACCTTCCCGTACAGATCGGGATGAAGGTCGATCCGTACAACAAGGACGCGCACTTCGTCGGGGCTCTCCCAACTTTCATCACGAAGGTGGTGCCGGCCGACGCGCCCATCCCCGCGCCGAATCCGACTACGGGACTATTTAAACCGGCGAGGACGATAGACGACGCGATCCGGCTGGAGGGAAACGTGTGCCGGCGCATCGCACCGCCCAACGCGCCGCCGCCGGCTCTGGCGCACCCGAATCCGGAGCCGGATCGGGAGACGAAAGGCCGCCGACGGCGTTAAAACAGGGAAGCCATTGGTTCCGCGCTGTTTTTACGACGCCAGAGCGGCTTTCTCTCAACGAGAGCGGCGTGGAAGGCTGAGGTCCTTCGCTGTGCTCAGGATGACGCCGTTTGTGCGGCTGTGGTTTGCAGCGAAGCCGGACGTACACAACTTAGGCGTAAAAAGTGCGGATGGCGTCCACCACGGTTTCGACCTCGTCTTCGCGCAGTTCGGGGTAGATAGGGAGGGCAAGAACCTCGTGCGCGGCCCGCTCCGCTGCCGGGAAGTCGCCGGGCTTGTAACCGAGATACAGAAGGCTCTCCTGCAGGTGCAGCGGAAGCGGGTAGTAGACCTCCGAGCCGATATCGCGGTCAGCTAAAAAGGCGCGCAGAGCGTCGCGACGCGGGGCACGGATCACATACTGATGGAAGACGGGTTCGGCCCGTGGGTGGACGAAGGGCAGCACGACGCCCTCCGCTGTCGAACGCGCCGGGAGCCCCGCTGCACCGAAACGGGTGCCGTACAGTGTGGCGAGTTCACGGCGGCGAAGATTGCCGGCGGGCAGGCGGCGCAGTTTTATCTCCAGAACCGCCGCCTGTATACCATCCAGGCGCGAGTTCCAGCCGATCTCTTCATGGAAGTAACGCCGGCGCATGCCGTGGTTGCGCAGAGCCCGGGCGTGCTCGACGACGGCGGGGTCCCTGGCGGTGATCATGCCGGCCTCGCCATAGGCACTGAGATTCTTGGTGGGATAGAAGCTGAACGCGGCGGCATCCCCGAGAGAGCCGGCCGGGCGGCCCCCCCAGCGTGCGCCGAAGGCCTGGGCGGCATCTTCGACGATCCTGCAAGTGTGTGTTGCGGCGAGCGCGCCAAGGCCATCCATATCCGCGCATTGGCCATACAGGTGCACAGGCAGAAGAGCGCGAACCGGCGTTCCGGCATCGGCTTGTGCGCGGAGAACGCCGGCAGTGGCTTCAGGGCAAAGATTGAAGGTGTGTTCGTCGATATCAGCGAGCAGAGGCAAAGCCCCAACGCGCAGGATGGAGCTGACCGTGGCAAAGAAGCTGAATGGGCTGGTCAGAACACGATCGCCGGGGCCGATATCAAGGGCGGCCATGGCGAGCCAGAGGGCATCCGTGCCGCTCGCACAGCCGAGGGCGGCCGTTGCCGCGCAGGCCGCCGCCGCCGCGTGTTCAAATCGTTCCGCCGCAGGGCCGAGGATGAATTGCTGCCTGGAACAGACAGCCTCAATGGCGGCCATCACCTCATCGCGGATGGAGGCGAACTCGCGGCTTAGATCGAGCAAAGGTACGGGTGTTTTCACGGCGGAAACGACACTGCCCATGCTGTAATGCTATCCCGCTCTCCGGTATCGCCAGCTTGTGTGTGCTCAACAAACCCTGTAGGGTGGTGTCGGCGGAGCGGTACGAGAAAAGATCCGGGTTTGACGCCCGCGAAGAGGATCCGGACCACACGTCGATCTGAAAACCTAGGAGATCGGCCCCATGGACATCAAGCCGGCGCAGAACATACAGGACACGTTTCTAAACACGGTCCGCAAAGACAAGAGTCCGATAACGATCTACCTGGTTAGTGGCGTCAAGCTGACAGGTAAGATTCGTTCCTTCGACAAGTATTCAGTTCTGCTGGAAAACAACGCACAGGAGCAGTTGATCTTCAAGCATGCCATCTCGACCGTGGTCAGCGGACGGGCGGCCCACGCTGAAGCGCGCCCTGCCGGTTCACCCGCCGTGGAGAATGGGATTATCGCCTCCGCAGCCTCCACCAGTGCAGCGTCGGCGCGCTAGAACTCGCCTTGAAACAGCCAGGCGGAGCGGAGGAGAACCCCGCACAGCGGCGGGTGCTCGAGGAGCAAGCCTTGCTGCAAACCCGGCGGCGTGCTTCGGGTGAGCGCGCTGTCTTGGTGGCTGCGGAGTTTACGGGGTTGCGTCCGCAGCCTTCACCCATCGCCCGGCAGGCGCGAATCGCTGCAACCTTGCTGGAGAAAGCGGCCAACGCCGCCGAGGGGGGCTTTCCGGCCTCCGGTGCCGTGCACGGCCATCGTGACGTAGACTTCGATGCTTCGCTGGCGGAGTTTCAGGAGCTCGCCCGCTCAGCCGGCGCGGACATCGCCGCTCTTTTGATCCAGCGTCGTGCTAAACCCGATCCGGCGACACTGGTCGGCGGAGGCAAGCTTGAGGAGATTGAGGCTACGGCGCGTTCTACCTCCGCCGATCTGGTGCTCTTCGACCACGATCTTTCTCCCTCCCAGCTGAGAAATCTGGAGGACCGGCTGCCGTGTCGCGTCATTGATCGCACCCAGCTGATTCTCGACATCTTTGCCCGCCATGCACGCACACGCGAGGGCCAGTTGCAGGTAGAGCTGGCGCAGCTGGAATACCAACTGCCACGGCTGGGTGGGCGGGGCCGGGCGATGTCGCAGCTGGGCGGCGGCATCGGCACGCGAGGTCCGGGGGAGACGCAGCTGGAGACCGATCGCCGTAAAATCCGGCTGCGGATCGATCGCATTCAGGGACAGCTGGAGGGGGTTCGCCGGATCCGGCGGCAGCAGCGCGGGCGTCGCGAAGCCGTCCCGGTACCCACTGTAGCCTTGGTAGGCTATACCAATGCTGGCAAATCGACCCTTTTCAATGCGCTTACCGGGGCCGATGTGCTCGAGTCCAAGCGCATGTTCGCCACGCTCGATCCGAAGCTGCGGCAGCTCACCCTGCCCTCGCGGCGGCGGGTGCTGCTGGCCGATACGGTCGGGTTTGTGCGCAACCTGCCGCATGCCCTCGTAACGAGCTTTCGCGCCACACTTGAGGAGGTGCAGCGCGCGGAGCTGCTGGTGCATGTACGCGACGCCGCCAGCCCGACGCTCGAGGAGCAGAAGGGGCAGGTGGAAGCGGTACTGGCGGAGTTGGAGGTGGATCGAACACCGACGCTGCAGGTGCTGAACAAAGCTGATCTGCTGCCCACGACAGCTGTGGCTGGGCCGGGCGAGCTGCTGGTCTCGGCACGCACGAGTGCAGGGTTGGAGACATTGCTGGCGGCCATGGATGCGGCACTCACCGCCGATCCATTGATAGAGGCGGAGTTCCGCATTCCGCAGTCGGAGGGTAGGGTATTGGCCGCCCTGGAGCGGGGTGCGACGCTCTCCGGACAACGTTTCGCGGGTAATTTGCTGTACCTGCATGCGGTAGGACCGGCTTCGCTGCTCGGGCGCTACCGTCGTTTTCAGGCGCGCGATCGAACCGATCTCACTGTTGAAGAAAAAGGCGCTACACCCGCTCCCTAGCTAGGCTCTAAACGTAAAACAGGCCGCCTGAGGAGGGAGTGGAGGTAGGTCCCTATTCACGCGGCCTGCTTGACCCGGACGGGTCTTCAGGTGGTGACTTAAGTTTAGCGCCAACAACACATTCCGGCAGTTCTGCGCGACGGAAATCCTCCGCCTTACCCGATTAACGCAAGCTGCGCCCGTTTATCGCACCTTCCTTTGACTTCACCTACTTTGCTTTGCTACAACAAGGGTCGGACAAGTGTGCGTCTGCGTTCTCTTGCGTGCGCTGAAGAGTCCGGGTAGGCATGTGTGCCCTCTCTTAAGCGGTACGCATCCAATAGCTAGTTCATGACGATTCTTGATCAATTAGGTAGTTTGATCCTCGGTGCCGTGCCGACGATGATTCTTTTTGTGTTGCTGGTGATCGCGTACAGCGTGCTCGTCCGGCGACCGCTGGAGGCGACTCTGGCCGAACGGCGCGTACGCACCACCGGCGCGATCGAGCAGGCACGCGGTGCGATCGCCGCCGCCGAGGCCGAAACGGCCGTCTACGAGGATAAATTGCGGGCGGCACGCAGTGAGATCCTGGCCGAACGCGAGCGCCAGTTGAAGGCACGGCAGGCCGACCGGGAACGTGCCCTGAGTGTGGCGCGTGAAGGTGCCGGCGAGAAGATCAGGGTGGCCAAGAGTGAGATTGAAGCTTCGGCGGAGGCGGCTCGCCGACAGATTGAGGGTGCTGTGGCCGAGCTGGGTGACCGGATCGTGCAGACCTTGCTGCCCAAAAATGTGGGCGTAGGCGAGGTGCGCCAGTGAGACTCTGCCTTAAACGTATTGGGATTTCTAGATGTTTAACTCTCACTCTTTTGCTTTTTTCGATGTTGGCCGGTTCTGGCGCGTGGGCACAGGCTGCACCTGGGCAGACGGGGCCCGGGGTGGGTGAGCACTCCACGCCGATCAACGCCGTACCCGAGAAGCGGGCGCAGGAGCGTGACGAGAATGACGTGTACCGTCATTCCGCGATGGTGCAGAAGCTGGGGTCGATGGTGGGCATGAACGCCGACCAGGCTGCCACCGCCTTTGAAGTTTTGAACTTTGTTATCTTGGCGATTGGACTTGGGTTTCTCGCGGTGAAGACACTTCCGAAGGCCTTCCGCAATCGCAGCACGGCCATTCAGAAGCATTTGGTCGACGCACGCACCGCAACCGAGGAGGCCAGTGCACGGCTGAACGCAGTGGAGGCGCGGCTGAGCAAACTGGACGCGGAGATTGCCGGGATGCGAAGGCATGTCGAGGCCGAGACGGCGCGGGATGAGCAACGCATGCGCGCTCAGGTCGAAGAAGAAACCGGCAAGATCCTAGCCGCAGCGGATAGTGAGATCCAGGCGGCGACCGCCACGGCACGGCGTGAGTTGCAGCGCCATGCGGCGGAGTTGGCCATCGAGCACGCGGCCAAACGGCTGGTCGTGACGGCCGAGACCGATCGCTTGTTGATTCAGGGTTTTGCGCAGCAGTTAATTGGAGAAAAGGGAGGGCAGAACTGATGGCGGTGGTAGACCTACGCTATGCCCATGCCCTGGACGAGGTCGTGCTGCTGCAAGAGCTTTCGCGGGATGCAGTAGCGGGGCAGCTGCAGGATTTTCAGGGCACCCTGACTGGCAGTCCAGCGCTTCGCGAGATCTTTGAGAACCCGTCCATTGCAGAGGACCAGAAGCTGCGGGTGCTGGACGCCATCGCGGGGCGGCTGAGCATGAGCCGCACGGTGCGGAACTTCATTGCCGTGGTGATGAATCATCAGCGATTGCATGAACTTGGGGCCATTGTCGAAGCATATCTCGAGCGTGCCGATAAGGACGATGGGGTTGCCGAGGTCGAGGTGACCAGTGCCCGACCCTTGGATGAGACTGGCCGTCGTACGCTGGAACAGAGCATTGCACGGCTTACGGGCGGAACATCGGTCCGGGCCACCTACCGGGAGGACCCGGCTTTGCTGGGCGGAGCCGTGATTCGGTTGGGCTCGACCGTGTACGATGGCTCCGTTCGTGGGCAGTTGGAGCAGATGAAACAACGTATGGTCAGCGCCACGCGGTAGCGGGCCGGCCATCAGACCGCGGCTGCCCGCATGGGCAAGATCGCGCAAGTACAACCGAAGAGATTCGCAGGAAAGAAGAGACGCATGCCGACAATCGGGGCAAACGAGATTACGGAGCTGCTGCGGCAGCAGATCGACAACTACGAAGAGCGGGTGCACGTGGATGAGGTCGGAACCATTGTGACGCTGGGCGACGGGATCGCGCGCATCCATGGGCTCGACAAGGTAATGGCGGGTGAGCTGATCGATTTCCCGCACGGCGTTTCCGGGCTCGCGATGAACCTGGACGAGGATCAGGTCGGCGCGGTGCTGCTGGGCGATTACACGGAGCTGCGCGAGGGCGATCAAGTCAAGCGCTCAGGCAAGATCATGTCCGTGCCGGTGGGCGATGCGCTGATCGGCCGCGTGGTAAACGCGATTGGTCAGCCCATCGATGACAAGGGGCCGATCAACACGACCGAGAGCCTGCCTGTGGAGCGGATTGCGCCGGGCGTGATCGCGCGCCAGTCGGTGACCGAGCCGATGGCGACCGGCATCAAGGCCATCGATACGATGATTCCGATCGGCCGCGGGCAGCGTGAGCTGCTGATCGGCGATCGCCAGACGGGCAAGACGGCCGTGGCGCTCGATACGATCATCAACTCGGCGAAGAACGATCTGATCTGTATTTATTGCGCGATTGGGCAGAAGCGCTCGTCGGTGGCGGGTGTGGTGCAGACGCTCGAGCGCTACGGCGCAATGGCATACACGATCGTGGTCGCCGCCACAGCATCGGAACCCGCGCCGATGCAGTACCTGGCACCGTTTGCCGCGACGGCGATGGGCGAGTACTTCCGCGACAACGGCAAACACGCGCTGATCATCTATGACGATCTCTCCAAGCATGCCGCGAGCTATCGCGAGATCTCCTTGCTGCTCCGCCGTCCGCCGGGGCGTGAAGCGTATCCGGGTGACGTGTTCTATCTCCACTCGCGACTGCTGGAGCGCTCGGCGAAGATGTCGAAGGAGAACGGCGGCGGCTCGCTGACGGCATTGCCGATTATCGAGACGCAGGCGGGCGATGTCTCAGCCTACATCCCGACGAATGTGATCTCGATCACCGACGGACAGATCTTCTTCGAGACCGACCTGTTCAACTCGGGTGTGCGGCCGGCGGTGAACGTGGGCCTGTCGGTCTCGCGTGTGGGTTTTGCCGCCGCCACGAAGGCCACCAAGCAGGTGGGATCGACGTTGAAGCTCGATCTGGCGCAGTATCGCGAGCTGGCGGCGTTCTCGCAGTTCGGTTCGGATCTGGACAAAGTCACGCAGCAGCAATTGAATCGTGGCCAGCGGCTGACTGAGCTGTTGAAGCAGCCGCAGTTCCAGCCGCTCACCGGCGCGCAGCAGGTGGCGATTCTCTTCGCGGGTACGCAGGGGCTGCTGGACGATGTCGAGGTCGGCGACATTCAGGCATTTGAGGCGGGCTACTATCCATTTCTGGACTCGGCGCATCCGGATGTCCTGTCAGATATTACGACGAAGAAGGCGCTGGATGATGATCTGCGCAAGCGGCTCAAGGATGCGATCGAGGAGTACAAACGCGACTTCCTTTCCCAGCACAAGAAGACCGCGGAGGCTGTGACAGCTTAGAAGGGAGCGGCGGGGGTTAGGATCATGGCGAGTTGGTGGCCTTTTGGCATACTAGAGACGGCGATCATCACATCCATCTACCTTCAACGAATAGCAAACCGACGGCTGATTCATCAGGTTGACCGGATGTTTGTGGGTCCGGATGCATGGGAGTTCGGTAGAACAGGGCAAGAAAGCAGCAATTAGGGAGCAATGGCAAACGTACTCGATCTACGACGGCGTATCCGCAGCGTGAAGAACACGCGGCAGATCACCAAGGCCATGAAGATGGTCTCGGCGGCAAAGCTGCGCCGGGCACAGGACCGCGCGATGCAGGCGCGGCCCTATGCGCAGATGATCAGCAACGTGCTGGAGTCGCTGATGCGGCGGGCAGACCTGCTCGATGAGACAACCGGGGAGGTGAAGAACCCGTTGCTGGTAGAGCGCGAGGAGAAGAATGTCCTTTTGCTGGTCATCGCAGGCGATAAGGGCTTTGCGGGCGGCTTCAACTCCAACATCGGCAAGGCGGCACAGCGGTTCATCGACGAACGACGCGGGCGTGGGCAGAACCTCGATCTGGAGCCCGTGGGCAAGAAGGCGATCGGGCTCTATAAACGGCGCTATCCCGCGGCTGTGTATGAGCACAAGGAAGAGCTCTACGACAATGACCTCGCCAAGCACATCGAGGACATCCGTCACCGCGCGCAACCTATTGAGGTCGCCGCGGAACATGGCGATCTGCTGCTGCGGGCCAACATCGAAGACATCGCGGCGATGGCGAACTCGATCATTCATCGTTATGAAATCGCTGAGATCGATGCCGTGTACCTGGTGTACAACGAGTTCAAGTCGGTCATTCAGCAGCGTGTGGTGACGGAGAAGCTGCTGCCGATCCGCAAGCTGGGCGAGCATGAGATTACGGCCGCCGAGGAGATGACCGAGGAGCAGAAGGAGACGGCCGCGCGTGCCGCCGAGACGGCCGGCATCTCAATCAACGCTCCCGAGGAGACCGAGGTCGATGCGGAGGCCAAAAAATTTGGCACAGCCGAGGTTGACTACCTTTACGACCAGGCACCGGAAGTGCTGTTTCGGCACCTCATGCCGCGCTATGTGACGACGCAGATCCTGCATGCGGTGCTGGAGTCCATTGCCGCCGAACATGCGGCGCGCATGACGGCGACGGATGCGGCGACGAAAAATGCGGGCGACCTGATCGACAAGCTGTCGCTGACGATGAACCGTGTGCGGCAGGCAGCGATTACCAAAGAAATTATTGAGATTGTGAGCGGCGCGGCCTCGGTTTAACCGCGCGGTTGGAGTGGAAGCGAGTTTATGGCAGACGAAGGCAATGTGGGAGTAGTGGTAGCAATCAGCGGGCCGGCAGTGGACGTACAGTTCGACGAGAGCCGGATGCCGCCGATCTTCGAGGCACTGCACATCACGAGTGAGGGCTTCAAGACGCCCAACCCGATCGATGTGACGGTGGAGGTGCAGCAGCATCTGGGCGAGGGCCGGGTGCGCTGCATCGCCATGGAGGCGACCGAGGGCATGGTGCGCGGCATGAAGGCGACCGATACGGGCTCGGGCATCACGGTGCCGGTAGGCCGCGCGACGCTGGGCCGCGTATTGAACGTGCTCGGTAAGCCGGTGGACGAGCTTGGGCCGGTGAATGCGACCGAGTATCGGCCCATCCATCGCCAGGCACCCGCGTTTGATGAGCAGTCGACGTCCGAGGAGATGTTTGAGACCGGCGTGAAGGTGATCGACCTGATTCAGCCATTCTTGAAGGGCGGCAAAATCGGTCTGTTCGGCGGTGCCGGTGTCGGTAAGACAGTCGTCATTCAGGAGCTGATCAACAATGTGGCCACCAAGCACGGCGGATACTCCGTATTTGCCGGCGTAGGTGAGCGCACGCGTGAGGGCAACGATCTTTGGCACGAGTTTCAGGACTCGGGCGTCATCGATCTCAAGGACCTGCCGAAGTCCAAAGCCGCGCTGATTTACGGTCAGATGACCGAGCCGCCGGGGGCGCGGCTGCGCGTGGCCCTCACCGGGTTGACGGTTGCAGAGTATTTCCGTGACGAGGAGCATGCGGACACGCTGCTCTTCATCGACAACATCTTCCGGTTCACGCAGGCGGGTTCGGAGGTTTCGACGCTGCTGGGGCGCATGCCCTCGGCGGTGGGTTACCAACCCAACCTGGCTACCGAGATGGGTGAGTTGCAGGAGCGTATTACCTCGACCAAGTCTGGGTCGGTGACCTCGGTACAGGCGGTGTACGTGCCCGCAGACGATCTCACCGATCCGGCCCCGGCGACGACCTTTGCTCACCTGGATGCGACGACGGTATTGTCGCGACCCCTGTCGGAGCTGGGCATCTATCCGGCCGTCGATCCGCTGGCCTCCACCTCGCGCATTCTGTCGCCGCGGGTCGTGGGGCAGGAGCACTACGATGTGGCCCAGGGTGTGAAGAAGATCCTGCAGCGCTACAAGGATCTGCAGGACATCATCGCGATTCTGGGCATCGACGAGTTGTCGGAGGAGGACAAGCTGACCGTCTCGCGGGCGCGCAAGGTGCAGCGATTTCTTTCGCAGCCCTTCCATGTGGCCGAGATCTTCACCGGTATCCCTGGCGCATACGTCAAGGTTGCTGACACTGTGCGCTCGTTCAAGGAGATCATCGAGGGCAAGCATGATGCGATCCCCGAGCAGGCCTTCTACATGAAGGGCGGCATCGAGGAAGTGCTGGCAGCGGCGGAGAAGATGAAGGCAGCAGCGTAGAGACAGCTCTTAGCTTTTAGCTAGAAGCTAGAAGCTAAGAGCGAGAAGCTGGGGATTATGGCGGACGGTTCAAACAATTCCGGGATGTTGCAGGTGCGTTTGGTGACGCCCGAGCGTGTGGTGCTGGACGCGACGGCGGCAGCGGTGGAGCTGCCGTCGATGTCCGGCTACCTTGAGGCGCTGTATGGCGCGGCCCCGCTGTTGGCGGAGTTGGGCGCGGGCGAGGTGCGGCTGCATGGCGGCTCGGCGGGCGATCAGACATTTTTCGTGGCATGGGGGTTCGCCGAGGTGCTACCGGAGCGGGTGACCATTCTGGCCGAGCAGGCGCTCAAGCCGAGTGAGATCGACGTGAATGCCGCTCACGCCGAAGAGCAGCATGCGCAGGAGCTTTGGAACCAGGCCGGCGATGACGGCGAGAAGTACGATGAGGCAAACGCCGTCTCGCGTGTAGCCGAAGAGAAGCTGGCGACGGCACAGGCGAAGACAGCGTAGGAGTTTGACGGAGTCACTGACTGAGCACAGCGGCTCAAGCGGGCCAATGCCTTAGCCGTATACTGGGCGTATGTCGATATTGGGCAATGCAGCCGCGATCGCGAAGGGCATGGGCATCACGCTCCGTGAGTCCTTTAAGCCGACCGAAGTCGAAAACTATCCCGATGGCAAAGGGCCTTTGCGGGGCGCGGTGTTTCAGGAGCGCTTTCGCGGCAAGCACCAGCTGCAGCGCGATGAGAATGGGCTGGAAAAGTGCGTGGCTTGCTACCTGTGTGCGGCGGCCTGCCCGGCAAACTGCATCTATATCGAGGCCGCGGAGAACACCGAAGAGGTGCGCATCTCGTCTGCCGAGCGGTATGCCAAGGTCTACAACATCGACTACAACCGCTGCATCTTTTGCGGGTACTGCGTAGAGGCCTGCCCCACCGATGCAATCACGCATGGACACGGGTTTGAGATGGCCAGCCTGAATGCGACCAACATGGTGATGCGCAAAGAAGACATGCTGGTACCGGTTCCGGGGGCGCTACCGGGTACGGCGGATGAAGAGGTTGAGGTGCTGCGGTAGAGGCTGGCGATGCTAGCGAAACCTGCGGTATGTCCATGCATCCATTTCTTAAGAGGCAGTCAGAAAGGGAGTCCTCGCTTGAGTGCTCCCTTTCTCGCGTTATGGGGAGCTTTACCGGTTGGATCGCCGATCTTTGGCGATGATGGAGAGAGCAGAGACGCAGATTCCTACGGGAATGACAAAAAGAAGTGTTAGTGGCTACAGCAGGTTCCCTTCGGGAATGACAAACAAAAAGACGCAGGCAAACGCATGGAACAGTTGGGACTTCATCCGCTCCGCAAGATCCTCCAGGAACGCATCGCCATCATCGATGGGGCGATGGGGACGACCATTCGCACCTACGGCATGACCGAGGCGGATATGCGGCGGGGGCGTTTCGAGGATGCCGGGAAGGATCTGCTGAACAATGGCGACCTGTTTTCGCTGACGCAGCCGGCGATGATCTGCGACATCCATCGCCGCTTCTTGGAGGCGGGTGCGGACATCATAGAGACCAATACCTTCAGCGCTACGGGCATCGCGCAGAGTGAATTTTTTGTGGAGGATCCGCGGGAGCGCGGTGGGCGCAAGGATCCGGAGTTTTACCAACGCATTCTCGAAGATGCCTCGCTCAACGATTTGGCTTGGGAGATCAATGAGACCTCCGCGCAACAATGCCGGGAGTGGGCGGATCGGGTGGGGGATGCGACCGGGCGGCAGCGGTTTGTGGCGGGGGCGATCGGGCCGCTGACGGTGTCGCTCTCGAACTCGCCCGATGCCGATGACCCGGGGTTCCGGGTGGTGACGTTCGATCAGGTCAAGGATGCGTATGTGCACCAGGTGCGGGCGCTGATGGCGGGCGGGTCGGATCTGTTGCTGGTGGAGACGATCTTTGATTCGCTCAATGCCAAGGCGGCTTTGGTGGCCATTCGTGAGGTCTTCGATGCCGAAGGCAGGGAGTTGCCGGTGATGATCTCGGCGGCGGTCGGGCGCGGTGGGGAGACGATGATCTCGGCGCAGACGATCGAGGCTCTCTGGAACGCGGTGGCGCACGTGAAGCCGTTTTCGGTGGGGTTGAACTGTTCGTTGGGACCGGATTTGATGTATCCGTTTCTGGCGGAGTTATCGCAGAAGGCGGGGACGGCGGTTTCTTGCTATCCGAATGCGGGGTTGCCGAATCCGTTGTCGGCGACGGGGTTTGATTTGGGGCCGGAGGATATGGCGCGGTATTTGGGGGAGTTCGCTGAAGGTGGGCTGATCAACATCGCGGGTGGGTGCTGTGGCAATACGCCGGATCATATTCGGGCAATTGCGAAGGCGTTGGAGGGGCGTGCGCCGCGGGTGTTGGGTGAGAGGGCGGTGGCGGCGTGAGCGGCGTGGAGACGCAGATCCCCTCCGGGGATGACAACAAGAAGGGCAACAGCAACGACAGCGGCAAGGGCGCGGGTGAGCCGGCCAAGCCTTTGCGGCTTTCGGGGTCGCAGCCGTTTACGCAGCAGCCGGGTGTGTTCATCATGCTCGGCGAACGGACCAATGTCGCGGGGTCGCCTAAATTTGCCAAGCTGATCCGTGAGGGCCGGTTCGAGGAGGCCGTGGGTGTGGCGCGGCAGCAGGTGGAGAACGGTGCCAACGTCATTGATATCTGCATGGATGAGGGCATGATCGACGGCGTGGCCGCGATGACGCGCTATCTGCAGCTGCTCGGCAGCGAGCCGGAGGTGGCCAAGGTGCCCTTCATGGTGGACTCGTCGAAGTGGGAGGTCATCGAGGCAGGGCTGAAGTGTCTGCAGGGCAAGGGCATCGTCAACTCCATCTCGCTGAAGGAGGGTGAGGCGGCTTTTCGCAAAAATGCGGCGGTGGTGCGGAAGTATGGCGCGGCCGTGGTGGTGATGGCCTTCGATGAGCAGGGTCAGGCCGCGACGTATGAGGAGAAGATTCGGATTTGCGAGCGGGCTTATCGCATCCTCGTGGACGAGGTTGGTTTGTCGCCTGAAGACATCATCTTCGACCCCAACATCCTGACCGTGGCTACCGGGATGGAGGAGCACAACAACTATGCCGTGGATTTCATCAATGCCACGCGCTGGATCAAAGCGAACCTGCCGCATGCCAAGGTGAGCGGCGGTGTCTCGAATATTTCATTCAGCTTTCGTGGCAATAACAAAGTCCGCGAGGCGATGCACTCGGCGTTTCTGTACCACGCGATCGGTGCAGGGATGGACATGGGCATCGTCAATGCCGGGATGCTGGAGGTGTATGAGGAGATTGAGCCGGAGCTGAAGGTGCTGGTCGAGGACGTGCTGCTGAACCGGCGGCCGGATTCGACGGAACGGCTGGTGGACTATGGCGAGAAGCTGAAGGCTGAAGCTTCAGAAACGCAGATTCCCTTCGGGAATGACAACAAAAAAAACAAAGCTGAGGAGTGGCGGGGCGGCACGGTCGAGGAGCGGTTGTCGCATGCGCTGGTGCGGGGCATCGATGCGTATATCGATGAGGATACGGAGGAGGCGCGGCAGAAGCTGGGGCGGCCGCTGCTGGTGATCGAAGGGCCGCTGATGGCGGGTATGAGCGTGGTGGGCGACCTGTTTGGGGCGGGCAAGATGTTTCTGCCGCAGGTGGTGAAGTCGGCGCGCGTGATGAAGAAGGCTGTCGCGCACCTGACGCCCTACATGGAAGCCGAAAAAGCGGAAATGCTGGCCACCGGCCAGGAGGTGCGGGCGCAGGGCAAGATCGTGCTGGCGACGGTGAAGGGCGATGTGCACGACATCGGCAAAAACATCGTGGGCGTGGTGCTGGCGTGCAACAACTACGAGGTCATCGATATGGGCGTGATGGTGCCGGCGGAGAAGATCCTGCAACGGGCCAAGGACGAAAGGGCCGACATGATCGGGCTGAGCGGACTGATCACGCCGTCGCTCGATGAGATGGTGCATGTGGCGCGGGAAATGGAGCGGCAAGGCTTTACGGTGCCGCTGCTGATCGGCGGGGCGACAACGAGCCGGGCGCATACGGCCATAAAGATTGCGCCGCATTACAAGCAGCCTGTGGTGCATGTCACCGACGCGAGCCGCGCGGTACCGGTGACGACCAGCCTGCTGAGCGAGGACAGCCGCGCACAGTTTATCGAGCTGCACGAGCGGGAGTACGAAGCCCTGCGCCAGGCCCACAAGGCACCGAAGCAGACGCTGGTGCCGATTGAAAAAGCGCGTGCGCGACGGACACCGATTGCATGGCGCGCGGAGGACATCGCGCAGCCGGAATGTACAGGTGTGCACGTGCTGGAGCACTTTCCGCTGAGTACGTTGCGGGAGTTTATCGATTGGTCGCCGTTCTTCCACACCTGGGGGCTGAAGGGGCTCTATCCGCGCATTTTCGACGACACGCGACAGGGTGCGGAGGCGCGGGAGCTGTTTGAGAATGGCAACCTGTTGCTGGACCGGATCGTCGCGGAGAAGCTGCTGACGGCGCGGGGTGTGTATGGGCTGTTTCCGGCCAATGCGGTTGGCGATGATGTCGAGTTGTACGCGGATGGGGCGCGGGATGAGGTGAGGGAGCGGTTCTATTTTCTGCGGCAGCAGGCCAATCGCGAAGGCAATGAGCCCTGCCGGTCGCTGGCAGATTTTCTTGCGCCGCGGGAGACGGGATTGGCGGATCACATCGGAGCCTTCGCGGTGACGACGGGGATCGGGCTCAAGGAGCTGAGCAACGACTTCAAGGCCAGGCACGACGACTACAGCGCGATCATGGCGGAGGCGCTGGCGGACCGGCTGGCGGAGGCCCTCGCGGAGTGCCTGCACAAGCTGGTGCGCGAGCAGTGGGGTTATGGCCGCGCGGAGACCTTCACGACCTCGCAGCTGATCGCGGAGAAGTATCGTGGCATACGGCCGGCGCCAGGGTATCCGGCCTGCCCGGACCACACGGAGAAGGGCACGATCTGGCGGCTCTTGGATGTGCAGGCAAATACCGGCATGGAGATCACGGAGTCGTTTGCGATCTGGCCGGGATCGAGCGTAAGCGGCATCTACTTCGCGCATCCGGAGTCGCGATTCTTCAGCCTGGGCAAGATCGGGCGCGATCAGGTAGAGGACTACCAGGCGCGTAAGGGCTGGAGTCTCGACGAGGTGGAACGCTGGCTGGGGCCGAACCTCAACTACGACCCGGAGGAGCGGACGGCGCGGCGTAGCGAGCTCGAAGTTCCATCGGGCGCAACTCCGGCGCTGGTGTAGGTCTCGCGAGATCGCTCGTTCGCATCCGAAGGCGCTATAGCGATTGCGTTTGAGTGGACAGCTTACAGCTGCAAGCGAAACACAGATTCCCTAATGGGAATGCCAACAAGAAAGACAAGGGCGCTGCACAGTAATCGTAATTGTGTCGAGGAGAGCTTGTGGCTACGAAGAAGGTTTCCGCAAAAAAGAGTGCTGCGAAGAAAGCTCCAGCCAAAAAGACGGCTGCGAAGAAGAGTTCTGCGAAGAAACCTGCTGCGAAGGCGAAGTCTGAGGACAACTACACCAAACCGGAGCTGCGCGAGAAGATCAAGGACGAGGTGATGGCCGGCGACAAGGGCGGCCGGCCGGGGCAGTGGAGCGCGCGCAAGGCGCAGCTGGTGGCACATGAGTACGTGGCCGAGGGTGGGGCCTATAAGCATCCGCGCAACGAGGCGCAGGAGCACCTGAAGCAGTGGGGCGACGAGAAGTGGCACACGGCCGATGGCAAGCCGGCTATTCAGGGGGACGAGACGCACCGATATCTGCCGGACAAGGCCTGGGAGGAGCTTTCCCCGGCGGAAAAGAAGGCGACGGATGCGAAGAAGGTGCGCGGGTCCAAGAAGGGCAAGCAGTTTGTCCCAAACACGGACAAGGCTAAGGAAGCGCGCAAACATGCCGACGAGGCTTGAGTGCGAACCCTATCGATCCAGCGAACTTCGCTAGCTTCAACACCTTTGTCTGAGCGTCATCCTGACGCGACGCGAAGGATCTCTGTATTCTGCACGGGTCGCCTCGGTTGCATGGAGGAATACCCGAGATCCTTCACTACGCTCAGGATGACGAGCACGATGACTGGACTAGACTGACGAACGCGATCTTAGGATCGCACCCGAGCTTTAGAATCACGGTCAGGATCGGAGCATAAGTCCCGGAGTGCGGTACGCGAATCGGCACAGGACAGGAATTCGGTCTACCGACAAAGTGGAGGGGACAACAGGGTGTGCTTGCTTCGCATCTACCCTCGTGTTACAAGTAGTTTCAATCCTCCCGTGATGAGCGGGTCGAGTTTCATGCAGAGTGGTTGAGGGACGAGCCCTACGACGCCACGACAACCGGACAGAACACAGTACCGGTGTCAACTCTCGCCTGGCAACAGGACACATGAGATTCGGTGGAGCAGAACTGTATCTACTCAGCCCTGCATGCCGTTTTTCTCCGTACCCTGAAGTCTCTTCGAGAGTGGCAACGTAGATCAGCAGGACCCCTCTGCCATCGGAGCAAATGATGGAGTATTCCTGTACGGCCTACGAGCTGCGATGCAACGAGTGCGGTAAGAGCTACGGCAACCGTCCCCAATCTGCGTGCGATGAGTGCCTGGCTCCCCTGGAAGTGCAATACAACCTGAACGCCCTGCAAGGCCGTGTGACCCGCGAGAGTATTGCCGCGGGGCCGTTCAACATATGGCGTTATCGCGATCTGCTCCCCATTCCAGAAGGTTTCGAACCGGATATTCCGGTTGGGTTTACACCATTGGTGCGCGCGAAATCACTAGGTAAGCGAATCGGCGCGGCCAATCTTTATGTAAAGAATGATTCGGTCTGCTTCCCAACCCTGAGCTTTAAAGACCGTGTCGTTGCGGTCGCGCTGGCGAATGCGCAGGCGTTTGGGTTTGAGATTGTGGGCTGTTCTTCGACGGGAAACTTGGCAAACTCCGTGGCCGCGCAGGCCGCACGTTTGGGATTGAAGGCTTGCATCCTGATTCCAGCGGACCTGGAAGCGGCCAAGGTGATCGGCACGCAGGTGTACGGGGCACGGCTGGTGCGTATCGACGGCAACTACGACCATGCCAACCGGCTGAGCACCCTGATTGCGGATGAGTATGGCTGGGGTTTTGTGAATGTGAACCTGCGGCCGTACTACGCCGAGGGTTCGAAGACGGTGGGCTATGAGATCGCCGAGCAGCTCGGCTGGAAGCTGCCGGATAACGTCGTTGTGCCGATGGCGGGCGGATCGCTGATTCGCAAGATTCGCAAGGCGTTCAAGGAGTTGGCGGCGCTGGGCCTGGTGGAAGACAAGCCGGTACGCTTCTTCGGCGCGCAGGCTACGGGCTGCTCGCCGATCACGCATGCCGTGAAGCAAGGATGGGACTACATCGAGCCGCAGCGGCCGAACACGATTGCACGTTCGCTGGCAATCGGCAATCCGGCCGATGGTCCAGCGGCAGCGAAGATGATCGCCGAGTGCGGCGGGTTTGCGGAGGATGTGTCGGACGTCGAGGTGGTTGCCGGTATTCAGGAGTTGGCGGAGACCGAGGGTATCTTCACGGAGACGGCCGGCGGTGTCACGACGGCGGTTACGGCGCGGCTCTATGCAGATGGCCGCATTGGGCGCGATGAAACCACGGTGGTGTGCATCACGGGCAACGGCCTGAAGACAACCGACGTGCTGCAGGGCCGCTTTGAAACGGCGCATCCGGTGAAGCCGCGGCTGGCTGAGTTCGATGCCTACATTCGTCAAGTCGATGGGGCTCTGGTGGGCGCGGACGTCGAGGAACTGGTGCTGGCAGGAGGCGTGCAGTGAGTGTGAAGGTGGTTCTGCCGACGGCGTTGGCGCGGCATACAGAAGGGCAGAAGAGTTTTGCTTCAGAGGCGAAGGATCTGCCGGGATTGATTGCAGATATCGATGCACGCTACCCGGCGCTGGCTCAGAACGTGAAGGACGATTCGGGCAAGCTGCGGCGGTTTATCAACGTGTATGTCAATGACGAGGACATCCGTTTTCTGGGTGGAGATACACACCCGTTTGAGGACGGGGATGAAGTGATGCTGATTCCGAGTATTGCGGGTGGGTGCTGAAGTCGCAGGTAGAACCAAGTGGAAGCACTGCCACCTCACTCACTATGCGCTAAACGGTGCATCCGGCAATCAGTTCCACTTATGTCAGCTTACGAACAATCGTCCCAACCCTCGTTGGTATAAAAGACAACTGAGTGCCATCTCGCCTGCAAGCGGTTCACGCGCCCTGCCGCGCAAAGATACTTATTCACTCTGCCGTCCTTGCTTTCACGAATTCTCTTGGCGAGTGTATCGTTCGGATCGAAGACCAAGTACACGTCCGTATCACTACCCGCAAAACCCCAACCGTCCCACACAACGTTTAGAGGCGCTCACTTTTGCCGTACTCACGGGCGCTGGCTCCTGTCGGGAAAGGAACATAAAAACAGGGTATTAGAGCAGTCAGAGCCCGTTGCTGGCGACTTCCGGCACGCTCACCACAAAATCGTAACAGGGCGATTCAGGGACACCCCGGGGAGTCCTTCTGTATACGCAGGAGCCCTGGGAGAGCAGCAACTCTGCGGTACTTCCTGCAGGTGATGAAAAAAGAGTAAAGACAAGAACAAACGCAGATTCCCTTCGGGGATGACAATCAAGAAGGAAAGAAGATCAGGCGCGATAGGTGTCAAGACGCTGGCAGGCTTCGGCGATTTCATTTTCGCGCTTGGCAAAACAGAAGCGTAGGAGATGATCTCCGGTGTTGTTCCCGTTCTCATCCGTGGCGAAAAAGGCGGAGCCGGCGACGGCCGCGATGCCGGTGTCGGCAAGCAGCTTGCGGGCTTTGGCTTTGCTGTCGGCGCCGGGGATGTTGGTGGCATCGGCGAGGACGTAGTAAGCCCCCTGCGGGATGGAGGGCGTGACGCCGGCACGGTTGAGGGCGGCGCAGATCCGGTTGCGTCTTTCTTCGTATTCCACGGCCAGGTCGGTGTAGAAGGATGCGGGTAGTTGCAGCAGACCGGCGGCGGCCCCATGCTGCAACGGGGCGGGCGCGCAGACATAGGTGAGGTCGTGGAAGTAGCCGATGGCTGGGATCCAGCGGGGGTCGGCGGTGAGATAGCCGAGGCGCCACCCGGTGACCGAGAAGGTCTTTGAAAAGCCGGAGATGGTGACCGTGCGCTCGGCCATCCCTGGGATGGTGGCTATGGAGCGGTGGCGGGCCCCGTCGAATATAAAATATTCATACATCTCGTCGCTGAAGACAGAGAGGTCGTGCTCGATCGCGAGCTCAGACAAGGCTTCGAGCTCGGCTTGAGTAAAGACCTTGCCGGAGGGGTTCGAGGGGGTATTGAGAATGATGCCGCGGGTCTTCGGCGTGATCGCGGCGCGCAAACGCTCTATGTCGAGGCCCCAATCCGGGGCGTTCAGGGAGACGACGTTTGGCTTCACGCGCAGGGAGCGTAGCGTCGCGACGTGGTAGCCGTAAAAAGGTTCGAGAACGAGGCATTCGTCCCCTGGATTCAGCAACGCCATGAGCGATGCGTGCAGGGCACCTGTGGCACCGGAGGTAACGAGGACTTGGGTGTCGGGATCGACGGCAAGGGCGTTGAAGTGCGCGAACTTGTGCGCGATGCCTTGGCGAAGTGAGGCGATACCGTCCAGCCGGGTGTAGATGTTGTGGCCGGAGCGAATGGCTTCGAGGGCGGCCTCAGCGACCGGATGGGGCACATCGGTATCGCAGATACCCTGGGCCATGTTGATGCCCTCGACGGCGGCACAGGCGACCGACATGGCGCGAATCTCAGACTGAATGTTGCCTGGGGCAAGATCGCTGAGACGAAGACGAGTGGCGGCGGGCGCGGCGGTCAGTGTCGGCATGAGTAAGGGCGTGCCGAGATGGCACGCCCTTATCTTATTCGCATTGCGGCCGACACTGTCGATGCCGCTAGATAACCTTTAACAGGAACAGGATCACGACAATGAGCAGGATGGTGCCAAGCGTGCCGCTGGGCGCGTAACCCCAGCCGCGCGAGTAAGGGAAGGAGGGAAGGGACCCGAGAAGCAGCAGCACCAGCACAATAATTACGATGGTTTCGATCAAAGCAGCCTCCAAAATTGTTCTCGTAAGTAGATGCGGCGTGGAACAGAAGTGTTACCTCGTGAACTTTTAAGCAACGAAGTTTCAGCCATGGCCAACATTTGGACGGTCATAGGGCGTTCCGAAAGGAATCCGCGGTATCGACGTCTTTTCGTCCACGCTTAAAGCAAAAACCCTGTTCGCATGAAGCTTCTAGTTCGCCAGTTTGTAGGGACCTACTCTTTTCTGAAGGGAGGCATAACAACAGATCCTTGCAAGGCCAGAATTAAATGGCGCTACAAGACGATAAGCAGCCGACTATGGAGAGTGTCAGGACAATGAAGCGAGACGCAGATTCCCTTCGGGAATGACAGAAAGAAAGACAATAGCCCGTGAAAGGTAAGCTAGTTCGGGTGGATGAGGTGCGCTTATCTAAGGAGAAAAGTCTGGCTTGGCAGAAAAGCCCGGCTTGCGCCGGGCTTTTCTCTTGGTGAAGGGAACCAACTACTGACGCGGCACGTTGTGCGCGGGAGCATCGCCGGTCGGTGGCGGCATGCTGGCCAGTGCTTCCGGTGTTTCCTCCTCGAGCTTGGGCAGCTTGGAGGCCAAGGCGATATCGAGAACCTGATCCATGTTCTCGACAAAGTTAAGTTTCATCGTGTTCTTGATCAGGTCAGGTAGTTCGGCGAGGTCCTTACGATTGTCGGCGGGCAGAATGGCTTCAAAGATGCCCGCGCGATGCGCTGCGAGGAGCTTCTCCTTGAGACCGCCGATGGGCAGAACCTTGCCGCGCAGGGTGATCTCGCCAGTCATGGCGATATCGCGTCGGACCTCCACCTTCGTGAGCGCGGAGGCGAGGGCCGTGGCGAGGGTGATGCCGGCGGAGGGACCGTCCTTGGGGATGGCACCTTCAGGAACGTGGATGTGAATGTCGATGTTGCGGTAGAAGTCGCGCTGCAGGCCGAGATGGTGTGAGCGCGAGCGGATGTAAGTAAGCGCCGCTTGCGCGGACTCCTGCATCACATCGCCGAGTTGGCCGGTGGCGGTCATCTTGCCCTTGCCATCGAGCACCTGTACTTCGGTCTGGAGGATCGAACCGCCCATCTCGGTCCAGGCTAAGCCCGTGACCAGACCGATCTCATTGTGCTCGTGCACCTGCGAATCGCGGAACTTGGCAACGCCTAGGAGATCCGAGATGTTCTCTCCGGTAATGGCCTGTTTATGTTCCGCATTGGAGACGACCTTGCGTGCCACCTTGCGGTAGATGTTGCCAATCTCGCGCTCGAGATTACGCACACCGGATTCGCGAGTGTAGTTGCGAATGATGGCGCGTAGCGCGTCGTCGTCAAGGGAGACCTGCTCGGCGGTAAGACCGGTACCTTCCAGTTGCTTCTTCACCAGATACTGCTTGGCGATCTCCAGTTTTTCGAGCTCAGTGTAGCCGGAGAGCCGAAGGATCTCCATGCGGTCCTGGAGCGGGCCGGGAATGGTGTGCAGTACGTTCGCCGTAGCAACGAACAGTACCTGCGAGAGATCGTATTCGACATCCAGATAGTGATCCTGGAAGGTGTTGTTCTGCTCGGGGTCAAGGACTTCGAGCAACGCCGAGGCAGGGTCGCCGCGGAAGTCGGAGGCCATCTTGTCGATTTCATCGAGCATGATGACCGGATTCTTGGTGCCGGCCTTCTTCATCGACTGGATGATCTGCCCTGGCAGGGCGCCGATGTAGGTGCGGCGATGGCCACGGATCTCGGCCTCATCGCGCACCCCGCCGAGCGACATGCGCACGAACTTGCGGCCGGTCGCCTTTGCGATCGACATGCCGAGCGAGGTCTTACCGACGCCTGGAGGTCCGACGAAGCAGAGGATCGATCCCTTGGGGTTCTTGACGAGTTGGCGCACCGCAAGAAATTCCAGGATGCGTTCCTTGATTTTCTCCAGGCCATAGTGGTCTTCGTTCAGGACCTGCTCGGCATTCTCGATGGAGCGAATTTCCTTGCTGCGCTTACGCCAGGGCACGGCGAGCAGCCAGTCGAGGTAGTTGCGGCTAACGGTAGACTCGGCCGACATGGGTGGCATGGCTTCGAGCTTCTTGAGCTCTCCCATAGCCTTCTCCTGCACGTCCTTGGGCATGCCGGCATCTTCGATCTTCTTCTTGAGCTCGTCGAACTCGCTCTTCTCGCCGCGGCCGAGCTCCTTTTGGATCGCCTTGATCTTCTCGTTGAGGTAGTACTCTTTCTGGGCGCGTTCCATCTGCCGCTTGACGCGCGACTGGATAGTGCGATCCATGTTCAGCTTTTCGATGGCGATGTCCAGCGTGTCGGCGACGCGAGCAAGGCGCATCTCGGGGTCGAAGACCTCAAGCAGCTGCTGCTTCTCTTCGATGGAGAGCGGAAGGTTGGCACCAATAAGGTCGGCAAGCTTGGCCGGCTCGTCCGTGCGCAGGGCAGCGGCAGCTTCCTGATTGAGCGACTGCTGCAGCTTCGAGTACTGCTCATAGAGCTGGTGCACGCGCGCGACGAGCTGGTCGGTTTGCGGGGTGGGCTGCAACTCGGATTTGGAGGTGCGCACAGTGGCCACGAAGAAGCCGTCGTCATCGTTGATTTCAGTGGAGCGGGCGCGCTCTACGCCCTCGACGAGGACGCGGATATTGCCATCCGCGAGGCGCACGGACTGAACGATGTTGCCTATCGTACCGACGTCATAGATGTCGCCGGCGGTGGGTTCGTCGACGGAGGCATCATGCTGGGTCGCGAGGAATATCTTGCGATCACCGTTGAGCGCCTCTTCGAGGGCACGTACGGAGGACTCACGTCCGACCACGAAAGGAGCCATCATTTGCGGAAAGATCACCATCTCGCGGATGGGCATCATCGGGAGTTTGCGCTGGGGTCCGTTATTTAAATCGCGATCTTCGTTTTTCATAGGCCTCCCGATTAGACGTGCTCTTCTGCGGTTTGATGCAGCGTCCGGCTTGTGGCAAATTGTACGCGTAATCGTCTTGCGGCGTGTGTATTGAGCGTGTGCATGTAAGTGTCGTGAGATGGGAAATACGTAATTACGAAACTGTCATCCTGACCAAGGCGAAGGACCTGCCTTCTGCTTGTAGCGCCTCGGCACCACAAGCGAAAGCAGGTCCTTTACTGCGTTCCAGAATGACAACTTCAAAAGAAGGAGCGTGGGCTTAGCCGGCCTTCTCCAAGATCACTGGCAAGGTGATGTCGCGCGTCTTGACCATCTCTTCTGTGATGACAAGCTCCTTGATTTTCTTGTTGCCGGGAATGTGATACATGAGGTCAAGCATCACCTCTTCGAGGATCATGCGCAGACCGCGGGCACCGACTTTGCGCTGTAACGCCTCGCGCGCAATCTCTTTGATGGCCTCGTCTGTCCAGGTAACCTTGACACCCTCGTAATCGAACAGGCGAGCGTATTGCTTCAGCAAGGCGTTACGCGGGCGGGTCAGAATGTCGATCAGCGCGGCTTCATCAAGCTCATCGAGAATGCCGAGAACGGGAAGCCTGCCGACAAACTCGGGGATAAGTCCGTACTTGAGCAGATCCTGTTGCTCGGCTTGCCGTAGCATCTCATTGTCGCGCTGAGCACGAATCGGGGTCACGGCGAGTCCTTTTCCATCGATGTCCGGGACAGCTTTGAAGCCAAGAGCTTTCTTGCCGATGCGACGCGCAATGATCTTCTCAAGGCCCACAAAAGCGCCGCCGCAGATGAACAGGATGTTCGTCGTATCGACGATGGTGAATTCCTGGTGCGGGTGCTTGCGGCCACCCTGCGGGGGCACATTGGCGATGGTGCCTTCGAGAAGCTTCAGCAGCGCCTGCTGCACGCCCTCGCCGGAGACATCGCGGGTGATGGAGGGGTTCTCATCCTTGCGGCCGATCTTATCGATCTCGTCGATGTAGATGATGCCGGCCTGCGCGCGGGCTACGTCATTGTCGGCGGCCTGCAGCAGCTTGAGAATGATGTTTTCGACGTCCTCGCCGACGTAGCCGGCTTCAGTGAGGGTCGTGGCGTCAACGATAGCAAAGGGGACATCGAGCATCTTGGCCAGGGTCTGCGCCATGAGCGTTTTGCCAGAGCCTGTCGGGCCTACGAGCAGGATGTTCGACTTAGCGAGCTCGACATCGTTGCCGCGCATGCGATTCATCTGGATGCGCTTGTAGTGGTTGTAGACGGCAACGGCAAGCTTCTTCTTTGTGGTGTCCTGACCGATAATGTATTCGTCGAGAAAGGCCTTGACCTCGGCGGGCTTGGGCAGGTGTTGCGGTGCTGTGCCGGCGGGCGTTTCCGTACCCTTATCGTCCTCAAGAATAGAGTTGCAGACCGCCACACACTCATCGCAGATGTAAGCGCGGGGGTAATCCGAGGGCGAAGAGATCAGCTTGGCCACGGCGTCCTGCGACTTGTGGCAGAACGAACAGCGGAGTGACTCTTCCAGGCCCCGTGTGGTCTTCATAATGAGTTCGAACTCCTTGGGTGCGAAGCGTGTTTTGAGGACGCTGAACGCTTTCCGAGAACGTTGTAAGTCTACACCTTAGCTGAAATTAAGCTGGCCGGGGGTACCGCGGTCGTAGCGTATCGAGTACCGGGGTGAGAAGAAACGGCATCCTGCAAAGAATGCCGCTTGTTCGATGACTGTCGATGAAGTCTAGGTGCGCGGACGGGTGATGATGTCGTCGATCAGGCCGTATTCTTTGGCCTGCTGTGAACCCATCGAGAAGTCGCGATCCGTGTCGCGCTCGATCTGCTCAAAGCTCTGTCCGGTGTGCTCGGCCATGATGCGATTCATGCGCTCGCGCAGACGAAGGATCTCGCGGGCGTGAATATCGATCTCGGTCGCCTGGCCCTGAATGCCACCGCCCATGATGAGCGGCTGATGGATGAGGATGCGGGCGTTGGGCAAGGCAAACCGCTTGCCCGTCTTGCCGGCCATGAGCAGGAAAGCTCCCATCGAGGCAGCCTGGCCGATGCAGAGGGTCTGCACATCGTTTTTGATGTAGCGCATGGTGTCGTAGATCGCGAGACCGGCCGAGACGGAGCCGCCGGGCGAGTTGATGTAAAGCTGGATGTCCTTCTCTGGGTCCTCGCCGGAGAGAAACAGGAGCTGCGCGATGATGAGATTGGCGACGTTGTCGTCGATGGGGGTGCCGAGGAAGATGATGTTGTCGCGCAGCAGACGGCTGTAGATATCGTAGGAGCGTTCGCCCCGGCTCGTCTGCTCGAGCACCATCGGTATGAGTCCCATGGAGGTTCTCTCTTTCTTTCGATTGCGGTTTCGGTTGGGCGCGGTGTGACGTTTCGTTATAAGGGAAAGCCTAGCAGGGAGAAGCGTGCCCCGCCGTATCGAGCTTGGCACAGGCTCCGTGACCTGACCGTTATGGCACCGAAGTTGTAGTTATGCGGCGAGCTTCTCGTAAAGGGTTGTGCCTGTCTTCTCGCGACGCAGCTGTTCGCGGATGCGGTTGATCGAACCGTCCTCGGCTAAACGCTTGCGCAGCGTCTCGATGGGTTCGCGCGCCTGGAGGGAGATCATGAGCAGTTCGCGCTCGAGCTCGTCGTCGGTGATCTCGACGTGCTCGGCCTCCGCAACCTTGTCGAGGATGAGCGACGCTTTCACCTCGGCAATGGCCTGCGGACGCTGCGCCTCGCGCAGTTGGACAAAGTTGAGCTGACGCATCGCCTCTTCGGTCATGCCTTGCTGCTGCAGGGCACGCAGACCACGCTCTAGACGGGCATCAATCTGCTGTTGCACAAAGGTCTCCGGGACTGGAAACTCATAGCGCTTGATGAGCTCGTCGAGCATGCTGTCGCGGGCCTGGGTCTCCAGCGTGTCCTTCTTGCGCTCGGTAACCCGCTCGCGGAGCTTTGCTTCGAAGTCTTCCCAGCTCTCATAATCACCAAGCTGCTTGGCGAACTCAGTGTCGCGTTCGGGGTAGCTCTTGTGCTTGATGGCCTTCAGCGTGACATCGTAGCTGACCGTGCGGCCGGCCAAACGGGTGTCGCCAAAGTCGGCGGGGTACTCCACCTCAAAGGTGAGCTGCTTACCGACCTCGGCACCACGCAGAGCATCGGAGAAGGCCGGCAGGGTATTTTTGCCGTTGATCTCAAGCAGGACATCGTCAGCCTTGATCTCCGGCTGCTCCGTCTTGTTCTCGATACCCTCTTCGGTGACGGTTTGCGCAAGGTCGTGCATCTGGCCGGTGAAACTGATTTCGGCCCAGTCGCCGTCGGCAAGCGGACGCTGTTCCTCTACCGGCTCCACGGTGGCATGGTGGTCAAGCAGCGCATTCAACTCGGCTCCGTACTCATCCTCGGAGACGGCGGGATCGGGGCGTTGCACGGCGATCGAGTCATAACCTGCGATGTCGATCTCGGGCAGCACCTCAAAGGTCGCCTTGAACTTAAGGGGTTGACCCTCAAACAGCTGTAGCTCTGACACTTGCGGCTGGGAAAGGGGAGTCATGGAGCCTTGCTCCAGCGCCGTCCGGAAGCGCTCGGCGACCAGCGAATCCAGTACCTCCTGGCGCAGGTCACGGGCAAAGCGCGAACGGATCAGCGACTCGGGTACCTTGCCGGCCCGAAAACCGGGAATCCGCGCCATGCGGGCGTATTTGCGGACGATCGTGCGGTAGGCCTTATCCACATCACTCGCAGGCGCTTCAACCTCAATGGTGCGGGTAAGCTCGGGGTTCAGTGTGGGCGCGGCATGGTGATGATGCTCATGCGTGTGGTCCTGGCTAGGGTCATGAGCCACAAGCTCGCTGGTCGGAGCCTCATTCGGTTCTGGGGAGGTGGCGGTGTTCTCGGCCAAGGCCGCGTCCTTTGGGACTTCCTGCGTTTCAGTCGGGGTCAATGTAGGTCTCTTCCGGGGTGTGGCGCGCAAGGGCGCTCTGAGCTTGAGGCAGCCAGGGTTTGGCGCAGGTGTGACACGCCGCGAGCCGGGCAAGGTGGAGCCTCGCACCCTCAACAATACGAGGCTGAGCGGGCAGGGTCAAACGTGGGGGGCAAACTGCCTTGCCGTACAACGCGATCGCGAACGTCACATGGTGGTGGCGTGGCTTCCGGCGGTGAAGGTAAAGAGCTCCAGGCGCACCTTCCAGGTGAGGGTATCGCCGGGTTGCAGTGTGGTGATCCCAGAGCTCTCCGAGGTGTCCCACTCCGGTCCAAGCGCGTCGTCGTAGTTGGTTACGGGACCGATGGAGACCCAGGACTTGTCTGCCGGCGCTACGACGTGCATTCCACGAATATTGGCGCTCTTGGGCAGGATACGCAGACCATAGCCGAAGGCTGTATCGCGCAGCTCGGCGATAGGGCCGTTGGCGAGAATACCAGTTGTTAGGTGTACAAATGTGTCGTCGACCGTAGCTGAACCTAACGGCACACCGTGGGCTGAAGCGAAATCCAGCGGCGTTCCTGCCACGGATGCCAGACGGCCGGTCGGTACGCCACTATTCCGGTCGGCTTCGAGGCGGGTCGCGGACGGTATCGTAAGTGTAGCGTTTGCACGATCATGGCTGGCGATGTTGAAGTAGGGCATCCAGCCGATGCCGACCGGCATGGGGGTATCCCCCGTATTCTGTACCGCCACGGTAAGGTCCAGGGCATGGCCGGAGAGCTCGGCGGAAATATGCACGGAACCCGTTGAGGGCCAATTCCCGGAAAAGGTTCCTGGGTGATAGACGGCCTCTACCGATTGCCCGTCGAGAACGACATCGGTATGGGTGGAGTCAGCGCTGCGGTCCAGCAGGAGACCTCGCGTGGAAAGCACACTGCCCGGGGCGGAGACCGGAAACGTCAGCCGCTGGCCCAGCCAGATGGTTTGGAGGATCCCCGAGCTGGGCGAGGGTTTGCCGGCGAGGCGACCGGCCCAGGGCACGAGAAAGGCTCCGCCCATGGTGGCACTCAAACTGCCGTTCTGGTCAGGGCCCGTGCCGGTGAGCATATTAGCCGCTTCGTCCAACGGCGGTGCCATCATGAGTGGAACCTCGCCGTGGCCGGGGATGAGCGCGGTGAGTTGCAGCAGGTTCATGCCGCGGCCGGGCAGAAAGGTGGCGGACAGAAATTCCGGGTCGCCACTGACGGCGTCCGGCTTACGGATAAGGCGGATGGCATCCTCACCGCCAGGGCCGGTGCGGCGGCCAGGAGCATTGTCAGAGGGCAGGACCGCTGTGGTAAGGCGGTGGAAGTTGCCGCGGCCACGCTGCCACGAGAACACCACGAGTCCTACACAAAGCAGAGCAATCAGCATGGGGGTAAACCGTCCGGAAGAGACGAACGGGGGACGGTTGGGGCGTGGCAGGGGGCCCCGAGGCTTCGGTGCTGCATTCATGCTGAGACGTTTCTCCGCAAAGCTGGTCAGTGGCTACGATACTACCGGGCCGGCAGGGGAGATGTCAGGAAGAGAGCCGGCCATACCCGATACGAGATGGCTTGCAAGCAAACCTATACACAAACAAAGGGGGACTCCAAATCGGAGTCCCCCTTTGGTAAGTGATGAGCTTAGGCGATGCTGAGAGCCAGGCCTACTGCGGGTTCCTCGCTTGTACCGTCCGGCGAGACGGGACGGTAGAAGAGCTGGTCACCATCCAGGTAGACATCGAGGAACGCAGGCCGTTCGTTGATCTGACCGGCGATGAGCGCCTCCGAGAGCGGGTCCTCAATGTAGCGCTGCAAGGCGCGACGCAGAGGACGGGCACCGTAAGAGCGATCGACCAGGGTTTTGGCCATAATCCAACGCTTGGCATCGTCCTGTACAGAGATGGTGATCGCCTTGTGGACGAGGTTGGTGTTGAGCTGCTGAATCAGCAGCTCGATAATCTGCATGAGTTCGGGGTCGGTCAGCGCGGTAAAGACGATGACCTCATCGAGGCGATTGATGAATTCGGGGTTGAAGGTGCGCTTCACCTCACCCATCACCATCTCCTGCATCTTGGAGAAGACGACCTCGTCCTTGGACGACTGAAAGCCGAGGCTTTCACGTTTCATCAGGTGCTTGGCCCCGATATTCGAGGTCATGATGAGGATCGTGTTCTTGAAGTCGACCGTATTTCCCAGACCATCGGTAAGCTGTCCGTCCTCAAAGACTTGCAGCAGCAAGTTAAAGACATCCGGATGAGCTTTTTCAACTTCGTCGAGCAGGACGACGGAGTAGGGGTTCCGCTTGACGCGCTCTGTGAGCTGACCGCCTTCCTCGTAGCCGACGTAGCCCGGAGGCGAGCCGATGAGCTTGGAAACGGAGTGCTTCTCCATAAACTCCGACATATCGAACCGGACCAGCGCCTTTTCGGAGCCGAAGAGGAAGTGGGCCAGGGTACGCGCCACCTCCGTTTTACCAACGCCGGTGGGTCCGAGGAACAGGAACGAACCGATTGGGCGGGCGGGGTTCTTCAAGCCGGCACGCGAACGACGGATCGCGCGGGCCAGGGCGCTGATGGCCTTATCCTGCGAGATGACGCGCTTGTGCAGCTCTTCCTCGACGCGAAGCAGCTTCTGAGTCTCTTCTTCCTTGATCGAGGTGATGGGCACGCCAGTCCAGCGGGAGACAACGTCCTCAATGTCCTCGCGGCCGACGATGCCGGAGCTTGATTCGTCAAGGTGGTATTTGTCGCGGAGGGCGCGCAGGTTCTCGCGCTCTTTGCGCTCCTCGTCGGAGTAGAAGCGGGCCTTCTCGAACTCGTGGTTCGCGATGGCGTTTTCCATCCGGTGCACGATGAACTTGATCCGCTTCTGGACCTCGGTCAGCTCCTCGGGCAGGGTGGTCTGGCGCAGCTTGACGCGAGCCCCGGCCTCATCGATGAGATCGATGGCCTTATCCGGCAGGAAGCGGTCAGGGATGTAGCGGCTGGAGTGGGTGACGGAGAAGGAGACCGCGTCGTCGGTATAGCTGACGGCGTGGAACTTCTCGTACTTGTCCTTGATGCCCATGATGATCTTGATGGCGTCGGCTTCGTTTGGCGGCGGCACCTTGACAGCCTGGAAGCGGCGTTCAAGCGAGCGATCCTTCTCGATCGACTTGCGGAACTCGGCCGGGGTGGTGGCGCCGATGCACTGGATCTCGCCGCGGCTGAGGGCCGGCTTGAGAATGTTGGCGGCATCGAGGGAGCCCTCGGCGGAACCGGCACCAACGAGGGTGTGCAACTCATCGATAAACACAATGGAGTTCTGATTTTCCATCAACTCCTTCATGATCGTCTTGAGCCGTTCCTCGAACTGGCCGCGGTACTTGGTACCCGCGACGATGAGGCTGAGGTCGAGCGAGAGAACACGCTTTTCGGCCAGGAAGGACGGTACCTCACCGTCGGCGATCTTCTGCGCGAGACCTTCGACGATGGCGGTCTTACCGACGCCGGGCTCGCCGATGAGAACGGGGTTGTTCTTGGTGCGGCGGCACAGGATCTGGATGACGCGCTCGACCTCGAAATCACGGCCGACGAGCGGATCCAAAGTTTGATCTTGCGCCGCCTGGGTGAGATCGCGTGAGAACTCGGCCAGCATGGATTGCTCCTGCTGCTGGCCGCGCCCCTTGCCGGACCCGGAGGCAGAAGACGCACCGCCCTGAGGCTTCTCCTGCGTGGAGCGCTGTAGCTCCTCGCGGATGGCCGGCAGGCGCAAACCGCGTTCAGTAAGGATCTCCGCGGCGAAGCACTTTTCTTCGCGCAGGAGGCCCAGTAAAAGATGTTCCGTCCCAATGTGCTTGTGACTCAGCCGCTCCGCTTCCTCGGCGGCATAGGCGAGCACGCGCTTGCATTCATTGGAGAGTGGCAGGTCGACGGAGGTCGAAACCTTTTCACGGACGGTGGTGTGTTGTTCAATCTGCTTGCGAATGGATTCTACGGATGCATGCGAGCGGAGAAAGCGGTTGGTAAGCGCTTTATCTTCGCGAAGCAGGCCCAGTAGGAGGTGTTCGGTTTCAATGTACGGCGAACCGAACTGACTCGCCTCGTAACGCGCGAAGAAGATGACGCGCCGGGCCTTCTCTGTATAACGTTCGAACATGCTCCCCCTTCGACCCATCGCCCTCGCCCGTTCTAAAGAGGAGGGCGTGGTCTGCGATGGAAAACCGTGGCCGCCGCGATGAGTTGCGGCGGGAAGGACTCAAGTGCCGGGTTAGGCAGCCAGAGAGTTGCGACCAGTGTATCCGGGCATGCACACATTTGCGAACGCCGAACCCCCACTGGTTACCAACGATTGGACACAGTTGTTGAAATTCGGTCGCAAATGGGAATGGGGGCGTGTTGCGCGTGGTGAAAGATGGTCGTGCATGGGAATAGGTTGAGGGCAATCCCTCAGATGTTGCAGCATGTAAATGCCCGGTGCAGCTTTACGGAGAGAGCTGATTCACTCCCCTCATTTCCCGTTGGTCGCTGATCCACGCTTGTGATGGTCGTGCTCACGGCGGAACTGAAGTCCACTCCTTCCAAAGGGCGAGTCAATCTGGCCTTACTGGGCGTGCTACCGGCTCCAGTTGGCCGCCGCGAAGGCGCAGCACGCGATCGCAGCGGTCGGCAATGTCGAGATTGTGGGTGACAACGACCACGGCCAAGCCGTCCTCCAGGCAAAGCCGTTGCAGGAGGTCGAAAAGGTGGGCGGCTGTGGTGTCGTCGAGATCGCCGGTGGGCTCGTCAGCAAGCAGTATCTGAGGCCGGGTGACCAAGGCGCGGGCGATGGCGACCCGCTGTTGTTCGCCGCCGGAAAGTTCGCCGGAACGATGCTCGGCGCGGGGGCCGAGCTCGACCCGGGTGAGCCAACGGGCGGCTTCGTCAAGCGCCTGTTGGCGGCCCATACCGCGCGCCAGCAGCGGCAGAGCGATATTTTCGAGTGCTGTGAACTCGGGTAGCAGGTAGTGGAACTGCCAGACGAAGCCGAAGGCCTGGTTGCGGAGTTTGGCAGAGGCTTCCGGGTTCAAGCGACCGATCTCGGCCGCACGGAGCCAGACTTCGCCGGAGGTGGGCTTATCGAGCCCGGCGAGCAGGTGCAGCAGGGAACTTTTTCCGGCTCCACTTTGGCCGACAATCGCGACGGATTCCCCGGGGGCGACGTCGAGTGACAGATCACGAAAGAGTTGGACAGTGGTGCCGCTCCGGGTTGTCGCAGCGTAGGTCTTGCTGAGTTTGCGGGCGCTGAGGAGCACCTCCGCCGCGGCTGGGCCGGACGGCGTGGCGGGCCCGTGCTGGGGAGCATCCATCAGTCCTGCGCGACCTTGCCGCCATCACCGTCGACAACATCCTGGGTGGGAGCGTCCTCGTGGGCAGGGGTGGTCTGGGCAAGGGATTGCGCGGTCGTGGCGGAGGGTGTCGGGCTGGTCTCGCGTGCCGCTTCGGTCTTTGTAACTTGCTCGCAGGGTGTTGCCGATTGCTGGTGGGCGCGGCCGGGGTCCCACTCGGCGCGGAAGGCGATGGACATGCGGTTCCAGGCGTTGACGCTGGCGATGGCGAAGGTCAGGTCGACGAGGTCCTTCTCGTGGAAAAAGGTGGATACGGCGGCATAGTCGTCGTCGGCCGCGTGCCGGGTCTGGATATCAGTGACGGAATCGGTCCAAGCGAGGGCGGCGCGTTCCTTTGGCGTGAAGGCGGCGGAGTTCTGCCAATCCCCGAGCGCCTCGATCCGGGACTCCGGTTCGTTGTGCTTGCGCAGTTCGTTCGTGTGATGGCCGATGCAAAACTCACAGCCATTTTGGAGCGAGACACGCAACCGTATTAACTCAAGGAGCACGGCAGGGAGTGCGGTCGCGGCGTTCAGGTAGTGCTCGGCCGCGCGAAGGGAGGCGATGCCCTCGGGGGCGAACTCGGGATAGCGAAGGCGCGGTGGCATGGGCTTTCAGTGTAACGAGCCATTGAGGGGAGCATCGCTAAGGATGGACCCCAGTGGAAACTTCTGCCGGCGGCGCGTAGTGGATAAGCTGAAGGCATGGCGATCAAACCTTCGATTCTTGCCCTCTCGGTCGTGTTTGCAGTCGGCAGCCTGGGCGCGCAGGTGCCTGCCTGGCAGCCTTCACCAAGTCATACACAGGTGTCGATCTGGCCGGGAGCGGTGCCGGATCCGCAGCCTGTTGCAGGGCCGGAGACTACCACGGTATCCGGAAAGGAAGCGTTGATTGCCGGCAGGCCGGTGACCTCCGTGACGGAGGTCACTCGGCCCACGATGACGGTCTACTCACCCAAAGGAAAGAATACGGGTGTCGCTGTGGTCGTCTTTCCAGGTGGGGGCTACCAGGTGCTGGCCATTGATTTTGAAGGTACGGAGGTCTGTGATTGGCTGACGGCCAAAGGGATCACCTGTGTGCTGTTGAAGTACCGTGTAACGGACGTGGGGCCGTACCCGAAATCGGGGCCGTATCCGGAATCGCCGATGGCGTTGGAAGATGCGCAGCGCACAGTGGGACTGGTGCGATTCCATGCGGCGGCATGGGGCATCGATCCGCACAAGATCGGTGTTTTAGGCTTTTCATCCGGAGGGCACTTGGCGGCGGCGATGAGTACGCACTTTGCAAAGCGCCTGTATCCACCCGTCGATGCGGCGGACAGGGAGAGTTGCCGCCCGGACTTTGCGGTGCCTATCCATCCGGGGCATCTGTCGTTATCGGCGGCGAAGTGGGATGCGCAGCAAGGTGCCAAGCACCTCGTGCTGCACTACCCGGCAACGGCCGACAAGGACCTGGGCTTGAACCCCGATCTGCAGGTCACCAGCCAGACACCGCCTACGTTCCTGCTGCAGAATGAGGACGACCACGTGGACAATGTCAACGACGCATTGGCGTACTACATCGCCTTAAAGAAGGCCGGTGTGCCCGTCGAGATGCACCTCTACGCGCAGGGCGGGCACGCCTTTGGGCTGCGGCGCACGAAGTTTCCGGTAACGGCATGGCCGCAGTTGGTAGAGACTTGGCTGCGAACCATTGGGATGGTGGCGGAGTAGAGTGGCATGCGGATGAAATACTTGAGGCAGTTTTGGCCCCAAATTGGCTCATTTAACCGTAGCCACGCGGCGAGCCGAACCGCAAATTCCCTTCGCGAATGGCAAAAAAAGCATGCGCAGTGTATACGTCCAGATAACTTGCCGCAGACTTGCGGGACTACTGGTGCGTTGTCTGCTGCTGTGACTCCAGCCGCGCGAGGCGTTGCTGGATGGCGTTGAGGTCGAGCACTTGCCGAATGGCGGACATCACTTCCTGATGCCGCGCCTCGGCACGACGGTCGACGGCCTCCGTCTGGCGTTCCAGAGCATCCATCCGCTTATTGAATTCCCCGAGACGTTGATCCACGGCATCGAAGCGTACTTTGCTGGTCTTATCGGCCTCAGCGAGACGACGATCCACGGCATCGAATCGCACTTTGCTGGTCTTATCAGCTTCAGCAAAGCGTTGATCCACGGCATCGAAGCGTACTTTGCTGGTCTTGTCGGCTTCAGCAAAGCGTTGATCCACGGCATCGAATCGCATCTTGCTGGTTTTGTCCGTTTCAGCAAAACGCTCGTCGATGCGCTTTTCCAGCGCATCGAGCCGTACGGCAATCGCGCGCAACTCGGGGGCGAGGAAATCCTGCAGCACCTTGCGGCTATCTTCGATGACGCCCATACCGTCTCCCTCCGCCCATCATAACCTGAGGCAAAGGGACGAACTACTCATATCGCAGCGCCTCGGCGGGCAATACATTTGCGGCCGAGCGCGACGGATACAGCGTCGCCAGCAGCGCAATACCGAGCGATACCGCCGCAACGAGCAAGGCATCTAGCGCCCGCGGTGCAAAGGGCAGGTGATCGATGGAATACACGCCGGGGTCGAGCTGGATGAAGCGGTAGTGCGCCCCGAGCAGGCTGCCCGCGTAGCCCAGAACGAGCCCCAGAACGGTGCCAACGGCGGAGATCAATAGGCCTTGCAGCAGAAAGATACGGCGGATCTGGCGTGGGGTGACCCCGAAGCTCATCATCACGGCGATGTCGCGGGTCTTTTCCATGACCATCATGGTGATGGCGCTGAGGATATTGAGCGCGGCGACGAGGACGATCAGGGCGAGCACGACAAACGTGACAGCCTGCTCGAGCTTGAGGGCACGGAAGAGCTCACGGTTTTGCTCCTGCCAAGTGGTCGCCTGGTAGCCGGAGCCGGCTGCGATGTCCAGCGCGCGCGCGACTTGCGGGGCGCGGTTGAGATCGTCGAGGCGGAAGCTGAGCACGCTGACCAGATCGGGCTCGGAGAACAGGTGTTGCGCGTCGGCGAGACGCATAAAGGCGTAGGCGGAATCGTACTGATAGAAGCCGGATGAGAAGATGCCCGCTACGACGAAACGCTGATAGCGCGGAATCAGACCAAGTGGGGTGAGTTCGCCTTGGGGGCTGGTGACCAGCAGCGTATCCCCCACGGTAGCACCGAGGGTGACGGCGAGTTCGTGACCGAGGACGAGGGGCGGGGTAGCGGCATCGGTGATGGTGAGATCGTGCGGGTTCGGACTGGTGGGAGGGGGGTGAAGGGGCTGGTATGAGCCCTCATTTACCGATTGGAGGAGGTTGCCGATGCGGAGCTCATCCCCGGGCACGATGCCTTTGATGAGCGCGCCGCCGGAGCGTGGTCCGCGGGAGATGAGCACCTCGCCGTAGAGCCCAGGTGCGACGGCTACGACGTGTGGGGTGCGCGCGAGGCGTGCCATGAGGGGACGCCAGTCGTGGATGCCGTCACCAGAGATGCGCAGCAGCTCCACATGCGCTGTCGCGCCGACAAGGCGATCCTGGAGGTCGCGGCGCATGCCATTGGTGATCGCGAGCGCGATGACGAGCGCTGCGACGCCCGCTGCGACGCCTGCGATCGAGATGCCCGTGATCAGGCCGACGACGGCCTGCCGACGGCGGGCCCGCAGATAGCGGAAAGCAATGAAAAGTTCAAAGCGCACGTTCATGTCATCCTAGACCGGCTTAGGAGACTTGCTCAGAGCTTCATCAGCAGTTTAGGGCTTTGTAGCCGAAGGAGCGCTCGCTTCGTCTATAAATGTGACACCTGAGCAGATGGGCGCCTGCACGGCATTGGGCGCTGGGGAGTTTTTGACGATGAAAAAGGGCCTGTTTCTCGCGACGGCGGCCATTGCCTTTGCCCTAACCCATGCAGGGCAAGCCCAGCAGACGCCCACGCCGGCACCATCGCCCAAGCCGCCCATGGCTACGGACGACAGCGGTCCCGCGACGGACAATGGCGGCATCGTGCTGCCCAAGAAAAAAGATGAAGCTGCGCCTCCACCCGCCGCAGCGGCTGAACCCAAGGTGACCAATCCAGGTGGTGCGATCTACTCATTGCGGGTCGATGTTCCGATTGTGAATCTGGACGTAGGGGTGTTGCTGGACAAGACGCACCAGTTTGTCCCGGGGCTGAAGGCGGGCAACTTTGCGGTCGTGGAAGATGGCGTGGAGCAGCAGGTACAGAGCGTGCGCCTGACCAAAACACCGATCACCGCCGTTATGCTGCTGGAGTTTGCGGCAAATTCCTATTACTTCATCAACGATATGCAGAATGCCTCGGCGGCGTTCTTCCGCACACTGCAGCCTGAAGACTATGTGGCGGTCGAAACCTACGACATTCGCACCCATGTTCTTTGCGACTTCACCAACAATCGTGATGTGGTGGCGCAGGCGTTGAACAGTCTCATTATCCCTACATGGCATGAAACCAATGAATTCGACGCGCTCTACGAAACGCTGGACCGGCTGAGCCGGGTGGAGGGGCAGAAATACATCATTCTGGTCTCGAGCGGCCGGGATACGTTGTCACGATTGACGCTGGACCAGATTCTCGCCAAGGTGAAGACAGCCCAAAATACCACCGTTTTTTCAATCAGCACGGGCGGCATGTTGCGCGAGATGGGACGCGATAACATCAGCGCCCTGCAGGACCAGAATGAGCTGCGAACCTTTGCCACGATGACGGGCGGGCTGTACTTTAACCCGATCTTCCAGGGCGAGTTGCCGGATATCTTCTCGCGGATCAATGACTCGATCCGGAACAAATATGTTCTGACCTATCGGCCGACGAATAACAAGAATGATGGAACCTACCGCAAGGTAAAGGTTTACCTGGTCGATAACGAGGGTAAGCCGCTGCGGATGTCAGATGAGAAGGGCAAGGCGCTGAAGTACTCAGTTGTGGCTCGGGATGGGTACAAGGCAAAGCTGCCGGTGGAGTAGAAACGCGTTTGCCCAGTATCGAGTATTCCAGTACCGAGTATGTAGATACCCAGCTAGCGATCCTTAAAGCAAATTTCCCATCGCTATAGGAGTGTTATCTCGACCGAAGCCCTGAGCGTAGTCGAAGGGCACAGTGGAGAGACCTGCAGTTCCCGGCACCACCAACGCGGATTCTCTGCGGGAATGACAAACAGAAAGCTAAGCCAGTTCCATAGCTGAGTACTTTGCTCTAGTCGCAGGGTAAGGAAATATCAGGCGAAGCGATCGGCCTCGTCGCGGCCATGGATCGGGGCCAGACAAAGCAGCGCTAGGCCTTCAAACAGGATCGTGCCTTCCAGCTTTTCCGACAGCCGGTGTAGGCGTTCAAAGTGCAGCCGCGCGGGGGCGTTCGGCGGGGCGGCATCGACGTCACCGCCCAGGGTGAGACGATCCGTTTCCATATGCGGCAGAACGGATTGCTGCAAATATAGCGTGAGTGCCAGCATGGAGATTACAAGTGCGATCTCGGCGGCACGAGCGGGATGCGAGTCGTGCTGCGTGGCGAGCAAAGCCAGCGTGAAGAAGAGATAGATGGAGCCGGCCAACAGACCGATCCGATGCAGGACGAGCAGGGTGCCTCGCACGATCGTACCGGCCTGATGCGCGTCTGGCATGACCTTGAAGGCAACTGGCGCGACGGCAAAGGCGAAGAAGGCGATACCGCCGACCCACAGGGCAAGCGAGATCAGCCTAACGATACGAAAGCCCGTTGTCATTGCCCGTCCCGTCCGGTAAACGCGGGCTCGGCAATGGCCTCCTGGCCTTCCGCTGCGGCGTGAGCCATGGCGTCTTCGACCTTGCGGATCTCGGCGACTGTAGCGGGATGTTCCTTGGTGGAGTTGCGGTTCAGCACGCGACTGAGTATCAGCTCAATGGCGCTGCGGACCTCGCGGTATTCAGGTTCGGCGATGCGCTTTTGCAGACGTTCCGTTTCAAGCAGGAACAGCTCCTCCTTGAGCGCGGAAAAGACGTGGTCGTGGGTACCCACCGCTGTTGTCATAGAGGCAGCAGAGGCCGTTGTGGAGACGCTCGCAGTTGGTGGCGGCCAGGTATTTACGGCTGGTTTGGTGGCGAGGGTAGGGCTACCGCCGCCGGTCGGCTTGCGCAGCAGAATGCCTGCAGCTCCGGCGAGCAGGAGCGCTAGGCTGGCCAGGATCCACCACTTGTATTTGGCCCAAGGGTCGCGGTCGCCGGCCTGGTCGAGCGGGGCGTTCAGGCCGCGGCCGCCGGCCAGATCGGAGTTGCTGACCGCTGGGGCGTTGGCGTCGGTGTTGCTGCCGGCGTTGGCCGTGGCGGCGTTGGGTCCGGCACCACCGCCCGCTCCCGCGTCCGCGCCTGCGGGGGGTTCCGGAAGATTGCCGGTTCCGGAGACAGAGAACTCCGGGACCTGGTCGGTGGCGATGTCCTGAGCGATAAAGGTCTGCGTGCCAGGCTTGGCTGCCTGGGTCGCGAGCCGGGAGTTCGATCCGGGCGTCAGCTTCATGCTCGTGGGGGTGAGCACGGCGAAGGTCCGGACCGGGTTCGTCAGCTTGGGCGTGAAGGTGAACTTGCCGGTGTAGGGCAAGGTATAGGCGATGCCAAATTGGGTCTCCCCGGGGCGGAGGGGAAAGAGAAAGGTGAAGTGGCCGGGCTCGGGGAGTGGCACGGCGGGCGTCTGGACCGGCATCCCTCCTTGCGTGATGGCACCCGTCCGACCGACGAGAGCGCCGGGGGGCAGGTAGAAGTCGTAGCCCTTGGGGCCGAACTGCGTGCGTTGCGGGGCGGAGTCGTTCAGAACCTGCAGCACCTCGACGACGTGCAGCTCCGTGGCGGAGGCCTCGACGTGGAGCTCCTCGACACTGGTGTGCACGCCCTCCACGGCCGGCGCGGCGTCATACACGGTGACGGCGATCTGGGTGGTGCCGGGCTGTACGGGCTGGAAGTACGCGGCTTTTTCGTGGGTCACGCGGACGAGGTGAATGCCTTCGTCGGGCACCTGCAGCGTGAAGCGGCCGCGCGCGTCCGTGGTGGTTTTTGTAGACTCCTGCATGCCCTGCTGCAGCTGAATCAGGGTGACCTGGTCGCCAGCCGAGACTTTGCCGCTGGTCTTGTTGGTCACGGTGCCGGTGATGGGATCGGCGGAATGGGCAGGTAGGCTAACCGCCAAAAGAATCAGGGCGGGAAGAAGGCTGAAGACGCGGAGGTTGGGACGGGTGAATCGCACGCTTTCAGGATACGTCAGCGATTTTGCTGCTACGGACGTCTCAACGCCGGCTTTTCAGCCGCCGAGGGTCTCCATCTCGGCCAAAACGTGCGCGGCTTCAGTTTCGAGCGAATCGCGTTGACGGGCGTAGTCCTCTTCAGGGAACTTCCCGGCACGGTACTCGAAGTTCAGGTCGCGAAGGTTGTCGTAGATGACGTCCTTGCGCTCGCGGAGGTAATCGAGGCGGGTCTTTTCCACCACCGGCCCAAAGGCAAGCTGCGGCTGCGGCCTAAAGATATACGCCGTGCAGCCGATAAGCAGAAGCAGGCAGGGAAGAACGGTCTGGAGATCCATCGAAGCCTTTTGCGCTGAGAAAGCAGCAAGAATGCGGCGGAATGTGGACAGGGCAATGGTTTTGCACGTCCAAGATATAGTTTAAGCGCGTCCGGCGAGAACGAAGCGGCGGCGGTGTGGGGAGTTTGTGAGTGGGTCGAAGTTTGCGGAGTGTCCTGACCTATGTGGCAATGTTGTTTACCCTGGCTTCTTTCCTGTCCGGCTCAACGGCCTTATCAGGGCAGGGCGGCACAGCTCTGCATACGGATCCGTTGAATACCGATCCCCTGGTGCATCAGGGCTACGACCGCTTTTACAACCTCGACTACGATGGCGCACTCCGAAATTTCAACACCGTGGCGCAGTCGCATCCTCAGGACCCGCTCGCGTGGGATTATGTCCTGGTCGCGACGATCTTTCGAGAGCTCTACCACCAGGATCTGCTGGACACGACCTATTACGCGCATGACAGTTTTCTCTCGACCAAACGCCAGGTGGATGTGTCCAAAGCCACACGCGACGGGATTGAAGACCTGACGAACAGGGTCGTCGCCCTGAGCGATGCGCGGCTGAAGGTGAACGGCGATGACAAGGATGCCCTGTTTGCACGTGGCTATGCACGCGGGATGCATGCGGCTTTCCTGACGCTGGTGGATCATGCCTTTGCGGCGGCGGCGCGGCAGGGCTACCAGGCGCGCAATGACTCGGAAGCGGTGCTGAAAGTCGATCCGCAGTACGCGGATGCGGAGATGGCGATCGGCATACAGCAGTTTGCCATAGCCAGCTTGCCCCGCTTTGTGCGGGTCATGGTGGGGTTCATGGGCGTGGGTGGCTCCAAGGAGAAAGGCCTGGCCATGCTGCGCGACGCAGCCGCGCACGGCACGATTACCGGTGTGGAGTCGCAGACCATCCTGTCGCTGTTCTTGCGGCACGATGGCCAATATGCAGCGGCGCTGGAGGTGCAGCGCCGTTTAGCGGCGCAGTTTCCACACGACTACCTGTTTCGCCTGGAGGTAGCGAACCTGCTGAAGGACGAGGGCCATGGCCCGGAGGCCATCGAGGCCTACAAGGGGGTGATCGTGGATGGGGCGAAACCGGGATATTTCATCGATGCCCGCTTGCAGATGGCGTGGTTCGGTTTGGCTGACACGCAGCGTGGCCACAACGATATCGCGGATGCGGCCTACGGGTACACGCAGGCCGCGGCGCAGCCCAACTGCAGTGACTGGTTGCGCCGGCGGGCGGAGCTTGGCGCGGGAGAGATGAACGATCTTTTGCATCACCGGCCGGAAGCCGAACACATGTACCAGGCCGCGGCGGCACCGGGCGGCGACCAGTCTCAGGCCGAAACCGCCCGCAAGTACCTGAAGACGCCGTTTGCGGGCCCTTAGGCGAGCGCCTTCGGGAACAAATCGTGTGGGTTGCGCGTATCTTGAGGCGAACGGACGCTTGCGGTTCCGGTGTCCAGCGGAGGAGACTCGCCAATGACCTGCACGGATTGCGGTACGGTAGTGGATACAGGGGCACGCTTTTGCAGCAGTTGCGGGCGGGCCCTGCTCGTGAGCCGGGTGGTGCGCGTGCGAGCAACGCAGCTGGTGCGACCGCGGGAGACACGCATGATCGCCGGTGTGTGCGCCGGCTTCGCGCAGCGCTACGGCTGGGATGTCGTGATCGTGCGGCTGATCCTGCTGCTTTCGGTCCTGTTCGCGGGCGTGCCGCTGATTGCATACGCGGTTGCCTGGATTGTGATGCCCAATGAGCAATACGCCCTGCCTTCCCAGGCCGGCGGCACGAGCGGTACCCAGACCGGTGCCGGGCCGGGTAGCATCGCTATGTGAGTTCGCTTCCTGACCCATTCCCAGCCCCGTTTCCCGCGCCACGCCCGCTGCGCTACCAAGATCATCGGCTGGCCCTCTCCGGCGTCGACCTCGGCGAATTGGCCGAGCAGTTCGGCACGCCGCTGTATGTGTACTCGGCCGATGACCTTCACCATCGTTTACAGCTGTTTGCGACCGAGTTCGCGCCGATCGCGCATACGGTCTGTTATGCCGTGAAGGCGAACTCGGCGCTCGCTCTACTGAGGATCTTGGGCGAGGCTGGATGCGGGTTCGACATTGTCTCCGGCGGCGAGCTGGAACGGGTGCGGCGAGCGGCACCCGAGGCGCTTCCACGTGTGGTGTTTTCCGGGGTCGGCAAGCAAGGGTGGGAGCTCGATGCGGCGCTCGAGGCCGGCATTCTGTTGTTCAATGTGGAGAGCGAGGCGGAGCTGCGTCTCCTCGCCAGCCGTGCCGAACACCTGGGCAAGCGCGCGCGCTTCGCCCTGCGGGTGAACCCGGATGTGGCGGTCGAGACGCACCCCTACATCTCTACAGGTTTGCGGGAGCACAAGTTTGGCATCGCCATTGAGCGAGCGCGGGCGATCTACGCCGATTCGCGGCGCTTATCCTGCCTGCAGGCCGCAGGGGTCAGCGTGCATATCGGCTCACAGATTCGCGAGGTCGTCCCCTTCGCGGAGGCATTGGGACGCGTCCGTACCCTGGTCGACGAGTTGCGGTCCGACGGGCACGAGATCCGCTACATCGACGCGGGTGGAGGTTTCGGCATCGAGTATGGGCAGGCAGCCTTCGATCCAGCTGCGGGCGTGCGGGCTTACGCCCAGGCGGTGCTGGGCATGCTGACTGCACTCGGAACGCATCTGCTGCTGGAGCCCGGCCGGTTTCTGGTTGCGCAGGCGGGGGTGTTGCTGACCCGGGTGCTCTCGACCAAAGCCAACGGCGCGCGGCAGTTTTTGATTGCCGATGCCGCCATGAATGACCTGATTCGACCGGCGCTGTACGGCGCGCACCATGAGGTGTTGCCGTTGCGCGAAGGTGCGGGGCAGACGGCGGTGGCAGACCTGGTCGGGCCAGTGTGCGAGAGCGGCGATTTCTTTGCTCGGGATCGGGCTTTGCCTGCAGTTCAGGCAGGCGATCTTCTTGCGGTGCTCGATACTGGGGCCTACGGCATGAGCCTGAGTTCGAACTACAACACGCGGGTGCGAGCGGCGGAGGTGCTCGTGGAGAACAGCACCGCACGCCTAATTCGACGGCGCGAGACGCTCGACGATCTGCTCGCTTGCGAGTCCGTTTAGGAGCCATGGCAAGGCATCGCACGGCGTGGTGAGCGGGGGAAGCCACATGCTAGAATCACCGACGACGAAGCTGTGCCGGGGCCTGGGTTTTGCGGTCCTGCGAGAGCAGCGGCGGTACATTGCAGGCACCGAGGTTGACACATGTCCGGCCACTCAAAATGGGCGACAATCAAGCACAAAAAGGGCGCACTCGACGCCAAACGCGGCAAGATCTTCACCCGCCTGATCAAGGAAATCATGGTCGCGGCCAAGGCTGGCGGCGGCGATCCGGATGGCAATCCGCGGCTGCGCACCGCTGTGCTCGCCGCCAAGGCCGAGAACATGCCCCAGGACAACATCAAGCGGGCCATCCAGCGCGGTACAGGCGAGATTGAAGGTGTGAGCTATGAAGAGATCACCTTTGAGGGCTACGGCCCAGGCGGGGTGGCGGTCATCATCGACGTGCTGACGGACAATCGCAACCGCGCCGTCAGCGAGATCCGTCACGCGTTCTCAAAGAACGGCGGCAATCTGGGTGAGTCCGGCTCGGTCGGCTATATGTTCGCCAAAAAAGGACAAATTATCGTCGAAAAATCCGCCGCGGATGAGGACAAGCTGACCGAGGTCGTGCTCGATGCCGGGGCCGAGGACCTGAACGACGACGGCGAGTACTGGGAGATTCTCACCGCGCCCAAGGATCATGAGGCTGTTGCGGCAGCGGTGAAGAAGGCCGGCATCCCCGCAGAGAACTCACAGGTAACGATGGTGCCGAGTACCTATCAGAAGCTGGAGGGCTCGCCGGCAAATGCCATGATGCGGCTGCTGGAGACGCTTGAGGATCTGGACGATACACAGAATGTGTACTCCAACTTCGACATGGATGAAGCTGCGGTTTCGGCCTAAGAAACTCATCAGATTGGAAATAGGAGGCCGCCAGACGCTCTGGCGGCCTTCGTTGTGAGGACGAATGAGATTTGGTGTCTGGCTGGTCGCGGCGATGCTCTCGACAGCGATTGCAAGTGAAGGGCAGAGCGCTCCGGGTATATTACAGGGCAAGGTCATGGATCAAGCGGGCGCTCCGATTCCGCAAGCGTCAGTTGTGATCACCGACGTAGGGGGGCGTCGATTCGAGTTGGTGACCGATCCGTCGGGCCGCTTCAGCTTGCAGGATGCACCAGGAATCTATGACACCACGGTAAGCGCGCAGGCGTTTCGGACGATCCATAGCTCGATGACGTACTCAACTGAGGCGACAGCGGTTATTACGCTTCAGGTCGGTACGGAAAGCGGTGTTCGGGTTCAGCAGGAGCAAGCGCCCTCGCCGTCTTCGGCCCCCAGCGCAGACGGACAAGTCCGGCGAGTGTCTACTCACGACAGCTGGGAGTATGGAGCCCTCTTCCAGGGCGGCCTGGGCCTGACCCAAAACCGCAGCGACTTCAAATTCCTGCTCGCCGGTGCGCATGTCGGCAAAATTCTGACGCCGGAGATGGGGACGGGCCGGCTGCGCGGAAACTTCGAATATGCCGCTGAGATCTTTCCCTACTGGCAGTCTTTTACACCCAAATTCCAGCGTGCCAACTGCTACGCCCAGCCGACCCCGGGGACCACGCAAACCAGCCCCGGGGTGTATTGCTCCAGCCTGTTTACGAGCGGCGGCACGTACTCCGGGGTGAGCATCACGCCCATCATCCTGCGCTGGAACCTGACCCACGGCACACGGGTGGTGCCCTGGGTGCAGGGGGCAGGCGGCCTGCTGTGGACCAACCACAAGTATCCCGGGTTTGGGTCCAATCAGCTCACCCTGGCCAACGATGGTCCGGGCACCGAGGCCAGCGTGTGGAACTTTACGCCGCAGGGCGGGGTGGGCGCGCACGTGTTTGTAAAACCTTGCCGTTCCGTGGACTTCAGCGCCAATGCCGTGCACATCTCTAGCGCCAGCCTGGGCGACAAGAACCCCGGTGTGAATGCCAGTGTGCAGTTTGCGGTTGGCTATACGTGGTGGAAGTAGCTCTAGTCTCGCAAGAAATTCCGCCGTTCCCCCGAACGGCATAGGATACCGAAGCTGGAGCTGTGAACGATTCAAATGCCATTGTCGAGTGTGTGCCGAACTTTTCTGAGGGGATGGACCTCGAGAAGGTTATCGCGATTCTGCGCGCGATGGCGGTGCCCGGCGTGTCGCTGCTGGACTGGTCTGCCGATCGAGACCACAACCGCAGTGTGGTAACGATCGCGGGAGCTCCCGAGGCAGTGGTGGAAGCGGCGGTCCAGGGTGCGGGGAAGGCAGCGCAATTAATCGATCTGACGCAGCAGCGTGGGGAGCATCCGCGGATCGGGGCAGCGGACGTGATTCCGTTTGTGCCGGTGCGTGACATCTCGCTGGCCCAATGCGCGGTGCTGGCACGGGGGGCCGGAATGCTGTTGATGCAGCGGTTCGGCGTGCCGGTGTATCTCTACGAGGCAGCGGCTTCGCGGCCGGACCGGGTAAATCTGGAGGACGTGCGTCGAGGGCAATTTGAGGGTCTGCAGCGCGATGCCGCACGCGACACCAAGCGGCGGCCGGACATCGGCGGGCCGGAGCTGCACCCCAGCGCCGGGGCCAGCGCCGTGGGGGCGCGACCGTTTCTGATTGCCTATAACCTCTATTTGGCCGGCAACGGCGGGGTGCCGGATGTCAGTCTGGCGCGCTCGATTGCCAAGGAGTTGCGGGCCTCCAACGGCGGGCTCGGGGGTGTAAAGGCCATGGGCGTACTGGCGAACGGACAGGCACAGGTGAGCATGAACATCACTGACTTCGAGCGCACGCCGGTGTCGCGGGTGTATACCGCCGCTTGCAAGATCGCCGCCCGGCATGGGGCAAAGCTGGCCGGGGGCGAATTGATCGGGCTTATCCCCGAAAAGGCGTATGAGCCAAATGCGGAGTGGACACGTCAAACCGTTGGGTTCGATCCGGAACAGAAGGTGCTGGAGCGTCGGTTGCATCATCCGCTGCCTTGGCCTTAGAGGTCAGTAACGTGACCCAAATGGTGAGTTGCGGAGCGACGGGAATCAAGGAAGAATGGAACTTGTGCGGGGTGACCGCAGGTCCATAGGGAGCGGGAATTGAAGATCGGCTTTGGGTTGGGAATCGCGAAAACGGGCCTCTTATTGGCATCGACCTTGGGGTCGGCCGCCTATGCCGCGCAGCTTAGCGGCGATGCGCGCTCGTCGATACCGCGCGATGTGCAGCAGGTTATAGTGGTGGACTATAAGGCCATGCAGAACTCCCCGGCCGCCATGCAGCTAAAGGATCGAGTGCTGCCGCCAGAACTGAAGCATCTGGAGACAGCCCTGAAGACCTCCGGGCTGAAGGTCGATCAGGATGCCGACATCCTGGCCTTTGCCGCGTTTCGTGCCAAAGAAGGCGGTACCCGGGTCGTCGGCGTTGCGCAGGGGCAGTTCCAGTTTCAGTCAGTGATGGCGTATTTCACTAAGAACAAGATTAAGCCTGTGATGGTGCGCAACAACAGCATCTACCCGATGGGTTCAGCGGGTATGAGCGTGGCGTTCCTCAACCAAACCACAATGGTCTTCGGGGATCGTGAGGCGCTGAAGGCCGCTCTGGAGGCACGGGACGGTCTCGCGCCCAATTTTCTCCAGAACGGCGACATGATGAACGAGATGACCGCCGTGGATAGCCGGCCGGTGTGGAGCCTTCTGGACCAGAAGGGCACGCAGACCATGATGAAGGGGGTGCTGGGCCAGGCCTCGCAGCTTGCCGACTACGACACCGTGAAGAACCGGATGAAATCGGCTCGCTACACCATGGATTTCGGCAATGGTGTCCGCTTCGACATGGCGGTCGTGATGTCGGATTCGGTGACTGCGGCAACAGCCGCCACCCTGATGAAGGGTGTGATGATCCTGCAGAAGAGTGGGGGATCGCCGATCGAAAAATCGGCGCTGGATGAGACGCGCATCGATTCGAATTCCGGCACATTGACCGTGGACTACAGCTCTTCGGATGGACAGTTTGCGAGTCTGCTGAGCTCGCCGTTGTTTCAGCAGGTAGTGAAGTAATTCATACATCTGTGCTGCAAGGGTTGCGACGAAAGCGCACTTGAGGAGTTGGATGGGGCCGCCTCTCATGCATGTAGCCACTTTAGGTTGCCATGCTGCAGAGTGGGGATCTGATTTACAGATCCCCACTCTGCGTGAAGCGCAGATCACTTCACTTTTGTTATGGAATCGGCAAGCTTTGGTCTAACTTTGCAGGTGCGGAGCGTCTGTAGGTGCCGTTGTCGGGTTTCTTCCCTCAGCTAAACAACGCTTCATTACGGCAGTTCGCAGGCGCGCTGCCAAGTCTTCAGAGAACTCATATGTTTCGTGGGCGCGATAGATGGAGATAGTCTGTCGCGTTGTGCTGACAACGACCTCGCAGTGCTGGCACACACCAAGATGGTCTTTTACCTCGGCTAGCAGCTCGGGATCGATCTGCCCATCGAAGTAATCCGTCAGTTTGGCTAGAAACTCCGTGCAGTTCACTTACGAGCCCTCTTTCTTCTGCCGAAAGTAGCGGCTGAGCCGCTCCCGCAACTGTAGACGGGCGCGCAGAAGCCTCGACTTGACCGCTGGAACACTTAAGCCAAGCGCCTCGGCCGTTTCCTCGGTCGACAAGTTTTCGATGTCGCGCAAGGTAAAAACGGTGCGGAATCCAGGAGGTAATCCGGCAATTGTTTTGCGAAGAATGTCACCGAGTTCAGATTGGGAAAAGATCTGTTCCGGATTGGGCCGCCATTCGGCAAAATCCCGGGGAATCGCACCCTCCTCCGTCTCGACATCTTGATCCATGGAGACGGTACGCGAGGTCTTGCGCCGCCGCAATCGCATCAAGCTCTCATTAACGGCGATACGGACGAGCCAGGTGGAGAACTTTGAATTTCCTTGGAACTGCTCGAGCTTCTGGAAGGCTTTAAAGAAGACATCCTGGGTGATGTCTTCGGCGTCCTCACGGTTCTGGGTGATATGCAGTGCTGTCCGGTAGATCTGCCGGTCATACTGGCGGACGAGCTTCTCAAAGGCGGCGGTGTCGCCGGCCTTCGCGCGCTCTACCAGTTCCAGATCCGGGTGGGGTTCAGCAAGTGGGATCCCGGGGGCCGCGGGCGAGCCAAGGGCCGGCGCTGCGAGATCCGCGGGTTCAGCAAGGGAGGTGGGGTGTGCCGCCATAGTCTCTTTCAGTGTACTTCGACGTAAGGGGTACAGGGGAGGACGCTTCCGTAACGTTTCGCTTCCGGGCGCGGACGAGGAGGATGTGTGTATCTGTTGTGGTTCTGCCGCCGTCTCCGTAGTTCGTGAAACATACCGGTTGAACGTAGAGTCAAAGAAAGGGTGAGCGCGATGAGTATGGGCCGGTTCGCTGCTGCGATATTTCTGTTGGCAATTCTTTCGATGCAGTCTGGGGCCATGCCGGGTCACAAGCATGCCACCCTGCACACGAAAGGGACCGCCAGCCTTCATCGGGTAGCGGCCCGGGGTGCCGCGGTGCATGGCCGCACCCATGCACATGGGGGTGAGAGTTCCCGCCGTAGGGGCATTCGTGGTGTTCCTGCGGGACACGCCGTTGTGGAGCACGCGACGGCGGAGAGCCGTCGCCTGAGCAGCGCCTTTATTGCGTCGGCCATGCTGCGGCCTATGGCGCAGCAGTTGCTTTCGACCCGCAGCGTTGCCGCTTATAACGGTGTGGTGGCTTACGCCGCCGCGCATCCGGGCGAGGCGGCAGCGGCTGCCAACCTCGCGGTCGGTCATGCCTACTCACTCGACCACCGTTACGGCGAGGCCGAAGGTGCCTTCCGGGCGGCCGCCGGTGCCGGCGACGCCTTGGCCGACTATGCCGATTACCTGGGCGCACAGGCCGCCATCGCGGCGGGCAGACCCGGTGATGCCGTCGCCGCACTCGAGCACTTCGCCGACAAGCACCCCGACTCGCTTTTCGTGCCGCAGGTTCCGACCCTGCTGGCAACGGCCTACCTGGCACAAAATGATCCAAGCAACGCCGTCCGCGTTTTGCAGCCGCTTGTCGCCGACGGGGATGGCCATCATCTGGACGTGAGGGCAACACTGGCCAGGGCTTATCAGGCGAGCGGGAACACAGGCGCCGCCGCAGGTCTGTATCGGGCTATCTATCTTGGCGACCCCACCAGCAACGAAGCCAATAACGCCAAGACCCAGCTGGCGGCAATGAATATCCCGTTGTCGGCGGGCGAACGGAAACAGCATGCCGACGCTCTGTTCAATGCAAAGCAGTACAGCCAGGCCGCCGCAGAGTATCGCGCTCTGGAACAGAACGACAGCACGCTGACGCCCGCGGATAAGGACGCGTTGCAGATCTATGGGGCAGTCTGCGACTTGCGCCTGAAGCGCATCTCCCGGGCAGATGTGGACCACCTGCCCGTGACGAGCGACGACACTGCTGCGCTCAAGACGTATTTGCAGGCCGAGTTGGCCCGCAGCGCCGGCAGTACGGCCGAGCAGGAGGCGCTGGTCACGGGCCTGTCGGAAAAGTATCCGAGCAGCCGCTGGCTTGAAGAGGCGCTCTACTCTGGCGGCAATATGTACCTTATCAAGCGGGATGCGCCGCACGCGATCGCCGACTACAGCGAGCTGGTCAGCCGCTTCCCGCGCAGTACCTATGCGCCCAGCGCGCACTGGCGGGCAGCGTGGCTGAACTACCGCCTTCGCCATAACGCCGACGCGGCACGCTTGTTCGATGAGCAGATTACGCTCTATCCCGGCGGCCAGGAGATTCCGGGGGCGCTCTACTGGCGGGGCCGGCTGTACGAGGATGCGGAGGGCAACTTCGGGCAGGCGCTCAACTACTACAAGGCCCTGAATGCGGCCTACGTGAACAGCTACTACGCGGTGCTCGCGCGGCAGCGGCTGGCGGTACTTGGTAATCGAGATGCGGCGGCTCCCTCGCCTGTACTGGCCTCGGTCCGGGCCATTGAGGATCCGCATCTGATCGACGCGTTGCCGGAGGAGGATCCGCACCTGATTAAGGCGCGGCTGCTAGCCAATGCGGCATTAAATGAATACATTCGCCCGGAGATCCAGCTGAGCCCCACGTCGGGGCAGTGGGGGGCACTGGCCGAGGCGCAGATCTACCAAAGCTTCGGCGAGAATGCCCGGGCGCTACAGGCGATGAAGCGCAGCAAGGTGCCGTTCTTTTCTCTTCCGGTGGCAGAGGTGCCGACGGCGTACTGGCAGCTTGTATTCCCGCGGCCCTACTGGCAGCAGCTTTCAACCGACGCGCAGAACCAGGGACTCGACCCGTATCTCGTGACTTCGCTGATCCGACAGGAGTCGGAGTTCAACCCGGGTGCGGTCAGCCGCGCAAATGCTTTTGGCCTGATGCAGTTGCTACCGTCGACGGCGAAGGGTCTGGCCCGAAAACAGGGAGAACGACGGTTCAGCGCCAATGAGCTCTTCGAGCCGACTGAAAACATCCGCCTCGGGACGACATATCTTCGCGAGAACATCGACCACTATGGCGGTCAGGTCGAGTACGCCCTGGCGGCCTATAACGCCGGGGACGCGCCCGTACGGCAATGGATTGCCAGCGGCGACTACAAGGATATCCCGGAGTGGGTCGAGTCGATCCCCTACACAGAAACGCGCGATTACGTGCAGGCCATTCTGCGCAATCGCGAGATCTATCGTGCGGTGTACGGCGGGCGGTAGGCTTGGTTTGCTACGAAGAAATATGGTGCCCGGAGGGGGACTTGAACCCCCACGACCGTTTCGGGTCTGCGGATTTTAAGATGGTTCTCGCATCGTCCATAGAATGATGCGGCGTAGTGTTTTGTTGCACTTACGGCGGTACAGATTCCATCCTGTATCGCCGTTTCCATGCTGGGATCTTGTGATTACTGTCAGAATTGCTGTCAAGGGCATGCACTATAATCGGTGCATGCCCGCAACAATCGTCCTGATCCGAATCGAAAAGCCTGATCAACGACCACCCTTCAACGATTGGGTGCCAATTAGAGTTGTCCGCGAGAACGGCTTCTTAGTTGAGGATCAGCAATTGCAGATTCCCGAGGTGATGCCTGATTTCAGGGACGATATGCGATCTCGCCAGAGGACGATGCGGCTCTTAGCTCGGCGGTCAAAGCTGGGCGTGCTTGTGGCCCTGTTAAGGCCGTGCTGAGAAAAGATGACGTGTCATGCGAGCCCCCAATGTCTCGAACACTTTCTGAAATGGCTTTGCAACATATGGGACATGCTGGAGGACCGCTGTGCTCAACGCATCGCCTTCCGGCAGTGTCACTATCGCCGCACCGATGCCAAGCCTCTCGGCTAGTCCTGGGGAGGGGTGCAGTCCCGCCGCTTCCGTGCGAGCTGTAGGCCCGCTCAGAACACCATCGGACACGTTGACGCGTGCCGGGCGGTGGCGATGGTGCGAACCATCAGTAGCGCAAAGGTAACGCAAGACAACTCTTCTGTCTAGTCCACTCTCTCGGCCCCCGCAAGAATTATGGTGGCGAGCGAAGTGCAGGGTGATTCGCAGCCGCATGATGAGTTTCTGACGTTCTACACGTCGGCCATGCAGCCCTTTTCCACACGTAAGAAGCTGAAAGCCTTGACAAGGGACCGGGCCCAAAGGCGAAGATAAGGCGAAGATGCCCGCCTCACGCCAGACCGCTGCTACCCTCCGCCGTGAGGTGGAAGAGAGCCTTGCCACGCGAGTTCCGAAGGCTCTCACGCCATATGTCCGGTTTGGACCCGAACGGAACCGTTCTGGCCTTGAGCTACTAGATGGGGCGTTGCAGGGCGGCATACCTGTTGGGGCAGTTACGGAGTTTGTTGGTGAAGAGTGTTCAGGGCGAACGACCATGGCTTTGTCCTACGTCGCTGCATCTCTCCAGGCTGGCAACGTGGCCGCATGGGTTGATGTGAATGATGTACTAGACCCTGCGAGTGCTGCCCTGTGCGGAGTGGATTGGGAACGCCTGCTTTGGGTGCGCTGCGGCTCTACACAGACCACCCCCGTGCAGAATGCGCCTACAGCAGCCATACATCCGGCTCAAGCCTTTTCCGCTGCATCTGGAATACCCGTACCGCACCGTAATGGAGGCAGCCCCCACCCGCGTTCCGAAAGGTATGGGATAGACCAGGCAATACAGGATCTCTTGGTTGCACAGCCCCGTTCCGGGGCCGTGTCTAGTTTCAGGCGATCTAAGGCGGTTGGGACGCCCAGCGCCCCGAATAGGTCATTGCTTAGCCCACCCTTGTACACAGAGGAGCAAGTCGATTCCGACCGGCTGCCGTCGCGCAGAGCCGCAAGCATGGCTCAATCCAGCCTTACCGCATCCCCAGCAGCGCAGCGCACCAGCAAGGGAGCAGGACGGCAATTGCCTACACGAGTTCCGAGTGTCAGAGGCCGCGTTGAGCACGAATGGTCCGCACTCGATCAAGCCCTGAAAGCAACAGACCTGATTCTCCAGTTTGGGGGCTTCGGCCTGCTCGTGCTTGATCTGGGCAGCACACCAGCCGAGATGTCCTGGCGCATTCCGCTCGCAACATGGTTTAGGTTCCGCGCTGCATGTGAACGGACCCGTACGAGCCTGTTGCTGCTTACCAAACACCCCTGCGCAAGGTCTAGCGCCGAACTGACCATGCAGATGCATTCCGGGGCAGTACAGGCCGAAGGAGGTGTACTTACCGGAATCGTGTATCGCTCCGAGGTAGAGCGGGCACGGTTTCAGCACACGGGGAGTAACGTTCTTCCGATTCGTAAACCTCCGCAGCAGGTTCAGGCTGGGCATTGGAGCGGAAAGGCAGCATGGGCGATTTAGCGCCAGGTCCCCTGTTCGTCTGTGTTCAGGTGCCTGAGTTCCCTACGCAGGCACGATTACGGCTGCGTGCAGAGCAGGCCCGCGTGCCTGTCGCCATCCTTGATGGCAGTCCACCCTTCGAGTTCGTATGCAGTGCGAATCGGAGGGCGCTCCTGCTGGGGATTGCGCAAGGCACAACAAAGACGGAACTCAATAGCTTTGCGGGCGTGACAACGTTGCGCCGTTCAGCACAGGAAGAGAGTGCGACCCGAGCCGCATTGCTGGACGTAGCCGCCATGTTCACGCCTCGCACAGAGGTCTATAACGTAGGGCAGACAAGCTCCCCAGCCTTTCGATTCGTGCTGGACATGAGTGGTACAGGACGCATCTTTGGTGAGCCTCCACACATGGCAGAGCGTATTACCCATGCATTGCGGAAGCTGCGACTCAGCTCCAAGTTAGCGGTAAGCAGCAATTTTCATACTGCTGTGTGCGCCTCGGGTTTTGCAGGGAGGACGCCTTGGATAATCAGTCCAGGACGTGAGCGAGATGCCCTGAACGGCCTGCCCATCGTCGCCCTCAGGCTTACAGAACAGGAGCGAAGCACCTTTGAGCTTTGGGGACTGCGCACCGTGGGCGAGTTGGCTCAGTTGCCGGAGATGGATGTCGCCGTGCGGCTTGGCGAGTCGGGAAGACGCCTACGCGAGTTGGCCAGGGGCGAGCACCCGCACCTCATGGTTCCTGAAGAGCCCACGTATGCACTTGAAGAGCAAATGCAGTTCGACGCTCCTTTGGAAAACCTTGAGTCGCTGTTGTTTGTACTCGGTCCTATGATTGGCCAACTCATTGTTCGCGCACAGGCCCATGCTCTCGCCCTATCTAGCCTCACACTGAGGTTCAGTCTAGATGGTGCGGGTGAGTACGTCCGTTCGATCCGGCCTGCCCTTGCTTCGGAGCAAAAAGATGTCCTGCTCAAGTTGGTGCATCTCGATCTACAGTCCAACCCGCCGAGCGCGGGTGTCTTGCAGGTGCGTATCCAAGCGGAACCGGGGAAACGCAGTAAGGTACAAACGGGCTTATTTAGCCCTCCACTGCCGGAACCCCTGCGGCTTGACGTTACGTTGGCTCGCCTTCGCGCCTTGGTAGGTGAGGGACGTGTAGGTAGGGCTCGCCTACTGGACACACATCGCTCGGATGCGTTCACGATGGAAGGCTTTACGGTTCCGGCTAAAGCTCCAAGAGAGGAGTCCGTAGGAGCGACGGTAGCCCTGCGTCGCTTCCGTCCTCCCGTATCACTCCGCGTCGTCCAACTTAATGCACACGCACCCTGTTCGTTCTTTTATGGCGACACACGGTACACAGTAGCCGAGGCGTACGGCCCTTGGAGACGCAGCGGGGAATGGTGGTCAGAGCATGTATGGTCGCAAGAGGAATGGGACGTACGCGCTACATCCTCTAGCGGTACTCGCTTACTAGGCATTCTTAGTCACGATCTGCTGCATAAGCGGTGGCAACTTGAGGCGCTGTATGACTGAGCGCCAACCCGATTACGTGGAACTGCACGCGAATAGCGCCTTCAGCTTCCTTGAGGCAGCGTCTGACCCCGAATCGCTGGTCCGTGCGGCATTTCAACAGGACCTGCCCGCGATGGCTTTGCTGGATCGCAACGGTGTCTACGGCTCGGCTCGCTTCCACACGTCCGCGAAGACGAACGGGGTGCGCGCCCATGTAGGGGCAGAGGTAGCGGTTGCTGACTTCGGGACTCGCTTGCAGCCTACAGCCTCTCTCCCGCATAGGCGTTTTCACGAACCTGTGCGCCTGCCCTTGCTTTGTAAATCACGCACAGGGTACGCGAACCTGTGCCAGCTCATCACGCGCTACAAGATGCGAGAAAGAGGCAAGTGCGAGGGCTCCGCTCGCATAGCCGATCTAGCCGAGTTCTCCGATGGGCTTATCTGTCTCACAGGAGGCGACGAAGGCCCTCTGGCAGCCGCGCTGATGCAAGGCGGAGAGGTCCAAGGGCGGCAATGCCTGCAACGGCTTGTGGAGATATACGGTCACCAGAACGTGTATATCGAGCTGCAACGGCATGGGGACCGCGCGGAAGAGGTTCGCAATCAAGCGGCACTTCGCCTTGCAGAAAGCCTACGTCTGCCGGTCCTAGCGACGAACGGCGTACGCTATGCCACGCAGCATGAGCGCGAGGTGCTGGATGTCTTCACAGCCATACGGCATCATGTGTCGCTGGACGAAGCGGGACGGCTTTTGCAGACGAACTCACAAAGGCAGGTCCGTAATGCCAAGGCGATGCGGTATCTGTTTCGTGACCTGCCCGAAGCGGTAGAGAACACGTTGCTAGTCTCACAACGCCTTGAGTTCGAGCTGCACGATCTAGGGTACAAGTTCCCGGTGTACGACACGGGTTCCAGCGAGCCTAGCGAGAGCTTTCTGCGTAAGCGCGTACTGGAGGGCATCGACAACCGCTACAAGCCGAAGCGCGATGCTGACCTCTACAAACGGGCACAAAAGCAGGCGGAACGTGAACTCTTACTCATTGAGAAGCTCGGCTTTGCGGGGTACTTTCTTATCGTGTGGGACATCGTGCGCTTTTGCAAGGGCACCGGCATTCTCATACAAGGGCGCGGAAGCGCCGCCAACTCTGTTGTCTGCTACGCATTGGAGATTACAGCCGTTGATCCTGTCGGCGGTGATCTTCTCTTTGAGCGGTTCCTGAACGAGGAGCGCCGGGACGAATGGCCGGATATAGACCTTGATCTGCCCTCTGACCACAAGCGGGAGCAGGCTATTCAATACGTCTACCAACGGTACGGTGAGCTGGGAGCGGCGATGACGGCCAACGTCATCAGCTACAAGGGGAAGAGCGCCGCACGGGAGGTAGGCAAAGCTCTGGGGTACAAGCCGGAGACAATCAATCGTCTCTCCAGTCTCATAGACCATTGGGAGTGGCGAAAGAAAGATGAATCGCTAGAAAGCAGTTTTCATCGAGCCGGCTTCGACATCCATCATCGCGGCATTGCGAAGTATGTTGAGCTGTGCGATCGCATTCAAGGTTTGCCACGCCACCTCGGACAGCACTCAGGTGGCATGGTCATCTGCCAAGGTGCGTTAAACCGCGTTGTGCCTGTCGAGCGAGCGTCCATGGTGGGTCGAACCGTGGTGCAGTGGGACAAAGAAGATTGCAATGACCTCGGGCTGGTGAAAATTGACTTGCTCGGGCTGGGGATGATGGCCGTCATAGAGGATTGCCTTACGCTGATTCCAGAGCATTACGGCAAGTCTGTAGACCTCGCCAACCTTCCTCAAAACGAAGATGACGTATGGGACACGCTCTGCGCCGCTGATACGGTCGGCATGTTTCAACTAGAGAGCCGCGCGCAAATGGCCTCCATCCCTCGCAATGCACCCCGCCACATGTATGACCTTGTGGTGCAAGTAGCCATCATTCGTCCAGGCCCGATTGTGGGCAAGATGATGCACCCTTACATGCGCCGTCGCCAGAAACGAGAAGCGGTCACATACCCCTGTGATGAGCTGATTCCGGTACTTGAACGCACGTTGGGAGTCCCGCTTTTCCAAGAACAACTGTTACGCATGGCGATGGTCGTGGGCGAGTTTAGCGGGGCTGAGGCGGAAGAGTTGCGGAAGGCAGTTGGGATGCGTCGTTCCTGGCAACGCCTGGGTGAGCTGATGGAAAAGCTGCGCACAGGCATGACCCGCAAGGGGCTTCCACCCGAGACGCAGGAGGCCATCGTCGGCAGTATCCAAGGGTTCGCCCTGTATGGCTTTCCAGAGAGCCATGCCGCGAGCTTCGCTCTGATCGCTTATGCCTCTGCCTACCTCAAGGTGCGGCACCTCGCAGCCTTCACATGCGCCATGCTCAACAATCAGCCGATGGGCTTCTATAACCCCGCCGTGATCGTAAAAGATGCACAGCGGCACGGCCTTCGCGTAAAGCCTGCTGACGTTCAAATCTCGGACGTACGCTGTACGGTAGAGCATGAGCCTGATGGTTCACTCTCGCTCCGCATGGGGTTGAACTACGTCCGTAGCCTGAAAGCAGCAACCGTCGCTTACATCGTCAGGGAACGTATCCATGGCGGAATTTTCCAGAGCGTAGAAGAGCTAGTCGATAGGGTTCCCCTGCTCAGTCGCAGCGACCTAATGCAACTATCACGTGTAGGCGCTCTCAACCATGTTGGGGAAGTCACGCATCGTCGAGATGCTGTCTGGAAGGCAGAACGGGCGAGCCGCGCCGTGGGCCCGCTGTTTCGCACCCTTGTGGCTGATCCGGTAAGGTCCCTTACGCCACTGCGCATTATGGACACGGGCGAGCGGCTTGTAAGCGACTATGCCGGTACCGGACTGACCACAGGCCCGCACCCGATGGCGTACCACCGCCCCGAACTACGCAGGCAAAACGTGCTCTCCGCCCGCGAACTCAAGCAGCAACCAGACGGGCTTCGTATTTCCACGGCAGGATCTGTTATTGCTCGCCAGCGCCCCGGAACAGCCAAGGGCTTCATCTTTCTTTCGCTGGAGGACGAGACGGGAATCTCCAACATCATCGTTCATCCGCAGCTCTTTGAGCGAGAGCGGGTGTTGGTAACGGGAGGCAAGTTCCTCCGGGTCTATGGAAGGCTCCAAAATACGGACAGCGTGGTCCACGTCAAGGCGGAGGCGCTGGAGAGGCTGGAAGCGGACGCCATAGAGGTTCGCTCGCACGACTTCCATTAGCCGCGTTACTCCGTGCCGGTTAGCTCAGGACCGGGTTGACAGTCAAAAAGGGTGCCGACAGGTTTGGGTACTGGTGATTGAATAGCCCTAGACCTCCAGCGATGCGACAACAACAATCGCGACTGCTCGCCCCAGCCGCCTTACATGCGAGGCAGCTGGGGCTGTTCAGATGTTAGCAATTGCTAGAAGGTGAATTCAGAGCGCATGGCGGTTGTCAGCGTACCAACATCGGCGGCCGTTAGAGCGCCACCCAAGAGAACCAAGCGACCAATGTTGCCGTTGAAGCTCGCCAAGCCTGGACCGGACCCAATGGCGATGTTGGTTCCGGTAGGAGCGGACCCGATAACGTATCCCGATGACGCACTGCCATCCACGTAAGCATTCGAACTTCCCGCGTTGAAGACGAAGCACGCAACATAAGGCGTTGCGGCAGGGACTTGTTCTTGCGCACCCATTACTAAGCGTTCCGCCTTCGACACCTGTACACCATTGTTATTGAGGAAGGCCGATGCCTGCAGGCTACTCGAATTTCCGTATCCTACAGAATTAAAGCAGCGACAATGCCTTGAAATTAGCTGGAGCCGCGCTGTTGTCTGCATCGTTGGTTCCCACCAACTCCGTATAAAGCTGGTGCGTCTCGCGATACGACTGGAGGTTGTGGGTGTAGATGGCGTGCTGACATTGGTCGCAGGCTTCGTCTTGGGTCACGGCAGTGTTCGTTAAAGGGATCTGGAGGTAATTGGCAAAAAGGGCCGGGTACGCGGAGGGCGAAGGAGAAGTTTGCGTTCCCCCGACTGGGCATGTGGCGTCGCCCAACGTGTAGCCACAAGTAATCGAATCGCCAAGGGCGGTTAGGGTGGTGGGGTAGTAAACGCTGCTCGTGCTGCCGGCGGTTGCCGCTCCAATAAGGGTTGGGGTGATTGGAGAATTGGTTCCTCCGCAGGGCACGCCCGTGCCACATAGCGCGTTGTTGCCAACGGAGGGGGCTTGCGCACGAAGCGGATGCGGGATGGAGACGGAAGTGAACAAGAATGCGCCGAGGATGATCGTTTTTGCATGTGTTCTCCAAAAGCAAAGCCCCCGAGTTGGGGGGCTGGTCTGTGCTACATGTAAGTGAATGAGGCAGGTTCGTTGGCGCGCGCCCTTCTGCGTTCCGGGTGTTTGTCGAAGGAGCCTTGAGCCTTCAGGACAGCGGTCGGCTTTCTCCGCCGTCCCTTCATGCCGCAGTCCAGTAGGCCGGCGGCAGTGCCCCGACCTCCATTTCGGCGTGTGCGGCGATCCACCGATCCAACTCTGATGGCTCTACCCGCACGCAACCATCCAACCGAACAACCTTGAACCCGCAATCTCTCGCCCGCATCCGATGCACTTGCCGAAGCGACACGCCAGCCGCGGAAGCGGCTTGTTTCAGGGTCATAAGGGGCGTTACCCCCGCTGAAACCTGACACATTTGGGCGCTTACTGGCACTCCAGAAGCGAGAGTATTGTGCATTTGCTGTGTTTTTCGTGTGTTCATAGCCTGCACTCCGAACTCCAATTTTAGTGGGTAAAAATGTGACCAATGTGCGGTCTGCGGGGTTGAGGTCCGTAAAATCGAGAGGTACCTCCACCCCCTACGGCATGCCCCCGCGCCCCGCTTTGCGGGGGCAGGTGATGCCGTTTGCACTCCGCGTGGGCGTGTGTACCACCGATTCGTTCTAGGACTATTTGCGGCGCACGGTGGGCGTCAGTAGCCATGCCCGACAAAGTCGTTCACCCGGTCGCGCATTGACGGAGCCCGCATCTCGCCGTTCCCGTTCGGAGCGCGGCTCGTCTCTAAGACGACATAGCCAGCAGCTGCCAGAGCTTCGTTTAGCTCGGCAACCGTCAGCATTGGCAGCTGCAGGGATTGCGACGTTCCATCGTGCAACAGCAGTGCTTTGTTCGGGCTCGAGCTGAAACCGATGAGCGCAAAGCGGGTTGATGTGGGCGTGAGTACCGGCCAGTCCGCGTTCACGAAGGCGAAGCAAAGGCCTGGGAAGAAACGCATTCAGCGCATCTGCCATTTGGTCAGCAATGAAGCTGGTATGCCGGATTCTCTGACCTGTCACAAGGTGAAGCACCGCGTTCCCGCTTTCTGTCGTGATTGCGAGAATAGCGTTTGGCGCAAAGGTGGCAGCAATGCCCGGTATTTCAGGAACATTGGAACGGCCACGGCTGCTGTCTTCTGACTGCTTGTAAGGGGCTGGGCGTCGATGATTGGAAGCGGCTTCGGCAATGAATGACCTCGTAGACCTTTTTTTGTGGAACAAAATGGGCCTGCCATGACGGTCTGCAGGCCAAACGGGCTAAACATTTATGCCATGGTTTGTCGAGCTGTAGATCCCTTTAGTCGCTGCATTGCTTGATCCTTTCGGTTGGCCGTATTTGTTTAGCGGTTCCTTGGCGTAGTCCATTACCTTGGCGAGCCAGTAGCACGAAGCTTTGGTGTGGTTCACGTCGTCAGAGTTTGAGCGATTGATGAGGCAAGCGCGGAAGATCTCGCGGTAAGGCTCGGGCGATCCTTCAGCAACGCCTTCAGCTGGCTCCCGTCCTTGCTGCTGAAGTCAAACGGGATGCCGCTGTTTGCTGCTGTCCAGTAGTCCTTCAGTTCAGACAAGAACTCCTGAAAGCGAAGATCGGTTTGCTTCTCGCGTGAGCGAGAAAGAGTCTTTTGTTCTTTTCTTTGTCGAGGCTTGAGAACCGGCAGCTCACCGGCCGCGCCCATGGCATAGGTTTTTGCCAAGCCGAAGCTCAATATGCGGGCTGCTTCTTTGGCCTTCAACAGCCTTTCCTGCTGGTCCATTGCAGTCCTCCGTGGAAAAGCATTGTGCTATCACCCTTCCATACTGTTCCTATGCGTGAAGCGGAGGAATTATGTTTAACCCTTCTAGCAATTCTAAAAAGATAAAATCCGCAGACCCTGTGTCTGCGCCCGTCGCACCTATCCCACTCAGCCTTCCCGTGAGCACGTTCCTGCTTCACAAGCCTTCGTGGAAGGCAGAGAACGTCTCCGATGCTGTTGTTAAGTTGTCCTGGGATAACAAGTCAAAAACAGACTTCCAGAAAACGCCCGCAACCGAAGTAAGGGAGGAGTTTCTATCTCTGAAGACCATCGCTGATGCGCTTCGATTCTTTTCGCTTTACGGCCCTATGTATGGCGGACACCCTGAAAGCAACCTTTCTATGGCTTGGGGCCGGATTCAATACGATCAGCAACTGATCCGATGCGATAGAGAGCTGACAGCCAAAGAATTTTTCACGGGCATGCGGGATATTGAGACCACTTTCCGGCGTTTGTCACCAGGCTGCCAGCTCGGTATCTATGGCGCGCCTTACCTCAGTATTCGGGCGTTGACGCCATGGGAGGCTATACGTGCAATTAACTACGTTGACCAGATCCGTGGCGCCAAGGTTTCTTCCTGCCGAGAGTGTGGGAAGCAGTTTGCGCTAGGGACACGACCGCAGTCGTTCTGCAATCTCTTCTGCCAACGGAGATGGAACAAGACTGAATGGAATAAAAAGCAGGCACTTAGAGGAGGCGAGAATGTCAAAGCGTAGGGGTGCAGGTGAAGGATCAATCTTCCAGCGGGCAGATGGGCGATGGGCCGCCCAGGTCACTGCCGGTCGTGCGCCGGATGGCAAGATGCGCTACAAGACGCTTTACGGGAAACCCGTCTAGCGGTGAGTGAGGAACTGAAGAAGGTTCTCAGGGAGCAACAGAAGGGGCACGACATCGCTCCGCACAGGCTCACCATTACCGATTACCTCAAGAGCTGGCTAGAGACCACGGCGAAGCTGAAGAACAGGCCTGCGACGGTTCGCAGCTACACGTGACTTGTGGAGTCGCACCTTGTCCCGGGCATCGGCAAGGTGCAGCTCGGCAAGCTCACGCCTCAGAACGTGCGTGAGTTCCTAGCGGAGCGCCCCGCTACTGGCTTGAGCGCGGCGACGATCAAACATCTGCGGGCCACCTTGCGCAGTGCGCTGTCTCAAGCTGAGCGCGAGGGGCTGGTGCATCGGAACGTGGCGAAACTGGTAGCCGTGTCCTCCGGAGAGAGATTCAAGGCGACGGCGCTAGACCCGCAACAGGCCCGCGAGTTCCTGCGGATCGCTACGGTAAGTAAGTTCGGTCCACTTTTCACGTTGACCTTGAGCATGGGTCTTCGCCGCGGTGAGGTGCTTGCGCTCAAGTGGGCAGACATCGACTTCCGGGATGGGACCTTGCGGGTTCTCCATTCTTTGGAGCGCCGCAAAGGGCAGGGGCTGGTTCTGACACAGCCGAAAAGTGAGAGGTCTAAGCGGGCATCTCCAGATGCCAACTATCGGGGTCCAAGCTCTCCAGGAGCAAGCGGCACGGCAGTTGAAGGCGAAAGAGTGGGCCGGAACATCGTGGAAAGAGGATGGCTTCGTGTTCACGACCGGCATTGGAACCCCGCTACCGCCGGAACAGGTCAACCCGGAGCTTGCCGTAGTCCTCAAGGCCGGGAAGCTGCCTTCCATCCGATTTCACGATTTGAGGCACAGCGCAGCCACGCTACTGCTCTCCCAAGGCGTGCATATAAAGCTGATCTCAAAGGCGCTCAGACATTCGACCTTTACCCTCACGGCGAACACATATAGCCACATGCTCCCGGCGATGCGGAATGAGGTCGCAAACCGCATGGACGACGTGTTTACTGTCAACGATACTGTCAACTCTGCTTCTGCTCGGGTACAGTAGTGCCTAAGTTGTTGATTCTTGGTGCCCGGAGGGGGACTTGAACCCCCACGACCATTTCGGGTCTGCGGATTTTAAGTCCGCTGTGTCTGCCGATTTCACCATCCGGGCGGCGAGTGCGGAGGATCGTTCTGATCTTAGCAAGATTTAGGGATGCTCCGGGACGCCGGACATGAGGTCTGGCATTCGGCTTGGCTCGCGGTTGGGCTTTGGGACGGCACCGCTGATGTCCCGGGTGAATCGCCGTGACTCCGTGTGGCTGCTTGAGGCCGCGCTTGAGGCTGGAATTACGCATTTCGACACGGCGCGGTCCTATGGCTTCGGGGAGGCGGAGTCGGCCGTCGGCGACTTCATTGCAGGCCGACGGGATCGCGTTACGCTGACGACCAAGGTGGGCATTCTGCCGCCACCGCGAGGCGTGGTACTCTCGGCGGCCAAGACCGCGGCGCGCGCACTCCTGTCTGTGCTACCGGGTTTGCGCCCAATTATCCGGCGCGGGGCAGGGGAACTCGTCAAGACGGGACGCTTTGATGAGCTGACCATGCAAGAAAGTCTGGAAACGAGCCTTCACCAGCTTCGCACCGACTATGTGGACATGCTTTTGCTGCATGAACCGGCGGAGGAGGTGCTCCTTACCATGGAGCCGTTGTTCTTTCTACAGCGCATGCAGCGCGAGGGCAAGGTGAGGTCCTTCGGGATTGGGGCCGAGCCGGAGGTCATCACAAAAGCGCTGCGTCACGCACCCGAATACACGCCGGTGTTGCAGTTTCCACATAGCATTTTTGCTCCCTGCTCGCCTTGGCTCCGTGAGCACGCGCCCGGGGCCGTGTTCACGCATTCCAGCATCGGGAGCGCAGCAGTCGAGATGCGAGGAGCCTTCAAAGAGGAGCCAGGCCTTCAGCGCAGATGGAACGGCGAGTTGGGTCTGGATGTCAGCACATCAGGTGTGCTGGAGAGCATATTTATGCAATACGCCTCGGGTACTTTTCCCCACGCCGTTGTTCTGTTTACCTCTACGAATATCGAGCACATACGCAGGAATGCGGCTGCCTTAAGGACAGCCGCATCTGCGGAACAACTACAACGGCTCAACCACTTGGTGCGCAGCTGGAAGCGGACCAGAAGGCGTCCCTAATCCCAGGCGAGCGAGCCGCCGTTCTGGTACTCGATCACGCGGGTCTCGAAAAAGTTCTTCTCCTTCTTCAGATCCATGGCTTCGCTCATCCAGGGGAAGGGGTTTTCGGTCTCGGCGAAGACCGGCTCCAGGCCCAGCTGCGCGCAGCGGCGGTTGGCGATGAAGTGCATGTACTCGCCGCAGGCGGCCGCGCTCAGGCCAAGAAAGCCCTTGGGCATCGTGTCACGACTGTAGGCGGCCTCGAGCTCGGCGGCGGTGCGCAGCATCCCGCGAACCTCTTCTTGGAAGGCGGCGGACCAGATGTGCGGGTTTTCCGCCTTGATCTGGTTGATGACGTCGATGCCGAAGTTCAGATGAATGCTCTCATCGCGCAGGATGTACTGGTACTGCTCGGCGATGCCGACCATTTTATTGCGGCGGCCAAGGGAGAGGATCTGCGCGAAGCCGGTGTAAAACCACATGCCCTCGAAGACGACGTAGAAGGCGATGAGATCGCGCACCAGCGCCTGGTCGGTCTCGGGCGTGCCCGTGGTGAAGTTCGGATCCGAGAGATGCTGCGTGTATTTGATCGCCCAGGCGGCCTTTTCGGTGATCGAGGGGACCTCGCGGTACATGTTAAAGAGCTCACCTTCGTCCAGGCCGAGCGACTCGACGATGTACTGGAAGGTGTGGGTGTGGACGGCCTCTTCAAAGGCCTGGCGCAGAAGGTACTGGCGGCACTCGGGGTTGGTGAGGTGGCGATAGGTCGCGAGCACAATATTGTTGGCGACGAGCGACTCCGAAGCCGCGAAGAAACCGAGGTTGCGCTTGATGGCGCGGCGCTCGTCATCCGAGAGGCCGTTGGAGCTCTTCCACAGGGCGATGTCGGCCTGCATGGAAATCTCGGTCGGCATCCAGTGATTGTTGCAACCGGCGAGATACTTCTCCCACGCCCACTTGTACTTGAGCGGCAGCAGCTGGTTGACGTCGGCGCGGCAGTTGATCATGGCCTTGTCATCCACGCGGATGCGCGCACCCCCGCGCTCGATGGGGTCGGCACTCGCGGTTGCCGGGCTGGCAGCCAGGTGCGGCGAAACGGACGGCTGTGCGGAAACAGGCACGGTCTCGGCCGACTCCACACGAACGGAGGTGACGACCGGCACCTTGACGGGGGCGGGCGGCGCTGCGGTTTCAGAGGGGCTGTTCCAGTCGTCGAAGAGGCTCATAAAACTCCGTGGGTCTTGTGTACTTGCACCTTTAGTGTAGCAAAGTGGGCACAAGATGTTGGGGTGAGATGTTGAAATATAGCGATCCTTTGTGGTGACATCGCAAAGGCCCCATAGGGCAAACGTCATGCAGCTCGGTGAGCATGCCAGGTAATTGTGAAACCGATCCCTAGCGCCACCGGCGAGAGTCTGAGGGCTGAAGGCCCGTTCCATAGAATTCCGGCGCGTCTATGGATCGGGCTTTCAGTCCTCTACTGCAACCTCGAATTACACCTAGGCCTCCGGCATAGGCTGTTATGTGACGCGCCTTCGGGGCTGTGTGATTGGCCGGCCCGAAGCAAAACACAGATTCCCTTCGGGAATGACAACTAGAAGAGCAGGACCGCGTTACTGGCAGGCCTCACAGGTCGGGTCGTCGATCGCGCAGACCTTGATGGAGTCCGCAGCGGCGAGTAGCGACACGGCATTCAGCTTGCCATCTGTCCGCTTCAGCGTGGATTTTTCAACGTGCGTCGCCGAGCGCGAGCGCAGGTAGTAGGTTGTCTTCAGACCGGCATGCCAAGCCTCGCGGTAGAGCGTGTCGAGCCGCTTGCCGCTGGGCTGGGCGATGTAGAGGTTGAGCGATTGCGCTTGGTCGATCCACTTCTGGCGGCGGGCAGCGGCCTGGATCAGCCACGTCGGTTCGACCTCGAAGGAGGTGGCGTAAAGGGCCTTCAGGTCGGCGGGGACGCGGTCGATCGCGCCAAGCGAGCCGTCGAAGTATTTCAGGTCGGAGATCATAACCTCATCCCACAGGCCGCGGGCCTTCAGATCGTGCACCAGCGAGGCGTTGGCGACGGTGAAGTCGCCGCTCATGTTGGATTTGACGAAGAGGTTCTGGTAGGTCGGCTCGATAGACTGCGTGACGCCGCAGATGTTGGAGATCGTCGCCGTCGGCGCGATGGCCATGGTGTTCGAGTGGCGCATCCCGACCGTCTTCACGCGCTCGCGCAGGCCCTCCCAGTCGAGCGTGGAGGAGCGGTCCAGCTGCAGCGGGTGCGTGCGGTTCTGTTGCAGAATTTCAACCGAATCGAAGGGCAAGATGCCCTTGCTCCACAGCGAGCCCTCGAAGGTAGCATAGCGTCCGCGTTCCGCCGCGAGATTCACCGAGGCCTCGATCGCGTAGTAGCTCACGAGCTCCATGCTGCTATCGGCGAAGCTCGTCGCCTCGTCGGAGCTGAACGGGATGCGCAAGGTGTACAGCGCGTCCTGGTAGCCCATGATGCCCAGGCCCACGGGCCGGTGGCGCAGGTTCGAGGCGCGGGCCTCGGGCACGGTGTAGAAGTTGATGTCGATGACGTTATCGAGCATGCGCATCGCGGTGGTGACGGTGCGCTTCAGATGCTCGCCGTCCAGGCCTTTGTCTGTGGTATGGTTCGCCAGATTGATCGAGCCGAGGTTGCAGACGGCGATCTCACGCACGGAGGTGTTCAGCGTGATCTCGGTGCAGAGATTGGAGCTGTGCACGACACCGATATGTTGTTGCGGCGAACGTAGGTTGCACGGGTCCTTGAACGTGATCCAGGGGTGGCCGGTCTCAAAGACCATGGTCAACATGCGGCGCCACAGATCAAGGGCCTTCAGGGTGCGGAAGACCTTAATCTCCCCGCGCGCGGCCTTGGCCTCGTAGAACTCGTATTTCTGCTCAAAGGCACGGCCATACAGGTCGTGCAGTTCGGGCACCTCGTCGGGCGAGAACAGCGTCCAGGGGCCATCGGCCTCGACGCGCTCCATGAAGAGGTCCGGGATCCAGTTGGCCGTGTTCATGTCGTGGGTGCGGCGGCGGTCGTCGCCGGTGTTCTTGCGGAGGTCGAGGAACTCCTCGACGTCGATGTGCCAGGTCTCCAGATAGCCGCATACTGCGCCCTTGCGCTTGCCACCCTGGTTCACCGCGATGGCGGTATCGTTGGCGACCTTGAGGAAGGGAACCACACCCTGACTCTCGCCATTGGTCCCGCGAATGTGCGAACCAAGCCCGCGGACGCCGGACCAGTCGTTGCCGAGGCCGCCGGCGTATTTGGAGAGCAGCGCATTGTCTTTGATGGCCTTAAAGATGCCGTCAAGGTCGTCGGCAACCGTGGTCAGAAAGCAGGAGCTGAGCTGCGGCCGTAGGGTGCCGGCGTTGAACAGCGTCGGCGTCGAGCACATGAAATCGAAGGACGAGAGCAGCTCGTAGAACTCGATGGCACGGTTGTCACGATCAATCTCGCGCATGGCGAGACCCATGGCCACACGCATGAAAAAGGCCTGCGGCAGTTCGAAGCGGACACCGCCCTTGTGCAGGAAGTAGCGATCGTAAAGCGTTTGCAAGCCAAGGAACTGGAACTGGCGATCACGCTCCGGCTTGAGCGCCGCAGCCAGACGCGACAGATCAAAGGCCTGCAGCTCTTTATCGAGGATCTCGAGCTTGACAGCCTGCTTGACGAACTCGGGGAAGTACTCCGCATAGGCGATATCGCGGAGGTGTAGCTGCGACGCGATCACCGAGCCGGGCATGATGAAACCGAAGGCCTCATCACGCAAGTTATTCAGTAGCAGTCGGGCGCTGACGTAGGCGTAATTGGGTTCCTGCTCGACCAGCGAGCGGGCAGCCATGACTTGCGCGAGGCCGAGCTCGTGAATCTGAATGCCGTCGTAAAGATTGCGGCGTACCTCGGCCATGACGGCCTCGACGGTGACATCGGCGAGCCCCTCGCAGGCCGTGGCGAGGGTCTGGGTCAGACCCACCTCATCGAGCGGCTCGAGGCGGCCATCCTTGAACTGCACATGCAGGCTCGGCTGGCGGACGATCGCCGGGCTGGTCTCTTCACGGCGGCGGCGCTCCTGCGCGCGCTCTTCGCGGTAGAGCACATAGGCGCGAGCGACCTTGTGCTCGCCGGCACGCATCATGGCGAGCTCGACCTGATCCTGGATATCCTCGATGTGCAGGGCGCGGGCACCGTCGGCGCGGCGGGCGAGCGCCTCGACGATGTGCTGCACGAGCGCCTCGACCGACTCATGGATGCGCCGGGAGGCTGTCGCCCCGGAGCCTTCGACGGCCACAAAGGCCTTGGTGATCGCGTTGCCGATCTTGGCCGGATCGAACGGCGAAAAGCTGCCGTTGCGGCGGATAACCTGTAGCGCGGTGGCGCGCGATCCGAACCCCGCCGGCGGGGTCCCGCTAGGTTGGCCGGCTTCGGTTTCGAACGGATGAACGGCGGATGCGGCCATGGTGAACTCTCCTCAGGCCCGAGCAATGCTCTTTGGGGGCGCTTTCTGAGAATACTACGCCTTGTGGGTAGGTGTACGTCGAGTCCCAATCCCTTGTGAATATTGGGCCAGGAACCTAGATGTGTTCCGGGATCCGCCGCCGCACGGAGCTCCCAGCTACCAGCAGAATCACCACCGTAGCACAGGGGGCCAGCAGTCCGGCGCGCAGCGACTGGGCCGCTGTGGAAAGCGCGCCCGTAATCCAGGGGAGGAAAGCGGCACCGATTCCGCAAGCCACAAACACTGCTCCGGAGCGGTAGTGCGGCAGCGCGAGCGACAGCGCCAGCGGGTACAACGGACCCAATCCCGCGCCGGCGCAGAAGGCGGCAAGCGGTAGCGCCGTCCCACGCGGCGAGGCGATAAGAAAAGCGGTCGAAACGGCAACGGCGGAGAGGTGCCACAGCAATCCCGCACGGAAGTGCGGTCGCCAAGCCGCGGCGGCCGAGTGGGCCGCCCGGCTGAGCAAAAGCCCCATCCAGAACGCCGAATTTGCCCACACGGCCATGCCCGTTTGGTGCGTCACACGCTCCGCATAGGTGGTAAGCCAACTCCCCAGGGCGGTCTCGAGCGCCACGGCCGCTGCGGCAAAGATCCAAAGCCGCGCCGGGACAAGGGGCTGCTTCGCGTCCGGCTGCAATCCCCCGGGGTGCAATCCTTCGGCTTGTAATTCTCCGGCTCCCGATTCTTCGGCTCGGGATAGCTCCGGTGACCTCCGGCCGCTAACCAGGAACGTGGCGGCCGCAGTGAGGGCAAAGGCCACCGCGGCCCCTCCGAACAGGCGGGTTACGGAGATTACGTGCAGGGATCGTGTGGCGAAGGCGGGTGCGAGGCAGGCACCGGAGGCCCACAGCAGGTTCAGCCGGTTCATCTCCAGCAGGCTGCGGCTGGGCAGTGCCTCGCGAGCCCACAGAATGCTGATAGCCGTCATGGTGACGCCCAGGCCGATGCCGTAGAGGAAAAAGGCGGGGGAGAAAAAGCCGCCGCGAGCCTGGGACAGGTATCCGATGGCCGCTGCGGAGATCGCCAGACCAACCCCGGCCAGCACGTGGAGCGCACGGCGCACCAGCAACGCCCCCAGCGTGGAGCCGGCGAAGGCGCTGAACAGCAGGGAACCACCGGTCCGGTCGCTCAGGTGCCACTCGGCAAGGAGGGCCGGCAACGCGGCTCCCAGAAGCGCTGTCCCCATGCCGGTCAGCAGAAAGGCGAAGCCCAGAACGAAGCGGGCACGCCTTCCGCTCACGCTTTGGTCCGTCTGCGAGGTTGGCTGGCCGAAGCGGCGCATGTGGACTCCCGAACGATGAGCTCCGGATCGACGGTGATGATTCTGGACTGGGTCGAAGCCGAAGCCTGCCCGGAGGCGTTCGCGGCCGCACCGTCGATCTGGCGAACCAGCGTCTCGGCCGCCAGCATGCCCATGGTGTGCAGCGGCTGGCGCACGGTCGTCAGGGCGGGATTCTGAAACGCGGCGGACTGAATGTCGTCGAATCCGATCACGGAAACATCCTCCGGAACCCGCCGGCCCGCCTCGCGCAGGGCACGAATCGCGCCAATCGCTGAAATGTCATTGAACGTGAACAGCGCGGTAAAGGGCCGGCCGGAGGCGAGGAGGCGCTGCGCCGCGAAGTATCCCGGTTCATGTGTGGGCTGCTCGCCCTCTAAGGCGACCGTCAGGTCGGGATCGATGGGAACGCGAAACTTCTGTGCGGTCTCTACGATCGCAGCCCAACGGGCTTCGGTGTCCGAGCTGAAGCTCTGGCCCTTGATGTAGGCGATGTGCCGATGGCCAAGTCCGACGAGGTAGCTGACTGCCAGATCCGCCGCCCGGCTCTGGTTCAGTAAGATATGGATGGCCCCCTCGTGCGCGCTGGGGCAGGAGACCGTGACCGTCGGCGTGTGCAGCTGCCGCGGCAACGGGGTGTCGATCGCGACGAGGCCATCCACGGCGCGTTCCGTGAGCATGGTCAGGGCGCGATCCACCAACTCGGCGCGATGGTGGTGGCTGATCAAAAAGAAGAAGTAGCCCCGCTGCATCAGCCCTTGCTCCAGGCCACCCAAAACCATGGCCTCATACCCGTCGGAGAGCTCGGGAATCAGCACCCCCAGCGTCATCGAGCGGCCGCGACGCAGCGAGCGGGCGAGAACGTTTGGCTTGTAGTTGAGCTCGCGGGCAGCCGCGAAGATGCGTTCCTGCGTCGCCTGCGGGATGGACCGGGCCGCCGGTGCGCCATTGAGCACACGTGAGATTGCCGCCGCCGACAAGCCGAGATGCTCTGAGAGGACCTTTAGACTGGCGCGTGCGGGCACGCCGGAAGGTCCCAATTTTCCGCTCACCCCCAAAGTCTGACACAGCCCGGGCCGCCACTGAGAGTGTTTTCAGCGAAAACCTGTCCGCCGCCGCCGCATATTGACAGCGCAGGGAGGACGCGCGTAAAACTCACCCGCATAGGCAAACGGTTAACTGAACACTTCATGCCGCTGCCTGCGCATGGGAGGCACTCATGGCTCGTTCTCACTCACATCACAGGCCCGTTCTGGCGCTCTGCTGCTCGCTTGCGCTCGGGGGCGTCGCCCGAGCCCAGTTCCGTGCTTCGATCCAAGGCACAGTCACCGATCCCGCCGGGGCCGCGATCCCTGGAGCGACGTTGACGCTGACCGACACCGAGAACAACCACGCCACGGTCGCGGTGGCCAACGCCAGTGGCGTCTTTAACTTCAACGCCTTGCCGCCGGATCACTTTAGCCTGAGCGTGAAGGCAAACGGCTTTCAGCAGAAGCTTCTGCAGGCGCTGACGGTCAACCCCGATCAGGCAAACGCCGTCAATGTCCAGCTCGACGTGGAGAACGCGACGACCACCGTCGAGGTGCAGGGTGACGCCACCCCTGCGCTCGACACCGAGACAGCCTCGATTAACGGCAATGTGGATTCCAACCAGATCCAGCACCTGGCCGCCTCGGGGCGTGATGTCTTTCAACTCGCGCAGCTCGCCCCGGGTGTCTTCGGCGACGGCTCTCAAACGGCCACGGGCAACAGCAATCTGCCGGGTAGTCAGGGCCCCGGCGGCAGTGGGCGCGGCAACGGTATCTTCCAGACCGAGAACGTGCCGCAGGCCAACGCTAACGGCGGCCAGAACGAGACCAACAGCGTGCAGGTGGACGGTATCAGCACCGTTTCGGCGGTCTACGGTGGATCCTCCGTCATCACCCCGAGTGAGGACTCTGTCGGCAACGTCAAGGTCATCGCCAACGATTACGACGCGGAGCAGGGCCGTTTCAGCGGTGCGCAGATCCAGGTCACCTCCAAGACCGGTACCAACCAATTCCACGGCAGCGGTTTCTTCCGTGCCAGCCGCCCAGGCCTGAACGCCTACCAACGCTACAACGGAGCGAACACGTTTAATGCCGGTTCGCCGGCCGCACGCGGGCTTTTGCGCGATGAGAACCGGCTTAACCAGTTCGGCGGCAGCGTGGGCGGCCCCATTCTGCACAACAGGCTCTTCGCGTTCTTTGCCTACGAGACACAACGCAATCAGTCCAACCAGACAGGCACCGGATGGTATGACACTGCTGCCTTTCGCGCACTTGCCCCGACCGGCAGCATCGCGTCGACCCTGCTGAGCTTTCCAGGGTCGGCGGTCTCTTCGTCCTCTATCATCGATCAAACCTGCAGCAACATCGGTTTGCAGGAAGGTGTGAACTGCCGCTCGATCACAGGCCAGGGCCTCAATCTCGGCTCTCCGCTGAATCAGCCGCGGGGTACCCAGGATCTTGGCTTCGTCAGCAGTACCAACCCCGGCGTGGGGAGCGGGCTTACCAATACGCCTGATATTGCGCTCTACAATACGGTGAACCCCACCAGCCAGACGGCCTCGCAATACAACGGCCGGGTCGATACCGATATCACGCAGAAGGATCACGTTGCCTTTGCCATCTATTGGGTGCCTCTCAGCAAGACCGACTACAACGGCACAGTGCGGGCATATAACTTCTTCATCCACACCCAAACCAACGATGCCTATTCGCTGATCTATAACCATGTGTTTTCTTCAAGTTTGTTTAATGAGGCTCGGGTTAACGATGCAGGGTTTCGCTGGAATGAACTGACCTCCAATCCTCAGGAACCCTTCGGCCTGCCGCAAGACAACATCGATGGCATCGGCAACATCACGCTGAACTACTTCGGTGCAACCGGGCCCAGCGTGTTGAACCAGCACACCTATAACTTTAAGGACGTCGCTACCAAGGTGAGTGGGAACCACACCGTAAAGTTCGGCGGCGAGGTCGTACGCCTCCAATACCTGAACAACAACGTCGGCGCGGCCCACCCTAACTACAACTTCTACAATATCTTTGATTTCCTCAACGATGCCCCGCATGCGGAGAGCGCCGTATTTAATCCCGCCACCGGCCAGCCCTTCGTGAACCGGCAAGATAATCGTGAGGATATTTATGGATTTTTTGTGCAGGATGCCTGGAAGGTGAAGGCGAACGTCACCTTAAATGTGGGCCTGCGTTACTCCTACTTCGGCCCACTCTCGGCCAAACAGAATAATCTGGCCACGGTGCAGTTCGGGACGGGGGCCGCGACCTATACCGGGCTCAACGTTCGTGTGGGCGGCAACCAGACTGTGCCGCAGAAGGGCAACGTCAGCCCGGAGTTCGGTTTCGCGTATAGCCCGGCCTTTCTCAAGGGCAAAGCGGTGCTGCGCGGCGGCTTTGGCCTGAACTATAACCAGACTGAAATCGCACTTTCAGCCAATGAGTTTGGTAACTCTCCAAGTACCTTGAACGCGACATACAATAACAGCAGCATCGCCGGTGGTGTTGCTACCATCGACCCCCGTATCTCCTACTCGGTAGCCAGCAGTCCGAATTCACTGTTCGGGTATCCCGCCAATCCCAATGCGGTAGGCGGTTTTAACTCCGCCAATCTGCCCATCGCAGGGGGAACCTCGCTAACGGCCTATCAAGGCAACCAGCCAACGATCTACACAGAACACTTTTCCTTGGATACGGAGCTAGATCTAGGCCATCGCCAGGTTGGGACAGTGGCTTATGAGGGCGGACTTCGCCGTCACATCAGCATTCAAACCTTACCTTACGCGGTCGCAGCGGTGAATGGCACGCCATTCAATCCGCTGGTGCAAAACATCAACGCGTTCTATAACACTGGCCATTCCAACAGCAATGCCTTGCTGGTGGGAATCAAACATCAGTTATCGCATGGCATCCAATTTGACGGGGAGTTCACCTGGCAGAAGATCATGGATACCGACTCGGGTCCCTATGAGTTTGACCCCTATCCGGAACGGCCCGACCTCGCCTATGGTCGTGCCGATTTCAACTTCGGCAAGGCCTTTAAGCTCAGTGCGCTTTGGCAACCGGTCTTCTTCCATAACAGCAGTCTGCTCTCAAAGCTTGTCGATGGCTTCTCCTTCAGCGGCATCTACAACGTTCATAACGGCTACCCTTTCACGCCGCAGGTTCCGGTCGTCGGGGGAAACGCTTACTATGCTTCGAGCCCCTACAACCTGCTGCGGCCCACGGCTTTTCTGGGTGGAACCGGCCATAACACCAGCAATACAGCCTTTGAAAACGGCCGGCCAAACATCAACTTTCCGCTGTCAAGTCCAACGACACCCTACTTCGTTCAGCCAGTCGTTGCCGCTGGCGGCATCGCGCCTCTGCCCGGCGTCTCACGGAACTCATTCAACGGGCCCGGCTACCAGGATCTCGATCTGACGGTGGCCAAGGCATTCGGTCTGCCCAAAGCGCGAGTCCTGGGTGAGGGCGGGCAAATCGAAATTCGTGCGGACGCCTTCAATATGTTCAATGAGATCAATCTGAACCCGAGCACCTTGGTCACCAATGTGCAGGACACGAACTTCGGACAGGCAACGGGCGGACTTTCGGGTCGCACCGTGAACCTACAAGCACGTTTTAGTTTCTAGATTTAAAGCACGGATCAGCTGACAGCCTCAGTCGCGGGTCGTTGGCGCTTGCATGCTTCTGCTGCAAGCAAGGAACAGGAGAAACGTTTGGAACGGAAGACAGCAATCTATGGCCTGGCAGTGCCGTTGCTGTGGTTCGCTGCTTTGTGCGGCGCAGTGAACGCATCATATGCGCAATCTCCCGACCGAATTACGATTGACACGACGGCACCGACTACGCCCTTCCCGCACTTCTGGGAGCAGACGTTCGGCTCCGGGCGTGCCATTCTTTCTCTGCGCGATAGTTATCGGCAGGACCTGCGTACGGTCAAGCAAGCGACCGGCTTTCAGTCGGTTCGCTTTCACGGCATCCTGATGGACGAAGTAGGACTGTATGACCCCGACCGGCAGACGAAGAATCCGGGACTGGCAGCGCAGGCCGCCAATGACGCATCAGTCTATAACTTTTCCTATATCGACCAGATCTATGACGGGTTGCTCGCCCAGGGTGTGCGGCCTTTCGTCGAACTGAGCTTTATGCCGGAGAAGATGGCCTCTAACCCAAAGGCACTGCATCCTTTCTGGTATCACCCCAACGTCTCGCCACCCCAAGACTATAAAGTCTGGGATGCCATGATTGCGGCCTTTGCGCAGCACCTGGTGGCGCGATATGGAATGAATGAAGTTGCTGGTTGGAAATTTGAGGTTTGGAACGAGCCGAACCTGGACTTCTGGGGTGGCGCTCCGAAACAGGCGACGTATTTCGAGTTATATGACCATACCGCGCGTGCGCTCAAGGGAGTCTCCCCGCGCCTGCAAGTGGGCGGGCCATCGACGGCACAAGCGGCCTGGGTTACACCCTTTCTCGGCCATGTGCACGGGGCCGATGTGCCGATCGATTTCGTGTCAACACATGTCTACGCCAATGACACGGCCGATAACGTCCTGGGCACGAATGAGGATGTAGCGCGCGATACGATGGTGTGGCGCGCGGTGAAGATGGTGCATGAGCAGATAGCGCAATCTGCCATGCCGCACCTGCCGCTGATCTTTTCAGAGTACAACGCGAGTTATGCGAACGAACCGGATGTCACGGATTCGATTTTTATCGGTCCGTGGCTGGCCAATAACATCAGGCTTTGCGATGGGCTGATCGAGAACATGAGCTACTGGGCCTTTTCTGATGTATTTGAGGAACAGGGTGTCGTGCGCTCGCCGTTTTATGGAGGTTTTGGCCTCGTCGCAGCCGACCACATCCCAAAGCCTGCGCTGAATGTGTTCCGGGCGCTGCACCAGCTGGGGGATCGGCGGCTTGCCGTAGATTCAGATACCGTTCTCGCAACAGAGGACGCTCATCACATCGCCGTGGCGCTCTGGAGCTATGCGTCCCCGGATGGCACGGGAGCCAGTTATACGCCGCCTTCACCGGGGGTTGCGGTGAGCAAGAATTTTATGCTGGTGTTCAAGGGTTTGCATAAGGGGGCACAAGCCCAGATCCTCCGCGTGGATGAAGACCATGGCAATGTGTTGAAAGAATTTAATGCCATGGGTCGCCCTCCCGGCGACCTTACGCCAGCACAGGTCGCCCGTCTACAGGCCGCTGGAGCCATGGCACCGGCTGAGCATGTGCACTTGCATGACGGAAGCCTCACGCTATCTGTGCCGCGGCAAGGGTTGGCCGTTGTGTTGCTGGAGCGCTGAGATGGAACGCCGGCAAGCCATAACGTTGACAGCGGCCGCAACCCTGCTGCCAATGTCAGGGCTGCTTTCAGATGATTTAGGATCTAGTTCCTTAGCGGAGACGCGCAAGACCGGCCGTTTGCTCACACAAGAAGATGAAGCCTTTATGGACGATTTGCAGCGGCGTGGCTGCCAATTCTTCATCGAGCAGGCGGATGGCGCAACAGGACAGGTGCAGGATCGGGCAAGGAACCGAGGACTCGACGGTGCAATCGACCCGCGCCGGCTGTCGAGTATCGCGGCGACCGGTTTTGGCCTAACCGCACTGTGTATTGCGCACAAGCGAGGCTATGCGTCCTCTGCCGCGATCGAAATGCAGGTGGGCCGCACCTTGGCGTTTCACGCCCATGGTTTACGCCATGAGCATGGCTTCTTTTGCCATTTCAACGATGTACACACGGGCGAGCCCATCGGTAAGGTGGAGTATTCCAGCATTGATACCGCGCTGTTGTTATGCGGCGTTCTTACGGCGCGCGCCTACTTCCATGCCAATGCCGCGATCGTCCGTGACGCCACCCTGATCTATGAACGCGTCGACTGGCCTTGGATGTTACAGGGCAGTGATCTGTTTCGGATGGGATGGAAACGTGATGGAGGCTTTCTCGAGGCGACGTGGGATCATTACTGCGAATTGATGATGATTCCCTTACTGGCTATGGGATCTCCAACTCATCCGGCACCCGCCAGTGTGTGGAGCGCGTGGTCGCGACCCAGGATGAGCTTTGGTGAACTTAGTTTTATCGGGAGCCGCGATCCATTATTCGTGCACCAGTACAGCCACGCCTGGTTTGATTTTCGCGGTAAGCGTGATGCATTTGCAAACTACTACGAAAATTCGGTGCTGGCGACCAAGGCGCATAGGCTGTTCTGTATAAGCCTGGGGGCACCGTATAGCCCGGAGTACTGGGGTATTTCTGCCTCGGATTCAGAAACGGGGTACAAGGCCTGGGGAGGGCCGCCCAGTTTTGGCGGTGTGAATGGAACGGTTGTGCCATGCGCGGCTGCGGGATCGCTGCCCTTTCTGCCCAAGCCATGTCTGGAAACCCTGCGCGCGCAGCAGGCGAGGTATGGTGCGCAGGCATGGGGACGATATGGCCCGTGTGATGCATTCCATCCAGAAACGGGCTGGTACGACCCCGATGTGCTTGGCATCGATCTCGGCATCGGCATGCTGATGGCCGAGAATCTCCGGACTGGCTTTGTGTGGGAGACGTTTGGGCGTAACCCGGAGGTCGGTGTAGCGATGCGCAAGGCCGGATTCCATAAAAGTGATGACTGAATCGCCGAGCTAGGCCCTGAGGCCGAGAGCGCTCACCGCTTCCACAGCTTGACCCACCTTGAGAACGACCTCATCGATTTGCTCATGGGTTGTTTCGCCGGTCAGCGTGAAGCGCACCGCCGTTTGCGCGACCTCGCGGCTGTAGCCCATGGCGACGAGCACATGCGAGGGCTCATCAATCCCGGCTGCACAGGCGGAGCCGCTGGAGCAGAGGACGCCGCGCTCTTCCAACTGCAGCAGCACGGCCTCGCCGCTTGTGCCGGGAAAGCAGAAAGAGGCATTGTTTGGGAGTCTGTTCGTCGGATGCCCGGTAAGCAGCGCGCCTGGTGCGTTCGCGAGGACTCCCTGTATGAGTGCGTCCCGGAGCGCGCCGGTGTGAGCGGCACCGGTGGTGAGCTCGCGCTGGGAGAGTTCGAGCGCTGTGGCGAAGGCGACGGCTCCGGCGACATTTTCGGTGCCGGAGCGCCGGCCGCGCTCCTGGCCTCCGCCGTGCAACACGGGTTCTACAGTGAACCGACCGCGTAAAAACAAGGCTCCTACGCCCTTCGGGGCTCCGAACTTGTGCCCGGAGAGACTCATCGCATCGACGCCGAGCTGGGATGTATGTAGCGGCAGGGAACCGCAGGCCTGTACGGCATCCGTGTGGAACGGGATGCCATGCCGGTGCGCGAGCGCGGCGAGTTCGGCCACGGGTTGGATTGTGCCCACCTCATTGTTGGCCAGCATGGCCGTGCAGAGAGTTGTGTCAGGCCGAAGAGCGGATGCGAAGTCGCTGGACCGAACACAGGCGTGATTGTCTACTGGCAGATAGGTGATTTCGAAGCCGTGATGACGCTGAAGATAGTCGCAGCTAGCGAGCACGGCTTCGTGTTCAATCGCGGTCGTAACAATATGGCGTCCACGCGGTGAGGCCAGAGCAAGACCTTTGATCGCGAGATTGTCGGCCTCGGTGCCGCCGGAGGTAAAGATGATCTCGCCGGCGCGGCAACCCAGCACGGCTGCCACGCGCTCTCGCGCCGAGACGAGTGCCCGGGCAGCCTGCTCGCCGACGCTGTGACGGCTGGACGCATTGCCGAACGCACCGGTTAGATAAGGCCACATGGCCTCGAGCGCCTCGCGGCGGACGGGCGTGGTCGCGGCTGCGTCAAGATAGATCACGCTTCAGGCCTCGGAGAGGATATCGAGTCCCAGGTCGAGGGAGCGAACGCTGTGGGTCAAGGCACCGACCGAGATGATGTCCACACCTGTGCGGGCGACCTCGCCGACGGTGTCGAGGCGCACCGAACCACTAGCTTCCACAAGAGCTCGGCCGGCGATTTTGCCCACTGCAGCGCGCATGTCGGACAGGGAGAAGTTATCAAGCAAAATTGTGTCGACTCCGGCAGCGAGTACAGGTTCGATCTGGTCGGGGCGATCAACTTCGACCTCCACCTGCATGGTATGCGGCAGGCGAGCGCGGGCCGCCTGCAAGGCCTGCGTCAGACTCCCATCAGCCGACTTTGCGAGGACAGCGAGGTGATTATCCTTGGCCATGACGGCGTCGGAGAGGGAATACCGGTGATTAAAACCACCACCGCAGCGCACAGCGTAGCGCTCGAAGTAGCGTAGGCCGGGAGTTGTCTTGCGGGTATCGACGATGCGCGCCTTCGTCCCGGCGATCTCGGCAACGAAGTGGGCGGTCAGCGTAGCTATGCCGGAGAGCCGCTGGACGAAGTTCAGCGCAACGCGTTCCGCCTGCAGCACGGACTGGGCCGAGCCTTCAGCGATGGCGAGGATATCGCCTGCCTGAAACGCTTGCCCATCCCCTCGCTGCCAGCGAACGTCAACCCCTGCGTCTGTGAGCTGCATCGCCGCCGTAAAGAGGGGCTCTCCGCTCAGTACGCCAGCCTCACGCGCCACCAGACTGGCCACCACGCGCGCCTCGGGCGGCAGAAAGGTCTGCGAGGTGAGGTCACCCCAGGGTGCATCCTCCTCGAGCGCGAGACGGACGATGCGCTCGACGGCAGCAGGGCTTAGCGGGATCAACGGAATCAACAAGGAACCTTGACCTGAGCTCCGACGGCGATGTGGTGCCGTTGCGTCTCTTCGGGCGCGGGAAAATCACTGCGGGCGTGCGCGCCACGCGACTCTTCACGTTCCGCGGCAGCGGCGACGACCGCGCGTGCGAGCAGCAGGAGGTTTGCCGTCTCGTGCTCGTGGGTTGTCTCAGGACGGAGGGTCCAACTATCCAGTAAGGATTGTGCCGTGGCGAGTCCCAAGGCATCACGCGAGATTCCAGCGCTCTGCCACATCAGCTGTTGCAAGGCGCTGCGTGAGGGCAGCGGCTCAGAGGCATGTTCGGTCAGTGGGGCAAGCTCCAGGTGTACGCCATCACTCTCCTCCGATGCAGGCCAGCGGCGGACGCACTCGGATCCTTCTTCAACCAGGAGGTTTGCGGCTCGCCACGCAAAGACGAGGCTCTCCAGGAGAGAGTTCGAGGCCAGGCGATTGGCACCATGCACGCCCGTGCAGGCGACCTCACCGACGGCGAACAAGCCCGGCAAGGAAGTACGTCCCGCGACGTCGGTGCGAACGCCACCCATCCAATAGTGGGCCGCGGGCGCAACAGGAACCGGCTGCCTGCCCCAGTCGAGACCGGCGCGAAGGCAAGCTGCGTTGATGGTCGGAAAGCGTTGGGCGAGAAACTCGGCACCGAGGGCCGTGGCATCGAGCAACACCGGTTGGCCGCCCTGGCGCGTCATCTGCTCGGCGATACCACGAGCTACCACGTCGCGTGGAGCGAGTTCGGCATCAGGATGCACGGACTGCATGAAGCGGCTGCCATCGGCGGCACGGAGAACCGCGCCATCGCCGCGCACCGCCTCCGAGATCAGAAAGCCACCCGACGCGGAGAGGGCTGTGGGGTGGAACTGGTAAAACTCCAGATCAGCGAGTTGCGCGCCGGCACGCAACGCGAGTGCGACACCGTCGCCCGTGGCTACGCTGGGATTGGTGGTGTAGGGGTAAAGATGTCCGGCACCGCCACTTGCGAGCACGACGGCCTCGGCTTGCAGCGTGGTCTTTTTTCCATCGGAATCAAGTACTTGGAGTCCTCGTACACGTTCCCCTTCGAGCACCAGATCCAAGGCGAAGGTGTGCTCCAGCACGGCGATGTCGGCATCGCGAACCGCGGCCACAAGCGCCGTCTCGATCGCGAGTCCGGTTGCATCGCCGCCGGCATGCAGGACGCGGGCGCGCGAATGGGCAGCCTCCCGACCCTGTGCGAGCACGCCGTGTTTACGGTCGAAGCCTACCCCAAGCGCGATCAGATCACGCACACGAATCGGGCCTTCGAAGCACAAAATCTTCACGGCCTCGGGGCGGCAAAGGCCTGCACCGGCGCGGAGGGTGTCTGCCACATGCTCAGAGACGCTATCCTCGGCGGTCATCACCGCCGCAATGCCGCCCTGCGCATAACGGGTGTTGCTTTCCGACAGGCGCGACTTGGTGACCAGGGTCACTGTGTGGGCGCGGGCAAGTTCTAGAGCGGCCACCAATCCGGCAACGCCGCTACCGACCACGATGACCTTCATGCTTGCCTCGTGCCGCCGGCGAAGCTAACCGGCGCTGGGCGAATCGCCAGCATACGTTCGAGCGCGACCCGTGCGGGGATGGCAACAGCCTCCGGCACTTGAATCCGGTTCGGGCGTTCACCACGCTCTATCGATTCAAGCACCCAGGCCAGATAGCCGGGATGGATGCGGTACATGGTGGAGCAGGGGCAGACGACCGGGTCCAGACAGAAGATAGTTTTATCCGGGTGGTCGGCCGCGAGGCGTTGCACGAGGTTGATCTCCGTGCCGATCGCGATGACGGCGCCGGGTGCGGCCGCCTCAACCGCCTTGCGGATGTAGTCGGTCGAGCCGGACTCGTCAGCGGCGTCGACCACCTCCACGGGGCACTCCGGATGCACAATGACACGCACATCAGGATAGGTGGCGCGGGCATGCTCAATTTGCTCCACGGAGAAGCGCTTGTGCACGGAACAGAAGCCATGCCAAAGAATGACCTTTGCCTCCTGCAAGACCTCGGCGGCATTGCCGCCCATCGGCTTGCGTGGGTTCCATAAAGGCATCTGCGCCAGTGGAATACCCATCGCCTTTGCGGTATTGCGGCCAAGGTGCTGGTCGGGGAAGAAGAGCACACGCTGGCCATGTGCGTAGGCCCATGCGAGTACCGTGCTCGCGTTGGAAGAGGTGCAGACGATACCGCCGTGTTCGCCGCAAAACGCCTTCAGGGCAGCAGACGAATTCATATACGTCACCGGAATGACCGGAACCCGGCCTTCGGCGTCAGGCTTGGTGCCGAAGATCTCCTCGAGCTGCTCCCAGCAGGCAAGGACAGAATCGAGATCGGCCATATCCGCCATGGAGCAACCGGCGGCAAGATTGGGCAGGATTACCGCCTGATCCGGGCCTGAGAGCATGTCCGCGGTCTCGGCCATGAAGTGCACGCCGCAGAAAACAATCGCCTCCGCATCGGGTTTGGTCTTCGTGGCCTGGGCAAGCTGGAAAGAGTCGCCGACAAAATCCGCATAACGCACAACCTCGTCGCGCTGATAAAAATGCCCGAGGATCACAACGCGCTCGCCCAGGTTGTGCTTGGCCGCGCGGATACGCAGGTCCAGCTCCTCAGGTGAAGCTTGGCGGTACTCGCGAGGCAACACACCCTGACGCGGCGCGTCCGCGGCGATGACATCTGCCGCCGAGGCACCCGGCCCGTAGCTTGGCGGAAGGCTGTCGAACAGCCACGGCTCCTGAAGCAGTCCCGGATCGCAGGTACTGCGCACGGCAGCCAGCGACGCTGTCTTGACTCCCGTTTGGGTTTCCGGCTGCGGGGTGATGTGGATCAGCGGTTCCGTTGCGAGGATCTCCAATGTAGTTCATCCTTTGCCGCAGGCCCGTTTTGGGGGGACCCAGTGCGGTCACGACACGCCTTAGAATACGCTTTGAGGAGCCGTCTTCTGCCGCGCTTCGTGGTACATGCCATAACCCGAACGTCACATTTTCGATGCTCTGAACGAGGCATTCGTCGCAATGCTGCGCGGGTTGGCAGGTGAACACATGATCCTGCACCAAACTGCGCTGGTTCTTGCAGCGAGCCTGCTTGTAACACCGTTCTGTCTGGCCGGGTTTGCGTCGCATTGGAGCCTTGCATGGCTCGGGCGGCGATCCCTAGCGCAGATGATGCTCTTATCGGCAGCGCTCGCGATTCCGTACTGCATTGTCTCGCTTTCGTACAGGATCATGTCGCCGGCCTGGCTGATCTTGTATGGGCTTATGCCGCCGGGCGTTGTCGGGCTGCTCGCCTGGGCACGCGAGACCGATCCGATGCAGCGTGGGACCGTGTGCGACTTTGCCGTGCTGGGGCTTCTGGGATTGGCAGTAGACCTGCGCTGGTTTGAGCCGGCATGGCCGCCACATCTTGCGGTCTTCAACAAGATGCTTTTGTTGGATCTGGGTATCCTCGGTTTTTTTGGCACCCGCCGCTTGGAGGGCGTAGGGTTCGATCTACGCGTTCGCGGACGTGATCTGCTTACGGGTCTACGCGAATTCGCGATCTATGCGCCCGTAGCCATTGCCGCCGGCCTCTGGATGGGATTCCTGCACCTCCATCACGGCTGGCCACGAGCCGGGGCGATTCTCTCCGCAGCGACGTTTACGTTCCTGTTTATCGCCGTGCCGGAGGAACTCTTCTTTCGCGGCTGGCTGCAGAACCTGCTGGAGCAGCGGCTGGGACGCCGGGGAGCGCTGGCCGTAACCGCGGTGCTGTTTGGGTTGTCGCACTTCAACAAGCGAACGGCACATTTCAATTGGCGCTATGTGCTGCTGGCTGCGTTGGCCGGGGTCTTCTATGGCCGGGCCTGGCGCAGGGATCGCCGAGTCGCGGCCTCGGCCGTGACTCACACCTTGGTGGATACGGTGTGGTCGCTGGTTTTGCGGTGATCGTGATGGCCGTAACGCAAATAGCCTAGGCCGACATGCATATTGTGTGTCACGGAGCCGGGCAGGCAGACGGCTACGGTGATCCCGAGGATCGCATGGGCGAGTCCCAATGTGTAGAGGTTGCGATAGCGCAGGAACGCCACGCAGGCGACGACGCCCCAGATCGCTGTAAACAGTGTGAGCGCAGGGTTAGGCAGGTGCGCAAAGGCAAAGATCCCTGCGGCACAGGTTACAGCGAACGTCATTCTCCCCGGCAATAAACGCCGGAAGCGAAGCAGAAAGAAGTCAAGCAGCAAGAATTGCTGGGCAAACGACCAGATCGCGTAGCCCCAGAATCGGCCAATCAGACCCCGGAGGTTGTTCGGCGCATGCAGGACATGGAGGTGCTGCGCGGCCAGCATGGAGGCGATTGCCAAAGCGACGGCGACCACGGGGATGGTACCGGAACGAAGAAGATGGCGGCTCGAGAGACCCAAACCGCGCCAGGTCTCGCCGGGACGGATTGAGGCCAGGATCAGAAAACCGGCGGCCACCAGATAGATGCGGCGCTGCCAGGGTGGCGGCGTCCAAAGCACAAGCAGGATCAGCCCATACCCGATTGCCAGTTCTGCGATGTCCTTCTTTTTCCGCGAGGGCGAGCTTTCCATCGGATGCCAATAGAACGAAGTGTCTGAGTATGCGCAGTGCCATGAACGGTTCTGCACAACGAAAAGGCTCGCTTTGAGCCTGAGCCGTGGCACATCCACAAAGCGGCTTCACAAACGCACTCAGGATGGCAGTTTAAGCGTGCGTACGGACCAGGCTAATCCTCTATGTCATACCGTTCCGCTGTGTCCTATCAGGGGGTACTCGCGGCTTGACGGGCCGCTCCTGCACTCGTAATGGTGCGCGCCGCGGGCAGCTGGGTCGTATCCCATCCGCCTCCGAGTGCCTGGATAAGCTGCACGGCGGCCGTCATCTCACTGACCCGCAGCGTCACCTGGGTCTGTTGGTTGGTCAACAGCGTGGTCTGGGCGGTGATGACGTTGAGGTAGGGGTCGAGACCGGTCTTGTAGCGGGTCTGGGCAATATCGAGATAGCGTTGGGCAGCGGCTACCGCCGCCTCTTCGCGAATGTCCTGATCGTTGGCTACACGGATGGTAGAGATGTAGTCCTCCACCTGCTGGAAGGCCACGAGTACGGTCTGGCGATACAGGGCCACGTCCGAGTTGTACTGCGCGGTGTATTGCGCGACCGTGGCTTTCCGCAATCCAGCGTCGAAGATGAACTGCGAGGCGGAAGCACCCGCAGACCAAAAGAAGCCCGGAACGGAAAAAAGTGTCGTGATGGAGGACGACTCAAGGCCCCCGGCACCGGTTAGAGTGAGCTGCGGGTAGTAGGCAGCCTTTTCATAGCCAATGAGCGCGTTGGCCTCGGCGAGCGTACGTTCGGCGGCTGCGATGTCGGGTCTCCGCTGCAACAGTTGCGAAGGAACGCCGACCGGAATGGCGGGAAGCGGTGTGGTCAGGCTGCGTACCGGCATGGAGAAGCTTGAGGCCGGTTGGCCGATCAGTGTGGCAATGGCGTGCTCATAGAGGGCGCGATTGGACGCAATACCGGCACCGGCCTCCTGCGCGCCGCGAAGCGTCACCTCGGCCTGCGCGGTGGATTCCGGGCTGTCGATTCCCGTATCCACGAGTACCTGCGTTAATGCAAGCGCTTGCTGGTCGGCTTGCACGGTTCGGTTGTACAAGTCCTGTAGAGCATCCTGGCCACGTAGTTGAAAGTAGTACTCGGCCAACGAAGCCTGTTCGAGCAGACGTTCGTTCTCCAGGTCAGCGGCGCTGACCTGGGCCGCAAAGCGGTACTCGCTGATCTGACTCCGAATACGACCCCACAGGTCCGGAGCCCAGGAAGCGTCAAACGGCAGGCCGAGGCTGGTGGATGTAATGCCGGATTGCGTCGACGAGGTGGTCGTACCGCTGCTCGTACCGGTACCTGTGCCCGTGCCCGTGCCTGTTCCGGTACCCGTACCGGTACCGGTACCTGTGCCCGATCCAGCTCCGGTCGTACCCGTTGATGTGCCGATTCCCACGCCGTGCAGGGTGCCGGGACTCTTGGTTCGCTGGTAGGAGGGTGCCACGTTCAGGGTTGGGTAGAGCTGCGAATTGACCTCGCGGACAATCGTGCGCGAGGCCAAGAAGTTCTGGAAGTACTCCGCGATGTTCTGGTTGTTGATGTCGAGCTGATCTTCAAGGGCGTTCAGTTCGGGCTCATGAAAGATCTCCCACCACTTGCCCTTGAGCATCGCGTCTTGCGGCTGCGCGGGTTGCCATGTTCCCGGGGAGACCCCCTTGTAAGAGTCCGGCGTCTGCTCTTTGTAGGTGGCCACCGGCGGCACCGGTGCCGCGGGCCTGACATATTTTGGGCCCACACGGCAGCCGCTAAAGGGTACCAACGCGGCAAGCAAAACCACGCTCGCCAGTACAGGGCGGGAGGGGGAGAGCACAAACGGTTTTCGGCAGAACGAGAGAAAGAACTTTGTCATGATATTGGAGTGCGGCGTTACGCATTCACCTCGGCGAGCAGCGGCTTTTGCTTTTCACCCTGAAATTTCAGGCGGAGGTTGTCCATAAAAAGATAGATGACCGGCGTGGTGTAAAGCGTCAGCGCCTGGCTGACGATAAGGCCGCCGATAATGGAGATGCCCAGAGGCCGCCGCAGCTCCGAACCCATACCCGTGCCCAGGGCCAGGGGTACAGCGCCGAACAGAGCCGCAACGGTGGTCATAAGGATTGGACGGAAGCGCAGGATAGACGCTTCAAAGATGGAATCGCGCGTGTTCTTGCCATGCACCCGTTCGGCATTCAGGGCAAAGTCGATGACCATGATGCCGTTCTTCTTCACAATGCCGATCAGCAGAATGATGCCGATGATGGACATCACATCGAGCTCAGAGTGGGTAACGAGCAGCGCGATGGCGGCACCGAGGCTGGCCGGGGGCAGGGTCGAAAGAATCGTCAGAGGATGGATGAGACTCTCGTAAAGCATTCCCAGCACGATGTAGACAGCGATGAGTGCGGCGAGCACGAGGTAGGGCTCGGTGTTGAGGGACTGCTTAAAGGCCTGCAGTGTGCCGGAGAACGTGCCGTGCACCGACTGCGGAAAGCCGAGCTTCTCCTGCAACTGCGTGATCTGCTCAGTAGCCTGGCCGAGCGAGACGTTGGGCGCGAGATTGAAGGAGACGGTAACCGAGGGGAAGAGTCCCGTGTGGTTCACCGACAGGGGAGAGGTGGAAGGGTCGTACTTCACCACGGAGGCCAGCGGTACCGGGCCAGCACCCTGGGTCGGGATTACGTAGGTATGCTGCAGGCCTTCCGGGGTCTGCCAGTACTTCGGCGCAACCTCCAGCACGACGTAATACTGGTTCAGTTCGCTGTAGATGGTGGACACCTCGGCTTGGCCGAAGGCGTCGTAGAGCGTGTTGTCGAGCAGCTGTGGCGTGATGCCGAGCCGGGCCGCGGTTGGACGATCGTAGCTAAGCAGAGCTTGTAGGCCCTTGTTCTGCTGATCCGTGTTCACGTCGGAGAAGTTGTGGTCACGGCGCATCGCGTTTAGCAGCTTAGGGCCATAGTTGGCCAGGTCGGCCTGGGTCTCCGCTTCGAGCGTGTATTGGTAAAGGGCATTGGACTGACGGCCGCCGATACGGATGTCCTGGCCGGGCTGCAGAAAGGTTGCGGCACCGGGGATGCGGGCCAGCTTGGGGCGCAGGCGATTGATGATCTCCATCGCGCTGTCGCGGCGGTCACCCTGCTTACGGCCCAGCGGCTTGAGCGCGATATAGACAAAGCCGCCGTTGGCTGCACCCTGCCCGCCTGTAAAGCCCATCACGTTCTGCACGCCAGGGTCGGCCTTGATGATGCTCACCGACTGCTGTACCGCTTTGCGCATGGCATAAAACGAGGTGTCCTGCGGGCCCTGCATGCCACCCTGCGCGGTGCCGATGTCCTGCGATGGAAAGAAGCCCTTGGGCACCTTGATGAGGAAGAAGACGTTCAGGCCCAGGGTGACAAAGAAGATGAGCAACACCAGCGAGGGGTGATCGAGGGTCCAGATGAGGCTTCGGCGATAGCCGTTTACCAGCCCGTCGAACATGCGCTCGCTCCAGCGATACATACGCCCGTGCTCGATCTCGTGCTCGGGCTTGAGCACGCGGGAGCACATCATGGGTGTGGTGGTAAGCGAAATCACCATGGAGACAAAGATCGCCGTTGAAAGCGTGATGGCGAACTCGCGGAAAAGCCGGCCGATGATGCCGCCCATAAGCAGCAACGGGATGAAGACGGCGATGAGCGAGATGCTGATCGAGAAGACCGTGAAGCCGATCTCGCTCGCGCCCTGAAGTGCCGCGGCGATCGGCGTCATGCCGTCTTCGAGGTGGCGGGAGATGTTTTCCATCACCACAATGGCGTCATCGACCACGAAGCCGCTGGCGATGGCCAGAGCCATGAGCGACAGGTTATCGAGGGAAAACCCGCAGAGATACATGATCGCGCAGGTGCCGATCAGTGAAACGGGCACGGCCACGGCGGGAATCAGGGTTGCGCGCACGTTGCGCAGGAACACGAACACGACCAGAATTACGAGCACGACCGAGATCACCAGCGTGTGCTCAATATCGGAGACCGAAGCGCGAATGGTCAGGGTGCGGTCAATGACGATGACAATGTGCTCGCCCTTCGGGATGGTCGCCTGCAAGGAAGGGATCGCGGCCTTGACGGCTTCAACGGTGGTGATGATATTTGCGCCGGGCTGACGGAAGATCAGCATGTTCACCGATGGCTTGCCGTTGAGGAAGCCCGCTTGCCGCACCGTCTGCTGCGAATTGATGACGGAGGCGACCTGGTCCAGGCGCACAGCGCCGCCGTTGTGATACCCGATAACGAGGGGCTTATAGGCATCGGCCTTGGAGATTTGGTCGTTGGCTGTGATGTCGGCGGTGGTCTGGCCGTTCGAGATCTGACCCTTGGCAAGATTTGAGTTCTGCCCAGAGATCACTCCCTGCACCTGCGGCAGGCTGATGCCGTAGCTGGCCAGCTGGTCAGGGTTTACATCCACACGCACAGCCGGCAGGGAAGCGCCGACCACCAGCACCTCGCCGACGCCGTTGATCTGCGACACGCGCTGCTCGATGACGGTGGAGGCCTCGTCATAAAGCGTAGGCACGTCATAGACATCGGATTGCAGGCCGAGCACCATGATGGGTGAATCGGCCGGATTGACCTTGCGGTAGGTTGGGTTGGCGGGCAGGTTGGTGGGCAGATAGCTGCGCGCCGCATTGATGCCGGCCTCCACATCGCGCGCGGCCCCATCGATGTTGCGGTTGAGATCGAACTGCAGCGTAACGCTCGTCGTACTCAGCGAGCTGGAGGAGGTCATCTCGGTAACGCCGGCAATGTGGCCGAACTCGCGCTCGAGCGGCGTGGCAACCGAGGACGCCATGATGTCCGGGCTGGCACCCGGCAGGCTGGCGGCGACCGAGATGGTGGGGAAGTCCACCTGCGGCAGCGGCGAGACCGGCAGCACCGCAAAGGCGATCGCGCCGGCGATGGCCACCGCAATCGTCAGCAGCGTCGTCGCTACGGGCCGTTCGATGAAAATGCGGGACGGGTTCATGCGTGCGCCGCCGCGTGGCTGGGCTGCTTCTGGTCTGGGTGCTCGATGGTGCTCTTGTTTGTCCTGCGCCCGGCAAAGCGCTCACCCAGATTGTCGAAAAAGATATAGATCACCGGCGTGGTGTACAGCGTCAACACCTGCGAGAACAGCAGGCCGCCGACAATCGTGACGCCGAGGGGCTTGCGCAGCTCCGAACCGATGCCCGTGCCGAAGGCCAGCGGCAAACCCGAAAATAGCGCCGCCAGCGTGGTCATCATGATGGGGCGGAAGCGCAGCAGCGAAGCCTGGTAGATGGCCTCGGTAGCGTTCAGGCCTCCGTGCCGCTCGGCTTCCAGGGCGAAGTCGACGATCATGATGCCGTTCTTCTTCACGATGCCGATCAGCAGGATGATTCCGATGATGGCGACGATATCGAGATCGAGGTGGAAGAGTTCCAGTGCCAGCAGCGCCCCGACGCCGGCCGAGGGCAGGGTGGAAAGGATGGTGATGGGGTGGATGTAGCTCTCATACAACACGCCCAACACGATGTATACCGTGACCAATGCCGCGAGAATCAGCAGGCCCTCGTTGGACTGCGAGCCCTGGAAGGCTGCGGCCGTGCCCTGGTAGTTCGCGACGACGCTGGCCGGCATCTTGGCTTGCACAATGGTCTTATCGATGGCGGTGAGTGCCTGCCCGAGGGAGTAGCCATGCGCCAGATTGAAGGAGACGGTAACGGCCGGGAATTGGCCCTGATGATTTACGGAGAGCGGCTCGCTTTCCGTGACAAGGTGCGTAAAGGCGCTCAGCGGCACTGGGCTCGCCATACCGGTACCGCCGCCGCTGCTCGAACCCGCCCCCGAGCTGCCGCCTGAACTCCCGCCCGGAGCTGCCGTCGTCGAGGTCGCTGGGCGTGTGGTGCCGCCGGTCGAGGTGTTGGCACTGCCGGAGATGCTGCCGGTGGTACTGGCTCCGCCGAGAGCGGTTGCGGTTGCATTCGAGGTGGTGGAAAGCGCCGCGGTGGAGCCCACCGTGGAGGTTCCTGTGGTGGCGCTCACGTTGCGGCTCGCCAGAGCGGAGGTCGATGAGACAGGAGACGAGACGCCGGCCGTCGCGGACGCGGTGAGCAGGGCATTGCCCGGATTCGGGGCCCCCCCGGCACCCGCTCCGGAGGACGAGCCGGCGGTGTTCGATCCGCCCCCGGCGGCGGAGGTGCCGCTTGCTGCCGAGGACTGCACGTAGAGGCTGCTCAGCCGGCTTGGATCGGTCTGGAACTGCGGCTGTGTCTCCAGAATCAGGTGATATTGGTTGACGTCCGTGTAGAGCGTGTTCACCTGGCGCTGGCCGAAGGCGTCGTAGAGCGTGTTATCGATCGTGGAGGGTGTAATGCCGAAACGCGAGGCCGTCGGGCGGTCGATGACGAGGTGTTCCGCGATGCCGCCAAGCTGCTGATCGGTGACCACATCAGCAAGCTCCGGCAGCGCCTGCAAGCGCCGCACGAAGTCGTGTGTTACCCCGATAAGCTCGTCCTTGTTTGGATCCTCGATGGTGTATTGGTATTCGGTGCGGCTGACGCGGTCATCGACCGTCAGGTCCTGCACGGGCTGCATGTAAAGCTTGATGCCTTCGACTTTGGCGAGCTTCGGCCCCAGGCGGTCGATAACCTGGGTCGCGGTCAGCTTACGCTCCTCCACCGGCTTGAGGTCGATCTGGATGCGGCCGCTGTTCAGGGTCGTGTTGACCCCGTCTGGGCCGATGAACGAAGCGATATTCGAGACGGCGGGATCGGCGAGCAGAACCTGGGCAATCTGTTGCTGCTTCGCGGACATGGAGGCAAAGGAGCTGTCTGCCGAAGCTTGGGTGATGCCCTGGATCTCGCCTGTGTCCTGGGTGGGAAAGAAGCCTTTGGGCACGGTGAGATACATGAATGCCGTCAGCCCCAGCGTGGCAAGGGCGATCAGCAGGGTCAGGGTCTGGTAGCGCAACACAAAGCGCAGGGTGCGGCCGTAGGCACGGATGGTGCGCTCAAAGAAGCGTTCGGAGACCTCGTAGAACCAGCCCTGTTCCTCCGGCGGCGTGTAGTGCAAAAGGCGCGCCGCCATCATCGGGGTGAGGGTCAGGGAGACGAACGCGGAGATCACAATGGTGACGGCGAGTGTGACGGCGAACTGACGGAACAACCGCCCGGCGACGTCACCCATGAAGAGCAACGGGATCAGCACGGCGATGAGCGATACGGTTAACGAAAGAATGGTGAAGCCGATCTGCTCGGCACCCTTGAGCGCGGCTTCCATCGGTGGATCGCCTTCTTCGATGTAGCGCGAGATGTTCTCAATCATCACGATAGCGTCGTCCACAACGAAGCCGGTCGAGATGGTGAGCGCCATCATCGTGAGATTGTTCAGGCTGAAGCCCGCCAGATACATCACGCCCAGCGTGCCGACCAGCGAGAGCGGCACGGCAACCGAGGGAATGATGGTGGCCGAAAGGCTGCGCAGGAAGAGGAAGATGACCAGCACGACGAGGCCGATCGAAAGCATCAGCTCAAACTCGACGTCTTTGACCGAGGCGCGAATGGCGGTGGTGCGATCGCTGACCACCTGCACGTGCACGGCCCGGGGCAGGCCGGCTTCCAGCTGGGGCAGCAGCTGTGTGATGGAATTGACGACCTGAATCGTATTGGCACCGGGCTGACGCTGGATGTTTAGAATCACCGACGGCGTGGCATTCACCCAAGCCGCAAGGTCAGTGTTCTCGACGCTATCAATTACATGCGCGACGTCTTTGAGCATGACCGGCGCGCCATTGCGATAGGCCACGACGATGTTCTTGTAGTCGTTCGAGGTCAGCAGCTGGTCGTTGGCGTTGATCGTGTAGTCCTGCGCCGGCCCATCGAAGTTGCCCTTGGCGGAGTTGAGACTGCTGCCGGCCAGGGCGCTGCGCAGATCCTCCATGTTGATGCCGTAGGAGGCCAGCGTGGTCGGGTTGGCCTGCACGCGCACGGCCGGTTTCTGGCCGCCGGAGATCGACACCAGACCGACGCCGAAGATCTGCGAGATCTTGGGGGCGAGACGTGTATCGGCAAGATCTTCGACCTTCGACAGCGGCAGCTCGTTCGAGGTCAGCCCCAGAGTCAGCACCGGCGCGTCGGCGGGGTTGGATTTCGAGTAGACGGGCGGCGTCGGCAGATTGGCGGGCAGGTAGCTCTGCGCGGCGTTGATGGCCGCCTGCACCTCCTGCTCGGCCACGTCGATGTTCAGGCTGAGCTGGAACTGCATGACGATCACCGACACGCCGCCGGCCGAGGTCGAGGTCATCTGGCTCAGCCCGGCGACCTCGCCGAACTGACGCTCGAGCGGTGCGGTGACGCCGGACGCGACCACGTCCGGGCTCGCGCCAGGGTAGAAGGTCAACACCTGGATCGTCGGGTAATCCACCTCCGGCAAGGCGGACACCGGCAGCTGAAAGTAGGCGATCGCTCCGGCAAGGAAGATCGCCACCATCAGCAGCGCTGTGGCCACGGGACGGAGAATAAAGGGGCGCGAGGGATTCATGGGGCCGTGCTTCCGCCTGTCCGGTTGCCGCCGGAGTTGCTGCCGTGGCCCTGGCCGTTTGCACCTTGGCCGTCGGTCTGCCGCGCCAGGACCTCGGCCCCATTTTCCAGCCGATCGAAGCCGCTGGTGGCCAGTGGCGTGTTGGCGGCGATGCCTCCCACCGCCGTCTCGCGCTCATTGCTGGTGAGCGTGGTGATGGGCTGCACCGCCACGGTCTTGTTCGGCTTCACCACATAGACAAAGGCGGCCGTGCCGTTGTGTTGCACCGCGGCCGACGGCACCAGAACCACATTGCTCAGTGTCTTTACGAGCAGGCGCGCGTTCACAAACTGGTTCGGAAAGAGCGCCGCGCCCTTATTGTCGAAGGTCGCGCGAAACTTCACCGTACCGGTGGCGGTATCGATCTGGTTATCGAGCGAGCTCAGACGCCCTTTATCGACCTGCTTGTCATTGGAGCGGTCGTAGGCATCCACCTCAAGGCTGCGCCGGCCGCGCAGCTGCGTCTGAATCTCGGGCAGGGCATCTTCAGAAACATTAAATACCACCGTGATGGGCTGCAGCTGCGTGATGACCACAAGTGTCGATCCGCTGCCGGAAAAGACGGTATTGCCTGGATCTACAAGCCGCAGGCCGACCCGTCCCGTGATGGGCGCAACGATGTGGCAATAGGCGAGCTGCACCTTGTCGTAGTCTACGGTGCCCTGGTCGGAGATCACCGTGCCCTGATCCTGCTGTACCACCTGCTGCTGGTCTTCTAGCTGCTGCCGGGCGATGGCATTTTTCGAAAAGGCTTCCTGGTAGCGCGTAAGGTCGATCTGCGCTTCCGCCAGCACACCCTGATCGCGCTTCAGCGTGCCCTGGGCCTGTTGCAGCGTCGCCTCGTAAGGCCGGGGATCGATCTCCACAAGCGGCTGGCCCTTCCGCACGATCTGGCCCTCATGGTAGTACACATTCATTACACGGCCGGTAACTTGGCTGTAGACCGTCACGGTATAGACCGGCGTGACCGTACCCAGGGCGTCGTTATAGACGTTGATGTTGCCCGTGTGCGAGTCGCCTACAGTAATGGCGGCGGGGCCCTGCGCTCCACGGCCACCGCCACCGCTCGCACCCGCGGAAGCGGAGTTCGAAGAGGTGGAAGTGCTCTTGCCAGCACCTCCTGAGGTGGAGGCCTTGGTGTTGTCACTGTTCGCCGTGAACCGGTGCACCAGGAAAAAGGTCAGCGCTACCAGCAAAGTTGCACCGATCCAGTACCACTTACGGCGACTTTGCGCGCGCTGCGCCCGGAAGTCGACCCGATGGTGCACGACGTCATAATGATCCGGGTCGATGGAGTTCTTGGCCTCAAATTGGGCACCCAGATCGCCACCGTAGGATGGGGAGTTATGCGCTACAAATGCCGCGCCAAGCTCGTAGCCATCCGCGGCCCGGGCTCCCCTCTGTTCTTCAGTCATCTCACGCCCTTAATCGAAATGAACACAGTATTACTGCACGCGCACGCTTCAGGTTTTTCCGGCGATACCATTCCCAACACGTCAGAGACGCTTGGGTATCTGCAAAAGTTTGATGCCAGGTGCGCTGTCTTGCGCAGGATTCGTAACACAGACCTAAGGGTATAACGGCGCGCGTTTAAATAGCCCCGGGAACGTCTTAAGTGTTTCTTCATCAACAACAACACGCCTTGCTCCCGGCATCTGAACCCACCATGGCGAGCGCACTGATCTTCAACCCGGGAAGCAATTCCCTGAAGTTCGAATTGATCGAGCTGGAAGCCGGGCAACGCACCGCAGCGGGGGCCCGCATGCTTGCCAGTGCCGTCCTGGATGGCATCGGGAAAGAGACGAAGCTGATCGTCTATAACGGGCGGGAGATTACATCGACGGAGTCTTGCAAGACCGCTGACATGACCGCAGCGGTGAAACAGGCAATCGCTTGGCTGGGCGGGCAGGGCGATGTCCGCGCTGAACTTGAGAAGCTGACGTTCGCCGCGGTGCGCGTCGTGCACGGCGGTGCGAGGTACAGCTCCGCCGTGCTTGCGACTGAGACGGTGCGCGACGTGATCGAGTCGCTGGAGGAGCTCGCTCCGCTGCACAACAAGAGCTCGCTTGCGGTGCTGGACGTGCTCGACCGCGAGTTGCCGGGCGTGCGCTTGATGGCTGCCTTCGATACAGCCTTCCACCGCACACTGCCGGAGGTGGCCTGGCGTTACCCGATCGACCGCGAAACGGCCGACCGCAACGGTGTGCGCAAGTTCGGCTTTCACGGACTTTCGCATCGCTACATGCTCGAGCAATACGCGCAAGCGGTGGGCAAGCACCCCAGCGAAGTAACGGCCGTTACGCTGCATCTCGAAAGTGGATGCTCGGCCTGTGCCATCCAGAAAGGGGAGTCGGTGGACACTACGATGGGGCTTACACCGCTGGAGGGCTTGATGATGGGATCGCGCTCCGGCTCCATCGATCCTGCCATCCTTCCGTACCTGATGAAGAAGGAGGGCAAGGATATCGGTGAAATCATGGAATTGCTGAACAAGCACTCGGGGATGCTGGGCATCGCCGGCGGCTCGTTGGATACAAGAGTGCTGATCAAACGCGGCGACCGGTACGCGAAGCTCGCGTTGGAGATGTTCAGCTATCGTGTGAAGCTCGCCGTAGGAGCGTATTTAGCGGCGCTGGGCGATGTTGAGGTTGTGCTCTTCGGCGGCGGCATCGGCGAGGACTCACCCTGGCTGCGTTCCACCGTCTGCGAAGGTCTGCGCGGGTGGGGGCTGGAACTTGATGCCGCAACCAACGAATGCGCCACTGCTGAGCAGGTCTGCATCACGAAGCCAAACTCGCGGCTGGCGGCTTGGGCAATGCCCGTCGAAGAAGGCCTGCAGATCGCGCATGAGTGCATGCTGGCGCTATCGTGAGGCTGTGATGACAGCCAAGTAGATCCCTGTTCCGTCGTCCCAAAACCGCTCGGCATTTCTTTCCGCCATTTACGCAGAAGAGCTGCTGTTCCGTTCCGCTGCGGACTTCAGGCAGCCCCCGGCCGACGCGCTTTTTAAGAACCTTCACCAGCCAACTTGAGAAACTCATCCTTCACATCGACCAGCCGGGGCAGATTCTGGTCCTGCAAGCGCGCATTAAGGGGTTTGGCCTTTTCGGAGTGAAGGTCGTCTTTATACATCTCCACGATCTTTGCCGCGGAGTCGTAGCCGTGGAAGCGGCCCATCTCATCCTGCGTACGCTTCTTCAAATCTTTGAGGTCTTCGCGCTGCTTGGTGCCCAGATCGCGCTCGCTGGCATGGAGAATGCGAAGGAAGACGTGCTTGTCCAAAAAGTCGAGAAGCTCTTGTTTGCTGGCCATGGGGTATATCTCCTCCGGAGGACGCTCTGGTCAGGCGTCACAGGCTAGGATGCACCGAAGAGCTAATCCCTCCTCTGTACCTGTTTCAGCAGATAAAGTCCCGCCCCGAGGATGCCTACACCGACCGCCAAAGCAGCCATCACTGGGTAGGGAGCTGTGGATTGCACAGAGCCGGTCTCGGCAAAGGGGTGCCCACCCGTGCGTTCGCCGGGTGTTTCAAGGGCCATGTGCAGCACCTCCGCTGTGTGCATGGCGCGGCGGGGTGTGCCGTGGGCGATCTGCTGGCGGCAACTGAAGCCGTCGCTCACGATGATTGTCTCCGGCGCAGCCTCGCGCACCTGCGGCAGCAGCGCCTGTTCGCCGATTTGCATGGAGATCGCGTGGTGCTCGGCCTCATAGCCGAAGGAGCCGGCCAGACCGCAGCAGCCGGAGTCAAGAACCGTCGTCTCGAGCCCCGCCGCCTGGAGCAGCCGCTGCTCCGGAGACATACTCCAGAGCGCCTTGTGGTGACAATGACCGTGGACGACAGCCTCGCCCGAGAGTCTGCCCGGCCTGTAGCCAGACTGCTCCAGGAAATCGGCGAAGAGGATTACCTGTTTGCTGAGCCGCTTCTTCTTTCGGAAACAGATTGGTCAACTCGTCTTTGAAGACCGACGCGCAGCTCGGCTCGAGGCAAACGATCGGCGTCCCGGCCGCAATATCAGTTGCGAGGCACTTCATCACCTTGCGCAGATAGGCCTTGGCCTGATCAAGCATGCCAAAGTCATACAGCGGGCGGCCGCAGCAGAGATGCTCCTGCGGCACACGCACGCGAAAGCCGGCATCCTCAAGTACCGCGAGCGCCGCCTGTGCGGTGTGTGGCGCGAGATAGTTGTTGAACGTGTCAGCCCAGAGGATCACTTCACCATGCACGGGCTTCGGGGCCGGCACGTCACGACCCTTCAACCACTGCTTAAAGCTTTTGCCCGGATACGCGGGCACCGGCCTGTGTTGCGTTACCCCGGCGGCACGCTTGGCGAGGCCCCGCAGACCCGGTGTCTGCGTGATCAGGTTCACCAGGCCAGGGAACCGCGACGCCACCATCGACCATTTATCGATGAGTCCCATGCTGTAGGCGTAACTGGGCCGTAGACGGCCTTCATAGTAGTGCGCGAGGAACTCCGCCTTATAGGTCGCCACATCGACCGAGACAGGGCAGTCGCCCTTGCAACCCTTGCAGGCGAGGCAAAGATCGAGTGCCTCCTTGATGCCTTCATCCTTCCAGCCATCGGGGATCGTGTCGCCGCGCAGCATCTCGAAGAGCAGCCGGGCACGCCCGCGGGTGGTGTGCCTCTCCTCGCGCGTGACGTGGAAGCTGGGGCACATGGTCCCGCCCTCCAGCTTGCGGCATTTGCCCACCCCGAAGCAGCGCTCGGTGGCGCTCGCCATGCTGCCGCCATCATCTGGAAACTGGAAGATCGTGGGCAGAGCCTTGGGCTTGTAGTCCGGACCGGTGCGCAGGTTCGAATCGAGCGGGTAGGGATCGACGACTTTGCCGGGGTTCATCTTGCCGGTTGGGTCCCAAATACACTTGAACTTGCGTAACGCCTCCACCAGCTCCTCGCCATACATGATGGGCAGCAACTCCGCGCGGGACTGGCCATCGCCATGCTCGCCGGAGAGGGAACCGCCGTAGCGGACCACCAGGTGCGCGGCTTCGGTGACAAAGCTCCTGTACTTTGCCACCCCTTCCATCGTCTTCAGGTCGAAGTTCATTTGCGTATGCACGCAACCCTGGCCGAAATGCCCGTAAAGTACGATAAAGTAGCCATATCGGTCGCAGAGGGCATACAGGTCCCGCAGATAGCTGCCCAGCTGGGCGGGCTCAACCGCGGCATCCTCCCAACCGCCCCAGGTGTCGTCGGTTTTGCCGGGCACGCGCGAAACGCCCAGGCCGAGTTCGCGGACCTCCATGGCCTGTTTCTGTTCCGCGTGGCTTTCGAGCAGCCGGGCACCGATCTGGTCCGGATCGTGTTGCTCGGCCCACGCCAGCGCCCGGCGTCCCATGGCGAGCGCCTCCGCACGGCTATCCGCACCGAACTCGACCAGCAGCCATGCATCGCCCTCGGGGTAGAGGCCGAGCCCGGGCATGTGCTTACCGGCGAGGCGGGCGTTGTCGATGACGCGACGTTGGAAGCCCTCAATTGCAATCGGCCCGAGCTCGGCATGCAGGTGCGGCGACTGGTCGCCGGCGGTGAAAATGTCCGGGTACGCGAGCAGCAGCAGCACCCGGTGCTGTGGGCTGTGGATCAGCCGTGTCTTGGCGCGCAGAACCAGGGCGCAGGTACCCTCCGTGCCGACCAGGGCGCGGGCCACATGGAACCCGTTCTCGGGAAGAAGAGCATCGAGGTTGTAGCCCGAAACGCGGCGCGGTATGTTTGGGAACTTTGCACGGACCAGCGCAGCGTAGGTATCTCGAAGCGCTCGAAGCTGGCCGTAGAGCTCGCCCTTACGGCCACCCCGGGCGATGATCGCTTCGAGCTCGGCTTCGGTAGTCGCCCCTACCGTCATCCGTGTCCCGTCGTAGAGCAGGATGTCGAGCTCCTCGATGTTCTCGCTGGTCTTGCCGCCCAGCACCGAGTGCGCTCCACAGGAGTTATTGCCGATCATGCCGCCGAGGGTGCAGTATTCATGCGTTGCCGGGTCCGGCGCAAAGGTGAGGCCGTGCTTCTCGGCTGCGGCGCGCAACTGATCGTTGATGATGCCCGGCTGCACCCAGGCACATTTTGTCTCGGGATTGAGCTCAAGCAAACGATTCAGATATTTCGAGAAGTCGATGACTACAGCCACGTTGCAGGTCTGGCCCGCAAGGCTGGTGCCGGCACCGCGGCCAAGGATGGGCACCCCGTACTCACGGCATATCGCGACAGTCGCGATAACGTCCTCAATGCTTCGGGGAATGACCACGCCGATCGGAACCTGTCGGTAGTGAGACAGGTCCGACGCGTACAGGGCACGGGAGGCATGGTCGAAGCGAACCTCCGCCTGGGTGCGCGCGGAGAGCTCATCGGTAAGGACCTGGGCAAGACTCTTGGACACATCTTCCGGGAGTGCTCCGGTAGCGAGCGGCTGGACGGAGGAGAGAGAGGGGGCAGCGGACAAGGTCGACTCCGACAAATCAGTTTCCAGTTCCACAAACTCAAACACTAAGGGACAGACCTGAGCGCTTGAGGAACGCCGAAACGCCCATGGTCCGTATGGGCTTCAGAATGCATCGGAGGGCAGGCGCTTGTCGAACCATCAAAGGACTCGCACCTCATACCCGATGAGGCAGAGTTCGATCAGGCGGACCAAACGACCATGAATTTCGGGCAGACACATCCGGCAAACAGAACATCCAAAGCCGGGAAACAGAACATCCTAAAGTCACAGATATGCCAGCGACGTACACAGAAGAGACACAATCCAAGCTCGTCGAGACTCTGCAGGCAAACTGGGAAGCAGAGATGCGAGGCTTCTACACCTACAGTCATCTGGCGGAGAAAGAGTCCGACCAGCAGCGGCGGCGTTCGCTACGCGGGCTCGCCAGCGCCGAAAAACACCATGCAGACCTTTGGGCGGACCGCCTGCATGCGCTCGGTTCCGAGGTGCCGCGCTTTCAGCCTCCCAAGGACGATGAGGTTCCGGACAGCAGCGCGGGTTCGTTGCGTCAACTGGAGCTTGAAGAAAGCAGCGATATCGCCAAGTACGGACTGCAGTTGCAGCAGCTCGGCGATGAGGGTAGCCTGCGCGTGCTGAACGAGGTCATTAAGGACGAGCAGGATCATTATCGGACACTGCAAAAGCTCGCGCGTACGGAAGGGAACGGCTCGAACGGCCGAGGCATCGAGGAGGCGCAGAAGGCCCTCGACTCCCTGATTGAGAAACGTGAGCAGGGCCGGGTGCAAGCTGGAAGTTGGATCGGCGATGCAATTTACGGTATCAACGACGGTCTAGGCTCGATCTTCGGCATCGTCTCGGGCGTATCCGGTGCCACGCTGGGCAATAGCCACTTTGTCCTGATCGCCGGCATGGCGGGTATGGTGGCGAGTGCGCTCTCCATGGGCTCGGGTGCGTACCTGGCCGCCAAGAGCGAACGCGAGATTTACCAGGCAGCGTTTAAGCGCGAGGAGGATGCCGTGCGGCTGAATCCGGTGGAAGCGCGCGAGCTGCTGTCGCTGACCTACCAGGTACGCGGATTGCCCGAGGAGGACGCCGACCGCGTCGTCGAGCATCTGGCCACCGACGATAGGAAGCTGGCCGAGGCGCTGGCCAAGGAGCGGCTCAATACCACTGAAGACGGGCTGAGCAATCCCTTGACGTCGGCCCTCTCCGGGGCGATCTCCACGGCTGTTGGGGCCTTTATTCCAATTATTCCGTTCTTCTTCGTTTCGGGGCTGCGTGCGGTCGTCATTGCGGCGGTCGTTTCACTGATAGCGCATTTTGCCGTTGGCGCTTCAAAATCATTGATTACGATTCGTTCGTGGTGGGCGAGCGGTCTAGAGATGACCTGGGTTGGCGCACTTGAAGGTGCGGTGACCTACGCCATCGGCATCGCCCTTGGACATTTGGGAGGTGGATCCTAGAGCTGTCTATAGGCTCCCAGAAAGGCGCTTAAAGGCTGACCTTCAAGCCATAGTGCTGGGTAAACTTCTTATGTCCGATAACAGATATTCTGTGTCGCTTGCGCCTAGAGCTCTGATGGCGGACGGCCTATCCACCTCACACACTACCGAGTTGAAGTTTACGGATCTTCTGTGTTCTTCGCAGTCGAGCCCCTTAGCTTGTGACGTAGAGGCTTGTACCTAGTCCTATCGCCCCTGAAATGCATCAAGCTTGAACCGAGAGTGCGTGGTATAGCCGACGTTATGGAACGACCCCTTGGTTTGGGGACAGCAGCGCCTCGTAGACTGTGAAAGTAAGTCACGCGCTTAGGAATTGCCTCGGGGTGCTGCGCTAACTTGACGGCTTGGGCCTTTGCAGGAGAGCCTCGGCTTCCCTTGCCAGCAACAGCTTCTTGCGTTCGAGCCCCCAGCGATACCCGGACAGAGTGCCGTCGCTGCGAATCACCCGGTGGCATGGTATGGCGACGGCGAGTGCGTTGGCGGCACAGGCCTGGGCGACCGCCCGTACGGACCGGGGTAGCCCGAGGGCTTTGGCTACATCCGTATAAGTGGCCGTTGAACCTACAGGCAAAGCTCGCAATGCTTGCCACACCCTCTGTTGGAAGGCTGTGCCGCGGATATCGAGTGGAAGATCCAGCCCTGTTGCCGGTGCTTCAACGAAGCCGACCACCTGCGCCACGAGCTGCTCGTATCGGCTATCCCCACCGACTAGCGAGGCGCGAGGAAAGCGATCTTCCAGTTCATGGATCAATTTCAGCGGATCGTCTCCAAGTAGAATGGCGCAAATGCCGCGGTCGCTTTGCGCGACGAGGATCGAACCGAGCTTTGACTGGCCCACCGCGAAGTGAATTTCCACGCCCCTCCCTCCAGCCCTGAAGGTAGAGGGCGTCATTCCCAGCATTATGTTCGATGAAGCATAGAAGCGACTGTCGGAGTTGTAGCCCACATCATAGATTGCCTCTGTAATGGTGCGGCTCTCTGGAAGCTGTCGTTGAATGGCCTTTGCCCGATGGCCGGCGGCGTATCGCTTGGGCGTAAGCCCTGTGATCGTTCGAAAGACACGGTGGAGATGAGAAGGGCTCATCCCCGCAAAGGCCGCAAGATCGTTCAAGCTTAGCTCCTCAAGTGCCTGCTCAATGTGGCGACACACTGCGGATATCCTGGCAGCATGTTGTTGGGCGAGCGAAAGCTGCTCTGGTTTGCAGCGCAGACATGGTCTGAAACCGGCCTGCTCCGCCTCTGCCGTCGAAAAATGAAACGCTACGTTCTCCGGTCGGGGGAGGCGAGCGGCGCAGGAGGGTCGACAGTAAACGCCTGTTGTACGGACCGAGTAAAAGAACATCCCGTCCGCCTTCGGATCACGCGACGTAATGGAAAACCAGCGCGGGTCGTCACAGATCGCGGTCTGACTGTTACTTATCGATATCGCCATACTGTCCTCTGTCCACTCTTCACATGCATTAGGCAAGCATGAGCTGTATAGCGTGTAAATACACTCCGCTTCTTGCTTTCAAATTCGTTTCACTAAGACAATCACCTGTTGAAGCATTCGGTCTGCCCTTCGGTGTTTCGCCGCACCAGCAACACGCTGTGCTGAAGCAGATCTTTTCAGGGTACGACGGTGATGGCGCAGCTTTCGTACGCCCCATGCCTCGTGTATGCGCTGCACCAAGTGTTATGCTCTTGGCCCATGTGGTCAAGAGAATGGAACACGACGTGAATTTCTGGACATGTCCGGGCGCAAGCCAGAGGCTAGTTGAAGAATCATAGTTAAAGAAAATTTTGGTGAGGTGTGAAGAATGGAGACGAATCGACGGGATCTTTGCTTTGCGTTGGCAGCCATGGCGACGGTAGGCCGTGCGCAAGAACCATCGGCTGCGCAGGCCGGCGTTGCGGACCCCTCACGTCTGGTGCACTCCGAACTGTTCCCGTATAACAGCCTCGCGGTTCACAACACCGCAAACGGTGGCGCTTCGCGCTCCGTTGTGCACGGCACCCTTGCTACGGGCGAGTTCGTTGAGGTGCATGAGACGACGCTGCCGCCAGGACAGATGCCGCACCCACCGCATCGCCACACCCACTCCGAATTTTTGCTCATCCGTGAAGGCAAACTGGAGGTCACGAGCGATGGGCAACACGGCTTCATCGAAGCCGGCGGTGTGATTTTTACCGCATCAGGGGTCCTGCACGGCTTGAAAAACGTGGGGGAAACGCCGGCAAATTATTTTGTGGTCGCGGTAGGTCTGCAGCAAGCAATACCCACCAATCCAATTTGAGATCGAGGATTGACGAACTTCACGGATGAAGAGTAGGTTGTGGCGGCTTAGAGAAAAGGCCAATCCCCTGCTGCCTACCTTGGAGGATCCTTGAAGCGTGTATGTTCCTGTACTTACCCGATGGCAATCCTGTTTTTCTGTTTCTTTGGCAGTGCCTGCCTTCATGCGCAGGCTGTTAGCGGCACCATCGTGGGCACCGTTACAGACGCAACAGGCGCTCTGGTGGCCAATGCTCAGGTAACAATCACGCTTACGGGCCAGAGTGCCGTGCACAGCTCCATCACCAACGGGAGCGGCAACTTTACGGAACCTGATCTTCCCTCCGGCACCTACACGGTTACGGTAGTCGCACTGGGATTTAAGAAAGAGACCCGGGAGAATATCGCGCTCCAAACCAACACCACGGAGCGTGTCGATATTAAACTCGCCGCGGGCAGCGCATCGGACACGATCACCGTCACGGAAGCTCCCCCTCAACTGCAGACGGATCGTGCTGACATCTCGACCACGCTGGAGCAGCGCCAGATCTCGAATCTTCCCCTCAGCAGCGGCAACAATTTTCAATCTTTGCTCAATACGGTTCCGGGCATGGCACCTGTCGTATTCAATAATTCTCAATTCTACAACGCGAACAATGACCTTTCAGAGAACGCAAACGGTCAGTCCTCCTATGTAAACCTCTATCAGATTGAAGGCATTGATGATGACCAGCGCACCGGTATTCACATCATCCTTGTCCCGCCGGCGGCCGCCATCCAGAACGTCGATATCACAACGAACAACTTCGAAGCGGAGCTTGGCCGTGCTGTTGGCACTGTAGTGAATGTGACGCTAAAATCCGGGACAAATCAATTCCACGGGTCTGTTTTCCAGCAGATGGAGAACAACGGCGTTAATGCTCGCAATTACTTCGCCAGCGGCCCCAACGGACGTCTTGTTTATAACTACACCGGTGGCTCGATTGGCGGTCCCGTACTGAGAAATAAACTGTTCTTCTTTGCGGACTATCTCCGTACCTCCGATCACGAATCCTCTACGGTCACCACAACGATTCCTTTCTACAACGTCACGGGCGGCAACATCAATCTTAGCGGTTATGCCGGCCAAATCTACGATCCGAAGACTGGCGACACGGTGGACTGCCAGGGTGGCCCAACGCCCTCCAGATGCGGCACGGGCCGTACCGCCTTCGCCGGCAACCTCATTCCGCTGAGCCGAGCTACAGCGCCGGCAAACGATAGCAATGTGGGTTTGACCGTGCTCCAGGATCTTGATGCGATCGCGAGAGATCCCAAGGCTAACCTTGCTTCTGCTGCCTATATTGCTGGGCGTACAACCAACAACTTTTCACAAAACTCACCCTTCAGTAAGGATTCCACCAGCTATGACATCAAATCCGACTACACCATCTCTTCAAAGGATCATCTGAGCGGTCGCTTCAGCCACCAAAAGACGAACACCTTCCAAGCTCCCCTATTTGGATCGTTTCTCGGCGGTCCTACCAGTGGCGGCTTTGAGGCTGCAGGGACGGCAGCGGCCTACAGCACTGGATTCAACTACGATCACATCTTCTCGCCAACTTTATTCACAGAAGCCCGTATCGGCATTGCTCACCTCCGCAACTCCGCGCAGCAATCGGACTTCGGTGTCTCCGATGCAAAGACCTTGGGCATTTCGGGCACGAACACCAGTTCCATCGACAGCGGGCAGGTTGCCTTCCAGGTGAGTAATTTTGCGGGGAACGGAGAGAACGGGACAGGCAATCCACTTATCGGATACTCACAATCTCTGCCTTGGCTGCGCGCGGAATCGAACATCGATTTTGCAAACAACTGGACAAAGGTGATCGGCAATCATTCCCTAAAGGGAGGCGTCGATGTTCGCCGTGTGCGCGATGACCTTCTGCAAGGAAACATCAACGCAGCTGCGGGTACTTTCTACTTCAGCGAAAATCAGACATCCAGCCCAGGCGCAACGGTGAAAGGCCAGGCAAATGATATTGCGAGCATTCTGTTAGACGTCCCTTACCAGGTTGGACAGGATACGAACAGCACCTTCCCTGCTTATCGACAGACTTGGCTTTTCTTTTTCGCTTCGGACAAGTGGCAGGCCACCCCTAAACTCACATTGGATGTGGGCTTGCGTTATGAACTCTACCCACCGGCGACTCCGCGCAAGGCGGGTGGCTTTTCCGAATACAACCCGGCCACGAATCAGCTGGTGATCGCAGGCATTGACGGAAACGCCTCCAATCTCGGCTTGAAGTCGGACTATACCAACTTCGCTCCCCGACTCGGGGCGTCCTATCGTGCTTCGGAGAAGAGCGTTATCCGCGCCGGTTTCGGTGTCAGCTATGTTCCCTTTGTGGATAACTCATATGCCTATAACTATCCGATCAAAACGAGTACGGACTACACGAATGTACCGACATTCGGTGCCGCTGTTCTCTCCTCGTCCAATCCTGCCGCCGTGAGCTTTCAGAGCGGCATTCCGCCAACTCCTCCCGCTCCAATCTCCGCGAACGGAACCATTACAGAGACGGGCAATACGTTTCTTAGCAGCCTCGGCAATCTGTACATTCCACTCAACTTTAAGAATGCCTATGTCTCTTCCTGGAATGTAGCGCTACAGCAGGCTTTCCCGCACGACAGTTCCCTACAAATCGCCTACGTGGCCAACCATGGAACACGCATCGACGTTGCACAGAACATCAACATTCCCAATGTCTATGGCGAAAGTGCAACTTATGATCCGCTTAATATCGCTTTCGGCAAGACCGCATCGGTGACACAGTTCTTTGAGGGCTTCTCTACGAACTATCAATCACTGCAGGTACAGCTAACCCGCCGGTTCACTCAGGGTTTGGCGTTCACGACGGCCCTCACCTGGGGCAAAGCACAGAACTACCAGACAGGCGCACAGGATGGTGGATTGCTTTTCTATAACAACTTACGGCGCAACTACGCAGTCGCGGATTTCGACAGAACGCTGAATTTCGAGCAGACTTTAACCTATGAACTTCCGACGGGACGTGGTCATCGCTACTTCAGTTCCGGTCTTGGTTCCTATCTCCTGGGTGGCTGGAGAACTTCGGTCATTCTTTCGGCTCTCTCGGGCCAGCCGTTCACTCTTACGACGACCAGTGCCACCCCGGGAACGACGCAGACCGTAGACCAGATCCAGCCATATCGCGTACTTCACCATGTGAGTCAGGCGGCCAACACACAATGGTTCGATCCCACCAGTTTCAGTATCAGCAGACTTTCGGGTTGCACATCGCCAGGCCCCTGCCTGGTGGGCAACAGTCAACGGAATCAATTTCGCGGACCTGGGTACTTCTCTGACAATCTTTCGCTCTTCAAGAGCTTTCCGTTCGTTCGAGAATCTACCATTGAAGCTCGTGTAGACGCGTTTAACCTGACCAATACTCCCGAATTCGGTTTGCCGGGTACGACATTCGGATCGAGCTCCTTTGGCCGAATTACCTCTACGCTCGGCAGTGGAGTTGGCAATGTGAACGGGGTTGGCGGGCCTCGCGTGCTTCAAGCTGCCGTCAAAATCAGCTTCTAGTTAGCGGATTGCCGAGTTGCACTTTTTAGGGGAGCCGATCATCGCTCCGTAGCTGCCGTACTCACGCGAGGAAGTCACTGTCCGTAGTACAGGCCTGGTATACATGGATTCGTAGTTTCATTTACGGTTTGTCGCCAAGGCTCGCCACTTATCGGTGAGCTGCTTATCAGATAGAGCTTTTATGAACACTCCACCCACGACGGAGCGAGCCTGAAAGCCAATCTGCTTGCCAGTCTTCGTATCGTACCAATCGGTAAGCGGGACGCGGGCCGGAGTCTCATTCACCCAGAGTGCGACCCGATCCATGATCGCGTCGAAAACTTTGGGATCCGCGGCGAGAGTGGCCGTCCATAGGGACCAATCCAGCTTCGTGTAGTCGGCCCGGTTGTCGAGAGGCAGACCGTCTCTGTTGAGCTTGGTCTTGTAAAACGCGATCTCATTTGCACGGACAGAAGCGGGAAACAGATTGTAGCCCAGCAGCTGATCCCAAACGAGATTGTACTTTTGACTCCAGGTGTTAGGAGAATCGTAGGCGAGTTTGTAATGGTCTCCCTCCTTATCCATCTCCATCCATTTTGCGGCATACACGTGAGCGGTATTTGAATATTCGCGAGAAACAGCCTCTTTGCCTAGGAGGTGGGCGAGATCCGCATAAGCCTCCAGAGCATCGATGGCTTTAAGGGCAAGATTGGCATTGTGAGTTACGTGACCGGCAAAATCATCAGTGGTGAGTTGATTCTCAGGATCCAGACCATGGATTTTAAGAAAGCTGGCCCATTCGCTAAGCTTGGGCCAATACTGCTCGGCGAGGGTGGTATTGGGCTTGCCATTCACCGTAGCCCGTGCGACCGCGTCTACCATCAGCAACATATTGCCGGTCTCTTCGACAGGCATTTGATCGGTTTCGGTCTTCTCTCCACCGCCATAGTTCTGTCCGTTGGCCAGCGGATAGGTGCCGAGATCATGCGGTGCGAAGGGAAATTTCCAGTGATTTGGCAGCGCTACGTATTCCATTAGCGGACGCAGCTCCGCTTCGAGCAGGGCAGGATTGAAGAAGAGAAATAAAGGAGAGGCCGGGTAAAGAACATCGACCGTTCCTATGCTGCCGTTGGAAAAGTTTTCTTTTCCAAAGATCAGCGGCGTTCCATCGGTGTCTGCGACAAAGCCGTGGGCTGCCCAAGCCTGGCGATAGCTGAGCACGCAAAGATCCGCATATTTCTGCCCGGCAACACGCACTAAATCAGCAGTAAGTGTTGTATCGAGATCTGTGCCCCGCCTCTCAAGGGCAGGCATCTCGCGCTGCGCAGCATCGAGCATGGCGGCCACGCTCTGGCCATTGCGCTGCCAGTAGGGCCGCAGATTTCGCTGCAGGTATTGGATTGCATACCCCTCGGTGTAGGACACCAGAACATGGCGAGTGACGGGAGCTGTAGAGACCTGGCCGAAAATCAACTCCGTGGCAAGGTGGGCATCTTCCCGACCCACAATGTGTGGTGAATCTATTTCGTCCGTGGGGGCGAGGTGACCCGTCGTGGCGAAGGTGCCCAGGTTACCCTGCGCGATCGCGGAGACGGATTGTTCATGATTGGGAACCGACAGGTGGAAGTAGCCCCAGTCGATACGAACGTCGTCGCCAGAGCGATTCAGAATACGTTGATCGCGCGAACCCACAGAAAGAACGGTTTGCGTTTCCGTCTGATTGCGAGAGTACGTAACAGCCTCGCCCGGAGCGTTTACGGCAATCAGCGGATTCACATCCACAAGAACAGAGATATCATGCGTGGAGCCGTCCGTCGATTTAACTGTAAAGCTGATGTACGTAACCGGACGAGACAGGATGTCGAGATCAGACAAAATTGTGGGCGTAAAGAACGCAAGATCCAGTTGCACCCCGCCACCGGTAAAACTATAGCGAGTGTGGGTGGGGCTTACGGTGTGAGCCGTCTGCTGGAGGGCGGGAACATCGCTGGGATCGCGGCCCATAAAGCGCATCGGGTGACCATCGATTCGGACAAGGCCTGCAATGGGCTGGGGCTTGCCGGTCCAGTGCCTGGTGTCGGAAGCGGTGAGGTCGTCGGTATCGGACCACACGGAGAAATACGGATTGTGCGTGATAAGTGGGGTGGCGGGAGGACGGAACGTCTGCGCGTATAGGCAAGAGGCGTAAAGAACAAACGAGCATAGATAACTAATAGGCTTCAACACGGTCAACTGCCTCGCACGTATCATCTCAGATGTTTTTGCCTGTGTGACGTAGGCGTGGCGATCCGTAATCAAAAATGATCACAAGGCATGTGAGTGCTTCTCGCTCCTTGCACTGCATCGATCCATTCCCTTTAAGGCTCGTTCGCCTCTCAAACGCGTCGGATTTATAGGTTTTCGATGATTGGGATGTCAATCCGTCCTTCGTTCAAAACTCCCAAAGCGAAGAGCGAGCGTCGGCAGCACGAGAAGATTCAGTGCGGTCGAAGTGATGAGTCCACCAAGGATGACAATGGCGAGCGGCCCTTCGATCTCCTGTCCCGCGGATCCGCTGCCCACTGCCAGCGGCAGCAGGCCGAGAGCGGTGACCAGCGCGGTCATCAGAATGGGGATAAGTCGTTCCGAGGCACCATGGGCCGCGGTTTCGTAGCTCCAGGCCATGCCCTCAACCGTCACCAGGTGCTCATAATGCGAGATGAGCATGATGGAATTGCGCAATGTGATACCGAAAAGAGTGACAAAACCGACCATGGCTCCCAGCGAAAGCCCACCGCCGCCCGCAAAGACAGCAAGAACACCTCCAACCAAAGCGAACGGAATATTGGCAAGAACCAGAAAGAGATTGCGCCCGTTCATAAGCACTACCGAGAGCAGCAGAACGATGCCCACCGCTGCCAGCATGGAGTGCACGATAAGATCGCGCCGGGACTGTGCCTGAGCCGTCGCTGTCCCGGTGAATTGCACGTAGTCGCCGGGAACGAAATGAACCTTTGCGGCAATCTGCTTTCGTGCGGCCTCAACAAAAGCACCCGTGTTGTCTCCTGCGACGTTCAACGTGATCGTCTGTACCCGGCGTGCTCCGTCGTGCGAAATGTTGTAGCGTCCCGCTTTCTGATAGACATTCGCCAGCGTTCCCAAAGGGAGATAGACACCTTCCGGGTTCTGAATGGGCAGGCTCGCGATGGAGGCCGCGTCCTGGCGCGCATCTTTAGGCAGGATTACAGTTACGGCAACGTCGCGATTCCCCTCGTAGATGTCGCCTACCTGCTGGCCCTGGTATGCCGTTTGCACATCGCCAAGCACACTCATAGGATCCAAACCCCAGTGCAGCAACTCCGGGGTGCGCAGCGCGACGGCTACCTGCGGTGTGCCCGGAGGCGATTGCATTTGGACGTCTGTCGCTCCCGGCACCCGGTGGAGAACCCGCGTGACCTGTTGCGCTTCCCTGTCTAGCTGGTCGAGATCATTGCCGTAGATATTCACCACCGTGGACGCTGTGTAGCCGGAGATGGTCTCCTCGATTCGCTCCGTAAGAAAGGTCAGGATCGAAAAGCTTACTCCTGAAAACTGCGAGAGGGTATCGCGCATTGTGCCTACAGCCGCTTCCTCTTCCTCCCCGCTGAGTGGCTTGAGGTCGACCTCGAACTCACTCGAGTTCGGGCCTGTGGTGTCATCCGACAGCTCGGCACGGCCAACCCGCTGCCCTATTGAACGCACGAAAGAAAGCTTACGCAGAGCCGCCGAGACCCCACGGCCTACACGCAAGGAGTCCTCCAATGACGAGCCGGGAACGGAGGTCATATGGACGATGTAGTGACCTTCCCGAAGCTCGGGCAGAAAGCTTGGGGTAAAGAAAGGCAAAGCCGCCATCCCAGCGACGGTAAAAAGCGCAACGGAACCGAGGACCAGTCGAGGAGCATGTTCCATCTGGGTGAGCAGAGCTACGTAACGCCTTCGCAGCCAGATAACAAGCTGCGGTTCAGCCGGTCGGATTTTACGGTGCCCTAGCAAAAGAAGGCACAGAGCCGGCGTGACTGTCAGAGCCACACCAAGTGAGGCCACCACGGAGAGGATGTAAGCAATACCCAGCGGTGCAAAGAGCCTTCCTGCCACACCTGAAAGGGTCAAAATGGGCAGAAAGACCAGGATCACAGCAAAGGTCGCGTACACCACGGCGCTGCGCACCTCGATAGAGGCATCAAGTATCACGGTGAGGGGGGAGCGCGGGTGACCTAGGGCGGCGTTCTCCCGCAATCGACGGAGGATGTTTTCCACGTCGATTACGGCGTCATCCACCACTTCGCCGATGGCAATCGCAAGTCCACCCAGCGTGAGGGTATTCAAGGTAAAGCCCATGCGATCCATGAGGATGACGGCGATGAGCAAAGAGAGCGGGATAGCCGAGCAGGAGATAGCGGCGACTCGCAAATCGAATAGAAACAGGAACAGAACGATGATGACGAATGCGGCCCCAAGCAACAGCGAGTTGCGCACGTTACGCACGGCGATATCGATGAACTTCGCTGGTTTGAACAGATCGGATGTGAGGAGAATGCCCTGTTGCTGCAAGGTGGGATTTAGCTCTGCGAGGGCCCTATCTACGCCTGCGCTCACATCGGCCGCATTGGACCCATACTGACCGGAGATGTTAAGAATGACTCCGGTTTTGCCTTCAATGGAGGCAGCACCAAACGGCGGAGCCGCCCCTTCCACAATATGCGCCACTTGCCCCAGAGTGACGTTGGCACCGTTTTGACGTAACAGAACGGTTGCCGCGATTTGGGCGGGGTTGGTCGCTTGCCCCTCCGGTTGAAGCACCATTCTCTGGTTCGAATTTTCGATAAAGCCGGCACCTATAACGCCTGTGGCTTTTCCAGCTGCCGCAACTACATCGTTAAGGGACAAGTGGTGCCGAAGCAGTTCGTTAGGTAGAGGTTGTACCTGGATCTGCCGCACCTCACCGCCGAAGACCGAGACACCGGCGACCCCCGGAACCGCCAGCAGCCTGGGCCGCAACGTCCAGTCGGCTGCCGTTCGAATCTCCATCAGGGACTTATGTTCCGAGGTGAGTCCCACGACGAGCACCGTCGCGGTGGAGAGCCTGAGCGGTTCCATGATGGGCGCGCGAATGCCATGCGGCAGCTGCCCCGCCAGCGTGGCCAGACGCTCATTCACAAGCTGCCGGTTGCGGTACACATCGCTGCCGTTCTGAAAGATCACACTGATGACCGAGAGCCCCTGGAGTGAGCTCGAACGCAGCGAATCGATTCCTGTAACGCCGTTAATGACGTTCTCAATCGGCTGCGTCACTAGAAGCTCGACCTGCTCGGGAGAGAGGCCAGGTGCCTCCGTTTGAATGGTAACGATTGGAGGTACGAACTCCGGAAATACGTCGTACTTTGCGTGCGAAAGCGTGTAAAGCCCATAGCCCAGCATCGCCAAGGCGACGGACAGGAGAGCGCCGCGGAACAAAAGCGAGAAGCGAACGATAGCACTGAGCATGGTCTCTCCCTTTAAGTCCTGTCAGTCCGCATCGGCTTGAATCTGGGAACGGAACTCTTCGGAGAGAAGCGTCTGTGCGCCTCGAATGACAACGCGCGCGCCCGGCAGAATGCCCCTGGTGACAAACCACCCATGCGGGGTCGGAGCGTCAGTCGCGAGTGCCCGCCGGGTAAATTTGCCCGGAGAGATCTCCCAGTAGCACCATGCGGCACCTTGCGACCAAACCACTGCGCTGGACGGGATCACTACGCCGGTCTGCTCTGCCCCAGAAGAGAGGAAGACACTTACATTCATGCCGGGAACCAGTCCCGGGTGTGCGGCCACAAGGTAAAGCAGGCTCGGCTCCTGAAGTCGCGGGTCGAGCTGCGGCAGCACAGAGATGAATTGAGCGATTGCGTGCGTGCCATCCGCATACTGCACGGTCGCCCGTTTGGGCGCAACGAAGGGGCCGGCCGTGGTGCTTGTGACTTGAAGCAGAAACTGCTTCTGTTGCAACAGGGTATCGAACTGCGGTGAGTTACCCTCGATCCATGCCGCCACGATAGGACCCCAGTGAAGCGCCGTGGATGCCTTCAAAAGCTTGATCGCCTGCTGGGCATTTCGCACCAGAGCGGCATCGCTTTCGGCGGCCGCGCGCGCCGCTTCAACCGCCTTATCCGAAGCATCTTTGCCGTTACCATTCAGCAATTGCAATCGCTTATACTCGGCCGAAGACGCCAGCGCATTCGCACGTGCCCTCAGGAGATCCGTCGCTGGGGTGTTGTAGCTCACCTTAAGATCAAGCAAGGGTTGCAGCTGGACGACGACACCGGTTGCCTGCCCTTCCGCTCGCTGCCTTTTGGAAGGCAGGGACGAAGTGACGATGCCGTTTGCCTTCTGTGCGGCGTTGTCGAAGGCAAGGGCAGTCACGCCATCCTCGACGGAGAGGCGTGAAGGAGCTTTGATCGGAGACTCGCGCTGTGTCTCAGCCGCCTCCTCTCCACGGCCCGCAAGAAAGCCCCAGATCAATCCACCCGCTACGACCGCAATCGCAAGAACGGACAGCACGATACGGAAAAATAATTTCATCACTGACTCCTTCAGGGCCGCGGAACGCTTGAGGGAAAGGTGGGCACGTTGGCGGGTTCGATTGGCCGCTGGACCGCGTCCTCTACCAGGCCGAGCGCAAGCTGCACCTGGTGCAACGCCTCGAGCCTCGCGCGCTCAGCTACGGCTGTCTGCAACTCGGCTGCGATGAAGGCAAGCTGCTCTGCTTCTCCGGCCTTGACTAGAACGAGAACAGAGCCTTGCTGGTCGTGTATTTGCTTGACCGCAACCGTCGCCGCTTCCAGATTTGCAAAGGCCGCTGCATACTGTGCCTGCGAGCGGTCGATCTCTTCAAGCGCCGCACTCTGGCCCGCAATCAATTGCGCGCCGGCCAGCTTCCGCAACGCTTCTGCTTCGGCGATCGGTCCTTCATTGCGATTGCGAAGGGGCAACACACTCGACAGCACCAGCGAGATGAAGTTGGTGCCCTCTTCGTAGCTGTAACCCGGCCCGATATTAATGTCCGGGTACTGTCGGGCGATCTCAAGCTGCAGAACCGACTGGGCCGCTTCGTACTGCTCTAAAGCCCTTTGAATGTCGAGTCTGTTCTCCAAGGCCAGTCTTCGAACCGATCGCGAAGGCAACGCCGTGGGAGCGGGTGGACTGCTGGCCTGCTGCCATACAAGCGCTTTGCCGGACAGCGCGGCATCGGGCACACCAAGGGCTGCAGCCATTGCCGTCCGCGCTGTATGAACCTGTCCCTCGGCCGTGCCGAGAGCCTGGCGCACAGAGGTCAGATCGACGTTCGCCGTTGTGAGCTCAGGGAACGAGATCTCTCCCGCACGAAGACGTGCCTCGGTGAGCCGCACGCCTTCCTGTCTCAGGACCGCCTCCTTCCGAAACGCTTCTGCCGCCTGTGTGGCAAAGAGGTAGTCCACCAGCGTGGCACGCACACGGCTTCGGACGATCCACGCTGTCTGGCCGAGTTGCAGTCGACTTGCCGCACTCAGATGTGCGGCGTCCGCCATGCGGTAACCACGTTTTCCGGCAGTCTCGATTGGTAGAGAGAGATCGAAGAGCGTGATGAATTGGCTGCCGTTCGGACCCTGATACCCCGGACCTACACTCACCGCAGGATTGGGTTTCATCGCCGCCGTCTCCATTGCCGCTTCCGCCGCGGCAGCGTTTGCTCGGGCGACGTCGAGGTCCGGATTGAAGTAGTACGCGGCCAGCGTGAGGGCATCCAGATCCCAAGCCTGCAAAGGCCACGATGGCGCCTCGAAGGAGGCGTGCTGCTTCATCCACCTATAGAGCTCTGGATCGTCGAGACTGCGGTTATCGAGAGCCGCAGCCGTTGCAGCGGGAGCCAGCGGGACCGCACGGTACCGGTGTGGAGCGCAGCCCGTAACGAGCATTGCTAGAAGCAATGCTAGGAGCAGCGCCCCTGTCGCAGGGGGTTTCATAGGAACTCCTGAGAGCCATGGTTCAACGCAAACGCGAGCAGACAGACTGCTGCGAAGGAACCGAAGACAGGAGGAGCTACTAGACTCTGAGGGAGAGAACTGCTAGCGGCGGAGAAAACAAAAGGCGTTCAATGTCAAACGCCTGCCCGAGATTTACCGTGCTGCGCGACTCCATCGGCCTGAGAAACGACGGCACTTTCGACAACGGTACAGACGAATCCAGCCGGCGCATCACCATCACCGCGACACCGATGCAAAACAGCAGCATCGCGCCCAACATAAACAGCGGAAGCTCCGGATCGACCCCGAAGGGCTGCGTGTCGTGAATGTCGAAGGCTTGGTAGAGCAATGCGCCAAGCATCGCCAGCATAAGGGCTGTGACAACCAGCGCGAGAATGCGGCTCCGGGACACTGCTTGGAGTGTACAAGAGATACCGCAGCCATCAACTCGACTGCCATTCTGCACTCAACTGCAACGGACAGCGGCAACGCTAAGGTCTCGACGACACATCCCGGCGCACGACTCACGGCGACCGCTAGTAGCGCCTACGCGAACGGCCGGGCACTATTCAGTGATGATCTCCGCTCCAGGATGCGCCGCATACTCTGCCCAGGAGCCGTCGTACAAGCTAACCTGCGGCGCGCCGCAGATCTCAAGCCCGAGCGCCAGAACCGCAGCCGTGATGCCGGAACCGCAGGTGGTCGTGACCGGCTGCTGCAGATCGATTCCCTTTTGCGCGAATAAAGCCCGGAGTGCCGGCGCGGGCAGCATGCGATCGCCGTCCGTCAGGGTGGTGTACGGGAGGCTCACAGCCCCTGGCATGTGTCCTGCGGAGAGCCCGGGTCTGGGTTCGGGGGCTGTGCCCTCGAAACGGCCCGTGGACCGCGCATCCAGCACCTGCACCCTTTGTTCCAGGGATCTCTGTAGCGCAGCAAAGTCCTTGACCGCAGCGTGGACCAGCCGAGCTCTGAAGTCGGCCGGAGCCCGTTGCACCGGACCCGACGCGATGGGCAGACCGGCCTCGGTCCAGGCAAGAAGCCCACCATCCAGCAAATGGACCTTCTCCGCGCCCAAGGTGCGAAGCATCCACCACGCGCGCGGTGCGGAGAAGACGGCACCCTGCTCATAAACAACGATCGTGGCCCGGTCACTCACGCCGAGAAGGGACATGGCGCGGGCAAATGGCTCCGGCGCAGGTAGCATGTGGGGCAAGGACGTGTTTTTATCAGAGAGCTCTTCGATATCGAAGAAGGCGGCACCGGGTAGATGCCGCTCCAAATAGCGTGCGCGGGTGTCGATGACCGGAGTGACGCCGACAGGCGGCAAGCTGGCATCGAGCAGCACAAGTTCAGTGTCAGCCAGACGTTCCGCTACCCATGGCGGTGGGACGAGTGGGTTCATGTGTTCCACCTTAACTCTCGACCCGCTCTGGAGCTTGTCGGCTCCGGCCTTTGTTATGCTCAACCGGACGCCCAAGGGCGGTCGGCCATGCGTGTACTTCAAACCGTCTTCGGGGTTTTTCATCACTTCGAGCTCGCGCGCGAGCTCGATCGGCGTGGCCACCTGCAAGCAATCTGCTCCACCTGGCCGTGGAAGCGGCTCGAGCGTGAGGGCATCCCACGTACCCGCGTGAAGACTTTTCCATGGCTCGGGCTGCCGGACTACCTCCTTGGCCGCGTCGGCCTGGATCTGCCCCATCTGCAGGATGAGCTTGGGTATCGCAACGCGCTCGCCTTCGACCGCTGGACCGAGCGGCAGATCTTCGGGCTGCTTCGGCGCGGGGAACGCCCCGATGCCCTGGTCGGCATCTCGGGCTCCAGCCTGCGGGCCGGCCGACTGGTGCAAAGGCATGGCGGCGTGTTCGTTTGCGATCGCGGATCCACACACCAGCGATTTCAAGAGGAAACGGTTGCGGACGAGTATCGCCGCTGGGGCGTCGACCGGCCCGTGTCCGACGATCGCGATACGGAGCGAGAAGAAGCGATCTACGCCGTTGCCGATGCCATCACGGTGCCGTCGACGGTCGCACGGGCCTCCTTCATCAGCATGGGCGTCCCGGGCGAGAAGGTGCATGTAATTCCCTATGGCGTGCGCCTGGAGCAGTTTGGGCCTAATGGCACGCCTGCCGAGGATGAGTTCTCCGTCCTGTTTGCCGGCTCGGTAGGCCTGCGCAAGGGTGTGCCCTACCTGTTGGAGGCCTTTGCGGCCCTGCGCGCGCCACGTAAACGGCTGCGCATCATCGGCCACGTCCAAGAGGATATGCGGGGTCTGCTCCATCGCCTGCCCCGCCAGCACGTCGAGTTTCTGGGCGTTCTGCCACAGGCGGAGCTCGCCGGCTGGATGAGCCGCAGTCACGCCCTTGCCCTGCCCAGCCTGGAGGAGGGACTCGCCCTGGTGCAGGCCCAAGCCATGGCCTGCGGCTGCCCCGTGATCTGTTCCACCCAGACCGGCGGCGAGGATCTGTTTACCGACAGCGTCGAAGGCTATATCGTTCCGGTCCGCGACGCCGCAGCCCTGGCGGACCGTATGCAGCGCCTTGCGGATGACCCGGCATTGCAGAAGGCGATGCGTTCGGCCGCGTTGACGCGAGTCAAGACCCTGGGCGGGTGGAAGGCGTATGGGGATCGCTGGGAGATTTTGTTGCGGGAGCTCATTGCTTCCAAGGCTGAACGCAGCGCTGGCTGATCAGCTTCCGCCACCGACGAAATGCACAATCTCCAGCTTATCGCCGGAGTGCACCACCTGTTGGGCCCAACCAGTTCGGGGGGCCAGCTCTCCATTTAGCTCCACGGCGATCCGGTCGGCGCGCAGGGCGAGCTGCGTGAGTACGACGTGGAGCGTAGTTGGAGACAGTACCGTCTCCAAGGTGCGCTGCTTGCCGTTCAACGTAAGCGTAAGGCTTGGTTCCATAGCTCTCAGGGTATCAACGCCTTCGGCTCGGTCGCGCTATCGAGAACAGAACAATGAACCTGTCATTCTCAAGCCGTGAAGCATGGGGCCGGTCCTATCAGGTCGGGTCCTATAAGGTCTTAGGACGGTTCCATAAAAGATTCATGGGGCCTCTACCCTGCCCTAGCCCAGGGGCATTGCGCAGAGCGCCCTCCACATAGCTCTTTGCGGCTGCCACTGCTTCTGTTGCCCCTGTACCGCCTACAAGGTTGGCCAAGAGCGCTGACGAGAATGCGCACCCGGTACCGTGGGTGGAGGTGGTCTCGACGTGCTCGCCCGAAAATTGGAAACGTTCACCGGAGCAGGTCAGCAGCAGGTCTGTCGGCCTCTCCCTATCGCCCCCCGTGACCACTACGTTCAAGCGCGAATGTTCGGCAATAAGCTCGTAAGCCGCCGTCTCCACCTCCGCGAGGCTGGTGACTGGCCTATCCGTGAGGGCGGACAACTCGTTCCAGTTCGGGGTGATGAAGTCGAGCAGCGGCAACAAATCCCGCCGAAGCTCCGGGATCGCCGAGACGGAGTAGAGCTCCCGGCCTGAACTTGAGCACAGCACCGGATCAAGCACAACAGGGCAGGCGCGCAGGAGCTTCTCAGCCGAGGCAGCGCGCCGGAACGACCGTAGAAAATGCGCTATAACGGCCATGGTCTCCGGCCCCGCCAGCATACCGATCTTTATGCCTTCAGGTGGAAGGTCGGTGTGGAGATGCGCCAGGGTGTCAGCCAACAGTGCGGGACGCAGCGGTTCGGTCTGTGCTACGCCCTGCGTGGATTGCACAGTCAGTGCGGTGATCGCGGAGCAGCCGTAGAAGTTGTGCGCCGCGAAGGTCATCAGATCGGCAGTGACACCCGCTCCACCTGAAGGGTCGAACCCGGCGATCGTCCATAAAATTCTGGGCTTCATGCGGCCTCACAAAAGCGTACGGATGAACCGGGATGCTTGGGAGCAGTGCGGGGTAGGAGCCTGGAAACCAAAGGTGGGATGGAGCCTTTCTGCCCGCTCGCTCTACCATAACGAAAGCTTGGAGACAAGCAAATGATCTACTTACAAGTCTTTGTAGATCATCAACTTAGCTAATTTTTACCGTTGACTTATCGCATCACGATACGGGACAATTACACAGTGAGCTTACCCATCCGTTCCGGCCTGCGTACGTTCGGCCGAGCTTTCATTGCAAGCCGTAAACCTGCCGCTCTGATCCTGAGTCTGGCTGTCTCGGCGACCGTTATCGCGAGTCCGCTTGGCAAGCCCGACTCTTCTCTGCAGAAGACCGTTTCGGCGGCGACCTCCCACCGCTGGTTTCAGATCGGCAAGGCCTCCTGGTATGGTCAGGCATTTCAAGGCAAACGAACCGCCACCGGCGAACGTTTCAACATGAATTCGCTAACCTGCGCGCACCGTACGCTGCCACTGGGTAGCTGGCTGCGCATCACAAACCTGCACAATAAAAAGTCGACCTTTGTGCGTGTGAACGATCGCGGACCCTACGAGCCGCATGCAATCGTCGATCTGTCCTATGCGGCCGCCCACAGGTTGGGCTTGCTCGGCAATGGGCAGGTACGCGTTGAACAGGTGCGCGCCGATGACCCGGAGCTCGCGCACGCTCTTGTGGCAGAGTTATCGTCCACAGACAGCCTGCTGGAGATGCGCCGCTAGAACACTACCCTTAAGCTGAGCCTCTGGCCGAAAGATAGATCCTTTCGGGAACGGTTAACAAACAGTTAGAACTTCCATCAAGAGCAAAAGCCTGTCCACATGGACAGGCCTTTGCTCTTGAGCTGACGTTTCGTTTTTAGAGTTTCTCGAAAAATTCGCATGCCGAGCAGGAGATGTATACACCGCCGGGGGTGCCGCGCTCACGATCTTTCACGCGCTTCACAATACGGGTGGGTTTGGAGCACTTGGGACACTCTGTACTCTTCTGTGTATCCATGACCTTTTGACGGTCAGCGGTCTTGGCGATCTTAGCCATGTAATGTCTCCAGGGTCGAAGGTGGTTGCCTGTCCGGTGCTCGTCTGAAAGCGAGCCACATGCTCCCACCTCAAAGCTTCGCGGGAACGAAACAGAGGACCGGGGCAAACCAGGCGCAGGTTCTTTCGTATGATACACCGGCCGGCGCGCATCCCTAACCCGTCGGTTTAGCTGGGCGGTTCGACGCGGCTGCTGAGATTCTGCGTGCGGTCCTTCGGAACAACGACCTTGCCCATGCCCGGCGTAGCGACCGTATCCTCCGTATCCCCCGGCCGGCGCAGTGTTGGGGCTGGAGCGCTGCCACTAATATTCGCCGCGCCATGCTGATCGCCGTTCGCGATCGTGCGCGCTTCCAGGGTCGGTGCCTGCTCCGCCCCAATCTCATTCTTCACTCGGATCTCAAGCGGTTTACCGAGTGCCGCAATTTCGAGCCGCACGACGCGATCGTGCTGAAACCGGACAAACTGAATGGGTTTAGGCATCTCGCCATAGATCCATTCCTCATAGCCGGAAGCCTCGTCGGCGCCGCCGTGTTCACGATGTTTGGTGCGCGGCTCACCGAGAGAGGCAAGCACCATACGCCGATTCATGCCGACAAGAATCTCGTGCGCCTCGACAGCCTCACGTACCTTCGAAGGCAGCGTGTCGGCGTAGGCTTCCGCGCTGCTCTTTGCTTTAAAATCCACCAACGGATCGAGTAACGCTTTGACCTCGGCGGCTGTGAGATCCGGAACGCCGCCCTCAAAGACCAAAGTGACCCGGCAACCGGTTGCGAGCGGGCCCTGCTGCGCGAGTTGTGCGCCGTTCAGGGACACGTGGCTGAGAAACCGGTGCTTGGCATACGGGCCGCCGTTGAAGTCGATCACGAGGCGATCCGGCCGGAACTCGATCTTGCTGACCTCCACGCGTTCTCCGGGACTCGCCGACAGACCCTTTTGATAAAGCATCCGTTTGTACTCTTCGTCACGCGGCGTCATGTTGCCGTTCGCCAAGAGGGTAAGGCCTTCGCCCAAAGGGAGCTCGCGGTGCGCAAAGCCCTGTTCGGCCTCCAGATTACGAATAAGATCGAGGCGGCCGCGTTCCCCCAGCGGCTTATCTGGAAGCGTGATCCGGGTGGGATGGAACTCTGTGGTCACATCGGCCGTCGCCGTCTTCTCACCGACAACGAACACCTGTGCCCGTATGGCAGGCCCGCAAGGAAGCAGGACGCCTAAAATGACTGTCGCTGTATGAGAGCGGGAGCCCATAAAAGACCTCTAATGGCGTGATTGTGCGCCTTTGAAAGCGCAAAGCGCAAATAATGGATTCGCGGGAGAGGTGAGCAGGGCTGGGACGGCATTTCAGGGCTGGGGCGGCATCGCGAGATTCAAGCGGGCCTGATTCGACCTAGGAATCGTTCTCCCCAGAGTTGGAAATGCCCTCGGAAATGGAGGAGGAGTTCTCTCCTTCGTCTCGTCCCGTCAGGATGCTGCGCGTGATGACCGGTTCGGTCGAAGGATGGGTCGAGGTCGTGCCGAGGATCTGCACCAGTGGCAAGGGGGCAGCCGAGGCTTCCATGGCGGCGTGCGCGGCAGGCGGCGGTACATCCATCGGGTACCCGGCTGGCACGATCGGCGGATGCGTGTACTGCCACGCATAATTACGCGTAAGACGATACAACGCCACGATGCCGGCGAGCACGACGGGTACAGTCAGCAGGGCTCCCTCCGGGCCATACAGCCCCCCGGAAAACCATGCTGGACCGGAGCTTCCGGTGGCAATCACGCTGGCGAAGTCGACCGAACCGGCTAGGGGTAGACCAAAGAGGACGCCCATGGAGGCCAGCCAACCGAAGCGCAATCCCCAGCCAAACCAAAGCGCATGGGTGCGCAGATAGGCGAACGAAAACAAAACCCCAAGCAGCAGAGCGACGGTGAAGCTGAATGGTGCCGTACCCAGAGAAGAAGTCGCGGCAAAGGCGTAGATGAGGGACAGGATCAGGGTGGCTGTCGCCGGGCCCGTAGCCGCGATCAGGCTGCGAAACAGAAATCCACGGAAGGCGAGTTCGATCGCAAGGCTACTGAACAGCAGTGTCGTCAGCGAGAGCACAAGGAGCGCCCAGGCCCGGGGGGCGGTCCAGAACTGCGGATGCAAAACACCGGCAAGTGCCAGCGGTAGCACAGAAAATAGGACCAGCGTCCAGCCGAGCGCGGCACCCTTCTGCCACTCACGCCATGCAGATGACCGCACCGGCAAAGCATTCGTCGAGCGCAGACTGCCGTTGCGGGTGGCCACCCAGTTCAGTGCCGTGAACCCGGTAGGCAGGAGAACGAGAAGAAAGATCGCATTCAGCAGTGGCCGCAACAGGTCCGCGTGCAACGCCCGGGAGATACCCTCTGCCGCACTTTGCGCCCCCGTACGCGCGGCCAGAACCCACAGTAGTCCGATCGCAAATAAGGCGATGTGGAGAGAACGCGGCAGCCTTGGTCCGGTACGAGGGGGTAACAACGTTGAGGCGATCTCCAGAGGAGGTGGGTATTGGTTGTGGGCGAGGTTTAAGCCGTCGTCGTATAAAACTGGGCCATCTGCCGAAATTTCGTGTAACGGTTGTCGAGCAGGGTGTCCAAAGGCTGCGCAAGAAGCTCGGCAAAGTGCCGCTCCAGCCGATCGTTCACCAGATGCACGGCGTTCGCAGGGTCATCGTGGGCACCGCCGGGCGGCTCAGGAATGATGTCGTCCACGCAACCGAGTTGCTGCGCATCGACTGCGGTGTAGCGCAGGGCAGCGGCTGCCTGCTGCTTTTTATTTGCATCCTTCCACATGATGCTGGCGCAGCCCTCCGGTGAGATCACCGAGTAAATTGCATTTTCAAGCATTAAAACCCGATCGGCCACGGCCAATGCCAGGGCACCGCCGGAACCGCCCTCACCCGTGATTGTGGCGATGGTGGGGACGCGCAGGCGGCTCATCTCGAGCAGATTGCGCGCAATCGCCTCGCCCTGCCCGCGCTCCTCGGCTCCAAGCCCTGGGTTTGCCCCGGCGAGATCGATAAAGGTAAACACGGGATGGCCGAACTTTTCGGCAATCTTCATGGCACGGAGGGCCTTGCGGTATCCTTCGGGATCAGGCGAGCCAAATTTTCGCGCGACCCGCTCCTTCAGGGTACGGCCTTTTAAGTTGCCGATCACCAGCACGGGCTGCCCATGAAAGCGCGCCATACCCGCAGCCATCGCCGCATCGTCGCCAAATTGGCGGTCGCCATGAATTTCAATGAAATCGGTAAAGAGCGCTTCGATGTAGTCCATGGGATACGGGCGCTGCGGGTGACGAGCAACCTCGGTCTTCAGCCACGCCTCAGGAGTTGGTCTTACGGCTACGGCGGCTGGAATTTGCTGCGAAGGTTCAGGCATAACGGATCTGCATTCGATTGTATGCGATGTGGTCAGCACAGCTGGCGGCCACTCATCGAAGGGCATTTGTCCTATCCCGCAGAATTTTGAGGAAATAGGCTACAACTTCTGTACCATGCCATCAGACTTTGGTTTACACCTTTGTGGTTACCAAATTGGACCGCATCGCATTCCACGCGCGAGCGTACCGCTTTAAACCGCCAGCCTATGTCGGGCTGAGCACAACCCCGTTGTATTCAGGAGACGTGATGAAGCCTTCTACCTTGGCCTTTCTCGCTGTCGCATCTGCTGCCTTGTCTTCAACACACGCCTCTGCAGCGACGTGTGCCCCGGTATGGAGTTCGAGCGCCGTCTACACAGGCGGCAACACGGCAAGCCTGAGCAACGTCAACTACACGGCCAACTGGTGGACGCAGGGGCAGACTCCTGCAACCAACAGCGGCGGCAGCGGTAGCGGACAGCCTTGGACCTCCAATGGCGCTTGCGGATCCACGCCTCCCCCCCCCCCGCCACCCCCCCCCCCCCCGCCCCCCACCCGGGCCCGCCCCGGGCGGGT
>CAXTUW010000007.1:54271-148331 GCA_964247595.1 uncultured Acidobacteriaceae bacterium | reverse complement strand
GGGTGGGGTTTGAAGCACCACGCAATCCGACACCAACCGCAGCACCTCCCCGCCCACATACAGCACTTAGTTCCCCGCCTACAGACGCCGCCGACGCTGGATCCCGCACCCCACACCTCTTCACCCGCGGCGATCGCACCGCCCAGCTCCTCAAACGACCCGACATCACCATCGAACAACTTCTCCCCATCCTCCTCCCTCACATGGAGGCCAACGCAGTCTTCGCGCCCTGGCACCACGCGCTGGCCGCTGCGAACTACGCAGAAACCCGCACGCTCCCCGCCTGGGTGCGCAACGAGCTGAAAACGGTCGAAACTACGATAAAATTTGCCGGCTACCTCGCCCAGCAGCAGAAATCCATCGACCGCCTCAAACGCGACGAAGCCCGCGTCATCCCCGGCTGGTTTGACTACGGAAAATGCTCCGGCCTGTCCCGCGAGATGGTCGAGAAACTAGGCCGGATCCGCCCCTCCACCCTCGGCCAAGCCAGCCGCCTCCCGGGCGTCACCCCTGCCGCCTGCTCGCTCATCCAATGCTTTCTGGAGATTCAGGCCCGCGGGCGCACTGCCTAGCCCCACCTATTTCCAGATGAGCGCACGACCCGCCACCCATGCCGTAAAAGTATTCCGAAAACCGAACAGCCGCTGCCCCGCATCCCATCGTGCTGTGCTTGTGCCTGAGTCGGTACGCGAGTTCTTGCGTTGCAGAGTCCTGCATCCGCTCTTGCGTCTATTACGCGGCGGTGTGACGCCCCGCCGTTTGGCGTGGAGCCTCGCATTGGGGATCGTGCTCGGGATTAACCCGTCGGTGGGGCTCACCACGCTCTTTGTGATCCTGCTCGCATGGACCTTTGGGCTGAGTCAGATCGCCTCGCAGATCGGTGCACAGGCGGTGGCCCCGCTGCACTTGCTTCTGTTTCTCCCATTCATTCAACTGGGTGTACACCTCTTTCATACGCGCTGCCTGCCGCTGAGCCGGAGGCAGATTGAGCACCTGAGCCATCATCCCTGGCGGCTGTTCCGCGACATCTGGCAGTGGGAGTGGCACGCGCTCATCGTGTGGGGCCTGGTGGCGGCCATGGCCATGCCAGTACTCGCCCTATACCTTCGACGGGTTCTGGTGCTGCTGATGCGCCGGCACCGCACGCTGCTGCGGTCACGTCTCGCGCTGCAATCGTCGGAATCACAATCGGAATAGCTCGTTGAGGAAGTTCATTCAGTAGTTCGTCCCACCTATCTCTGCCTCCCGCTGAAGATATCGGCACCGACAGCCTCCTGGGCGAAGTACTCCGGCTGACGGATATCGGCAAGCAGACCCGGCTCCTGAGGCACCCACCCAAGCCGTTCCCGCGTGCGTTCGCTCGAAGCCGCTCCGTTGCCTCCAATAAACATGGCCATCATCCCGAAGTGAGCCGATGCCTCTTCTTGCGAGAGCGAGACGATCGGGAGCTGGAACTGGTGTCCGATCGCTTCAGCAATCTGCCGGTACGGGATGCCTTGCTCGGCCACAGCGTGGAAGGGACCGCCTTCAGCGTCATGTTCGAGCGCAAGCCGGAAGACGCGAGCCGCATCGAGCCGATGGACCGAAGGCCACAGGTTCTCTCCATCGTCGACATAGGCGGAAACGCCCTTCTCGCGTGCCAGGCTCGCGAGCTGGGGGATGAAGCCATGCCGTTCTCCGATGCCATGAACGGAACGCGGAAGCCGGACCACAGTCGCCCGCACCCCACGTTCTGCCATCGCCATGGTGGTCTGCTCCGTCGCTCGCGGGAAGGCCGGCATCACCGGGCCGATGGACATCTCCTCCGTGAACACTTCACCGCGAGGGTAGAGGCCGATGCCGGCCGCCACGACGAAGGGGCGGTCGGAACCCGTCAATACATCGCCAAAGGTCTCAATTGCCTCCTTGTCCTCTGAACACAACTCGGCGAGTTTCGACATATCCAATCCGAACGCCGTATGAATCACTCCATCAGCCTCCGCTGCGCCCCTGCGCAGGACATCGAGATCACGCAAAGACCCCAGGATGGGTTTGCCCCCAGCTTGGGTGAGGGCGTCAGCATTGGCTTGAGACCGCACCAGGCCCGAGACCTCGTGCCCGGCGGCCATCAGTTCCCTCACGACCGCTGTACCAATCCACCCCGTTGCACCTGTAACAAAGACACGCATGCACTTCCTCCATGACCCGAAAATCATGATCGACGAAGCCGTTATCCTAGTAAAGACGAGGATTTATCCTACGATTGCTTCTAACAGCTTGACGGGCAGGCTTCACCCAGCGAAGTAGCTTCGTATTAAAGGTCTTACCGGGACTGACGCGCCTTTTCTATGTAACGTAAAGCTATGTATGACGGAGAACTCATGGCAACACAGACACTGATCGCTCAGGCCTACTCTGCGTTTAACCAGCGAGACATTGACGGCGCGCTGGCGCTGATGAGCGAAGACGTGAGTTGGCCCAAAGCGTCGGAAGGCGGCCGTGTGGTGGGAAAAGAAGAGATTCGTGCCTATTGGACCCGTCAATGGAAAGAATTCGACCCTCATGTGGAACCGATTGAAGTAATCGACCGCGAAGGGGGCAAGGCGGATGTAAGGGTTCATCAGCTCGTCAAGAGTCTCGGTGGCGACGTTCTTTCAGAGGGGGAGGTGTGGCACGTCCATACCATCGTGAATGGTCTTATCGAACGCATGGACTTAAAGGATCTAAAAGAGCTAAAGAATCCTCAGAATCTGAAGAGCGGTGAAGGGAGTGCGGACCTCGCCCCATCGGCCGCATTTGCCAAGGGCTAGCATGGCGACTCAGGTAAATGCTACCCAGGTGCTCGGCAGGTTTCTTCAGGACCGGCGAGCTAAACTCGATCCAGCTTCTTTCGGGTTCTCCTCTGCCGGCCGCCGTACGCCCGGCCTGCGGCGTGAAGAGGTCGCGCAACGAGCCAACATCAGCTCAGCCTGGTACGTGTGCCTGGAACAGGGCCGGGGTGGAGCACCCTCGGCTGATGTGCTCGACAACCTGGCCAAGGCACTCCTATTGACCGATGCCGAGCGCGAGCATCTGTTCCTCATCGGGTTGGGGAGAGCCCCCGAAAGCCACTATCGGCATCCTGACGATATTGAACCGCGGCTGCAGCGGATTCTCGATGGATTGAGTCCGGCACCGGCCTTCATTAAAACCGCAACGTGGGACGTTGTGGCCTGGAACCAGGCCTCAACGGTGCTTTGGCCGAACCTCGGACAGCTTGCCGTCAACGAGCGCAACACGCTGCGGCTGGTCTTCCTCGATCCTCGCGCGCGTGCCCTGTACCACGACTGGGAAGCTGTCGCGCGGATGGCGGTCGCGGCCTTCCGTGCAGACGTGGCACGGGCGGGCGCCATGGCGCAGGTCGCCGCATTGATCGACGAACTCTTGCAGGCCAGCCCGACGTTCAAAGCGCTGTGGGGGGACAACGATGTGTCGGACAGCGCCCACGCGGTGAAGGACCTGCGGCATCCGGTGCTTGGAACCATCGGTTTCGAATGCTCTACCTTCGGCGTGGACGGCCGGCAGGACCTCACGATGGTCGTCTTCCTGCCGGCCAGTACAGATGTCGCAGACCGCATCACGCGTCTGCTTGGGACTCCGGGTTAACCAAATAGAACTTGTGTTCTTTTACGCCGCCCACAAACGCCCGGGGTCGCCTAAGCCGCAACCCCGCGCAACTCCTTACCCCACCGATACGAGTAGATCCACAATCACAAGGACCTCGGCATAACTCCCATGCACGTGCGGCGGTGGATGATCCGGTGAAAAGCCCGCAAACCACACGCCATCAAAGGTCTTTGAACCCACCGCCTAACTTACCAATGTTGTGCTGAAGAGACACATAGCGCCAAGACGAAAATCCGTCGAGGGCGCGCGAACTCCGTGTGCATAGCATCCGCCTCTTCGCTGGACGTGGCTCTTGTCGTGCTACCTCGATCACCCATAGACCGTCGTTACCTGCGACGGTTTGCCCGCACCTTACTGCGCATAGGGTCCACCCGGCAACAACCCGCGCTCCACCAGCACCGGCGGCCTGCGTAGCTTCGTCGCCTGCTCAAACGCATACGCCCAACCCAGCAACTCGCCATCCCGCCACGGCCGTGCACTGATCTCCAACCCAAACGGTAAGCCGCTCGGATAGAACCCACCCGGGACCGTAATGGCCGGCACCCCAATCTTGTTCACCCAGCCCGTCTCCGAGTGCGGTCCACCGGAGAGCTTGCCGTCCTGCGGCATGGTCTCATCAGGTGGCGGCATCTGCGCGCTTGGGTAGATCAGCCCGTCCAGGTGATAGCGGTCGAGCGCCTCGATGTACTGGCCCAGCATCGCCCGCATCGGACCGAAATAGTTCTTTTCGGCATTGGGATCGCCTTGAAGCGCAACCTGGGTGGGTAGATTCTTCCATCGCCCCGCCCCATGGGCGACACCGGATCCAGCCCCATGGGCGACCCCGGACTGCCCCGCGTGCGGCGCCGGTCCGGAAGCCGCGCCCGGATGAATCGGCGAGGTCGCTGGCCCGGAGGTCGCCTCCACCAGATCGTCCAGTGACCCGCCAACACCCGTAAATACGGGCGGCAGTTTGTGGCCGGTGGCCGCCTTGTACTCGGCCGCGTTATGGTACTGCGCGGGGCCGAACGCGCCCATCCACTGCATGGCTCCATCGCGCCGATACGGCCCCGTGTTCACCTTGTTTTCTGCCTCGAGGAAGCGATTCGGCAGCAGGTCGTCGTCGAAAACGACCGTCGCCCCTGCCGCCCGCACCTCCTCGACGGCCTTCATCAGCATCGCCTTCGTCTCCGGCTGCAGCGGCGTGCCTTTTGTCGTGAGAATGAACGCCGGCACACCGAAACGTTTGCCCTTCAAAGCATCGGCTTGCAAGAACTGCGTGTACGACTTCGGGCTCTCCTTCGCCGCGGAGCCGGCCGTCTTGAAGTCGAGCGGATCCTCACCCGCCATCACACCCAAAGCAATGGCTACATCGGTCACATCGCGCGCAATCGGCCCGGTGTTATCCAGCAGCCAGTCGAGCGGCGCGATCCCCGCGATTGATACCAGCCCGCGTGTCGGAAACAAGCCGACAACCGAACTTGTACCCGCAGGCATGCGGATGCTGTTGCCCGTATCCGTTCCATTGCCCAGCACAGCCTCGTTCGAGGTCACAGCCGTCACCGTGCCGCCCGACGACCCGCCCGGAGAGAAGCGTACGTCGTACGCATTCCCCGTGCGCCCAAAGGCGCTGGACCGGTTCGTATCGCTCGCCGCAAAGTCCGGCATATTCGTAATGCCCAGGATCACCGCCCCAGCCGCGCGCAGCTTCGCTACAACCGTGGCATCCTTCGGCGCGATAAACCCATGCCCTGGAATCGCGAAGCCTTCCCAACCATCCGTATCGGGCAGACCTCCAACCGCCGTATTCGCCTTGATGACGATCGGCACACCCCACAACGGGGCATAGTCCGTGCCCGCATGCGCATCCTCCCGCCGCGCGGTCGCCAGCGCGCCCTCAACATCCACCGTCTGCAGCGACCGGTATACGCCGTTGTAACGCGCAATACGGCTGATGTACCACCGCGTCACCTGCTCGGCCGTGTATCTGTGATTCGCATAGAGCGTTTCAAGCTTCGGGATGGTGACTTCGAGCAGATCCCGATCCATGCGCGCCGCCTGCTCGGCCGGCAAAATCGGCAGAGCGTTCGGCAGCGGCAAAGCTGGGATCGTCTGGAACGTCGGCGAGGGCGTTTGGCCATGCAGGAGAGAAAGGAGGGACAGCAGCACGATCGGCGCAAGGACATGTCGACGCAACAGGCAATCCTTTGGGGAGCTTTGGGATGTCCCCTTGTATCACGCGGCGCAGAAGGGAACTTCACAGGGGTTCCCTATGGAGGTCAAGGAAAGCAGTTCTGAAAGTGTCACTTGAACCTGCTGTTGCTTAACTAGGTTCATGGCCCGGGCGACGCATCGCCTTTGCTTCCTTTCTGTCATTACGAAAGGAGCCGGCTGTTCTGGCTTCTGTTTCGCATTCCCGAGGGACGCTGTTAATCCAGCCATAGAACGGCAACTCTTCTACCCAGCCGCTGGCGAAGGCCATCTCTGTAGAAGTCCCCGCGTTGCACTCTACGCTGGACAGCTACACTAGGATGGAAAGTAAAAGGCCCGGCAATCATGCCGAGCCTTTCATGGCAGCCTTCGCCAGCATCCGAAGTACGACCTTAACTGCCTCAATTGAATACTTTGCCTAAATGTGTCGGGAGGGTACCACCTAGTAGTTGTAGTTGACCTCTTCAACCTCTTCCACGCCATAACGCCGCAGCAGATTCGGCAGATTCTGCGAGAACGCCGCCTTCGGCATCACCGTGTCGATTCCCGCTTCGACGGCCTTGGCCTTCAAGTCGCCCTGAATGGTTGATAGAAAGCCGATAATCGAGGCCGAACGCTTCAGCTTGGTCTTCAGCTTTGGAATCAGCGTCAGCGGTTTGGCATTCGCGTTATTGAGGTCGAACACGATCAGCGACGGCCGGTTTGCCTCTTCGCCGCTGGTCAGCTCCGAGATGGCTTCCTTCTCGTTCTTGATGAACGCGACCTTAACTCCCAATTTGCGAGCGGTCTCCTGCACCTTCGCCGTGATAAACAGATCCTCGACGAATAGGTAGATATGTGTCTGTGCATTTTCAGAGATCGGCACGGGCCGCGGTTGGTTATGATCGATCGGCTGGTTATCGCCCTGGTGGCGATGCCCGCGGCGACCGCGAAGCTGGATGGTTGACGGTGGTGCTTCACCGAACTCCGATGTCACCTCGCGATAGCTGTGGTCCATGGGACCGACAAACCCACGCTCCTTGCCGCCGCCGGTCTTTACTTTGCGGTGCTGCGTCGAAACCAGATTGCCGAAGTTGTCCGGCCGCCCGCCTTCACGCCGATGCGGACGCTCGTACCCACGGTCGCCGTTCGAGGACCGATCGCCATTGGGGGACCGGTCACCACTAAAACCACTCCCCCCATGGTTGCCGTCATTCCGGGGTTCGCCGCCCGAGCCACCGGGTGTACCCGGACGACGCTCGCGATCGCGAAACTTCTTCTTCCATCGCTTTGCCTGTGCCGGTCCCTGCCCCTGTGCTCCACCATTGCCCTGATTGGGCTGCGCGGGACGGCGAGACGGCGAGCCATTGGCCTGGAGGTTGTTGGTCTGGAAATTACCGGTCTGGAAATTGCCGGTCTGGACATTACCGGTCTGGGGAGCAGCGCTTTGCGAGCCGTTACCCACGGCCGGCGCAGACGCACTCACCAACGCCAGGCTTTCGCCTTCCATGACGATAGGCGCGTAGTCGGCCGCAACACCCTCACTGCCTGCTGTGCCACCTTCGCCGGTGCCGTTATCCCCCGCGACCCCGGCAGGGGTACCTGGGGCACCCGCCAGTTTCTTGCGCTTGCGACGACGCCGGCGACTGCTCTTGCTCTGGCCCATTCCCGGCGCAGATTGTGCGCCGCCTGCGCCGTCGTCGTCCGCGCCACCCTCAAAGTCGTTTCCGAAGTCGCCTTCAAACGCCTCGCCGCCTGTTTCCGGCGAGGACTCGACTACATTCTGCTCTGACATTTGCCTTTGTTTCCCCTTGCCCTGGTTCCGGAACCCTGCCCACTTCGCGCCCCCTCGCACAGTGAAGTGCGTAGACGTGGCCGTTCGGAGGCGAATTTACAGTTGATGGATTTCAAGCACTTTGATCGTTCAACCCTGAAACAGACCGCATAGAAGATACGCTCGCCACACCTTGCCGCCAGCCTCATTCTTGCGCGTCTGCACCAGGCACACGCCTCTTTTGCGCTTCCCTTTTTCCGAAACAAACTGCTCCGGGTTTAAACATCCGGCAGCTTTCGCCGAGGATCACATCATTCCAGACAACTGTCGCCCCATGCCCGGCCTGTAGCAGATGTCTTCCCTAAGCAACGACTCTCCCAGCGGTGAAGGTGAAGACCGGCACACCAGGACTCGACCTGCTGCCGCGAATCCGCTCGACGCGAGAGAAAAGCAGATCGTGTACAACCGGGAGGACTGCGTACAGCCTCGCGACACCGATCCTGCCTGTGACGAACCGATCCTACGCCAAGACCGGGGGGAACGCAACTCTGCCGATCCCCGTCGACTGACACAAAAGGACCATAGGCCATCTCCCCTCCCCGAGAAATGGCCTATGGTCTCCCTGGCCAATCATTGGCCTCTTGAAGCGGCTTCTTGTGAAAGCCCATCCTGGCGAACGGCACCCTGTCGCGGGCGTCTCTTTCCTTTCCAGGCGTTGAGATCGGCATCGCCCTCCCCAGAGCACAGCCTCTACCCAATCGCTGTGTAGTAGAGCAAGTGGCGTGCCAAACCTCCATTGCGGGGATTACTGAAAAACTGCCCCTAGCGAGTTGCGGGCTATCAAAATCCGTAGAACAGCATGCGGCGCTTCCGGATTTCAGAAGAGACATGTGTTTCACCCTGCGGATTCCATCGACAGCCCATGGCACGTCTGTATAATCGAAGATGCTGAACGCAGATCTTGCGCCCGCACCTCATTTGCAGAGATTGGGATGGCGAGACGCTCTGCAGACTTAGGCACAAAACTGCCGGGCCTCCCCGGACCGGCGACGTGCACTGTTTGGCACCATTTCACTCTCCCATTTGACCGCTGTAAGGAGTTCGACACCCCGCATGAATCGTTCCTTGCCCCTCCTCCTGGCGCTGGCCGCTGCCGCTTGCACCCCCAGCCTCCTTGCACAGGCTCCGGCCGCCGCTTCCGCCGCCCCTGCCCCAGCCGCCGCTGCACCCACCGCCGTTGCTCCGCAAGCTGTTCCGGCCAAGGTTGCCGTTATCGCCTTTGAGCAGGCCGTGGTCGCCACCAATGAGGGCCAGCGTGCCGTCGCCGACATCCAGAAGAAGTACGAGCCGCAGCGCGCCAAGATAGAAAGTTCCGGTGCGGAGGTGAATTCACTTCGCCAGCAGCTCCAGGCTCTCCCGGCCAATACGCCCGACAGTGAGCGTGCTGCCCGCGAGAAGACCCTCGACCAGAGGGAAAAAGCCCTGCAGCGCGACGGCGAGGACGCCTCAAACGCCTACCAGGGCGAGCTTCAAGAGGCCTACGGTAAGGTCGCCCAAAAGGTTGGTCAGACAGCCGTGAAGTACTCCCAGGACAATGGCTTTACCCTCATGCTGAACGTGGGCGGTAACCAGCAAACCCCCAACCCGGTGCTTTGGTTCGCACAGACCACCGACATCACCCAGGCCGTGATCAATGCCTATAACGCCAGTTCCGGCGTTGCACCGCCGCCACCCTCAGCTCCGTCCGCAACGGCACCCCGCCGCCCAGCGGCACCCGCGACAACCCCGCACAAGTAGCGACAGCTGTATCCCCCAAACAGCAACGGAGACCTTTGCGTCTCCGTTGCTGTTTGGGTTTTAAACTGAGGTCTTGGAATCCGGTTCAGACGGTGATAACCAAGGCGCACCCAGCCCCATCTCAGAAAACGACAGAAATCACGCAGCTTTCACAGAGAAGTAACGTTACCTATGTCATGGCAGTCTATTAAGCTCGCAGGAGGTCTTCTCAACCATGAAGACGCGTCTGCTTGTTTCGACCGCTGCCGTTGTGTCCACGCTCGTGTCATGCTGGGCCGCTTGTGCCCAGACCACCGCAGGTTCACCCTACCAACGTGTGTTGCTGTTGAGTATCGACGGGATGCACGCCGTGGATTACCTGAACTGCGCGCACGGCGTAGCCGGAATCAACGGTGGGGAGCCATACTGCCCTAACCTTGCGGCCCTGGGCCAGACCGGCATCACTTATACCGCCGCATACACGACTCGGCCCTCCGATTCCTTTCCCGGTCTCATGACCCTCGTCACGGGGGGCACGCCAAGAACCATGGGCGTTTATTATGACGTGGCCTATGACCGTTCGCTCGACGCGCCGGCGCAAACCACCGGCAATGGCGTGCAAGCAGGCAAATGCACCCCCTACGGCGTGCCCACCGGCACCACGACCGAATACGAGGAAGGCATCGACCTCGACAAAACCAAGTTGAATGGCGGAACGCCCGGAGCCGCGCTGACCGATGGTGGCATTGCGGCCATAGATGCAGCCCGTCTTCCACGCGACCCCGCAACAGGCTGCGCTCCCGTCTATCCCTGGGATTTCGTGCGTACCAACACGATTTACAACGTGATTCACGCGGCAGGCGGATACACGGCTTGGTCAGATAAGCATCCGGCATACTCGTCCATCGCCGGCCCTGGTGGTGCCATCAACGACTATTACTCTCCCGAGATTAACTCCACGGTCATCCCGCTGCCGGGCGTGACGCTGCCGAATGGAGCTTCCTGCTCCGTGATCCGCGATCCGGGTGCCGACCTTACCGCATGGACGAACAGCTTTCAGAATATCCAGTGCTACGACACGCTGAAGGTCAACGCCATCCTGAATGAGATTCGGGGCAAGACGCACAGTGGTGTCGCGGCCAAGGTTCCTACGATCTTCGGCATGAACTTTCAATCGGTCAGCGTGGGGCAGAAGCTGATCGAACCCAATGTCGCGTCGGGCGGCTACAAGAACGCAGAAGGCACGCCTACGCCCGAGCTTCTGCGGGAGATCGAATATACCGACCAATCCATCGGTCAAATGATCAACGGCTTGCGTGACACGGGTAATCTCTCCAGCACCTTGATCGTCATTACCGCCAAACACGGCCAGTCGCCGATCGACCCGCATCTTTACAGCGCACACCCGGGCAAGAACGGTACTGGGACCACGCCCGCTACGCTGATCGCCGACATGCTTCCCCTCTCTGAGTCGCCGGCCAACCCTGTCGGTATCGGCGCCACCGAGGACGACATCTCGCTGCTCTGGCTGAAACGCGGGGCCAGTGTTACGAAGGCGGTGACGACCTTGGAGGACAATGCGGTGGCGATCGGTCTCGGTCAGATCTTCTATGGCTCGACGGTCTCGCTCAACTACAACGTCCCGGGGCTGGGTCCGAATGAGGACCCGCGCACCCCGGACATCATTGTTACCCCAAACATCGGCGTTACCTACACCGGTAGCGCGAAGAAGCTTGAAGAACACGGCGGGTTCTCACACGATGACACCAACGTCATGCTGCTGCTCTCAAATCCGGGTCTGGCAGCCGCAACGGTATCGATTCCCACGACCACAGCCCAAGTCGCGCCGACCATCCTTGAGTCGCTCGGCTTGAATCCCAATGCGCTCGATGCGGTGAAGCTGGAAGGCACCGCGGTGCTGCCCGGCTTTGCCATCAAGTAGATTCACTTGGCGTGTGGCAATGAGCTACAAGAGGCAGGGTGCGCTACGCTCCCTGCCTCTAACTTTTACCTTTATCTTTTTTCAGTTGTCATTCCCGCAGGGAATCTGCGTTTGCCCCTCCGGCTTGGCTATCCTGCGCGGAGCGGCACCGCCGCTATCGGCGCAGTAATTACTCTTCGCCGACCTTCAGCACCGCCAGGAAGGCCTCCTGCGGGATGTCGACTTTGCCGATGCGCTTCATGCGTTTCTTGCCCTCTTTTTGTTTGTCGAGCAGCTTGCGCTTGCGGCTGATGTCGCCACCGTAGCATTTCGCGATTACGTTTTTGCGGATCGCGGTCACAGTCTCGCGCGCGACGATCTTCGAGCCGATAGCGGCCTGGATAGCTACCTCGAACATCTGCCGCGGGATGAGTTCGCGCATCTTCGAGACCAGCGCCTTGCCGCGATCATACGCGAAGTCGCGGTGCACGATGATCGACAGCGCATCGACAGGTTCGCCGGAGACGAGGATGTCCATCTTCACCATCGGCGAATCCCACATGCCGGCGAGCACGTAATCGAGCGACGCATAGCCGCGCGAGACGCTCTTGAGCCGATCGTAGAAATCGAGCACGATCTCATTCAGCGGCAGCTCATAGGTGATCATCACGCGCGTCTCGGAGACGTATTCGAGGTTCTGCTGCCGGCCGCGCTTGTCTTCGACGAGCTTCAGGATGCCGCCGACATACTCCTCATTGGTGAGGATCTTGGCTGTAATGACAGGCTCCTTAATGGTCTCGATCTCGGTGGGATCAGGCCAGCGCGAAGGGTTATCCACCTCGAGCACGGAGCTGTCGGTCATCGTGATCTTGTAGCGTACACCCGGGGCAGTGATGATGAGGTCGAGATTGTACTCGCGCTCGAGCCGCTCCTGGATGATCTCCAGATGCAGCAGGCCAAGGAAGCCACAGCGAAACCCGAAGCCCAGCGCGACCGACGATTCCGGCTCGAAGTTGAAGGAGCTGTCATTGAGCCGCAGCTTTTCGAGCGCATCGCGCAGCAGGCCATGCTCATGCGAATCGACCGTGTAGAGCCCCGCGAAGACCATGCTCTTGATGTCTTCAAAGCCGGGCAGCGCTTCGGTCGCGGGATTATCGACGTGCGTGATCGTGTCGCCGACCTTGGTGTCGGCCACGTTCTTGATGGTTGCCACGAAGAAGCCGACCTCACCCGCGGAGAGCTCCTGCAACTCGACCGGCTTGGGCGTCATCACGCCGAGCGAGTCCACCTCAAACTGCCGGCCGTTGGACATGATCTTGATCTTGTCGCCCTTGCGCAGCCGGCCGTTGATGATGCGTGCCAGCACGATCACACCGCGGTAGGCGTCGAACCACGAATCGAAGATCAAGGCCTGCAGCGGCTTGTCGGCCTCGCCCTTGGGCGGCGGCAGCAGATGCACGACGGCTTCGAGGATCTGCTCGACGTTGAGGCCGGTTTTCGCGCTGACCGCGACGGCATCGTCGGCCGGCAACCCGACCGATTTCTCGATCATCTCCTTGGTGCGCTCGATGTCGGCACTCGGCAGGTCGATTTTATTGATGATCGTGATGATCTCAAGCCCGTTTGAGATCGCAAGATACGCATTCGCGAGCGTCTGCGCCTCAACACCCTGCGACGCATCGACAACCAGCAGCGCACCCTCGCAGGAGGCCAGCGAACGCGACACCTCATAGCTGAAGTCGACGTGCCCGGGCGTATCGATCAGGTTCAGCTGGTAGTCATGCCCATCCGACGCACGGTACATCATGCGCACCGTGTGGGCCTTGATGGTGATGCCCCGCTCGCGTTCAAGATCCATGGCATCGAGCACCTGCTCCTGCATCTCACGCTTGGTCAGCGAGCCGGTGAGTTCCAGCAGCCGGTCCGAGAGGGTGGATTTGCCGTGATCGATGTGCGCGATGATCGCGAAGTTGCGAATGTACTTGGGGTCCATCGTAGTTCAGCTGTCCAGACGAGGCGAAGAGCGCTCGAAGATCTAGGATACCAGTGCGCTCTTCACCAGCCTTCTCAGGACAACCGGTCCAGCGTGACCTCGATGTCCAGATGCCGCGTGCTGTCGGGGAGATCGAGCGAGCCGATGACCACCGCAGTCCCGGTCTTGATACGGGCAGAGTTCTCCAATACCGTTTGCAGGACCACCGGATCTTTCAAGAGCTGCGGGTTTACGGAATCAACGATGCTGGAAAGTTCAACCTTGGATTTGAGTTGCAGGCCCTCTGCCCCTTCAAGGATCGTCGCATCCAGGTTCAGGCCGACGTCGAGGTAAGTGAATTCGAATTGCGTGCCGTCCGATGCGCCGCCGTGAACAACGCCGCCGGTCATCACGGGGTTCTTGCTGCCGTGTTTCATCGTAGTGCGGAGGTTCGATACAGCGGTCATCGCGTAATGCTGCACGCCGGTTCGCTTGCCCGCGTCGGATTCCGTTACGGTGTAAGTCACGCGATAGGTATGGGTCGTTTGGCCGCCTCCCTCATTGGCGTATGGCGCGACGGGTTGCTTGTCTGGCGATTGGCTTTGCGCGCGCAGTGCCGGTACCGTGAAGGCGAGCAGAAGAGACGTGGTGGCGATTGGGTACTTATAGAAGCTGCGGTGATGCTGCATCATGGTTGATCTCCGGGGTTAGTGGCTTTGGCGAAGGCAGGAAGGTGGGTGCCGGGGGCAGCGGCTAGGTCGAAGCTGGGGAGCGCATGCCCAGGGACGCCCCCATCCTGCATCCTGGGCAGAACTTGTCCCGGAATGGCCCCCGTGTCGAACCGGGGTAGAGGCTGCCCAGGAACGGCGGCATCGAGCTGAGAAGAGGGATTTGCCGAGAGCCCGGAAACCTCCACAGACGCTAGCACCTCATGGGTCTGGGTGGGGCCCGGATCTCCCGTCTCCACGGGGCGCGAAGGCACTCTGGTACCTTCCGCGAGAGAAGCTTGCCCCGATGCAGGGTGTGCCAAGCCGCTGTCCTGCAAGCCTTCTTGATCGATTGAAGAACGCACGGCGACGTGTGGCGCCCCTGTGTCCGCAAGCGTCGGTGTTTCAGCGGTGCTGCTCGAAACACGGCTTGTGGGTTCCACGGAAACGCTCGATTCAGTTCGCTTGGTCCCCGCAGAGTGCCTGTTCCCGTGCAGCCCATGCACGGCAACGAGCACAGCCGTTCCGGCGACTGCGGTGGGGATAAACCAGCGCCGCCAAACGCGATCTGTGGAACGAGCACTCGTGCGTTCAGGCGTCCACACTTCACGAAGAAGTCGCTCGTTCATGCCCGGCGGGACCGGCGCCTGGGCGACTAGGCGGAGCAGAAAGTCGATCTCCCGGTCCTCTTGCGAGTCCTCTTCGCTCATCGCGTCCTCCTTTTCACTTCGGCCAAAGCCGTCTTTCTTTCGCGCGCCCTCCGCTGCTCTAAATGGGCTCGTGCACGGAAGAGAAGTGCGCGCACACCGGACTCCGACCGGCCGATCACCGCGGCGATCTCCCTTGTGCTGAGTTCCTCGACAGCGCTCAGCAGCAATACGGCCCGTTCCACCTTAGGCAACTTGTCCATCGAAGCCAGCACATTAGCGAGTTCGGCTATTGCAGCGATCCGCCGATCTGCGGGAAGTTCGGACGCATCCACGATGGCTGCCGCGTCATTCTCCAATTGTTTCGGGGTGATGCGGCGTTTGCGGTCGAGCGCCAGATTCCAAGCGACCCGCACCAGCCAGGCCCGCAGTTCTAACACGCCGGCAAGTTGATTGCGCTTTTGCACGGCGCGCAGAAAGGTCTCTTGTACAACATCCTCCGCCTCCGCTGAGCTGCGCACCACAGAAAACGCGAGGCGATAAAGCAGAGCTCCGTGCCTCTCAACCAGAGCGGCGATGTCCACCTCCTCGCGCGCTCCATCTGAAGCCAGCCAGTTCACACTTCCGTCCTCTACCACGAGCGCCATGGATGCCTGCTGGTGGAAGGACGCGCTGCGGTCCGTCTCGTTCGGAATTATTTCTGTGAGAGACCTGCATGGGCTCTCCCCGGGCGGGATCCTAGAACGCACCTTGGCACAGCCCGTACAATCGAGAGCGATGGTGAACGCTCGAAGCCTGCGCTTGACGCGTCGTACATTGACGACACTCAGTGCCGCTCTGCTGTTGTTTGCGGAGTTCGGTCAGCCGGGCCGACTGGCCGCGCAGTCGCCAGCAGATGTGCAGGCCAGGCCAGCGCAACCGCAGGCTCCCCCCCTCACCGCGGCACAACAGGGGCACGCGCAGCAGGTGCAAGCCCTCATCAACCGCGCGCAGGCCAGCTACACCTCCGGGGTCAATAACTACAACAGCAATCGTCTGGACGCCGCGCGCGCCGACTTCGATGCCGCTGTTGATCTTATGCTCTCGTCCGGTATGGATCTGCGCAATGATCCGCAGCTCGCCGATGCCTTTGAGCATCTGTTGGACTCCATCAACTCGCTCGAGATCGTGGCGTTGCAGCAGGGCAACGGATTTTCGCCCAAGGTCGAAGAGACGCCCATCGAGGCTGCGGATGCGGAGGTCACCTTTAAGCCTGACCCGGCGCTCGTCAGCCGCATCACCAATCAGCTGAAGACCACCAAGTCCGATCTGCCCTTGACGGTCAACGACTACGTGGCCGGTTACATCAGCTACTACACAAACTCGCCGAAAGGGCACGCCTACCTGATGCACTCGCTGGAGCGCGCGGGCAAGTATCAGGCCATGATTGTGAAGGATCTAAGCGACGCCGGGCTGCCGCAGGATCTCATCTATCTTGCCGTGGCTGAATCAGGCTTTCAGCCGCAGGTGGTCAATCGGGGCTCCGGTGCCGGGGGTATGTGGCAGTTCATGCCCTTCCAGGGCGCGTACGGCCTCGAACGCAATGGATACTTCGACGAACGGTTCGACCCGGAGAAGAGCTCGCTGGCCTATGCGCGTTACATGAAGTATCTGTACGCGACCCTTGGCGACTGGTATCTCGCGATGGCCGGGTATAACTGGGGGCCTGGCAACGTGCAGCGCGCCGTGCAGCGCACTGGTTATGCGGACTTCTGGGAGCTCTATCGTCACAACGCCCTCCCGACGGCCACCAAGAACTATGTGCCGGGCATCATCGCTGCAGCCATTATGGCGAAGAACCCGCAGCAGTACGGTCTCACAGGCCTGATGCCTGACCCCCCGGTGCTTTCGGACACAGTCACGGTGGAGTACGCGATCGACCTCAAGCTGGTGGCCGACCTCACGAATGCAACGGTTGCGGAGATCGTGGCGCTGAACCCTGCCCTGCTGCGGCTCTCGACGCCGCGCGATATTGCTTACGATCTACATCTGCCGGCGGGCACCAAGGACATCTACAACACGCGCCTGAAAGATATTCCCGAAGAGGATCGCGGGGCATGGCGCTTCCATGTCGTGAAAGCGGGCGAGACGCTGGACACCATCACCACCAGCTACCGTGCCCGTGCTGATGCCGTGGCCGCGTACAACGATGTGACCGCAGCGAAGCCCATCGAGACAGGGGACGAGCTTGTGATTCCGCTCAGCGCCGGCAACGGCGCAACCTCAGGCCAACAGCGCTATGCGGTACGGCGTGGCGATACGTTCATCACGGTGGCCGATCGTTTCGGCGTGACGGTTGAGCAGTTGCAGAGTTGGAACGAATCAACTCGCCTGCAGCCAGGGCGCTCGATCTATGTGGCCGAGCCCGTCCGGCTGGCTCCTTCCGTGCGCAGTGGGCGTGGTCGAGCGCGTCGCGCGAGCACCGGCCGCGGCAAGGCAAACGCACACAGCGCAAGCCGCAATGGCGGCGGCGCGAAGGGCTCATCGCATGCGACAAGTCATACTTCCGCATCACGGGCAGCTGTTTCTTCCGCGCGATCTTCGTCGCGCAAACGCTCTCATTAGGGCTCGCAAAAGAGCTTCCGCATCTAGCTCGATACACCTCTGCGAAGAAAAATAGATTGCACCAAAAAGAGTGCTTGCTATTTGCGTACCCGCGGCGTACATCTGTTGCTAATTCTTCGCGTGAAGAGGCATGTTTGCTGCTCAGTCGCAAGCCTGCTGAAAGCACATGAAAGAAGCGCAGCAGAGCAAGCGTGCACACGCCACGCACCGAACGGGAAAGGGAACCTGATGTTCGAAGAAGAAGCGCTGAAGCTCTATGCCATGGCTGGTGAAGAGGATGAAGACGATGTCGAGGACGAGGACGACGACGACGATGTCGATCTTGATGCAGAGGACGAAGAGGACGAGGAAGAGGAAGAAGAGTTCAGCCCCGATGCCGAGCCTTCGCCTGCCGTCGACTCACGCGATGAGCTAACCCCTTCCCGCGCGAGCACGCATCCCGAAGATGCGGAGATGTATGCCGAGCCTTCCAATCCCGTCGATGCCTATGATCCGCCGGATCAACTTTCTGAACTGCCTGAGCGTGATGAGGCCGAGCCCACGGTAGGCGCTTCCATGAAGCGGTCTCGCCGGTCAGCACTGGCGGCCTCTGAAGCTGAATCTGAGTTTGAATTTGAAGATGAGCCGGTAACCCAGCCTGCAAGGGCGAAGCGCACAGCCAAGAAGAGTGCGGGCAAGAAAACCGCCGTAAAGATTGCAGAGAAGAAGACGCCAGGCAAGAAGGCTCCGGGCAAGAAAGTACCCGGCAAGAAGACGCCGGGCAAAAAAACGCCAGCCAAAAAGGGAGCCGCCGAAAAAGTGGCTGCCAAGCAAGGTGCCGTAAAGAAGATTTCGGGTTCCGCTGCCAAGTCCTCCGGGACTGTGCGCGGAGGTAGGACTGCGGGCACGACCGCCGGCAGAAAAGGCACAGGCAGCACAAACTCCACATCGAGAGGTAAGACCTTGGCAACGAAGAAGACAGCCGCAACCAAAACTCCGGCGAAGAAGACCGCTGCGAAGAAGACAACCGCAAAGGCTCCGGCGAAGAAGACCGCGGCCAAGAAGTCCGTGGCCAAGAAGACCGCGACCAAAAGCACCGTGAAGGCAAGCGGGACCAAGACGACCGCCAAAACGAGCGCGAAAACGGCGACCGCCAAGAAGACAGCGGCCAAGAAAACGACCGCCAAGAAGACAGCAACCAAAAAGACGACGAAGTAGATCTTGTCGGATCGCAAGCAAAAGCCCGCCCCTCTTCAGAGGGGCGGGCTTTACTTTGTTGAGTGTGACCCGATCTACTTCATGGCCTGAATGGCCGCGAGCACATCGCTGCTGTGCGTAGCAATATCCTTTACCTGCCAGGTCTTCATGATTTTGCCATCGGGCGAGATCAGAAAGGTGTCGCGCGAAGCGTAGTTGGAGCCGAGGTGGCTCATCAAGGGCACGCCATACTCGTCCACGACCTTATGGTCCGGATCGGCGAGCATCTTGAAGGTGAACGAGTCTTTGGTGCACCACTGCCGATGGCTATCCACCGTATCCAACGACACGCCCAGCACCACAGCATTCACCGCCTGGTACTTGGGTAGATCGCGCTGAAAATTATGCGCTTCGAGCGAACATCCCGAGGTCTGGTCCTTGGGATAAAAGTAGAGCACAACCCACTTGCCCTTGAAGCTCTCCAGGCTGACCGGAGAGCCATCCTGGGAGGGCAGTGAGAAGGCCGGTGCAGGCGCGCCGATCGGGGGCATATCGGCAGCATAGGCCAGGTTCGGCAGCGCCATTGCAAGCGCCGCAACGCTGGCCGTGAGGGTGTGCAGTGCACGTCGTGCAAGCATGGGTTCGATCTCCTTTACGCGCTAGGGGAACTCAGAAGCATCCCACGCCGTAGTGGGTTCATCGTACGCCCTGCCCGGCTCCAGAGCGAGGTGTTTCGCAACTCCATTGGGTTCGTGGTGCTACGTTCTACGCGACGGCGCTCGTCGTACCGGGTTCCGCGACGATGGTGATGCCTGCGGTCTCAGCCAGGCGCACCGTGCCTTCGCGATCGAAGAGGAGTGTGCGGCCGGCCTCGACGCACAGGCAGGTAGCGCCTGCGGCCTGCATCGCCATAATGGTCGGAACGCCAACGACCGGTACATCGAAGCGCATGTCCTGTTTGGGTTTGGCTACCTTCACCACGGTGAGGCGGCGGGCCAGGGTGCTGGCCTCGCACTCCATGGAAAGCATCAACGTCCCCGCGCGTGCGATGGTCGCGTCTGTGCCTTCCATGGCCTCTACCGCCACACAAGCGCCCGCCGCGACAACCACGGTCTGCCCAAGATCAAAGCCGGCGATGCCCCGCGCCACGCGCAATCCATAGGCGACGTTCTCCTGCTCGACCTGATCCGGTGGGCGTATCGTGAGCACGCCTTCAGGAGCCAGCATGGGCTCAAGAAAAGCCGTCGAAGAGAGCAGGGTGATGCCTTCGTCTTCGAGCACCTTGGCCACGGCTCCGAGCAGCATGTCTGTATTGCGTGAGCGCAGGTTCAGCAGCAGCTTCGCCAACCGCCAGTCCGGGCGAATGGCCGAGAAGATCTGCTTATGTTTTACCTGGCCCGCCATGACGGCCCGGGTCACGCCCTCACGTTGAAACGTATCGATTAAGCGCGAGAGCTCACCGAGCGAAAGCCAATAGACGCGAATGCCCTCAGGATCACGCACGGCACGCTCATCGATCTCATGGTTCGTCTCTTCTTTGAAAGCAGCGACGATGACTCGGAGACCTTGGGCACGCGCGGCGTCCAGCAGAAGAAACGGGAAGCGGCCATTGCCGGCGATGAGACCAAGCGATCCCATCATCACTGAATCCCCCAAACTCTCTATTCGCTTATGCCGCAACAAGTTCGACCCGGACACGGCATCCCAGAGCAGAGGCAATATTTACCAAGGCATCCAGTGAAAATTTGTCGATTCGTCCCCGAAGTAAATCGCTGGCGCGCGGTTGTGTAATCCGGCAGTGCTTCGCCGCCTCCGTCTGAGTCCAGCCATTCTTCCGAATAATGGCTTCTATTTGCACCAGTAATGTGGAACGCGCCTCAAGATTAGCGGCTTCCTGCGATGAAAAACCGAGAGCATCCCACACAGAATCAAAAACCTCTCCCTCCACGTTCGAGTCAGGCTTCACCCGCGTTTTCCCATCAGCTTTTCGTATCGCCCTCGTGCCACTTCCAGGTCGCCCCGACTTGTCTTTTGCGCTTTCTTCTGGAAAGCGTGCAGCACGTAAGCTCTGTCCGGTAGCCGGGCTATGTAAAGCACCCGGTAAGTTCCTGAATCGACCCATATTCGCATCTCCTCCACACCTGGACCAATGGTCTTCATAGGCTTAGCGTCATGTGGCTGCAAGCCCTCCTGTAAACGTCGCAATTGGAACCCAACTTCGCGCCGTGCAGCAATTGAAAATTCTGCAAAGCGCGTCTACTGTCGCCTTCTAATTGCAGCTGCTTACTCACGAATATATCCGTCTCGATATAGGATTGCTACTTGATCACGCCGCGCTCACTCTTGGCGATAAATTCAGCAAGGTAGGCCACGCGCTTGCCAAAGACGCCGTTGGCGACCTTCGCGCGGATCGCCTCCAGCGCCTGCGTGGTGTTCAGGTGCGAGACCTGCAGCAAACGGTAGGCCTCGCGCAGCTGCTTGAGCTCGTCCGGCGTAAAGCCGCGACGCTCCAGCCCGACCCTATTCAGGCCAAAGGCACGGTTCTCACGGCGCACGCTGGTTAGCGAATACGGCAGCACATCCTGCGTGATCGTGGTGCCGCCGCCGATGTAGGCATAGCGGCCAATCGTGCAGTGCTGATGCACCGGATTGAGCGCGCCGACGACAGCGTAGTCCTCTACCGTGACATGGCCGGCCAGCGTCGCACCGTTGGCCAGGATGACGCCCTCCCCAATCTGCGAGTCGTGCCCGATATGGGCGTAGGCCATGATGAGGCAGTCGCGTCCAATGCGCGTCACGCCCCCACCGCCCTGTGTGCCGCGTGAGATCGTCACCGACTCGCGGATCACGGTGCCTGCGCCGATCTCGCAGCGCGTGGGCTCGCCCTTGTACTTCAGGTCTTGCGGGCTGATACCGATCGCGGAAAACGGATGCACCTGAACACCATCGCCTAAAGTCGTATGGCCATCCAGCACGGCGTGCGAGACCAGCGTGCAGCCTTGGCCCAACGTGACGTGTGCCCCCACCGTGCAGAATGGGCCGATGATGCAGCTCTCTGGAACCGCCGCGCCTTCAGCCACGATCGCCAAGGGATGAATATGGGAATGCGTGTTCGCACCTTGAACTGCCGCCATGCCCGCGGCCTCGCCTACTGCCCTGCGCTGGTGGTGTCGGCAGCGGACTTGCCCGGCCGCGGCACGAGCATGCAGGTGATCACGGCTTCGGCGGCAATTTTGCCATCGACCGTGCAGACGCCCTGCATCTTTACCAGGCGCGAACGCCAGTTCAGCACGGAGACCTCAATGCGCAACTGGTCGCCGGGCACAATCTGGCGGCGAAAGCTGGCCTTCTCGATGCCGGTAAACACCATGAGCTTGCTGTCGCGATCGGGTATTTCGGTCAGCAGCAACGCGCCGCCTGCCTGGGCCATGGCTTCAATGGTCATGACGCCCGGCATGATCGGAAAATCAGGAAAATGACCCGTGAACTGTGGCTCGTTCGCGGTGACGTTCTTGAGGGCCACAATGCGCTTCTTGGGCTCCATTTCGAGCACACGATCGATCAGCAGAAACGGATAGCGATGCGGAAGGATCGCCATGATCTCCGTGATGTCCATCGTGCGTTTCGGTACTGCAGACGCGTGCATACCGGCCTCCACGGGGGTGGCAGTCTCCAGGGCAGCGCCGTTTGCGGTCTCAGTCATGGCGTGGCTCAGAATACCATCGCCCGCCCTCGCATCCGTATGCGGGCCCTCACTTCTTTGACGGCGTGCGGTCAGGGTCGAACAGGACCGCGTCCAGCGGCACGCCGTACTGGACTTTGGAAAGAAACCGTTGCGACACCATATCGCCGTTGCGATAGCGCGTGATGGTCAACGCCGTCATAATGCCGCCCTGCATCTGCCAGTCGTCGTAGCGCTCAAGATCGATATCGAAATCCCTGTAGGTTGCGTTGCGGAACTGGAAGCTGCGGCTGCGGGGCAGATGCGTCTCCGCATCAAGCCCCAACGTGATCGCCTCGTTGTCGGCCGTAAGAATGCTCACCTTATCCACCTGGCGGCGTTCATCCATCTCCGAGCCCTCATAGGTCACCAGGGTTCCAGGCCGTTTGAGCCAGTCAAGCACGGCAATGTCTATCGAGTGAAGCCGGCGGCGCTCGAAATCTTCGACATCGATCTTCGGCAGTTCCTTGCGGCCGTGATAGCTGATCTCATAGCCGTTATCGGCGGTCCAAACCTCGGCGACATCCCGCTTGGTCGTAGGGATAAACACACCCTGCTTGGAGACGATGACGATGCGTTCGCCGAAGGGCTCGTGACGCAGATACTCCTCAAACTGCGTCTCATACGGGTTAGGCAGGCCCTTATAAAACGTGGCACCATGGCCGTCCAATCGCTCCGTGCTGCGGTTCCGCCACGCGTCGCCGCCGAGTGCCTTCACCATCTGATCGAGCAGTTTACGGCCCTGTGCCGCCTCGTCCGTGACGGCCGGCGCTCCCGCGCTGGGCAGCGTGGAGGCCTGTCCCTGGGCTTGTCGTGAACCGCTGCACAGCAACATGGCCGCTACCGCAGCGATGACCACCTTCGGCATACCTGTTCCATTGCGTCTCAAAAGGAAATTCACCTCAACCAACCAGCACCGCGCCGCCATTTACGTTCCATATCTCACCGGAGATAAATCCTGCCCAGGGCGTGCACAGAAACACTATGGGCCCGGCGATCTCCTCCGGTTCCGCGGCGCGGCCCAACGGAATCAAACTCAATGCCTTCTTGGACGCATCGGGGTCGCCGAGGGTTCCAGCAGACATCTCCGTGCGTACCCAACCCGGCGCAACGCAGTTGCACAGAATGCCCTGCGGCCCAAGTTCGCTCGAAAGGCTCTTCGTAAGACTCAGCAGCGCGCCCTTGCTGGCAGCATAGTCGGCATGGAAGGCCTCACCGCGCTGCGCTGCCGTGGAGGCCACGAGCACGATATGGCCGCGCACCCCACGATGGGCTTCGAAAAATGTCTCCGACACATCCGACTTCACCGTCATGCTCCTCAGCGCGGAAGGCGGTGCAGGCCACGCGATGCGGTCGCTGAACACGGCCTCTTCCAGCAGCTCGCGCGCCTCCGTACCAGCCTCGGCGCGTGTCGCCGGCAGGGCCTCGCCAGCACCGTAGCTACGCTCCCCGGCATAGGCGGAGGCATCCGCCGCGATGATTTCACCGCCGATCGCCGGCTGCGGCATCACCGCTCCCGCCTGGGTTCCCAGCATCTGCCGCGCGCCCGCACGCACCAGCCCAAACACACTCTCGAGATTGACTCCCAGGGTCTCGCGCCACTGCCCGGTGCGCATCGTCGCGATCGGCTGGTCCTGTGGCGGCCAGACCCCGTGATTGACGACTAAAATATCCAATCGTCCCCATACGGTGCAGGCTGCGGCAACCAATGCCTCGCCATTCTCTGCGCGGGCTAAATCCTGGCGCACAGCGCGGCACATCGCCTCGCCTCCGCAATCGGCCACAAGCGCCTGCGCACGATCGGCGCTGGACTTATAGCTGAACACCACCTTTGCGCCAGCCTGCCGCAGCAGTCGCACAGTCGCGGCACCGATACCTCGCGAGCCGCCGGTAACGAGAGCCACCTTGCCCTGGAGTGAAAGCTTCATCTTTCTATGGTATCCGGGCAGGCGGGCTGCTCCGGGATAAGAGAAAATCATTCGGAACGGCCCCGCGCGCCATCTGAGTTTTATGTACCGCACCAAGAAGGAGTCACTCACCATGAAGATCGTCGTTCTTGTCTGCCGGATCCTGCTTGGCCTTATGTTCTTCGTTTTGGGGCTGAACAACATCTTGCACTTTATCCCTATGCCCCCGCCCTCCGGCGACGCGCTCACCTGGATGGGCATCATGGGCTCGCATCACTGGATGACGTTTGTGGGTGTTGTGATGACGATTGCCGGTCTTCTGCTGCTGGTCAATCGCTTCGTGCCGCTCGCGTTGACGCTGCTTGCGCCTATCATCGTGAACATTCTGCTCTACCATGCACTCCTATGGCCGCATGGCGCGGGGGCTGCCATCGCCGCACTGGTTCTTGAGCTTGTATTGATCGCCGTGTACTTCCGCAGCTTCACACCGTTGCTCGCCATGAACCCCGAGGCCCGGAGCTAGGGGCGTGATGCGCGCTGCTTAGCCTGGGCTCGTTTAGCCAGCAGTTCACGCCGCTCCGCGATGGCTCTGGCCCGGTCCTTCTCGGGCATAGCCAACACGGCAAGCGTATGCGATGTCAGCCGGGACAGCACCCGCGCGTGGGCAGCAGCGAGCGCTTCGTACCATTCGCGCATCGGCAGCGCACCCCAATGCTCCGCCGCGATCCATCCGATACGCGCGAAGTACGGCGCGGGAATCAAACCCTCTCGTTCCCGTAGCGCGGCGGCGTGCTCCCCTTCCGCGGCAAAGGCGATCACCGGCCCGTCGCCGGGATCGAGGTCGATCAGCGTAAACATCTTGCCGCCAATGGCTTTATCGCCGACCCAGAAGACGAGGTTTTCTCCCCATTGCATCGTCTCCACGACGTGAGGCAGGGTCAGCAGATGGGCTCGTGCCCGCTCGGCATCCATGCGACCGAGTGTAGACGACTTATACGGGATCCCGAAGCATGGTTGGGTTTACTCCTTGAGCCTTGCCTTTAGTGGCGAAGGCCACCTTGCGTTTAGAAAGCTTACGGCGGGACTGAAGCGCTGCCCCGTTGAGACGCTAGCGGTCGAATCTCCCTAGCCCTTACTGTTGGCACGAGCCTTGTTGCCGCCGGCCTTGCGCAGCTTTGCACCGGCCGCCTCGCGGCTATCCTGCTTCTTCTCGCCCTTGCTTTGGTTCGCCTTGGGCTTGCAGCTGCCCTTGGTGCCGGCTTCCTTGCCGGGTACGCGCTCGAAACCCGGCCAGCATGCCGGGCCTTCGCCCGTGGAGCGCTTCTGCTTGATCAGCGACTCCTTCTTGGCCTTAGCCTGGCCGCCACTCATCTTCTTGTGGGCGGTCTTGCCGGAGGCGGTTTTGCGCCCCTCATACTGGGTGACATTGGTGCGCTTCACGCCGGTCTTCTTCGCTGTCGCAGGCGAGGTCTTTACGCCCTTCTTCACGCTGCTGCTCGATCCGGCAGAGATCTTTGCCGCGGTCTTCTTCCCAACGCTTTTCTTTGCGGCCTGCTTGCTCGGCGTCTTTGCAGCCGTCTTTGTCGCGGATGTCTTGCTTGCGGATTTCTTTGCTGTGGCCATGTTTGGCTTAGAGGCTAATGTGCCCGTTGGCGTGTACCCAGCCCGCAGCGAAATTTACGGCAGGCCGCGAAACTTCAACGCAGTCGCAAACGGATGGGCCCCTTTGCGGTGGACGCATCGACGACATGCCCGCCCTGTGTGATTACGATGCGGCCCTGCGCGACCAGCCTGCGAGCGGCTGCACGCGCGGGCTCCATCAGCGGCTCCCAGGCTTCGCGTTCCTCGCTCGCCGCCACCGCGCGCGCGGCCTCACTGGGGCAGATCGTCTTTCCGGCCCCGCGTTCCGCCAGCAGTTGCAGAACCTTGTGTTCGAGCTGCTCGCCATGCGCTCCTGCACGATGGGTGCGGCAGGCATCGGAGCAAAACTTTACGCTGTCCCAGTTCTTTGCCCAAGCTTTGCGCCACTCCATCGTGCGCCCGCACGTCGCACACGTTTTGCTCGCGTGTTCCCCGTGCTCAACTTCCCGTTTTCGCTTGCGGTCCGGCATGGGCCTCCATCATCAATCGATCAGCATCGACGTTCTGCACTGACCTTCTATACTTCAGAGTGTCCTCTATGCCAGCCCAGACGCCCAGCGCTCCGCAATCCGTTTCCACCAGCTTTCTCCCGGTCGACGAGCAGCTCGACCTGATCACCAAGGGCGCCGCGGAGATCATTCCCACCGCCGATGCGTCGGGTCCCGAGGCGCTGCGCGCGCGGCTCGAAGCATCACGCCGCACAGGCGTTCCCTTGCGCATTAAAGCCGGTTTCGATCCCACGGCACCCGACCTGCACCTCGGCCACACGGTGCTGATGCGCAAGCTGAAACACTTCCAGGACCTTGGCCATCAGGTGATCTTCCTCATCGGTGACTTTACTGGTTTGATCGGCGATCCGACAGGAAAGAATCAAACGCGCAAGCCGCTCACGCGCGAGGAACTCGACGCAAACGCAAAGACCTACCAGGATCAGGTCTTCAAGATCCTCGATCGCGAGACAACCGAGGTGCGCTACAACTCCGAATGGTTCAACACCCTGGGCGCGGACGGGATGATCAAGCTGGCAGCCCAATTCACGTTGTCACAGATGCTGGAGCGCGACGACTTCCATAAGCGCTTTCATGAAGAGCAGCCCATCCATGTGCACGAGCTGCTGTACCCCCTGGCGCAGGGCTACGATTCCGTTGCGCTGGTTTGTGATGTGGAGCTTGGCGGTACGGACCAGAAGTTCAACCTGATGCGTGGGCGCGATCTGCAAAGGCACTTCGGCCAACAGCCCCAGATTGTGCTGATGACGCCGATTCTGGAAGGCCTCGACGGTGTGCAGAAGATGTCTAAATCGCTCGGCAACGCGATCGGCATCAATGACCCCGCGCCGGACATGTATGGCAAGCTGATGAGCATCAACGATGAGTTGATGTGGCGCTACTGGATCTTCCTCACCGACCTACCGCAGCGCGAGATCGACGCCATGCAGGCCAATGTCGCGAGCGGCGCACTGCACCCCATGCAGGCGAAAAAGAACCTCGCACACACGATCACCGCTGGCTTTCACTCCGAGGCTGAGGCCAATGCCGCAGCGGAGGGCTGGGCGACGCAGTTTCAAAGCAAGGGCGTCGCAGAGGACGTACCCGAGGTCTCCGTTTCGCTGATGTCGGAAGGTCTTCTCAGTGACGGAGCAATCCGCGTTCCGAAGCTGCTTGTGCTTGCGGGACTTGCCGCTTCGACGGCTGAAGCGCAACGCAAGCTAAAGGAGAACGCGGTGAGTGTAAATGGAGAAAAATCCGCCGCGCTCACGTTGACCCGTGAAATGCTCGGCGAAACTCCCACGCTGCGGCTCGGCAAGAGGGCAGTGCGTGCCCGCTGGATCGAGTAACAGTTCAGGAGAGAATGCGGGTGCCCCCACCCTTTCGCGGCCTTCTCGCGATAGGGTTGGGATGCTATTGATTATGGCTATCGGCATACCCAGATCTTAGGCGAACATTCGTGCCAAACGAACAAAGGCACCCCGCCCTTTGTCAGAATCGACAAAGAACGGCGCACCGCCGTGGCGGACGCTACTCCGGTACCGGGACCTCAAACGCATTCAGCAACGCCGACACCGTCATGTACAGCCCCGCGAGATGCAGCATGTCGATCAGCCCTTTGTGACCGAAGATCTTCGCCGCCTCCGCAAATAGATCTTGCGGTACCCTGTGGTCCTTTGTAATCGCGAGCACGAAGCGGTGTGCTGCCACCTCCTTCGGCTGAAGCTTCGTGTTTGCAGACAGCTCCGCCCCGCTGGCCAACGTCTCAATGTCCTCCGGCCCCAATCCAGCCGCGGCCGCCACAGCACGATGCGCGTACAGCTCGTACTCCGATCGGCAGACAGCGCCCACGGTGAGGATGACGATCTCACGTACACGCGCGTCCAGAGCGGTCGCGTCGCGCTCGGTGTTGAGGTAGTTCAACTGCGCCGCGCCCAGCTCCGGGCTGTAGAGCATAGCGTTGAACGGGCCGAGCAGACGGCCATCCGACGTTTCAGCTTGGAAGCCAGACTTTTTGGCCCACGGCAGCATGCCCGCGGCCATGCGCTCGTAGAGCTCATGCTGATCCGGGTTCAGCGCAGCCGGTTCAAGCAACGGCAGACGTGTGTTCTTCTCATCCGCTTCAGCACTCGTTTTGATACTCGCTTCTGCGCTCATAGATCGCACCTCTCCCGTTGTGTTGGTCGGGTGGTTGGATGCATAACAAACCGCATCGACGTCCAGGCTTGCCGGGCATCGTATGTGGGTATGCCCCTGCGCACCGCCAACATCATCGGTTCTGGAGTCAATGGCCTGGCCGCGGCCGTGGCGCTCGCGCAGCGCGGGGTCACCGTAACGGTGTTTGAGCGCAATGAGCGCATCGGCGGCGCATGCTCCTCGGCGGAGATCACGCTGCCCGGCTTCCGGCACGATCTCGGATCCTCAGCGTACCCGTTGGGCGTCGCTTCCCCGTTTTTTAAGACGCTGCCGTTGGAGAGGTACGGCCTGCGCTGGATCGAGCCGGACGCACCGCTGGCCCACCCGCTCGATGACGGCACGGCGGTGATGCTGGAGCACTCCCTTGAGGCAACGGCAGAGCAATTTGTCCAGGCAGACGACCGCTATGACGCCCATGCCTGGCGAGCTCTGCTGGCGAGCTCCGTCCGTGACTGGGAGCCGCTGGTCTCCGACTTCATGCAGCCGCTGCTACGCATTCCATCGCATCCGGCGGCGATGGCGACCTTTGGCACGGCTGCCTTCTGGCCGGCCAAGCTGCTCGCCGAGACGGTTTTCCGGCACCCCCGGGCACGTGCGCTGTTTGCTGGCTGCGCGGCGCATTCGGTGCTGCCGTTGACGCGCATCGTGTCTTCAGCAACGGGGCTGGTGTTGGCAGCTGCGGGACACACCGCGGGCTGGCCCATGATCGGCGGCGGATCGCAGGCGCTGCCAGATGCGTTGGCAGCTTACCTTGGAGACCTGGGCGGATCCGTCGTGACTGGGCACAACGTCACCGGTCTGCGTGCGCTACCAGCGGCTGATATCACGCTGTTCGATACCTCTGTGCGCGCGCTCGGCACGATCGCCGGCGAGGCCCTTTCCCCCAGCTTTCGCAGACGGCTCGCTGATTTTCGCCGTGGCCCAGGAATCTTCAAGATCGACTATGCATTGTCGGCGCCGATCCCCTGGCGTGCCGAGGCATGCAAGCGTGCCGGTACGGTACACATTGGTGGCACACTCGACGAGATCGCCCGCTCCGAGCACAATGCGTTCTATGGCCGTACCCCGCCGGAGAGCGACGACAAGCCTTTCGCCTTGTTGGTACAGCCGAGCCTGTTTGACCCGGCCCGCGCCCCCGCAGGCAAGCACACCGCGTGGATCTACTGCCACGTCCCTGCCGGATTCACGGGCGACCGCACGGAGGCCATCGAGCGCCAGCTGGAGCGCTTTGCCCCCGGATTCCGCAACATCGTGCTCGCGCGGCGGACGTGGAATGCCGCCGATCTCGCCGCCTGGAATCCAAACCTGGTGGCAGGCGATGTATCCGGCGGCGTGATGACCTTGTCGGGCATGCTCGCGCGACCAACCCTCAGGGCGTACCGTACTTCAAATCCGTGTATATATCTGTGCAGTGCTTCCACGCCGCCCGGCGGTGGCGTGCACGGCATGGGCGGCTTTAACGCGGCGATGGCCGCGATGCAAGATCATGGCGTTTAAGAGTAGTGAGACCAATCGGCTCTTCAGACCATTACGGTTGCACCTGCGATCGAGAGAACACTTGTAGTGGGGGATGACGTACAGATTAAGCCTGTACGGGCGTGAACCACGCGCCTAGACTCTAGGGTGAGGACCCCACCATGTCCACCGCAGCCCCTTCCGCAGGCGTTCTCCCTTCAGGTATTCCCTCCGCCGCAAGCCGCACCTACGCCGCTGCCGGGACGTCTCGTGTGCCCTGGTACATTTGGACCGGCGTTGCCGCGGTTACCTCGGCCACAATCGGCGGCTCGTGGGATGTTGCCTGGCACCGCTCCATCGGCCGCGACAGCTTTTGGACTCCGGCGCACATGATGATCTATCTGTGCGGCGTGCTGGCCGGCATTGTGGGCATGTGGCTGATTTTGCAAACGACGATGAGACGCGACGCCGGACTGCGTGCGGCTTCGGTGTCGGTGTTTGGCCTGCGCGCGCCCCTGGGCGTCTTTCTCGCCGGCTGGGGTGGCGTCGCTATGCTGACCTCAGCGCCCTTCGACAACTGGTGGCACAACGCTTACGGACTCGATGTGAAAATCGTCTCGCCGCCGCACACGCTGTTGATCCTGGGCATTCGCGCGGTCAGCTTCGGCATGTTGTTCCTGATTCTGGCGGCCATGAACCGGGCCGCGGATGCCGGCGCGCGCAATTTCTCTATATTGCAAAAGCTCTTTCTATATCTCGGCGGCCTGGCCGTCGGGGGGCAGATGTTTTTCCTGCAGCAGTACACCTGGGATGTGGTGCTGCATCGCGCGATCGCCTACATCGCCATGGCCATCGCTGTGCCGGTGCTGTTTGCGACCTTTTGGCAGGCATCGCGTTTTCGTTGGGCAGCCACGATCACGGCAGCGGTGTACACCGCGACGATCCTGCTGGAGATCCTCATCTTTCCGCTGTTCCCGGCGCAGCCCAAGCTCGGGCCGGTGTTCTTCCCCGTTACGCACCTGGTGCCGGCGCAGTTCCCGGCGCTGATTCTTGCCCCGGCCATTGCGCTGGACCTTCTGTGGCAGCGAACGCGCCAGTGGAAGCTATGGCAGATCGCCTTGGTTTCCGGAGTGATCTTTGTGGCGGTGCTGTTTGCGGTGGAGTGGCCGTTTGCCAAGTTCCTACTGTCAAAGGCCAGCGAAAATCGTTTCTTCGGCACCACCTATTTCGACTACAACGCACGTGCTGACGACTATAGTCGCATGCGGCAGTGGTTCCATCCGGATGCGGGCCTGCCGCTCGCCTTTGGACTCCTGCGCGCGGCGGTGTACGCGGCACTCTCAACGTGGCTGGGCCTGGCGTTCGGCCGCTGGATGCGCAAGGTGCAACGGTGAGCGGAGGCCTGCCACGAACGCGTACCCAAACGGATGTGGCGCTGCAAGCGGAGAGCACCCCGCTCTTTGTCAAAAAACGACAAAGAACGGGGCACCCGGCATCCCTGTCCTTGCCCCGTCTCGAAGCCTTGGGGAAAACGTTACTGCTCTTGCTTCTGTTCCTTGTCACCGGCATCCCCGCGCATGCGCACATCGGTTCCAAGGACGTCTTCGAGCAGATCTCCACCGGCCCGTACAAGTTTTTCATCACGATCCGCCCCCCAACGGTTGTGCCGGGCGTGGCCACGGTGGAGGTTCGCACGTTGGGCCCGGCGGTGCGCTCGATCCGTATCACCCCCATTCCGCTGACCGGGGAGGCTTCGAAACACCCGCCCACCGCCGATACAATGGCCCGTTCCGGCGCGGACCCAAACTTCTTTACCGGCTCGCTGTGGCTCATGGCTTCAGGCTCCTGGCAGGTGCGGATGCAGGTTGACGGCGCGGGTGGCCCCGCAACGGCCGGCGTGCCCGTCCCGGCGATGGCGTTGACCGTGATGCGGATGCAGCGGCCTCTCGGTTGGGTGCTGGGCCTGTTAGGGCTGCTGCTGGTGGGGGGCATGGCGGGCATCATCCACGGTGCCGTGCGCGAGGCGCGGCTGGTGCCGGGTGAGGTGCCGGGTGCCGACCGTCGCCGCCGGGCCGCCATCGCGGGTGGCTTCGCCTTGGCCTTGCTTGGGTTGGCCGTATGGGGAGGCGACAGGTGGTGGAACGTCGAGGCAGCCGATTACAGCGCGGACCTCTTTCGCCCGCTGGTGCTGCGCCCGATGCTCAACGGCAATATGCTTGACCTGCATATCGACCCCGGTATACCGGACGAAGAAAAGCATCGCCGCTCCAACGCCGATCTGCTGCCCGACCATGGGCACCTGATGCATCTGTACGCGATTCGCTGGCCGGAGATGGATGCCGTGTACCACCTGCACCCTACGCTCGTGGCCCCCGGCGAACTGCGCTCGACGCTGCCGGCCATGCCTGCGGGCCGCTATCGCCTGTATGGCGACATCGTGCACCGCAGCGGCTTTCCGGAGACGCTGACCGCGACGCTTGTCGTGCCTCCCGGCCTCTCGCATGCCGCGCTGGACAGCGAAGACGCTTCTGCCACGCCCGCCCCGCTAAGCCACGGCGACCTTGGAGCGAGGTACAGGCTGCCTGACGGCTACACGATGGTCTGGGACCGGCCTGCGTCGCTTTCGGCGGGCACCGCCGAGCTCTTCCGTTTCACGCTGCTCGACCCTGGCGGGCAGCCGGCGACCGACATGCAGCCGTACCTAGGCATGGCCGGCCATGCGGCCTTTGTGAAGACCGACGGCACCGTCTTTGCACACACGCATCCGGACGGCTCCGCCGCGATGCCGGCCATGATGCTGGCCAACGAAGGCATGGGCGAGATGAGCCCGATGGCTGAAACAGACATCCCACGGCAGAGCCCAAATCCGGAGCCGCTCGACCCCATCGTCGAGTTCCCCTACGGCTTTCCGACTGCCGGACGCTATCGCCTCTTCATTCAGATGAAGCATGGCACGACGGTGGAGACGGGTGTGTTCGATGCCGAGGTGAGGTGACGGTATCAGGGCCAACCCACATGGCGACGAAAGTCGGCATGTGCCACTCATTCCGGCGCTGGGCGGCCATTGGGCACCTGAATTAGAACTGTTTGCAGTCCAGCCTTAAGCGCAAACTTCATGTGCAAACTGTTCAATGAAAGGGGGATCGTACTGTTTCTGAGCTGCCCGCGTGACCCTGCGAGAAACCCACCATCAATTAAAACAACCGCCTTTTTTCAAGGAGACCCTCAAGGAAAAAGCCCCCTTGCGGGGGCTTATATACATGCTCGCCTACGAGCGTAGCGGATATGTAATAACCATAATGTAAATCGAATGATTGTCAATAGCTCTCTTAAGCTGAAAAGCTGGCGTGTGTCTGTATTCAGTTCACCCGCACCAGATACGAGTTCGTCTGCGCATCGGGCGCACCGATCCAGCTCGCGATCCCCACCGCATCGGGCTTGCTGCGGCTTTCGGGATCGATTCTTACCCAAAAGCCAGTGGAGCCCCGAAACTCGCTGACGCGGGCACCACGATAGCGTTCGCTTAGCGTGGACTTCAAGTCGAGCGCATCACCTTCCAGCCCAAACGGCCCGGTTTGCACGCACCAGCGGCCCAGAGGGTCCGCGCCGGGATGCGGAAAGGCTTCAAGACGCACCTGCGCGACACCGGGGCGGTATAGCCCGATCTGCTTGGCGGCGTACTCGGACATATCCAGGATGCGGCCGGGCACAAAGGGACCGCGATCGGTGATGCGCACAAACGTCGATTGTCCATTCTGCAGATTCGTCACGCGCACCGTGGAGCCCAGCGGCAATGTCTTGTGCGCGGCGGTTGGGGCCGTCAGCCCGTAGAGCGCGCCATCCGATCCAGCGCGGGCACGGGCGTAATACCAGGTGGCCAGTCCGGTCTCGGTGGTCACCGGCGGCAGGCGGGTATCGTCGAAAAAGCCCGCGGCACTGCTCCCAGGTGCTGTTCCCGTACCCGGTACGGCGGAGCCTTTGCCGGTCGCGCCGTGGCGAGAGCCGTGGGTGCCCCCACCGCCGTTGTAGGCGGGCGGCGGCGGCCCGGAGGCCGTGGTGGCCCTGTGGTGGCATCCCGTGAGCGTCAGGAGAGCCGCCAGCCCGAGCGCACCCCCTGCGGCTGTGCGTCGGTTCACGAGCCCCCGCCCTCCCGCCGGCGACGGTCGTCGTCCATCTGCTCGGCGAGCTTGCGCAGGCGCTCCGCCGCCGTCCGCAGCGCGGCCGAGCTGTTGCGGCGCACCTCGGGTACGACCTCGTCGTCGATAAAACGCACCGCGCGCCGCAGCTCTTCCTCAATACGCTCGCCTGCACCGCGCAGCCGATCTTCCAATGGCCGGTTGCTCTCGTTCCCCATCCGTCACCTCGCTTCGCCGTCTTCGAGCATGGGACGTGGCGGGAGGGCAAGTCAATGCAGCGATGGAGGATGGTGCTGCGGCGGTTACCTGCTCGCTCAGGCCCACACGCGTTGCCGAGTGCCCTGGCGGCGCAGCGCTAGGCTTCGGCGTCGATGAATTTAAGGGCAAGGTCCTGATCGTCGTGCCGCCGCGGCACAAAATCCCTAAGCCGAAGGCATACAGCTTTTGTGCGACCCTGCGAGTAGCTGCCCCGCAATTGGGGTTCTCATGATGGATGGGGCTTTTGGAACAGAATAGGACGCACGTTGCCGCAACTACCACCCGCACACGACCCAAGTGGCTCCTGCGCTGCTCGGCTGTCGCGGCGGGGCTGGGTTGTGTGTGCTCGTGCGGGGGGCAGCGCCCGCCCTCGGCAGAGCCGGTTACCATGCCGGCTGTGCTCCCCACTCCACTGCCGGACTCACCCGGTGCCCTTGTGGCCGCACGGCGAAGCACGGAAGGGCAGCAACCCGCCTTGAACGCCCTCCGAGCGTCTGCCGACAGCGGTACCGCCGCTGGGCAGGGGGCCGCGGAGGACAAGGGCAAGCAGCCGTTCTGTGACACTCGGGAACGAACCGAGTCTCCTGAGGCAAACGCCTCCGCAGCGGCCTTGGCCGCGATGCAGGTTCCGTGCCGGCAGGAGGATCCCGTGCAATCGGTCGTGACCTCGCGCAAGATCCAGCCGCTTAGTGCGAACCAGAAGGGAGAACTCGCCCTACGGGACATCACCGACCCATTCAACCTCTTGACCATCGCCGCCTACTCAGGCTTTGCTGTCAGCGCGAATGCGCACTCGGCGTATGGTCCTGGATTTGAGGGCTGGGGCAAGCTCAGCGGTTATAGCCTGATTGAAGACGCGCAGGGGGAATTTCTGAGCACCTTTCTGATCTCCTCGCTAACGCATGAAGATCCGCGTTACCACCGCATGCCCAATGCCACGGTCAAGCAGCGGGTGCTGCACGCGATCGCGCATACCTGGGTCAGCCAGCACGATGATGGCTCGCGCATGCCGAACTATGCGACCCTGCTCAGCTTTCCGATCAGCGCGGAGCTCTCCAACCTATACGTGCCGGGTGTGCCAACCAACCTGCATGACACCGGCGAGCGGGTAGCGATCGGCCTCGCCACCGACCCTTCCGGCACACTGATCGCAGAGTTCCTGCCGGATGTCGCCAAGCGCATCCATGTTCGCGTGATCTTCATTCAGGAGATCCTGAATCAGGTCGTCACGGGGAGTACGCCGCCGAACGTGCAGTAGGAAGCAAACAGCAAACAGGAAATAGCAAGCAGGAAGTAGGAAGTAGCAAGCGGGGAGTAGGAAGTAGCAAGCGGGGAGTAGGAAGTAGCAAGCGGGGAGTAGGAAGTAGCAAGCGGGGAGTAGGAAGTAGGAAGTAGCAATAGGCCCTGATGATCAGATAACTGTGAATCAGTGAAGGCTGTTCGCTACTTCCTGTTTACTTTTTGCTACTTCCTGTTTGCTGCTTTTAGAACGTTGTTGCCACGGTAAACCGGAAGGTCTTACGCGGCTCGCGCAGCTGATAGTTAGCTCCGTAGAGCTGTAAGGCCTGCGCCTTGGAGAAGGCACCCGCGCCCGTCAGGGTGCAAAGCACCGCGGGGTTCCCACCCGTAGCCGCATGCGAGTTACAGCTTGGGTCGACCTTGGGGAAGAAGTCATTGAAGACATACGTGTCGGTGGCGAGCTGCTGGGGCAGATCGTTATAGAGCCGCAGCGGGTTGTACGCGTAGTAGATCTGGAAGGGGGCGTTGACGATCGGCAGGATCACCGAAAGCAAAGCGCCGTTAGACATGCGCGGCACCCAGTTGGTGTGCGGCACCGTCTGCAGATACAGCGGGAAGCTGAGCTGCTTGCCGCCCAGGCAGGAGCCATTGATGATCTGCGGGCAACCATAGAGTGGCGCATTGATCTGCGATTGGCCGAGTACGCTCTGGCGCAGTTGCGACGCCTGCACATCGAAGTTCATGCCGAAGTCGGTGAAGAAGGCAAACGTCACCTGGTTCACGATCGGAATGCGGTACTCGAGATTGGTGACAAAACCCGTGTCGCTGCCGACGGAGGCCAAACGGTAGATCGGCAGCGGAATCTGCACCGCCCCCAGGGTGGGGTTGGTGGGATCACGCGGCACCGGCGAGCCATCCGGGTTGGTGAGATTGAAGTTCACGCGCGTCGGAATAAAGGTGTACGGCGAGGCGGAACGGATGTCGAAGCCGCGTACATCGTTCTCACCGCCGCCATAGATGCGGTTGAAGGGCGGAGCGACCTCCCCGGCAAAGCCGCCGACGGTCTGGAACTGCGCGCGGTAGCCGAGCACATTGTGGCCTTCGCGATTGATCTTCAGACCCTTCATCGGGAAGAACTGCCGGTAGGTAACGGTGGGCGCGTAATACTTCGTGTTGCCGCCGATGCCGGCCACCTGGAAGGCTACGTTTAGATCTTTGCCGTTGTGTGGACCGACGCCGCGATCCAGCGTGGAGAACGAGAAGCTCGGCGTCAGCTGCGAGGTCACGATGCCGTTCAACGCATTCTGTCCCGCCAGACCGGAGCGATAGGCCAGCGTTTGGAAGACGTTAAGCGTGTTCTGGTTGAAGGTCGTGATGCTGGAGCGGGAAAGCGAGTACGAAATGCCCACACGCGCCACACCCGAACGCCGGAACAACTGGCGAAGCGCGGTGGCGCTCGAGACCGTCAAGCCCACCGTGGACTGGTTATAGTTCGTGAGCAACGAGTTCTGTGCGTTGGACAGGTTGGTTGGCGCATTCGAGTTGGCGATCGAGTAGCTCTTCGCCGGGTTGTAGTCAAACTTGCTGTCGAATACCTGGATGCCCAGCGACACGGGCTTGTTGCGCAGGTACGGTTCGGTAAAGCCGAAGCTGTAGTTGCGCGAGAGATCGCCGGCGTTGGCGGTGAGGCTCAGTGTCTCGCCCAACCCCAGGAAGTTGTTGGTCTCATAGTTCAACCCGATGAACGAGCCGGAAACACCGCTGATGCCGCCATTCAGGCCGATCGAGTTCTTGCCCTTCTCCTTGAGCTTGACCAGCAGGTCAACCGTACCGTCCTGGGCATTCTGGCGCGTCTCGACGTCCTGCTCCGACTTCAGCGTGTCGAAGTACTGCAGCTGATTAAGCCGCAACAGCGACAGATCGACAGCCTGCGCGTTATAAGGCTGGCCCTCTTCAACGAGCAGCTCACGGCGGATTACCTTATCGCGCGTGATGGTGTTGCCCGTGAACTCGATGCGCGAGATGTAGAACTTCTTACCTTCGTCGCACTCGATATCAAAGAAGACAAGCTTTTTGGCTTCATCGAAGCGCGGCACCGGGTTGGGGACGAAGTTGATGTAGCCCAGTCCGCCATAGGCCTTACGCAGGGCCTCGAGACCTTTGCCGAAGGCGGTGTAGTTAAAGTAGTCGCCGTCCTTCAGCGCAAATTGCGCGCGCAGCGCCTTGCTGTTTGGGGCCGCTTTATTGCCTGTGAAATTGATGCCGCCGAGCTTATAGCGTGCGCCTTCTTCGACAGGGATCAGAATGTCGACGCGCTTGCCCGTGTTCGGGCGCAGGGTCAGCGGATTGATGCCGCCCTCGTTGCGCACATTGGTCTGCGGCTCAAGCGTGGTGGCCTTGAAGTAGCCGCGGTTGCGGTAGTCGATGCGGACGCGGTCGGCATCCTCGTCCAGCTTGCTGGCGTCGTAGGTGCGCGGGAACAGATTCTCAAGGAGGATCGAGTGCGGCACGCCGATGGGCCGGAGATTTTTCATCGCGCTGCGGAGCTCACGCGTGTTTACATTTTCATTGCCCTGGAAGGCAATCTTGCCCACCTTCACGGTGGGGCCTTCCTTGATCACAAAGGTCAGCGAAACGCGCGCCGGCGGCAACGTTTTGACCTCCGTGCGGATATTGGCGAACTGGTGGCCATGCTCGCCGAGCATCTCCTTCAGCACCACCTCGGCACGCTTGATGCGGGTGGGATCGTACTGGCTTTCAACCGAGAGGCCGACCTTCTCCTTCTTGAAGCGATCCAGCGCGTCAGATACGGAAAAGGAGCTCAGGCCGCGATAGTTGATTTCGCCGATGGTCGGCTTTTCGCGGACATACACTTCGAGTTGAATGCAGGTCGGCTCGTCTACACGCTCGATGTGCACATCATCGAAATAACCCGTGTTCCAAAGCGAATTGAAGTCGCGTTCCACAATCGCGGGGTCATACGGATCGCCGGGACGCGAGAACAGCCGCGCCAGTACCGATTCCTTTGGGATGCGGCGGTTGCCGATGACCACGACCGGGCACAACACCTGCGAAGGCGCCGATCCCGCACCGAATTGCGGGCGGGCCTGCACCTGGGCATCCAGTGAAACCGCATGGGGCAGGAGCAAGGCAGTCGCCAACGCAGCGAAGGCGAGGCGGATACGGCTACGGCGCGTGCGCAAAGGCTCGCCAAAACTTCTAGGAGCGCTTACGCTCACTCGCATTCCGGTAAAAATGACCACAACCTCACAGCTTGTTTCTTCGCCTGCCCCGTGGGAGCGGAGGGATACCCGGATTATAGGCGACCGGGCCAATGGGAGCGAACGGAGCCTGCCTCCCACCTCCCGGGAGTAAGACCGGCCTTTGGAGAGAACGTTACCGCGTGCGGCTGTAGCGGGCGGCCAAAGCGGGGAGGTCCACGCCCCGCAGAAACGCCTTCAACGCCCCCGCGAGCTGCGGCCCGACGATGCTCGCCGGCGACACCGCATCCGCGCTCTCGACCTTGAGCAGCAGCGGCACCGGGCGGCTCGCTGCCGCCTGCATCGGCAACGTGCGGTGCGGATGCGCGTAGATCCATGTCACACCGACCGTGCTCGAGGTGAACTGCCGGCAGGTGCCGTTGTCGCAGACCGTGGAGGCCTCCAGCGTCTGCGTCGTCCCGTTGTTGTACGTGGCGGCGACAAGGGCGGCTTCGCCATGGGTGGTGGGGGCGAGGATCTCCCCATGCGAGGTGGGATCCTCGCCCCGCGCGATGTGGCACACCTCCGTGTCGTGCACATCCAGCTCCGGCGAGACCCCCACGGCGATCTGCGGGGCTCGCTGGCCGCCAGGATCCCCTAATGGCGCTGGTCCCACGTACTCGCCCCAGGTGTACACGACGGCACCATCGACCAGCGTGTCCTGATAGGTGCGTACGAGGTGGTATCCGCCGAGCTCTGCAGGCATGGGCGGAATTGCACCGGTCGTCGCACCGGGGTGTGCGCCGGCCAACGCCTGCGCATGGAGGGCATCGAAGCCGAACACAGCCGACAAGCTGACCACAGCAGCCGCACGCAGGAGCAGTGGAACGGCCGGTGTTTCTACCTGGGCAAGCAGAGCAGGAGTGGCGGTTACGAATTTCTTTTGTGAGTCGTTGGGACTTTGCCGCAGACGATCCGCCACCGCGAAGAAGAGATACAGCGCGAAGATGAAAAGACAGCCGCCGATGAGGTAGTCGGCCCCCTTGGCGCGATCCTGCAGCCAGGGGTACGGTAGTGCGATCTTGTAGTACACCACCAGCAGGCACAGCCGCACGAAGTTGAAGGCATAGCCCAGCAGCACGGCCCCGGCCACCACGGGCAGGAAGATATACCAGCGAAAGCGGTACAGGTAGGCGACAATCACGGCGGCCAGCCCGAGCGTGACCGCGCCACGGATGCCGTTGCAACCGGGCGCGATGAACATGCCGAAATCCGGAGTAAACATTAAGCGCAGATTATCGGGCGTGAGTTTTTCCCCAAGCAGGTGCGCGAAGCTGCGCGCCACGGTCGCCGACGCATGCTGCAACGGCAGATCGACCCGGCGGCTGAAGGTGTTCGGCACCGGCAGTACCGCGCCCATAAACAACACCGGAAACGCTGCGGCGCGCAGCAGACGCGCGCCGCCGAAGAGCAACACCAGGCCAAGCGCGTAGAGGATGGTGACCAGAGGCAGTGGGGGCATCTGCAGCAGCCAGTCGCGGTGAACCGTGATGACCAAAGGTGTCTGGTCGCGAAGAAACATCACGCCGGCGATTACGGCCAACACGGCCAGCCCCCACCAGCTGCCGTCGGCTCTCCAGCCGATCGCTCGCCACGCGCGCAAGATGAGTCCAAAACATACAAATGGGATCAGGAGGCCGACGGACTGGAGATCGTCGCTGCGCCAGTGATTCAGAAGATCACGAACGGTGCCGGGAAACAAAAACAGGGCCGCCACTGCGCAAAACACGGCGAGGCCCACTGTCGCATACGGAGGCAGTGAAGCGGGAAGCCGAAAACCGGTGGAGGGGGCAGTGGGTGAAGCTGGGGATGCAGGCCTGAGGGCTTCCTGCACGGGAGGTGCCGCCGTTACCGGCTCTTGCGCGCGCTGAGGTACGAGCGCAGCGAGCGGACGCCATACACACCACCGGCCAGGCCGGCAAGCACCAGCGTCGGATTTTCGGGCGAGTTGGTGCAACCGCCCAGCGCGAACGCTGGGGTCGCAACCATCGCAACGGTTGCCATCACAGCCAAGAGAGAAAGCTTCTTCATCGCGAGAACCCTTTTCCGCTACATTTGCCGTAGCTGGACGCCCATCACGGTTTCGGTACACGGCACCGATGCCGGTCCCAACCTTGATAGCTTCGATAAGATTATGGGTTGCGGAGTGAGGAGTCAAGGCATTCCGGGCCGCTTCCCTACGTCTTTCGCGGTACTCCCCTCGATAAAACAGAATGGCCGAAGCCAACAACACGGGCTCGCCCTGCGTCCCAAAGCGTTGAGCGCCTTGTAGAATCGACAGGGTTAGAAGGAGAGGGATTGATGGCGACGGCAATGGTAAATATTGAAGGTCTGAAAGGTGTCTATGAGGGGCTGCAGACGCGCATGAATAAAGCCGTCGAGGACTTCCGCGCCCACCTGCTCAGCGTGCGCACAGGCCGCGCCTCCGTCCACATGCTGGATGGCATCACGCTGGAGTACTACGGCACTGATACCCCGCTGTCACAGGTCGCGCAGCTTAGCACGCCCGAAGCACAGACCATCGTGGTGCAGCCTTATGAGATCAATCTGGTCGGCACCATTGAAAAGGCCATCCGCACCTCCGGCCAGGGCTTCAACCCCATGCACGACGGCAAGGTGATCCGCGTCCCCGTGCCGCCGATGAACGAGGAGCGCCGCCGCGATGCGGTTAAGCGCCTCGCCGCCGCGCTCGAAGATCACAAGACCTCCCTGCGCAACATCCGCCGCGACGGCAATGAGCAGGTCAAAAAAGCCATGAAGGACAAGCTGATCTCGGCCGACGACGAGAAGCGCGCCAATGAAGAAGTGCAGGCACTCACCGACGACCACATCAAGCGCGTCGAGGAACTATTCAAGGCGAAGGAAAAAGAAGTAATGACCGTTTGAGCCAAGCTGCCTACGGCCGCTTCAGGAAAAATCTGATGGACGGCTCATAGCAAGTAGCTATCACATAACCACTTTGTGTCGCCTTATGTTTGTCATCCTGTAGGGACCTGCTTTGTCGTGACAACTTTCAGAACAAAAGCAGATCCCTGCGGGATGACAAACAAATATTTGCGACAGCCTGCTTTTACAAACGCAAACCGATCACAACTCTTAAGGGGTAACGCGCAGATCCCCAGCCATCACCGCCTCAGGACGTGCTGCCGATGGCCGCACCTGCGCCACCTCATGGGCCGGCAGGCGGCCGCCCGCGTAACGGCGGTACACGCTGATGTGAAAGCAAGCCTGCTGGAACTCCTCCTCCACGTCAATTTTGCCGGTCCCGATCAGCGGCATCAGGTACCCGCGCATCCAGGCCAGCTGGGCGGAGGTCATGCCGCGTTTGCCCAGATCAATCGCCTGCCCTGTGAGGTGGGGTGAGGCACCGTCGCCATCCGTGGCTGCGGCGTTACCATTGATGCGCTGCAACCGCAGCTGGTATGCCACCGTACGCACCGCCGAGTTGACCTGTATCGGCTGGTGGAAGCGCTCGTAGAAGTCGCGGGCAATGTCCGTCGCAAAGAGCACCGTCCAAGGACGGGCATAACGCCGGTTGTAGGGCAAGTCCTCATTCACATGCAAGCTGCCGCTCACGGGAAAGCTCACGAGGGCATGATCGGCGCGCAACCGGTCCAAGACCCCGTCGTCCTGAATGCGTTCCAGGCCATCGTTCGAGGCCATCGCGTTCTGGTGCACCAGCACCTCGCGCGAACCCTTCAACGGAGCCGGCATCACAAGACGGCCGTTACGGTCGTAGATCTCGGGCAGCACCGCCGGGCTTACCGCTCCCTCGGTGATGGCAGCCCGCTCCTCCAGCGTCGGAGCGGGCTGCATCCCGGGAAGTGCTGAAGCGGCGATGGGGTGGTCGCGACGCCGTGTGCTGCCTGGACGGAGGCTGGTGTCACCCGACGCAATCGCAACCTCGGCACCGAAACCCTGAACGATCTGGCCGTTAGCGGGTACGTTTGCAGGCTCTGTGTGCACCGGGTTTGCCGTCATTACCGCTGCAGTCCCGATATGCACCAGAGGCGAGGCCACGGAGGTCACCAGCACCCGGTCGTCCTCATCGGGGTGGGAAATGCCCTCGGCAAAGGCTTCCGTTCGCGCCTGGGTCGCGGCCGGTCCGTCGCCGGCAAGGCGGCGCATGGAGGCGAGGTTCCTCTCAGAAGACGTTGCAGGGGACGAGCCAGCCCAGCGCAGCGCAGGTGCATGCCGGCGCATGGCCCGGAGGCGCGCCCGGGACAGCGGGCGTCCCGCAGCATCGACCAGGATTGGATCCCCCTCGCCGTGAACGCGCCCATGATGGACGGGAACAGATTGGCCGGGAAGGCGATCCCCGTGCGCGGTCATCGCTCTCCCGCCGTTCGCTCCAGCACGGCCGGTACGGTGGCTCGTCCTGTACATCAGGATTGGGTCGTTAACGGTTTCAGGGCGCTGCGAACGTCCGCGACGGCCTTCCCGGCCCTTTGCCGCTCGCCCACCTGCGGCTTGCTTGCCCGTAGCGTGTTTGCCGGCGGCAGCCTTGGCCCGCGGGCCCCCGGCTGCCGCTCCCTTGCGCTTCCTGCCGCCCCGGCCCGTGCCGGTCTCGACAAAAGCAGTCGCAGGCAACGCTGAAGCCGAACTGTGGTGCGTGTGCGAGCGTGTGCCCGCGAGGGCTTCCCCCGTGCCGAGACTCGCCACCGCCGTCAACAAAAGGGCGAGTGAAAGGGCGGCCAGCCGGGGCAGGTGACGTGCAGCGCGAAGGGAAGGGCGCCGAAGTAGGATCATTGGATCAGTGGTTGGAGGCCGGGAAACCGCCAGAGCCCTTTCAGACTAGCGAACCCGATTCACGCGTGTAAGTGGCGCTTTGGGTTCGGGCGGCGAACGAAGGCGGTACTGCGCTCTCCAAATTGCGTTGTTTTGCAACAGACGTGATGCATGTTGTGCGGTCTGCACAGCTTCTGGTGCAAGGCATCGCCCGGGTTTGGCAATCCGTATTTGTTGCGTTCTCTATAGTTCATTGGCGAATCGGAGGAAAAGCAGGTCCTTCGCTTCGCTCAGGATGACAGGGTGTAGGGCAAATGCTTGAAATTTGCAGGATATGTACAGACAGGGTTCTAGCGATCCGCAGGCGTGGGCGGCATCGTGGCTCCGGAGCGGATCCACGCTTCAACGGCGCTGATGTCGGCGTCGGAGAGCTTGCTCTTGGGCGGCATCGGCATGGGATCGTTCGGCGGACCCTCATGACGGATCAGCTTGACCAGCAGGGACTGCTCGGGGTGGCCGGGCACAATTACCACTCCATCGTGACCGCCCTTCATCAGGGCCGCCTGCGTGTCCATCTGCAGGCCACCACGATGGTTTAGGCCGGCATGGCAGCGATAGCAATTCGCCTGAAAAATGGGCTGCACGCGCGAGGTGTAGAGATCAGGTGTGGTGGCGGGGGTCTGCACCGGTTGGGCGGCGATACGCGCCGCGGAGACGGCTTTCCCAAGCAGCAGGGCAACCGCTCCTGCCGCAAGGAATGCCGCGATACTTGTGCCGTGCAGGCGCATGGTCGATCAAACTCCGTTCCGCACTAAAGGTAGCGCACCCGATTTGATGGGGAGAAAGCGGCGACTACCGACAGCGCGGCTCAGCAAGGGAGCCAACCCGGGGTGGAACGACCTCAGAGGAAAAGCAGGTCCCTACGGGATGACAACAAAGGTGCCAGGTAAAGAAATGGCTCACACCGCAGTAATCGTCAGCTGCAAGGCAAGCCACTAAACCTAGAACCTAAAACCGAAAACTGAGAACTGAAAACTGAAAACTGAAAACCAAGAACCGAAACCCCTCCTAGTAGGCGCGCTGGTACATGCGGCTCATGCGGTCGTGCCAGCCCATGCCGTCGTTGTCCATCCATGCCCAGGCCAGGCCAAGGCCAAGGGGGCAGGCAGCGAGCACGGTGGAAAAGACGCGGCGGCGCATCGCCCGGCGGGTCGGATTGCCATCGCCAAAGGTGCACAGCCCGATGCGCGCCCAGCGCATACCCGGTGTGCTTTCGGAGAAGGAGAAAAACAGCACCTGATACAGGACAGTGAACAACGCCAGCGACCCTAGAGCGGCGCTGCCGAGCAGCGGCAGGGTCAGGGCCCGGAGATCGGGACCGCAGATCTCGGCCACACAGGCGATGGCCGCCAGCCACGCGGCCCCGATCCAACCGGCATCGACGGCAGCCGCCATCAGCCGGCGCTCCACCGGGGCGGTCTGGGGCGGAAGGGTGATCTCGATCTGCGCCTCAACCGGGGCGCTGATCTCCTCGACTGTGGCACTTTCGAGCAGCATCCCTCCCCAATCGGGGACGGTCTGCGGATCGATCTCCTCCGGCTCAGGCATGGACTGCAGGGCATCGACCTCGAAGATGCGCAGCTGCGGCTCGCCAGCCTCATGCCGCAACGGCCCCTCGGCAAGGCGTGGACGGGCGCGGCGCGGCGCAACCAGTTCGCGCGGAAATTCGATCAGGTTGCCGGGGATGCCCTGCGGCTGGACGGGCGGCAGGGCGAACTCGGGAGCACCGCGGAAGGCAATCTCCTCTTCCAGGGCGTACAGATCGTCATCGGCCTCGGGGGCGGCAAAACGCACCGCCTGACTTACAGGGGAGGCCCCATGGCGAACGCTCAAATCTTCCAAACGCGGCGTGGGTGCCGGGGCAGGCATGTCTTCAAACAGGCGCACCGTGAGGCCGGACGCGGAGATCTCCCGCACAGCCGGCTCAGGGACAAAATGGACGTCCGAGAAGCGGGGCGGCGGCATGGGGACAGCTGTCGCGCGCGCGGACGGCTCTGCGATGAGCTCCCGAGCCCCCATGACGATATCGGCGAGCGCATGGGCCAGTTCGCCCCGCGTCTCTGCCGCGGCCTGGGCAAAAGCCTGCTCCCGCGGCCCCGGTTCGGGGCGGTTGGAGGTGTCGAACTCCTGCAGCAGCTGCATCTGCGCTTCGGCAACCGCGCGCGCACTGCGGGCGGCGACGTCGGCCTCCGCCTGCGCCTGTGAGATCGCCCGGTCGGCCTCGGCGGCCAGGAACTCCCGGTAGCTTTCGCGGCGCTCATAACGGGCCTTTACAATATCGCGCACCACGGAGGCACCGCGACGCTGATCCTCCCGCAGCGCGCGATGAGCGGATTCCCGCATCTGCCGGCTGCGAGACTCCAATTCGGCTTCCTGCGCGGCGACCGTGGCGCGGCGGTTCCGGTGCGCGGTCAGCCGTTCAGCGACAGCCTGCTTCAGGCTGGCCTGGCCTTCGGTGCCGGTCGCCCCCCATACACTTTCCATCTCTTCGGTGCCCACGGCACTGGTCATACTCACGTGTTGCTCCTCTGCCCCGTTAACGCAAAAAGCCCCTGCTTCACTTGTATCAGGACTGCTTCGTCTAAGCTTGCATCTGTGGAACGCCGCGCATCAGCACACTCGGGGGAGGGGAATAGAGGCCCCTGCCGGCGGCATTCGCCCTTTACGCGGCAACTCCTGTGGTTCATAAGTACCATTGCCGTCACGCTGGGTCATCCACTTCCCTATGCACAGGCAGTAACGAAAAAGGCACTGGGGGGCCAACCTGCCCAACAGGCCCAGACGTCAGGCTCCGGCGTGCCCGGCCAAACTGCAGCCGAAGCCCCCCCGCCCGCCGCGGAACAGCCCGGGCAGGTACCGGACCTGAGCACGATCCCCTTCGCGGTGCCCTTGCCGCCGGCCAACCCGGACCACATCGTGTGGGAATGCGACACCGAAAGCAGGCATGGCGACACCTACCTGCTTGCGGGCGACGTGGACATTACTTTTCGCAACCGGCGCATCCAGGCCGATTCCGTGCAGCTGAACCAGGGTACTGGGGAGGTGGTCGCCGAGGGGCACCTGCGCGTCTCGGGCGGTGAAAATGACGAGTCCATTCAGGCCTCCCACGGCACATTCAACCTGCGGACCGGAATGGGACGGTTTTATGACGTCTCCGGTTCGGCCGGGATGCGGGGTGGATCCTCCCTCCCCTCCGGCCTGCCTGGCACGCGCGGACTCGAGAGCTCCAATCCGTTTCTCTTTACCGGGCGTGTCGTAGAAAAGAACGGCGACAAGAACGGGGTCGCCGACTACACCATCTACGACGGCACCGTGACCTCGTGCCTCCTGCCCACTCCCGATTGGCTGTTCTCGTCGCACAAGTTGCAGGTCCACGGCGGCAAGGCTCATGCGGTGAACTCCACCTTTCACCTGGTGGGCCTGCCGGTTTTTTTTCTGCCTTATCTCACCGCACCTGTGCAGGCGGACCAGCGGCAGTCCGGCATCCTGATTCCCGTACTGGGCGACTCCAGCACCAAGGGCATCACGGTCGGCGAACAGGTCTATCTCACACTCGGGCGATCGGCCGACGTGACCGCGGGCCTGGTCTACTACTCGCTCCGCGGCTACGCGGAGTCCGGCACGCTGCGTTACCGCGGCCTGGGCGAAAACTTCATCACAGGCCACTTTTCCGCCTTGCAGGACCGCGGCTACACCGCCAACAACGGCGTATATGTAACCCAGGGCGGCGAAGACCTCACCGCGGCCTTTCGCCGCCAACTCAGCCCCAACGTGCGCGCCGTGGGCGATGGCGAGTACCTCAGCTCCTACATCTATCGCGAAGCGTTCACCGACAACTTCAACCAGGCAGTCTCCTCCGACATCACCTCCATCGGCTACGTCACACGGCAGACAAATGGCTGGTCGCTGGACGGCCGGGTCGACCGCTACCAGGGGCTGAAGCAGGTGCCGATCAACGGCTCGTCGGGTGCGCAGGTGCACCTGCTGCATGTGCCCTCGTTCGATCTGTACGGCGTAGATCGCCATGTCCCTGGAACGCCCCTGCTTTGGACACTCGACACCTCTGCCTCCGGCTTGAAACGTGTACAGCCGAACTTCACCTCCGCGGGAATTACCAGGCGGTTCGATCTGCGGCCGGAACTCAGCCTGCCGGTGCACTTTGGGGGCTGGAGCGTGCTGGGCAGCGTGGCAAGCCGGGAGACCTTCTACTCGCGTTCCCGCCGCGTTCCGTACGGTGCCGCGGCCAGGCCGGTTGAGCTGACACAGGCGCTCAACCGCGCTGACGTGGAGTTGGAGGCCGACGTTCGCCCGCCTGTACTCGAACGCAGCTTCGCCGTTCCGGTAAAGCTGCAAAGGCTCTTTGGGGCGGAGATGCGCCACACGATCGAGCCTGAGGTGACCTATCGCAACGTGCGCGGCATCGACAACTTTCTCGGCGCGTTGCGCTTCGATGAGGCCGATCTGGTCAGCGACACAAACCAGCTGGAATACGGCCTCACGCAACACCTCTACTTCCGGCCGAAGCCGCCCGCCACGCCACGCCTGCCACCGGGCTGTGCCGGCGAGGCTATGGCCGGGCAGCCGGACGCAGAGCCGGGCGTAGACCCAACGGTGGGCGGTGATGCAGCCGAAGCTGCGAGTAATTCCCCGGGCGGAGTCGCCAGCCAGGCCGGGGAAGCTGTCCCCGATGTGCTCACGCCCTCACCCGTGGACTCAACCGATGCCAACGGCATTGTGACCGCCTCCGCGAGCACGCCGGATGTGCCGTTGCGCACGCGCAGCCGTCATGGTTTACGCTGCGTTCCTCTCGTGCAAACGGCGGCGCAGGAGCCGCTGGTCAGCTGGCACCTGGCCCAACGATATTTTTTCGATCGCAACTTCGGCGGGGCGGTCATCATCAATCGCCGTAATCTCTTCGAGTCCACGCTTTCGCTTTCGGGAATCGCCTTTCTCACCGAGCCGCGCAACATCTCCCCACTTATCTCGCGTCTGCGCGTGCGCACCTCGGGCCACACCGATGCCGAGTGGGACTTCGACTACGACACCGGCGCGAGCAAATTCACGTCCTCAAACGTGTACTTCGATGCGCACGAGGGTCCAGTGTTCGGCGGCGTCTCCTACGCCCGCCTCAATGCTCCCGGGCGTTTTGCCACGGAGCTGATCGATACGAACGCCAACGCGTCGTTGGTGACCTCGCCGGTTTCGAACTTCTCGCAGTTGCGCCTGCTGCTCGGCTATGGCGTGCCATCCAAGCCAGGGCTGGCGGTGGGCAGCAACGTCGGGCTGGATCTGAACCGGGATAGCGTGCAGTACGGTGCCTTGCAGACCAGCTACAACTGGAACTGCTGCGGGCTGGCCGTGGAGTATCGCAAGTTCAACCTGGGCACGGTGCGGAATGAAAATGCCTACCGCTTCAACTTCACGCTGGCCAATATCGGCAGTGCGGGCAATATTCGGCGCGCGGAGCGGCTGTTCTGATGGCTGCAGATGCTCCGTCGCGGACGAACAGCTCTTAGCTTTAGCTCCTAGCTCCTAGCTCCTAAGCTCCTAGCTCCTAAGCTCTCGTACCCGCGCGCTCCGCTCTGCGATAATCAAACTACTGTGTTTTTCGTGCGTTTGGCCTCGATCTCCCTTCTCGCTTCCGTCCTGGTTCCGTTTGGTTGCCGTGCGCAACAGCCCGCCGCCGGCCAACCGATCCAAGGGGCGACGGCCGCGGCCGCCCAGTCCTCCGGCACACCGCTCTCCCCCGAACTCGCCCGCCGCGTCGAGGTAACCCTTCGCCAGAAGGCCAACCTGCCTCCCGAATCTCTCGTGAATGTGGGTGGCCGTACCGCCTCGGAGTTCCCTGGCTACGATACCGTTCTGGTTACCGTAAACAGCCAGGGCCGGACCTCGCGCCCGATCACCCTTTTGCTCTCGCGCGACGGGAAAACACTCGCGCAGTTGAGCAAGTTCGACATCTCCGCCGACCCCAAGACGCTGGTCTCAGGCAGCGGCCGACCGGCGCGCGGCGGTTCGGAGGCCGCACCCGTGCAGATTGTCAACTTCGACGATCTTGAGTGCCCCTTCTGCGCGCGCCTGCACGAGTCGATCTTCCCTGCCCTGACGCAGCGCTACGGCGACAAGGTCCGCATCGTCTACAAGGACTTCCCCATCGACCAGCACCCCTGGGCGTTGCGGGCGGCGGTCGACACCAACTGCCTCGCGGCGCAATCGGGGCCGGGGTATTGGGCGGCGGTCGATTACATCCACGCGCACGGGAGCGACATCGGCGGCGACCCGAAGGACCCCAAAGCCGATAAGACGCTGCCTCGCGCCAACGACCAGCTTGACGCCCTGATGCGCGCGCAGGGAACCTCTCGCAAGGTCGATCTGCCGCAGCTGAACGCCTGCCTCGCCAAGCAGGACGCCACGGCGGTGAACGCCTCCCGCCAGTTCGGTGAGGCTCTCGGGATCGACTCCACGCCGACCTTTTTCATCAACGGCGATAAGTTCAACGGCGCGGTCTCGCTCGAGTTCTTATTCGCACAGATTGACGAGGCCCTGCGCGTAGCCGGTGTGACCCCACCGCCCCCGTATGTGGCTCCCAAGCCGGCCGCGTCTTCGGCCCAGGTTCCCTCCACAGCCCCGGCACCGCCTGCCGGACGATAGGTTTAGGGCTTACTTTTACCTTGCTCGTAAGGCTCACCCATGACACACTGAGTGTGGGTGGAAGCCATGGGCGCACAGCGAGCACATATCGTATTACCTGAGCAGTTGGTCCGAAACATCGACGCCCTGGTCGGGCCTCGTGGCCGCAGCGCCTTTTTGGTGGAAAGCGCGCAGGCCGAGGTGCAAAGGCGGCAACTGCTCCAGTTTCTGCAAAACGAAGAGCCCGCCTGGAAGGACGAGAATCATCCTGAGCTTGCGAACGGGAGCGCTGCCTGGGTGCGTTCGTTGCGACGCGAAGGCTGGCGCGATGCGTCCGAAGCATCGTCGGAGACTACAGGCGAGTGAAGCTGCTGCTCGACACCACCGTATTGATTGACACGCTGCGATCGCGAAACAACCGCCGTGCCCTGCTGGTGGAACTGGTCACACAAGGGCACAAGCTGAGCACGGCGGCCATCAACATTGCCGAAGTCCACGCCGGTCTGCGGCCCGGCGAGGAGGAGGGCACCGAGGCCTTTCTTAACAGCCTCCAATGCCACGCGATGACGTGCGGAATCGCGCGGTCGGCCGGTTCGCTCAAGGGCCGCTATGCGCGCGAGGGCAAGACGCTGCCTTGGCCGGATATGATCGTCGCCGCCACAGCCCTGGAGCACGGGCTCACCCTGATGACGGACAACCGCAAGGATTTTCCGTTGCCGGAGTTGCAGCTTTACCCGCTGCGACCATGAAACGGAAGTTCGGCACTACAGTTGAACATTCAATCCCACGGTGGAAGCGAAAGGTACAGAGCTCATGGCGTCAGCAGGAATGTCTCTACGTCCGTCTGTTACGACTGTTCAGTTCGGTGAGATCAGCTTCAGTGCATTCTCGACAGAGTTCGGAATCTTTACTCCATACGACGGCACAGGCATGATGCCGCAAATGGGGCAGACACAGTCTGCCATTCAGATCTTTGTGGATATGCAAGATAACCTGAACCTGAGTTTTGACAAGGTGCAGTACCTGTTCGCCAACTCGCATACCCTGACCTCAGATAAAGTTAAGGATTGCAAGCTGACATTCTGGTCGGACGACCAGCGCAGTGAAGCCCTCTCAGAGTTCAGCTTTAAAGGCTGGATTGCTCACTTCGGCATCATGAGCGGCGGCGGATCGAATCACCTGCTTGTGATCAAGATTCAACCCAGGCCGGGACAGAATCAGTTTGTAGATATCAAGCACGGTAACTAGAGGCCTATGACTGTAAAACTCTTAATCCTGTTCGCGTTCGCAGCTTACACGGGGGCTGATGATCCTTTCACGGGTAAAGGTGTATCGGGCGGAGGTCGCGCCTGCAATAGCGGTCTACGTATCTACCCATATACCTTGAATTACGACAATAGCTACAGCGATTGCCCCAATACACCATATACCGTGATCCAGCAAACACCGGGTATTCACTATGTATATCGACTGACGCCCAAAAGTCGTAAGTGTCCCTTTCACATTCTGGTAGTGCAGAAAAGCACAGAAATGCCAGACGGCTGGCAGGTTACTGCCTATACCACTAATATTGCATGGCGGAAGCAAGACACAAACGCAATGGTCGATTGTTTGATGTATTAAGGAGAACAGCACTTGAGCTTTCATTCCCTAGATACCGACAAATTTGACCGATGGAAGCGAGACCTAGCGAATGCTCATCAACATGCAGGCTGGAACAAATATGACGATACCGTGCGACGGACCGTTAGTGCTTTTGATCAATTTCTCTGTGGAAGGGCTGGCTATATCGGACCGCGTTGGCAGTTAATTAAGGCTGTGCTCTGGGTGGAAGGGGGTGGCCCTGGGCAAACATGTTGGAACACTCAGCCTATGCAGATCGGTTGGCTTAACGACCCGGGAATCATCGACGTCTTAACTAAACCACACATCGGTCTTGTAACGCCTCCAGATATCCGAAGACGTTTCGGTATGGCAGCGATCAAAGAAGATCCTGAAGTCAATATCCAGGCCGGTATCTCATTGCTGCATCTCAAGCTGGCTTTGTTTAGCCAAAAACCGAGGACAATGCCAACCCTATCTTCAATGGAGCAAATTGGAACGGAGACTATCACCACAAGGCGTGCCACGGAAGCACTCTCCCGACTTGAAGTACCGAGCACGAGTGATTGGCAACGATCTCCACACCATCTGAAACATCACCGCTCGATACATCTTGAGGGATTAGTGACGGAGTCGTACATTTCGGCATGGCTCCCGTTCTGTCCTGTAACGGTTTACCAGCGATATAACATTGGAGATGGAGCCTACGCCAGCAAGCTCGAATACTGCATGGAATTGATGGCAGGGCAAGCGTAGGTAGATACGTCGCCAGCTACACTGGGATAGCCGCGCCTATGCGCCCCGGAGCTGTGTGTTGAAGATCGTTATCGCTGAAAAAGTCTCGCCTGCCACGCTTGCCATCCTCAACAACGAGCCCGGTTGGAATTTGGTCACGGCTGACCAGATTCCTGCCGGCGGCTTGCCGGCGGCACTGGCGGATGCCGATGCGCTGATCGTGCGTTCGGCCGTACAGGCCGATGCCGCGCTGCTCGAACACGCGCCCAAGCTGCGGCTGATCGGCCGCGCGGGCGTGGGCGTGGACAACATCGACACGGCCGAGGCAACTAAGCGCGGCATCGTCGTCATGAACACGCCCGGGGCCAATGCCGTAGCCGTGGCCGAGCTGACCCTCGGCCTGATGATCGCGATGGCACGAGCGATCCCGCGCGCGAACGCCGGCATGCACGAGGGCCAGTGGAACAAAAAAACGCTGCAAGGCACGGAGCTGCGCGGCAAGACGCTGGGCATCGTGGGGCTTGGCCGCATCGGGCTCGAAGTCGCCAAGCGTGCCAAGGCGTTCGGCATGACGCTGCTGGGCTATGACCCATTCGTAGCGCCCGTAATCGCGCGCGAGAACGGCGTGACGCTGGTGCCCATCGATGAGATCTTCGAGGAAAGCGATTATCTTTCCCTGCACGTCGGGCTTACACCGCAGACCGAGGGGCTGATCAACAAGATGTCGCTCGCGATCATGAAGAAGGGGGTGCGAATCGTAAATTGCGCGCGCGGCGAACTTATCGTCGATGAGGCGCTCGTCGAGGCCTTGCAATCCGGACACGTCGCGGGTGCGGCGCTCGATGTCTTTCGGCAGGAGCCGTTAAAGAATTCGCCCTACGTCGCCATCCCAAATGTTCTGCTGAGTCCGCACGTCGCTGGTTCCACCGACGAGGCGCAGGAAGCCATCGGCATCCAGCTCGCCAACCAGGTGCGCGACTACCTGAAGCTTGGTGTGGTGCAGAACGCGGTGAATGTCGCTTCGTTGAGCGAAGAGGAGTACACCGAGGTTTCGCCCTACATTGAGATGGCCGCGCGACTCGGGCAGTTCCTCGCGCACGCGATAGGGACCGAAGGCCTGGGCAACGTCGAAAGTTTGACCTTCAACCTGAATGGGCGACTTGCGCAGATGAAGACAGACCTGATCCGCAACGCCGCAATCGCCGGCCTGCTGCAGGGCTCTGAAGGCGTGAACCGCATCAACGCGGCCAGCGCGGCAGCGGAGCGCGGCATTCGGTTGCAGGAGAACAAGCGTGAACACGTGCCGGGCGGTACCGGCGCGACCATGCGCATCATCGCGCACACCGCGGCGGGCGATTCGGCGGTCACGGGCACGGTGATGCACGGGACCTCGCCGCGGCTGATGCGCTACGACGGCATCGACGTCGAGGCGGAGCTTACCGGCACACTTATCGTCGTGCGCAACAACGATGTGCCTGGGGTGATCGGCCACATCGGCACGATCCTGGGTGAGGCCGAGCTGAATATCGCCAACTTCGCCCTGGGTCGCAAGCCTGCCGAAGGCGGCAGGCCCGGCATGCAGGCCGTGGCTGTGATCCAGGTCGATGGCTTGGAGAATGCGGCGCAGGACGCCTTGCCCGAAGCGCTACGCAAGTTGCGCGCGGTCGATGCCGTCACGAGCGTGCGCGTGGTGGCGCTGGGCAAATTGTAGGCATTGGGCAAGCTGCAGGTGCCGTCCTTCTGCTCTCTTTTGTCCTTCCCGCAGGGAATCTGCGTTTTGTCCTATGCTTTACGACAGCCCCTGAAGAAATGCAGATTCCTGCGGGAAGGACAGATTAAAGAGGCGCAATACCGGGGAGGTGTGCCGGCCAAAGAGGTCCGGCAAACTTTCTCCATCCCCGGTCCGTTTCGCGCATCCCATGCTGGATGCCCGCGCAAGCCAACGCCGCCAACGTAGACGGTGCCAAGGTCTTCTCGAAGATCGCCTGGCGGCTGATCCCATACATCTTCCTGCTTTATATTCTCGCTTACCTCGACCGCGTCAACGTAGGCTTTGCAGCACTCGAGATGAAGCGCGATCTGCACCTCAGCGACACCGTTTACGGTGTGGGCGCGGGCGTATTTTTTCTTGGTTCCGCCATGTTCGATCTCCCCAGCAACTTGCTGCTGGGCAAGTTCGGGCCGCGGCACTGGATTGCACGCATCATGATCTCCTGGGGTGTGATTGCGACCTGCATGATGTTTGTGCGGGGAGCCCATTCCTTTGAAATGATGCGGTTCCTGCTGGGGGTCGCCGAGGCCGGCTTTTTCCCCGGCATGATTCTCTACCTCACCTTTTGGTTTCCTTCGCATGAGCGCGCACGGGCCGTGGCGAAGTTTATGACTGCTACTTCCATCGCGGGCGTAGTCGGCGCGCCCCTGGCCAGCGCTCTGCTCAAGTTGGAGGGCCACGGCGGCCTGCACGGCTGGCAATGGCTGTTCCTCGTGGAAGGCATTCCGACGTTTTTGATGGGGATCTCCGTTCTGTTTCTTCTCAAGGACAAGCCAGACGACGCCGCCTGGCTGACCGCGGAGGAGAAGAAATGGCTCGATGATGAATTGGAACGAGACCGCAAGGCCGGGGGTGCGACCGAACACCATTCGCTGGGCGACGCGTTTCGCACGCCCATGGTTTGGGTACTCGCAGGCGTCTTCTTTCTGGATCAGATCGGTGTTTACACGGTCAATCTCTGGATGCCGCTCATCCTGAATAATTTCTTGCGCGGCGGTACGGGCGCGCATGGGGCCGAGCTTTCGGCGCAGGCTGCCAGCACGATTGCGCGTTATGCCACGCTGCCCTACATCGCGGCGGCGATTTTCACCGTCCTTATCGGTTGGTCGAGTGACCGCACCGGCGAGCGGCGCTGGCACATTGCCGGCTGCCTTCTGCTCAGCGCCCTCGGCTTCACCTGGGCGGGGTTCACGCATAGCTTCGCCTTCGCCCTGTGCGCGATGACGCTGGCCGCGATGGGATATTGGAGCATTATGGGGCCGTTCTGGGCTTTGCCGACCAAGGTGCTTGGCGGCCAGGCGGCGGCGGGTGGGGTGGCCATCATCACCATGGTGGGTGGTGTGGGGGGGTTTCTCGGGCCATTCCTGACCGGCCGCCTGCGCGACCTCACCCATGGTTTCAGCGGGGGCCTGTACACCATTGCGGGACTCGCGGTGATAGGGGCCATGCTCTGCTTTGCCCTAAAGCTGCCCGCGAAGGAAACAACCCAGGCGCGTTGACGCTCGAGCTGAGACAGAGCGGGCCCGGTCCTGTCCTGTAAACTGTTGCTTCCATGTGTTGCGCCCTCCCCGCAGCCCCGCCCCGAAGTCCAGGACCTCAGCTGATGCGCAAAACTCGCCTCCTTTCCACAGCTTTACTTGGAGCCTCGCTGTGTGTGTTCGCCGGTTGCCATAAGGGCGCAAGTGTCGGCGTGGTTGCCCGGGTGAACGGCAAGCCCCTTGCCCAGGGCGACCTTGATAAGGTGTACGCCGCGCAGCTGCAAAGCAACGCGCAGCAGCAGCAGCCTTCAATAGAGCAGTCGAACTCACTCAAGCTGAATATCCTGCATGAGCTCATCGTCGAAGAGATCGTGGAGCAACGCGCGGCCAAGCTGGGCCTGACGGCGACCGATGCCGAGGTGGATGCCAAGCTGCAGGAGATGAAGGCACCCTATACAGAAGACCAGTTCAATGCACGCCTGAAAGCCTCCAATCACACGCTTGAGGATGTGCGCCACGACCTGCGCCGCTCGCTCACCATCGATAAGCTGCTGAACAAGGAGATCAACTCCAAAATCACGGTGACCGACGGCGATGTGAATGGCTACTATGACGCGCACAAGGCCGAGTTCAATCTGATCGAGACGCAGTATCACCTCGCGCAGATTATCGTCACCGCAACGCCGGACGGCAATGCCGGCAATCTGCAAAACTCCAAGGCGACATCCCCAGCGGAGGCGCAAAAGAAGATCCAGGCGCTCAAGAACCGGTTGGATGCGGGTGAGGACTTCGGCACGATAGCCATGAACTTCTCAGAGAACCCGCAGACCGCGTCGAATGGCGGCGATATGGGATCCCTGCCGGAGTCGCAGCTGAAGAGCACGGCATCGCTCTATGCCGCAATTGGCAAATTGAAGGCAGGGCAGGATACGGACATCATCCCCTTCCCCGACCCAAAAGATCCCAGGAAGGTTGGCGGCTTTGCCATCTTTCGCCTGCTGGAAAAGGCCCAGGCAGGCCAGCGCCAGTTGAATGATCCGCGCGTGCAGCAAGCCATCCGGCAGCAGATCCACGACAGCCGCTCGCAGTTGCTGAAGAGCGCCTACTTCGAGATGTTGCGGGATGAGGCGAAGGTGGAGAACTACCTCGCCGAACAGATCTTTAAGGACTCCGCGAAGTGAGGTTTACTTCGCGCATTTTCATGCTGTTTCTCGCTTGCGCATTGGCAGCAGGATGCCATAGTGTTGCTCCACCGACGCCGATTGCACAGTTGAATCAGAGCCAGACTCTGGGCTACATGGTCTTCCAAAGCCGTTGTGCCCTCTGCCATTATGAGCGGCTGGATCAACCGAAGAATGGCCCGGCACTGGTGGGCCTATTTAAAAAGCCCTACCTTCCTTCCGGGGCACCGGCCAATGATGACCGCGTGACGGCAACCATCCTGCATGGCCGTAACCTGATGCCCGCACAGAATGTCGATGCCGATGAGCTCGCCTCGCTGCTGGCGTATCTTCACACGGTGTAATGTGACAGCTCTCCCCTCGACAACCGAAGGAGAGGCTAGCGGAAGCATCATTGGAGCGCACAGAACTGCAATGAGGTGCTATGCCTGAAGATCCGACCCAACCCGGCCGCTTCATCAACCCCGACGCCTCGCCGGCCGCCGACACCGGCTTCGGGGCACGCCACCTGCCCGGCACCCCTGCCGGGGAGGCCCGAGGCATGTTGCCCGGCATGGCCATGATCGGGCTCTATCTGCTGATTATTTCGATGGTGAGTGCGTTCGAGGCTGCCCGGAACGTCTTCGGCGCAGGGTCAGCCAAATACGCCATTCTTAGCCTGTGTACCCTGCTCATCGTGGGCGTGTATGGGTTGCTTCGCCTGCGACGTTGGGGTTGGGCGGTGGTCAATGCTGGCTGCCTGCTCATGGCCGCCGGATACTTCTACGGCTTTCATCGCGCACATCTTGCACCGTATGTCGTCCAAGGACTCTTCGCGCTGGTGTTCTTCTTCTACCTGAGCCGGCCCGAGGTACGGGAGCGGCTCAAGTAGCGCTCTCTCGCCCTGCCTCTCACACGTTCACGCTATACCGGATCTCAACGCCAGACGTACAATAAGACAGCCCATGGCACCGCTCGCTCCCCATGAAACGCTCATCCAGATCGACCTCAGCCCTCGCAAGCCGGTCGCCAAGCCTGCATGGCTGAAGGCCCGTGCACCGGTTGGCGAGACGTTTCATGCGCTCAAGAAGCTGGCGCGCGATCTGAACCTGCATACGGTGTGCGAAAGCGCGCACTGCCCCAATATCGGCGAGTGCTGGAACCACAAAACGGCGACCTTCATGATGCTGGGCAATCTGTGCACCCGCCGTTGCGGATTTTGCGCGGTGCCCAAGGGTAAGCCGGCCCCGATCGACCATACCGAGCCCGAACGCGTGGCCTATGCTGTGGCTTCACTGGGCCTAAAGCATGCCGTGATTACAAGCGTGAACCGCGATGACGACAATCTCGGTGCGGCGCTGGCGTTCGTCAACGTGATCCGCGAGATCCGCCGCCAAGCCCCGGGGTGCCAGGTCGAGGTGCTGACACCGGACTTCCAGGGCGTCGAGGCGGCGCGGCGCATGGTCGTGGACGCCCGGCCGGAGATCCTGAATCACAATATCGAGACCGTGCCCAGGCTATACCGCGTTGCTAAATCCGGTGGTCGCTATGAGAAGTCCCTTCGTTTTCTTGAGGCCGCCAAGCAGGAATCCTCCGCACACCCGGACGGACCCGTCGTAACCAAGACCGGCATCATCGTCGGCATGGGTGAGGAGATGCACGAGCTGCTGGGGGTCTTCCGCGATCTGGCTGATCGCAAGGTGGATATTCTCACCGTCGGCCAGTATCTGCGGCCCTCGCGTGACCACCTGCCGATGGCGCGCTTCTATACGCCGGAGGAGTTTGCGTTTCTGAAACACGAGGCTTTGGCCATGGGATTCCGGCACGTGGAGTCCGGGCCGCTGGTGCGCTCGAGCTACCATGCGCATGAGCAGGCGCTATCGACCGGCTTGGCGTAACCTCCAGCTTAGAAATGTGACCTTCGTACTCTTGACACGCCGCGCGGGATGACCGAGCCTATCTCCTGTATCCAGCGGCGGGGTAGTTACCCGCGTAGACGTATGGATTGGAGCCCCTGAACGGTGGCGACTGTTCAGAGGCCCTGTGGTTAGAAGTGCACCAAATGCAGTAGCACCTCACAAGCCTTCACAAGCAGGAAGAGAATGATTTCTCCTGGTACCTGCAGTGAAAACCGCCGATAGCGAACCCACAAGGGTCGCATCGGGCCTCACCTCCTCTACGTCGAGATCACCTCGGGGTTGCCGCCCCGAGGTGTTTCGCTTTGGGCGAAACTTGTTCCCTCTTGGTGGTAGCCCTGGGCGCGCCAGCTCTTCGTAAAAGCGTATTCAGCGTTTCATGGCAAGCTTAACTATGACGATTCCGCAAAAGATGCAGCCAAAGCGCGACAAGCCAGGGCCACCCCAGGACGAGACACCTCGCGGCGAACGGCTGCAGAAGATTCTCGCCCAGGCCGGCATCGCCAGCCGCCGTGCTGCCGAAGCGATTATCACGGACGGCCGCGTGCAGGTGAACGGTGAGGTCATTACTGAACTAGGTACGCGCGCCGACCCGCAACGCGACCACATTCGGGTGGATGGCAAGCTGCTGCTTGGCCCCGAGCCGCAGAAGTATTACATGCTGAATAAGCCGCGCGGGTATGTGACGACACTTGAAGATCCGGAAGGCCGCCCGACGGTTTCGCAGCTGCTCGGACAGGAGTCACAGAAGAAGGTGACGGGCGAGCACAGACGGCTGCCTCGGCTTTATCCCGTCGGCAGACTCGATTACCTGAGTGAAGGCCTGCTGCTGATGACCAACGACGGCGAGTTGGCTAACCGGCTTTCCAAAGCCAGCGCCGGGGTGGAGAAAACGTATCTGGTTAAAATTTCCGGTAAGCCCACGGACGAGGCGCTGGGCCAGTTGCGACAGGGAGTGATGATCGACCGCGGGCGTCTAAACGAGGTGAAGTCAGGCCGCCGTGACCGCGTACTCACCCAGCCGGCGAAGGTCGAGCAGGCGCGCGGCGGAGAGAACCCGTGGTTCGAGGTCACGTTGACAGAGGGCCGCAACCGCCAGCTCCGCAAAATGTTTGAAGAGGTGGGCCACCATGTCGAAAAGATCCGCCGCATTGCCTATGGTGCCCTGACGTTGGACGTGCCGCCCGGAGCCTTTCGCGAGCTCACCACGGGCGAGGTGCAGGCGCTCAACCGTGCGGCAGCCGGCAAGAAGGTAGAGCGTAAGCGCGAGCGTCCCGAGGCCGCCCAGCTCAAAAAGCCGGTGCCCCCAAGAAAGCGGGTGAAGTCCTCACATAGGACCAGCCGCTCCCATCTGTAACACCGAAGTACCATGCGGCGAAGAACAACATTTACCGCGGAGATGCATTCATACCTAACAAGAGGTGTTCGCAATGTACGTTCGCTCGCTTCGTAATGCACTCCTTGCCGCGGCTGCGGTTACAGGTCTCAGCTTCGCGGCTTCCGCCCCGGCAAAGGCGCAAGTCTCGTTTGGTGTAAATATCGGCGGTCCGGCTCCAGTTTGCCCCTATGGGTATTACGGCTATGCTCCCTATAACTGCTCTCCCTACGGCTATTACGGTCCGCAGTGGTTCAACGGTGGAACCTTTATCGGTGCCGGCCCCTGGTACCGCGGAGGTGGCGGTTATTATGGCCCCGTCAACCACGACTTTGACCCACGTTATGGCTATCACGGCAGCTATCCCGAACATGGCGGCTATCGTGAACCCGGCGACCACTTCCAAAATTTCCACGGAAACGACTTTCACGGAGCCTACGGTGAGGGCCGCCATGAAGGTTTCCACGGGGGCTATGAGGCCCAACACGGTGGGGGTGGTAATCGTGGCGGTGGCGGAGAGCACGGCGGCGGAGATCACGGCGGCGGCCATCACTAGAATTTAGCCAGACCGTGGCAAATCGAGACCTCGCTTTGGCGGGGTCTCGTTAGGTCTGAGCGTCATGTTTTCTGAAATGAGCACGATTCGTCTTGGTTTCGGAACTGCTGCCACTCCGCAGCGGTGATCTCCCAAACCTCCGTGGCCAGTCGCCCGGAGACATAGTCTTTCTCCGTGGTCGCAATCGCTCGCATCCCCGTTTTTACGGAGATGCGGCGTGAACCGACATTTGCAACCGCCTTGGTTGCCCTAAGGATCGACACCCTCAGAGTGCCGAACCAAAATGCATTGGTCGCGATCACGGCTTCGGTCATCAAGCCACGACGATGCCAAGGCAGCCCCAGCCAGAGACCGCGGTTGTTATCACCCTGGCGGAAGAGCGCAATGACGCCGATGTGTTGCGTCGGTGAGTCTTTGAGGCGAATCGCCCAATGCCACTCGTCGCCCCGCTCCATGGCGGGCAGGACATCCTCACGATAGTAGCGTTCCGCCCCATTCGATGGGTACGGCCAAGGTACATGGGCGGCTAGGAATCGCACGATCTCCCCATGAGGAAAGATCTCCTGTGTACGCGGAGCGTCCGCCAAAGTAAGCGGTGTCAAGAACAGGCGCGGCGTCTCCAGCGTGGGCATTAGCACCATGCCGCGAGCGTAACACCAGGTACATCCCTGGAACCAGGACACCTCCCTGCGGTGACTCGCTGCTAAACTGGCCCTTGGGATTCCGCCGCACCATGCCGGCCTTACCCACCTGCCAGCCGGATGCCGCCTCCCACGCCCCCCACCGAAGTATTCACACCAGGGATCGTCCCCAGTGCCGAGGGCCAGGCCCTGTTCTTCGATGGCACGCTTCCGTCCCTTGGCCCCGCGGTTACGCCAGCGCAACCGCATGCCGATCCCAATCCGCAGGCCACGGCCCAGCCTGGACTCGCCCGGCGGCTGGCGCGCGCTCTGGGCGTGGATCGTGCGATTGCCTTTACCGTATTGGCGCGGGGATGGTCGTCGCTGGCGGGTATTGGGACGCTGATCCTGATCGCGCGCTTCCTTTCCCCCGCGGAACAGGGTTTTTACTACACGTTCTACTCGCTGGTGGCGCTGCAGATCGTCTTCGAACTGGGCTTCTCCGTGGTGATCCTGCAAACGGCTTCGCACGAGGCGGCGCACCTGGAGATCTCGCCGCAAGGAGGGATCACCGGCCCCGAAGCAGCCCATTGCCGCCTGGCCAGCGTGCTGCAGAAGTCGGTGCGCTGGTACACCGTTGCCGCGGTTCTTATGGCGGTCACCCTGGTACCCGTAGGGCTCGCCTTCTTCCGTCATGCCGCCGCAAAGCCAGGCACGAACGCCGGTGCCGGCGCGGTGCACTTCGGCTGGCCGTGGTTCCTGGTTGTCGTGGCGTCGAGCTGCACCTTTCAAGTGGATCCACTGTTCTCCTTCCTGGAAGGCTGCGGCTATGTGCCGGAGGTCGCACGTACACGGCTGCGGCAATCCCTGGTGGGCACGGCGCTGGGCTGGGGAGCGTTTTTGCTGCACCGTGGGCTGTTTGCGCCGGGCTGCATGATCTTCGGCCAGGCGCTCGCGGGTGGGTGGTTCGTGCACAGCAAACGCGGCTTGCTGCTGCCGCTACTGCGCCATGCCACTTCGCAGTTCCGCATCGACTGGCGTGCGGAGGTATGGCCGTTCCAATGGCGCATCGCGGTCTCGTGGCTGGCGGGCTACATCACGTCGCAGCTCTTCAATCCCATCCTGATGAACTTTCGCGGGCCGGTTGAGGCTGGGCGCATGGGCATGAGCCTGAACGTGTGCGCCACCTTGAGTTCGATGGCGATCGCCTGGATGAACACCAAGGCCGCCCCGTTTGGCCGCATGATTGCCCGCAAAGAATACAGTGCGCTCGACCGCAGCTTCTTTCGCGCGCTGTGGCAATCCACGCTGGCCGCCGTATCGGCTTGCGGCGCTGTATGGGCCATCATCTCTCTTCTCGGTGCGCGGGATGTGCGCGTTCACGGTGTGTTGCTGGCGAGCCGACTTCTATCCCCGCTGCCGCTCGCCTTCTTATTTTTCGGCACGATCGGCAATATCGTGGTGTTCGCCGAAGCGCTCTACCTGCGCGCGCACAAGCAGGAAAAGTTCATGATCAACTCGCTGCTCGGTGCCGTGTACATTGCGCCATTGGCCTACTTTCTCGGCCGCTGGCAAAATCCGCACGGGGGTGCGTGGGGCATCGCCGCGGCGTATGCCCTCGGTACGCTGGTCATCGGACTTGGCTACGGCACCTACACGTTTTTGCGTTGGCGGAGGATCTGGCATGCTGCCTGAACTCCTCGCGGGTTTAGGGGAACAAGGTTTGCCTCGTCCGCTGCTCACGATTGCTGTTCCCACTTTCAACCGCGCCGCGCAACTAAAGGATCTGCTCGCTGTGCTCCAGCCACAGATCGCCGGCGTGCCGGAGGTCGAGGTCTTCGTCTCCGACAACGCCAGCGACGACGACACGCCCGAGGTGATCGGCTGCGCGCAGCGAAGCTTCGCAGCCGCCAATGCACGTCTACGAACGCATAGGCACAGCACCAATCTCGGCTCGGATGCAAACTTTGCCTTCTGCTTTCGGCAGGCCGCCGGCACGTTCTTCTGGATGTGCGGCGATGACGACCTGATCGTGCCGGGTGCCGTCGATGAAATGCTCGGGCTGCTGAAGACGCCCAAAGGCAGCCCCGCCGATATCGATCTGATCTACGCCACGAGCTACGGCTACCGGACCGACTTCATTGCGGAACGCGGCGAAGATCCCCTGCACCGGCGCGTGCACACAGTTCGCGACCCGCACATCTTCGCGCTGGTCGTGAACATCATGTTCACCTTCATCAGCGGCATGGTGGTGAACAAGGATCGTCTCGAAGCGTTGCCGCACGACGCCCCGGAGACCTTTATCGGGACCAATCTCGTGCAGCTCTCCTGGAGTTTGCCGTTGTTGTTACACCATCGCCGCTCAGCGGTGTTGTGGACGCGTCCCGTGGCAGCTCGGGTGGGCAATGCCCATGGATATTCGCTGGGCCGGGTCTTTGGGAAACAGCTTTCGCAGGTGGTGCAACGGCTCCTGCCAGATCGCCCCGATCTTTCAGAGCCGATTCTGAATGTGGCGCTGCGCCGCTGGTTCCCTTCCGTGCTGGTAGAGTTCCGCGGCCATGCTGGCGACCGCCTGCGCATACGCGAGGCGCACATGGAATTGCGGCAGGCCTTCGGCCACAACTTTCGTTACTGGCTCTTCACCTATCCGGCGCTCGAGTGGCCGCTCGCTGCCGCGCGTTGGTATACGCGTGGCACGGCGGCGCTCAGCAAGGTGATCTATGTGACACAGCTGCCGGGATTCTGGCGCAAGAATACGTGAACGCGACTCGGCCTCTCCCAGGGCTGCAATGGCAGTGAAACGCAGATCCCCTGCGGGATGACGAATCGAAAGATGTTGTCGTGGTGAGGGCATGCACCCGACAAGCGCGGAGGCGTACACTTTCGTATCTTCGCCGCGGCCCAAGCCGGCTGCGGTTCGCGTGCCCACGGCTTGAACTCACCGCATACTGAAGAGGAACGATGACACACTTCTCCCGACGCGCATTTCTAAAAACAGGTATTGCGACCGGCGCGCTCGCCGGCGCGGGCGCGTTGCCGCTGCTCGCGGAGAACGCCAAAGCCACCGACTGGGTGAAGCTCGGCAAATCCGACACAAAGGTCACGCGGCTGGCCTTCGGCACAGGCAGTTTCAGCGGCCAGGTACAGCGCGATCTCGGACAGGCTGGGTTCACGGATCTGGTGCGCTATGCCTATGACCAGGGCATCCGCTTCTTCGAGACGGCGGATTCCTACGCGGGCATGCACGAGATGCTCGGGATCGCCCTGAAGGGCATTCCGCGCGACAGCTACCGGTTGATGTCCAAGATCACTACCAGCGAGAATATCGATCCGCACGTCAAGTTCGATCAGCTGCGCAAGCAGGCTAACACCGAATACTTCGACATCATGCTGCTGCACTGGCAGCACACGGGCACCTGGCCGGCGGAGACACTGCGCTGGCAAGACGGTATCGCCGCAGCGCAGCAGCGCAGGGTCGTCGTGACGCGCGGAGCCTCGGTACACGGTCTGCCCGCACTGCGCCAGGTGCCCGGCGACAAATGGCTCGAAGTCGCCATGATCCGCGTTAATCACAAGGGTGTACGCATGGATGCCGAGAACTACGCCACCGACGGCCTGGGCAATGTGGACGAGGTCGTGACGCACGTGCGCGGGGCACGCCGAACCGGCCAGGGCATCGTCAGCATGAAGCTATGTGGCGAGGGCGTCTTCAACCACGAGGATCGGCAGAAGGCGATGCGCTTTGCCTTCCGCAACGCGGGCGTCGATACCGTAACGGTGGGTTACAAGAACCGCGGCGAGATCGACGAGGCCATCGCGAACCTGAACCAAGCTTTAGCATAGCCCGCAAGCTACCTGAGGGCGAACGCCACCAGCGAATCTCCCAGCGGTGTGCCAAAGCCACCATGCCCTCCTGCGGCGATTACGATGAATTGCCTGCCGTCCAGGACGTACGTCATCGGCGTGGACTGTGCGGGCACCGGCAGTTTGCCGGTCCAGACGTTCTCCCCTGTGGTTTTGTCGAAGGCGCGCAGGGCAGGCTCCCGCTCCGCGGCGGTAAAGACCAGACCGCCGGCTGTGACAAGGGGGCCACCCAAGTTAAGGGAGCCGGTCTCCGCACCCGGTACCATCGTGCCCAGCGGCCGGTCCCAAACCTCCTTGCCGGTGTTCAGGTTCAGGGCGGTAATTTTGCCCCAGGGCGTCGGGGTGCAGGGCAGGCCGTGTTTGTCCTGGACCGGAGAACGTTCCACGGCGTAGGGCGTCTTGCGCTGCGGGGCGATCTCATGCCCGAAGTGCTGTTTGCCGGCGAGGTTGCCGACCGCGGCAAAGCATCCCCACACCGCCAATGCCAAGACGACGAGGCCTCCCGGCCAACCGGGCCTGAAGCTGCGCCGCAGTATGCAGAGCAGCAGGAGCAGAGAGGCGGAAGCGTAGATCCAGTTTTCCCAGGAGGCCAGAATGCCAAGCATCTGGAATTTCCACCGCGGGATCAGCCGGGTGCGAAAGGCGTGGTGATTGGAGTTGACATAGAGGATGCCCGTGGCAGGATCGAAGGCGGGCGAACCCCAGTTCACGCCGCCGAGGCTGCCGGGGTAGAGCAGGCTTCCGTGAAGGCTCGGCGGCGTGTATATGCCCTCATTGCGCAGACCCGCAATCTCCGCCGCGCAAAACGCTGCATCGGCGCGGGTATGCCCGGCGAGCTCGTCGGCGCGCAGGTTGAGCGGCGAAAGTGGGGGCAGGCTCGAGAACGGCTGCGTGGGCGAGGTCCTTTCGCCCGGAACATCGGTTTGCGGCACAGGCCGCTCTGTTACGGGGTAGATCGGCGCACCCGTGACGCGGTTCAGCACAAAGACCATGCCCATCTTGGTCGTGATCGCAACCGCTGGAACTCTATTTTGGTACTCGAACAGCAGAGGCTGAGCGGCTACGTCGTAATCCCAAAGATCGTGGTGGACCACCTGGAATGCCCAGACCTTCTTGCCCGTCCTGGCATCGAGCGCAACAACCGAATCGGCGTCCCGATCGTCGCCGGACCGCAGGCCGCCGTAGAAGTCCGGGGAAGGGCTGCCTGTAGGAAGATAGATCAGGCCGCGCTCCGGGTCGGCGGAGATGACGCCCCAGGTATTGCCGCCACCGGTACGCACGGCCTGGGTGCGCGCCCAGGGCAGCGGATCCCACGTCCACAGCAGGCGACCGGTGGTGGCGTCATAGCCACGCACGACTCCGGGTTCCACATCGACCTCTTGCCCATCCGCCACCGCAGAGCCCACCACCAACACATCGCCGACGACCGTGGGTGGCGAGGTGACGCCGTACTCCCGGTACGGTTCCGTCGTTTGCGTTGGCACACCATGGCGCAGGTCCACTGTTCCGGCGTTGCCGAAACCCGTGCATGCCTTGCCGGTTGCGGCGTCGAGCGCGATCAGCCGGGCATCGAGCGTTCCGAGAAACACTCGCTCGCTACAAGCGGTTTTGCTGCCAGTGTTGCTGCGCCAAAACGCAACGCCGCGCGAGGTGTACACCCCGGCGGCGAGATCGTCATGCAGTTGCGGATCGAAGCGCCAGCGCTCTGTTCCGGTCGTTGCGTCGAGAGCGATTACCTGATCGAAGGGTGTCGAAAAGTACAGTGTTCGCGCTCCAAGAATCGGAGTGGCTTCGAAAGCTGCTTCGTTTCGACTGAGGGAGTTGGTTTGGAGTGCGCGGGTGTGATATTGCCACACCGGATGCAGGTCGGCTACGTTCTGCGAGGTGATTTCGGCTGCAGTCGCATAGCGTTGGCCGCCAGAATCTCCACCGTAGGCAGGCCAGGAAGAAGTTTGCTGCAGCGATTGGGCTACTGCGAAGGTGGTCAGCATGAGGAAACAGATTGCCCTTGAGAAACTCACGCGCCGAGCCATAGACAGAGTGTAGGGCCTGTTACCAAAGCTGCAGAAACCAGCATGTCTCCAAGACGTGTCATTTACATGGGGCGCAGTATTTGAGAGCTTTCGAGCAATGCGCTGTTCGCCTATCGTGTATCCAGCTGCTCACTGAGATCTCTTTCACTAGGCCTGCAGAAGTTATTCTGCCCCGTCCAGCATGCAGCAACAACAGCAGCCGACCTTCGCAACGCCGGATGCGCCGACGCGTCATTTGAGAGCACCACGAGTTGGGCCTTCTGCGCCGTCAACTGCTCTGGGGTGAGCCGCAATTGAGTCACAAACTGAAGAAGAAAGATCGTCATTGCCTTTTTCTCAAAGACTAGCCGCAATGCCTCATTGTTCACTCGCTCACTCGCGTGGTTCAGTTCCAGGGTGTGCAGGCAGTCTCCTAGCGTCGACTTCGTCTGGTCATTGCGACCCAGAAAGGCGAGGATGGTGTCATCTACAGCGTTCGTGGGCCGCACTGCCGGCATCGTGAGAAGGCCAAGCAGTTCCACGCCTTCTGCGGGCAGCTTGATAACTTTGCGCGGCCGCGCCTTGAACTGTGCCTGTTGTTCCGGCACCATCCGCGCCAGCATCTGCTTATCGCTTTCCATGAAAAACGGATCCGGATATTCAGTCAAAACATCTGGCTCATGCAGCATCGGGGCAACCAGCCTTACTAGCTCATCGAGGCCAACCCCGCTGTACTCCGTCGGCAGCAACGCCGCAGCGGCTGCTTTGCGCACCCTCAGATCGGGGTCTCGCAGGTGCGCGGCGATGGCCGGAACATATTGGGCCGGAACTGAAGTCCGTAAATCCTGCCCGGGACGCGCCTCGCTCGAAAGGTAGACCAGGTAGAGAGTCAAAAGAGCAAGCCTCCTTACCTCGGGTCGCTCGTCTTCAATCCACGGCATCAGCTTCGGGATTGCGGCGTCGCGTTCCGAAGTGTTGGCGGTCTCCGTGGCGCTCGTATACGCCGACGAGGACTTCATTTCGACATAGTCGGGCAGGCGTTCGACCAGGTCGGCAAGACTTACCCGTATATCGGCTGCGGCTGAGTCGACCAACCCACTCGCTTGCGCCAGGACAGCGTGTCTGGCAACAGGGATAACTGACACAAGAAGCAAGATGAACAGCCGCATCCGGTCAGAAGACACGCTCGTACCCTCCTAGCCGATGTTACCGTGAAGTCGCAACATTGGAAGTGACCTGAATTAATGCTCGACGAAAACAGAAGAAGGATCAGCCCCTCTTCGTCATCTAAACGGACTACTACCAAAAGGTCCGTTGCGTTGCGCTGTGCTAATATCGTTTTGTACTCATCTGTGAGTGCAGGGTGCCGTGAGCAGGCAGGGTTCAGCATGTGAACCGAGTCTGGCCAGAGACCGCGAGCGCCACTACCGCCCACCGGGCGAGCCGTTTGTCAGCTTTTGTACGAGACAAGACCGGTCCCGCACGTTGGTTGCTCTGGCTTGGAGGCAGTCCTCACCGGATATGCCTCGCCGTGCAGCAGCAGTGCTTTGTTTCCTCAGTGATCCATCTTTTAACAAGAGATTGCAATCGGAAGCGTTTCCATCGCAGTGCTGAACCTAAGGATCTCGCGACGCCTCCACGGGGACTGCACCCCGTTCGCGCGTCTTAAGCGCAGGTCCGCCCCCACTCGCGTTACCCCATAAGGAATCTCTTTTTGCCTAAGACAGCATCTGCCCCTTCCAAGAACACCGGCCGCCGCGCCGGGCAATCCAATCACTCCAAACCGGCCCATCACGCGAACGGTAACGGCGCGTCGAAGTCGCACGCCAAGCCGGATACCTCCGGGCTGACGCTGGACTCGATCCTGAATCCCATCGCCACCAAGGCCGAGCGCCGCGTGAGCCCCGAACAGGCCTCCGCCCTCCACTTCAACGACTTCGCCATCTCCGATTCGCTCAAGGCACGCCTTGCCGCCGCGAACTTCGTCACGCCGACGCCCGTGCAGGCCGGAGCCATCCCGCCCGCGCTGGAGGGCGATGACATTCTCGCCACCGCCTCAACCGGTACCGGCAAGACCCTCAGCTTCCTGATCCCCATGATTGAGCGGCTCGAGGAGATCTCCGAGCCTTCCGGCAAGGGCAAGAAGAATCCCGTGCTCGCTCTCATCCTGCTGCCGACGCGCGAGCTCGCCATGCAGGTGCTTGAGAACTACCACAAGGTCTGCCCGCAGCTGAAGAACGATGCCGTGCTCGTTTGCGGTGGGTTGAGCGAAGGCCCGCAGATCGATTCCCTGCACCGCGGACCGCGGCTCGTGGTAGCGACCCCAGGCCGGCTCGAGGACTACCTCGATCGCCGCCTCGTCAAACTTGGCGATGTGGACATGCTCGTCCTGGACGAGGTCGATCGCATGCTGGATATGGGCTTTCTGCCTGCCATCAAGCGCATCGTCGGCGCGCTGCCCAAGGATCGCCAGACCATGTGCTATTCGGCGACCCTCGACGGCAACATCCGCAACATCGTGCGCGATTACGTGAACGATCCGGTGCGCGTGGAGATCGGCCAGACCTCACGGCCGTCCGACCGCGTCGCGCTGCGCGTGTACACGGTGATGGCGGACCAGAAGCTCTCGCAACTGGACAAGATGCTCACCACCGAGGAGGGCAGCTATCTCGTGTTCTCGCGCACCAAGCATGGTGCGGACCGCATCGGTCGCAAGCTGGAGAAGCTCGGCCACAAGACCGAGATCATTCATGGCGACCGCTCACAGTCGCAGCGCACCACGGCCCTGAAGCGCTTCGCGGATGGTAAGGCACGCATCCTCGTGGCCACCGATGTGGCCGCGCGCGGCATCGACATCCAGCACATCGCGCACGTTGTGAACTACGACCTGCCCAACGGCTCGGATGACTTCGTGCATCGCATCGGCCGTACTGGCCGGGCGGGCGCTAAGGGCATCGCGACGACCTTCATCACCCCGCTCGAGAAGCGCGATGCGCGCAAGCTTGAGAACGAGTTGAAGATCCAGTTCGAATGGCTGGTGGCCGACAAGGATCTCGCCAAGGAGGAGCGCAACACGCCGATCGACCTCTCGAAGCAGTCCGCGAACGGGCTCGACGGCTTGCTTGCGATGGAGACGCGTTCCTGGAAGAGCGGCTCCGGCGAGGCCGAGCCGGCGCAAGAAGGTGCTCCGCAGTATGCGCGAGGAGCCTCGCATGGTGGACGTTCCGCAGGGGGCCGCTCCGGCGGCGGTTCCGGCAGAGGTTCCTCTGCAGGCGGACGCAACGCCGGCCGTCGGCGTCGCGCCTAGGCTGCTCTGCATTTAACCCCGGTCCTCTCCCATGGGAGAGGACCGGGGTTTCTGTTTGTGCCTGTGCATGCCCCACATGGAACCGTCACGCGCAGGATCTGGCCGGCACCGACCGGAACTGCCCACAATGGGAGAGGTAAGGGCATTGCCCGGGCCGAGATCGTGCCGGTTGCTACGACCAACGTAGAACCATTCTGTAATGCGTGCCGTCGAGCTCAGCATTGTGCGCTGATATCTTTCATGCGCCTTTTGCAATCGATTCGGCAGTTTCATCCAGCAAGCGGATTGCTGTCCTGTTTGCATGACCCGAAGCCGTGCGTGAACATCCGGTATTGGCGGACAACACCCGGCAATCGTTACTCACCTAACTATCTGCACGGTGCCGGGGGGGGGGTCTTCGCGATGACCGTCCCGGAAACAAACTCAGGGAGCAACAAACCATGAAGATGCAAAGCATTGAAGACCTTCTCTACACCGGTATGACCTACACACTCGACTTCGAGCAGCAGCTCTCGAAGGAGGCCGGCAAGATGGCACAGGCGGCGACAGATCCGGAAGTGAAGGAGATGTTTCAGAAAAGCGTAACGCAGGCTGAAAAGTATGCCGAGCGCATTCAGGCGGCCTTCGCGAAGATCGGCGCCAAGCCCGACACCAACGACAACCATATTGCGAAGGCGATGATCAATGAAGTCGAGAACATGATCTCAAACACGGACGCCTCGCCCGTGCGGGATGCGGCGTTGATTGTGGCCTTCAACCAGCAGCAGGCGTACCGTGTGTCGTCGTATGGCTCGCTCTCGACCTATGCCAAGGTGCTCGGCAAGGGGGATGCGGTGCAAGAACTGCAGCAGAGCCTTGACGAGAGCAAGCAGGGCGATGAGAAGCTGACCAACATCGCCGAGACTCGCATTAACAAGCAAGCAGCTCAGCCCGTCGCTGCATAACTTATGCTTTGTAATTCAATTTACAAGTAGAAAGAGCCGGCTATAGTGCCGGCTCTTCTATTTAACGATGTTTATAGCCGACGGGCTAACTACGGCTGATTACTTATGGGTATGCAGAATTTCTTTATGTGTCATCCCCGTAGAGATTTGCTGTTGTCCTTACAAGATTCATAAGAAAAGCAGGTCCCTACGGGATAACAAACCAAATAGAAGGGGTAGAGCATTGCACGCTTCACCACACCTCTGTCACCTAGATAAATCGCGAAAGCAGCGAGCCAGCGAGTCCACCAAACTCCCCTCCGCTCGAGGGTGGTGCCTGTTGCCCGTTTTGCGTCATGTGCGCCATTACCATGGGCAGAATCGCGGCCAGTGCGACTTTGGCGACCTCCGGCGAAACACCCGCACGTTGCGCTGTCTGCTCCAGCAATCCCGTGCCGCCGAGACCGGTCTGCACCTGCTCCGGCGTAGCCTGCTGCGTTTGCCCGGTGGACCACTGGTTCACATGTCCATCCATACCTTGATTGCGGAAATTCTCCATCACAGCGCCAAGCCCGCCGGGATGCTCCTGCAACGATTGCAAAAATCCACCGGCCACCCGGCCCTGCTCGTTTGCCGGAGCGCCCTGTGCGCCGCCGACCATGCCTTCGATCGAATCCAGTAATCCCATGATGCACCTCCCCTTGTCTGATGACGAAGCCTGCACCCGCGCAGTCCCCGGCTGGTTTTTCTTTGCACATTATGTAGCCTGCAGTCGACAGGGCAGGCTACGCAGTTAAGAATTGACCCATGCCTTCGAAAACAAGAATCTCTTCCTCCGCCGCCCCTGCGGCCATCGGTCCCTATGCCCAGGCAATCCGCGCCGGGGATCTCGTCTACACCTCAGGCCAGGTTGCGCTGGACCCCGCCACCGGTGAACTCATGGCGGGCGGTGTTACCGAGCAGACCGAACGCGTCTGTGAGAACCTGCGGGCCGTGCTGAACGAGGCCCACCTGAACTTGACCCATGTGATCAAGACAACGGTGTTTCTGAAGGATATGGACGATTTTGCGGCCATGAATGCGGTTTACGCCCGCTACTTCGCTCCGGGAGACGTGGTTCCACCCGCGCGCTCGACGGTGCAGGTGGCCGCGCTGCCGAAAAACGCGCTCGTTGAGATCGAGTGCATCGCCATGGCCGAGGAGCCAAGCTAGTGCCAGAATGGGTGGCACACACCTGAAAGAGTGCCTCACCTTTATGCCAGTAAAGGCTTCGTAGAGATGGATCACACCTCGCGGTGAACACTCTCCACCACCGCGGCATCCAATCTATTGAGGTGAACGATATGCCGACAATTCCAGCGGGCGGGCCGCTCAGCGATGCCGCCACCGCTAATAACAGCGCGAACACAGGCAAAGCGGCCACAGAAGAGACCCCAAAAGTCCAGCTCTCGGAGGCAGAGTGGCGTCAGCGTCTGACCCCGGAGCAGTACGAGGTTCTCCGCGAGAAGGGAACGGAACGCGCCTTCACCGGAGCGCTCTACAACAACCACGCCGACGGGCTGTACCACTGTGGGGCCTGCAACGCGCCGTTGTTCAAGTCCGATGCCAAGTTTGAGTCCGGCTCCGGCTGGCCAAGCTTTTATGAGCCGGTCTCACCCAATGCCATTACATTGCACGAGGATCGCAGCTACGGCATGCGTCGCGTGGAGGCCACCTGCGCCGCTTGCGGCTCGCACCTTGGGCACGTCTTCCCCGATGGTCCCAAGCCCACCGGACAGCGCTACTGCATCAACTCGGCCTCGCTTGGGTTTATGCCGGATGGATCGACGGTGGGCGAGCGGTGAAAAGTAGCAAACAGCCAACAGGAAGTGGCAAACAGGCATAAGGGAGGCCCTGATGGTTGCATCAGGGCCTGCTGTAGTTAACTAATTCCTGTTTTGCTGTTCGCTACTTTCCTGTTGGCTGTTTGCTGCCTTTACGCTTTTACAATTTTGCCGCTCTTGATGCAGCTGGTGCAGACCTTCATCCGCTTGGAGACACCCTGCGAGATCTTCGCCTTCACCTGCTGGAGGTTCGGGTTCCAGCGCCGGCGGGTAACGTTGTGCGCGTGCGAAATGTTATTACCAAACTGCGGACCCTTGCCGCAAAGCTCACAAACCTGTGCCATCGAAGTCTTCTCCAGAGGGAAACCAGCTAAATTTCGGTACCGCAAGAACTCCAGCTCAAAGGAGACCGCATGAGCCCGGCATAAAAAAGAGCCGCCGGAGGAGTGGTAGGCACGATTGGATTCGAACCAACGACCTCTACCGTGTCAAGGTAGCGCTCTAACCAACTGAGCTACGCGCCTAAACTGCGTACAAGTCAGTGTAACCGGAGGTTGTCTGGGGCGCAACCCATGTTCCGACCTTAGCCCCTGATCTCCATTCAGGAGATCTGCCCCGCAGCCACCGGCGGCCCCCCGCCCTGTGCCTGCACCTTGCGCAGCGTCGTCCAGGCATACTGCGCTGCTGAAAGCGGTGCCAATATCGCCACCAGCTGCAGCAGGTGGTGCTTGGTCGGCACCAGCCCGGCGTGCGGAGCCAACTGCACGGTCATTACCAGCAGCACCGTTAGAATCTGGACCGCAGTGCTGGCCTTGCCCAGGAAGCTGGGCCGGAAGTCGCGCAGAATATTGGTGATGTAGAGCAGTGTCGAGAGAATAAGGATGCCAAGATCGCGGCTGAAGACTAGTACGGTGACATAGCGCGGGATTACCCCAACATGGGTCAGCACCAGAAATAGCGTGCTCAGCAGGGCCTTGTCGGCAATGGGATCGAGATACTGGCCCAGCGTCGTGAATTGGCCCAGTTTGCGCGCCAGCAGGCCATCCAGGCTGTCGGAAAGGCCGGCAATCCATAGCAGGAGGAAGGCCAGCCGCCAGTGCCCATCGAGGATCTCGATCACCAGAAACGGCAGCGTAAACAGCCGCAGCATTGTCAGCAGGTTGGGCGTGGATCGGAACTGGCGGAAATCGGGCACAGGCGTAGGGGCGAGATTGCATGGTAGCCCATTCAGCCTCGGTTTTTGGGCCGAACTACCGCAAACCGGTCAGAGTGCAGCTTCGATGAAGTCGCAAGCCGTCGCGACGCCATCCTCATCCTCGAGTGCCGTGCCCATCTCCTGGGCTCGCATCCGGTAGTTGCCGCGCTCGAGCAGAAGCCGCAGCGCCGCAGCGATGTTGCGCGTCTGGTACTGCCGCCGGGTGAGTACCTCCGCCACGCCGAGCCGTTTCGCGCGTGCTGCATTGTCCGGCTGGTCCGCGCCGAACGGGACAACCAGCATCGGAGGCCCCGCGCGCAGCGCCTCCGAGGTGGTCCCGATGCCGCCCTGGTGCACGATCGCCACCGCCCGCGGGAAGACCTGAGCATAGGGTATGTAATCGGCGGCGAAGACATCGGTATCCGCCCCAGGCAATACGGGGCTTCTCGGCTCCAGATCGCTTCCAGGCACCTTGAACAGAGCGCCAAGCAGCAGCGCGCGCCGGCCGATGCGCTCCGCAGCGCGCGCGCTCTCGTGAAAGAAGGAACCCGGATCCATCACGGCCGAAGAACCCAGCGTAAAGATGACCGGCGCGGGACCGGCAGCCAGCCATCGCTCCAGCGCCGGGTTTTCGACCGGAGCTTGCGCGAGGAAGGGGAAACCGGTCGCGACCGTCCGCGGCGGCCAGTCCACCTGGGGCACACCAAAGCGGGGCGAAAACAGCCCCAACTCCCGCCAGGGCGAGTGACCGCCCGCGAAGAGGGGATTGCCGAAGTCCGGCAGCCCAAGCTGGCGGCGCAACCCATCGTACGGCCGCAGCCAGCGGCGAGTTACCCGATCCGCAAGGCGCCATACCGCCCGCCACACCACCGCTGGGGGATGCAGCCGATAGAGCCATCCAAGGCCGGGGAATAGGGACGGATCCTCCGCGGAGAGGACGCCGCTGGGTGCCAATTGCGTCGAGATCCAGGGCAGGCCGCGGGCTTCGGCCACCAGTCGCGTCGCTATCGTGAGCGGGTGCGACACGAGCAGATCCGCTCCGGCCGCGACGGCGCCCGTGTCCTCATAGGCGGTGCGGAGCGCCGGCAAGATAAGCTCGCGAATGATGAACTCGATCCCTCGGCGGCCACCGAAGACCCGTCGCACCAGCTCCGGGGTGGGCTCCTCCGCAGTCATCGCGCGCAGGGGATGGAACGCGAGGCCGCTGGCCTCCACCCGCTGCCGATGCCCCGGGACGGTCGCGATAACCGGGGAATGACCGCGGTGAACGAGCTCCTGGCCGATGGCCAGATAGGGATGGAGATCGCCGAGGAAGCCAACGCAGGTCAGCACGACCCGCGCGCCGCTGCCCCCCTTCGTTCCACGCTCAGCCACGGGTTTAGGATGCAGGCTCACGGGACAGGCTTGCCATGCCCGGGAACCCTTTTCCCGCACCCAAATTGTTCTTCCCGTTCCAGGCACCATTCTCCATTGCGCGCCCCGAGGTGCCGCCGTACACTACAGGAGCGGGAGTTTCGCGGCTCACGCTGAACGCAACCGGCAAACTCCCACCCTATGCTGCGCTTGACCAAAAAAGCGGACTACGGGCTGATGGCCCTGAAGTACCTGGCCGAGCACGCCAACTGCGGTGCACAGTCCGCCAAGGACATTGCCGACGCCTATCACATCCCGCCGCAACTGCTGGCCAAGATTCTGCAGACCCTTACCCGGGCGGGGATCCTGATCTCTTCGGCGGGCACGAACGGCGGCTATGCCCTGGCACGGGGCGGGAGCGATATTTCGGCGTTTGAAGTGATACGCGCCATCGACGGCCCACTTTTTATTACAAGCTGCATCACGATTCACGGCACCTGCGACCTCCATGGAACCTGCACCATCAAAGAACCGTTGCGTAAAGTGAATGATTCCATCAAGGACCTGCTCAGCGCGATCCGAATCGCGGATTTGGTCGAGCCGATGGATACCGGAGCCGAGCAGACGGTAGGGGCGGGGCTGGTAACGATTGCGGTGTAGGTCTTTAAAAGTTTGGCTGAGCCCAAAGGGTGGAACAGGTTCCCTGCGGAATGACACTAGGAAAGTAGCAGCAGACGCTTCAAGCGCACGTTTAAAGTTCAGGAGTGAACACCATGTCCGAAACCGCAATCAATGAATTTGAGCCCTCCAGCGCTATGACTCCCAACGGCATGGGCATTACGCAGGCCAGCGGCCCGCTGCCGGAGGGTGTGAAGCTGCCGATCTACATGGACAATCATGCGACCACGCCGCTTGATCCGCGCGTGCTGGAGGCCATGATGCCGTATATGACAGGCATCTTCGGCAACGCGGCCAGCCGCAATCACAGCTTCGGCTGGGAGGCTGAGCAGGCCGTCGAGAAGGCACGTGAACAGATCGCCAAGCTTATCGGCGCAACCGCCAAGGAGATCATCTTCACCTCCGGCGCGACTGAGTCCAACAATCTCGCCATCAAGGGCATCGCGGAGATGTATCGCGAGCGCGGCAACCACATCATCACCGAGGTTACCGAGCACAAGGCCGTACTCGACACCTGCAAGAAGCTTGAAAAGCAGGGCTTCCGCGTGACGTATCTGCCCGTCAAGGGCGACGGTCTGGTCGATCTCGAAGAGCTCGAGCGCGCCATGGACGACCAGACCATTCTGGTCTCGATCATGTACGCCAACAACGAGATCGGCGTAGTTCAGCCCATTAAGGCGATCGGCGAGCTTTGCCACAAGAAGGGCGTTATCTTCCACACGGACGCCGTGCAGGCTGTCGGCAAGATCCCCGTCAATGTGCAGACCGACAACATCGATGTGCTTTCGTTCTCTGGGCACAAGGTGTACGGCCCCAAGGGCGTCGGTGCGCTCTATGTGCGGCGCCGCAATCCGCGGGTGCAGATCTCCGAGCAGCAGAACGGTGGCGGCCATGAGCGGGGTATGCGTTCGGGCACACTTAACGTCCCCGGCATTGTGGGCCTGGGTGCAGCGTGTGAGATCGCCGGCAACGAGATGGAGGCTGAGGCCGCACGCGAGCGCGAGTTGCGCGATTACTTGAAGCACAAGCTTGAGAATGCACTCGACTACACACAGGTGAACGGCAACATGGATCATCACCTGCCCGGCAACCTGAATATGAGCTTTGTCTACGTCGAAGGTGAAAGCCTGCTGATGGGCATCAACGACATCGCTGTCTCGTCCGGGTCGGCCTGCACCTCGGCCACGCTTGAGCCCAGCTATGTGCTGAAGTCCCTCGGCTTGGGCGATGACGTCGCGCACAGCTCCATCCGCTTCGGTCTAGGCCGCTTCAATACCAAGGCTGAGGTCGATTATGTCGCCGATAAGTTGATCGATGTGGTTTCCAAGCTGCGTGAACTCTCGCCACTTTACGAGATGGTCAAGGAAGGCATTGACCTGACCAAGATCGAGTGGGCTGCTCACTAAACGCGAGCGGCCTCGGCACTCAGCCCCTGTAAGCTACGCCGAGGGTAGAGCATCGATACACGAAGTGCTCGTAGTGGGCATTCCGCTTTTAGTCATCCTGGCGGGGATACTGCTGAACCGCCAGGATAGCTCAAGTTTTCGCAGCGACCTGCGCGCGGAGATCAGTGGCCTTCGTGGCGAGATGAATGCCCGCTTTGATTCCATCCAGCGCGATCTCCGTGAATTTTATGCGGAACAGGCACGTAAAGACGTGCGGCTCTCAAGCTGGAGCGCTCGGAGTAGCCTTTCTGCATTGGCAGGAGTGAAGACGCTTCAGTTCGGAAGCGTCCTTACTCTTTCCCTTCACGCGCTCTCAGCTGGGGAAAAGCAGTAACGCGCAACTTCGCACTGCCGTAGGGAACGAAGGTGAGGATCTGCTCCACCTCTGCGCTTTCCACCGGCCCAGATGGCACGGGATCGGCAACACCATCTGTAGATTTCCATTCTGCAAGTTGGCGGGCGGGGACATGGATCTCCACCGCACTCGCTTCCCGTGCGAAGGGATATGCGGGAACGGGCCGCTCAACAACCCGCAGCTGTGGTGCGGTAGTTTCGCTTGTGCTCAGGGCATAGTTCCAGGAAGTCGTTGGAAAAACCTGCCAGTCGGCCGTGAGCCCCCGGTCGCGCAGCTTGACCCAGCTCTCCCCCGGGCTCAGGGAGAATACGAGCGGCCCCCGCTCAAGAGCAACCGCCCCGTGGAACCACCGTGACATCCGAGGCTGCATTGGCAGGCGTACAACAACGGTATCGCCATGGGTCCATAACCTGTCCAGCCGCAGAAACGATCCCCGTGGTCTCGCTTGCTCGACAGGGTTCCCATTGACGAGAACCTCGGCAGCCTCCACCCAGGCGGGTACCCGCACGGAAAGCGGAAACTGCACCGGTCTGCTCGGCATAAGGGTCAGTCGAATCGATCCGCGAAACGGATAGTCTGTTTCTTCGGAGATACGAACAGGTGTATTGCGCACAACCGTGTTCACCTCGCACGGCGCATAGAGGGCAGCGACCAAACCCTCATCATGCGTCGCCATCCAGAGGCTTGTGGTGAATTTGGGCCAGCCCTGATGGAAGTTCGCGGTACAGCAACCGTAGTTCGGCTCAAGGCCGTACAGGTTCGACTCCGGTCCATTGGTTGTCCAGGGCTTGGAGTTCAGCCCCACCTGGATTTGGTTGGCCTGCCCGTCATACTGGTGCGCCCACATGTCCTCGGTAAAGGTGCCTGGAAGTGCATTGAAGGCGATCTTTTCGAGGCGGTCAGCCGTGAGCGGGTCACCGAAGGTGGCGAGGGCAGTCTCGAGAGAGAACATGGTTTCAACCACGGTGCAAAGTTCCGTTCCATGGCTCGGGTCGGTGCCGGCCAGATGCTCGTCACACGAAAACATGCCGCTGGGCTGCCCGTGGAAGTGGTCAAGCTTACTCAGTTGCTGATCAAAATGCTGCTTCTCGTTAGGGTCGCCGGACAGCCGGTACTGCACCGCGGCGGTCTTCAACGCCTGGCCGTTGTTGACCCCGTGTGCTTGCATGGCCATCTCTGCGCGTTCAAAGCCATGCGGCGTCCATCCCAGCACCGTGCGCGTCACCGGTTCGGTCAAGGTAAAGTTCTGGAACGACCCCGTCCAGTCGAAGCCCTGCTGCTTCAAAAGTGCACAAAGCTCCAGCAGTTTTGGATCGCGGGTACGCTCGTAGAGCCATTCGGCGACCATCACCTGATCCTGCCAGCGATACTTGCCCCAGTCCTTTAGCGGACGCCGCGGCAGCTCGCTGAGCTGATGATGGCAGTAGCGCGTGAGAACCTCGAGCACACGGCGATCGCCGCTGACGTCGTACCACTGCGCCAGCGCCTTCGTCATCACCATACGCGGCCACCAATCGTCGTTCGTGGGCGGGCCGATCATGCCATCAGAAGCCTGATGTGTGAGGGTCCATTCAACGAATCGACGCGCCTTGGCCTTCAGGACCTCATCGTCGAGCAGGTACGCGAGCGGCAGGAGGCCATCGAGAAAGTAAGGGCCACGCTCCCAGCTTTCACCGGTGCCGCCCAGCCACCCGCTTTGGCTGCCCACATCCGGCCAAAACTCGTCGAGGTGCCCGCCGAGACCGTCGGCTTGCACCCGCAACTGCCGCCGCAACCAGCCGGAAGGCTTCACCTGCCCGAGAGGGAGCATGCGGAAGGCGGTAGGGGCAAGACTTCCCTGCGCTCCTTTGGGTGCCGTGCTTGCGGTCGAAAGCGCGTGGGCCACGGGGGCAGGCACAGCCAAGGCAGCTACGGTACCCAGGGTTGTCTTCAGGACGTCTCTTCTGGTTCTCATGGCAGCACTCCGCGTGCATGGAAACGGCACTCGGAGACCATGAGTGTCGAGCAGCACACGATCGAATCCTACGTGACCCAGGCTGGTTCGACCAGATAGCCGCTGTACATCCCTCTCTGTCGCGCTTCAGGACATATTTTGGCCTGTAGCGAACAAAGGTGGCAAAGGCAAGCAGGCCTGACTGCGGTACCCTTTCCGGGAGCTCATGTTTTCTCGATTGCGATTCTTCGCCGTTCTGCTCTTTTGTGTATTCGCCTGCGGATACTCCGCAGAGGCGTACTCGTTGCTCACGCACGAGGAGCTGATCGACCTGAACTGGCAGAGGTCCATTGTGCCACTGCTGCTTAGCCGCTACCCCAAGCTGACACCCGCCGAGCTGGAGCACGCACGAGCCTATGCCTATGGCGGCTGCGTGATCCAGGACATCGGGTACTATCCGCTGGGCGATGCGCTGGTCTCCGACCTCACGCATTATGTGCGGTCCGGCGACTTTGTTGTAAACCTGTTTCGCGACGCCGGCAACGCCGACGAGCTGGCTTTTGCCGTGGGCGCACTGTCGCACTACATCGGTGACACCGTTGGCCACGCCGAAGCGACCAATATCTCCGTACCGGTGGAGTTCCCAAAGCTCCGCGACCGGTACGGCGACGTCGTGAACTATGCCGAAGGCGAGCACCAACACGTGCAAACCGAGTTTGCCTTCGATATCGACCAGATTGCGCACCACCGCTTTGCCCCTGTGCACTACCTGCGGCATGTGGGCCTGGAGGTGCCGGCGAAGCAGCTCGCTCTGGCGTTTTACGAGACCTATGGCCTGAGCGAAGATTTCACCACGGGACGCGGCCGGCGCGTCAATGTGGGCGCGTACCGCTTCGCGGTGCATCACTTCATCCCGCGCATCGCCTACGCCACCACGCTTCTGCATCGCAAACATGAGCCTGCGGATGTGGAGAATGCTGAATTGCAGCAGCTTGAGCGCGAGGTCGCCCAGGTCGAGCAGCAGAATCACTGGGAGCAGTACCGTAAAAAACCCGGCATCGGCACATATTCGCTGGCTGGATTGCTGTACATCCTGCCGAAGTTCGGTCCTTTGAAGCTGGTCGCGGTCAAGGGACCGACAGAGGAAACCGAAACGGCCTACATACACTCGGTGGTGCAGTCATCGCGTCAGCTTGACCGGGTTCTGCGGCGGTTCACGCCTCCACCAACCATCCGGCCCGAGATTGCCGCGCAAGCCGCCGCTGCCGATACGCATTCAGACCCGGCACCTTCAGCTCCGATGGTTGCAAAACCCGGTGCATCGCAGGATATTCCACGGCAGACAACCGATCCGCGGCACCCTTTGCCGAATCGCGATCTCGATACGGGTAACCCTGTAAAGTCCAGCGGCTACCGTCTGACCGATGCCACCTATGCGACGCTGACGCACCGGTTGGCGGCGCATCCGCAGCAACCGATCTCGCCGGGTATCAAGGAAGACATCCTGGCCTACTACCAGAACCTCGACCTGCCGTTTGCCACTCGGAAAGATCCACAAGCCTGGGCGTCGTTGCAGAAGGATCTGGCCGCCCTGCGCACGATGCCGACCAGCAAAGAGCCTGCAATCTTTTCCACCTATGGCGACGGTGAGCCGGATGCAGCGGCAACAGGCAATGCCTCGGGATCTCCCGGCAGCCCGAAACAGTGAGCGGCTCGCGACTGGTAGCCGGTGCAAACGACCAGCCACATGCAGCTTTCTTTGCAGGCGCGATCCTGAGCGCAGCAAAGGACCTCCATATGCGCCGGACTTCCTCTGCTGTTCAGGCCATACCGGGATCCTTCACTACGTTCAGGTGACGATCTGAACTGCACACCGGCATCATGAGAGCCATCCCCTGGAGCTCTAAAGCCAGCCCTTTGTGCGTGCGAGCCGTGCCGCCTCCGTCCGGTTGTGCGCGCGGAGCTTACTGATGGCCTCGGAGAGGTAGTTCCGCACCGTGCCTTCCGTAAGCCGCAGTGAACGGGCCACCTCGGCTGTGCTTTCGCCTTCACCGGCACGGCGCAGCACCTCCCGTTCGCGATCCGTCAAGGGGTCGGCATCGGCGGTCCAGGCCTCGGCCGCCAGCATTGGGTCTACCACACGCCCGCCACGGTATACCCGCCGCAAAGCCTCGGCGAGCTCCGCTGAGGGCCGGTCCTTCAGCAGATAGCCGTGCGCTCCGGCCTCCATAGCGCGGCGCAGATAGCCCGGACGGGCGAACGTGGTCAGGATCATGACTCGCGTCTCGGGGTAAAGCTCACGCACCCGCGCGGCGAGTTCAAGACCGGTGAGCTTCGGCATCTCGATATCGGTGATCAACACACCCGGCCGATGGGTTCCCACGGCTCGCAGAGCCTCTTCGCCATCGCTTGCCAGGGCCAGCACCTCGACATCCGGCTCGATGCCCAGCAGTACGGCAAGGGCACCCCGCACCATGCCCTGGTCCTCTGCCAGCACGACACGGATCTCCTTGGGGCTTGGGGCCTGAGAGACCGTATCGCGGGTCACGCCTGCACCAGCCCGCTCTCTGGCGCAGGACGTTCCTGGAACGATGGGTCTTGGGCAAGCTCTGGAGGGTTCCGCGCGACGAACGAGAAGAACGGCAGTTCCGCGACAAGCCGGGTGCCGCCCCCGGGAACGGCTTCGCGCAAAAAGGTTCCGCCACAACCCGCAAGGCGTTCGCGCATGCCGCGCAGACCATTGCCTTCGGTGCCGAAGACGCCGCTGCCATTATCTTCGACAGCGAGATGCAGACGATCGCCATCGCGCTGAAGCGTCAACCGGCAGGCGGTTGCGGCCGCGTGCCGCACGACGTTGGTCACCGCTTCGCGGAGCAGCAGGCACAGCACGCCCGTCTCCCGCTCCGGCAGCGTGACGGTCTCCAGGTCAGTGACCAACTGAACGCCGGCACTGGCGAGAGCGCGCCGGGCTTGCGCTACCTCCGCGGCAAACCCTTGCGTACGGTAGCCGGAGACTGCCTCTCGAACCTCCGCGAGCGCCTTGCGCGCGGTCGCTTCAATCTCAACGATCTCGCGATGTGCGCGTTCCGGGTCGATCGTGAATAACCGATTCGCTACATCGCTTTTCAGAGTGATGACCGTAAGCGTATGCCCGAGCAAGTCATGGAGATCGCGCGCAATCCGCTCGCGTTCAGCAACCTGCGCCAGGTGCTCAATCTCGCCATTGGCGCGTTCGAGCTGCTCGCTGGCCAGGATGTGGCGCGCGTAGGCGAAGTTACTCAAGCCGATCGCCACCATGTAGAAGATGACGTTGGGGGCGATCACAGGATGGGCATGAATCAGCTTGAGCTCAATCAGCACGCCCGCGGCCGCTGCCACCTCAATTATGGCAAACCGTATCAACGCCGTGGACAACTTCGGCTGGCGAAGGAAGAAGACGCTCATCACGACCGGAAAGACGAATTCACCGGCGGCATTTTCATCGAACGGCACATAAAGGTAGCCCAGGACGAACAGTACGCCCAGCCAGACGCGGGGATGCCGCTCCCCGTTCGCGAAGACCCGGATGAAGGCAAGCAGGAATAGCCCGTAAAAGAAGCCGAAGCGAACCCAATGTCCGGAGGGCCCCCAGCGCACCTTGTCGGTAATCCAGAAGATGGTGAACAACAAGGGCGGCCAGCGGAATAACCACGGATGCTGCTCATGAAAGGCTGTTCTGCCGATGGTGCGACAGGCGAAGATACTCCCACCCTCGCGTCCCTGCTGCCGATCCGCCATGTTCGACCTCTCCCTGCCGCTCCATGATCCCGCGAAGCGCTTCCGTTGCGTAGTGCATGTTGTCAACCGGGGCGTATGACACCTGTCATATGACAGCCGTCACCTCCGAAAGCTGACTTCCTGCACTGCCGCGCCGGTATGTCGACGTTCGAGGATTAGCCCTGTCAGCCGCACTCCGGTCCGAGCGGCGAAGGAGCTTCCGATGTCCATCCACTGTACGCAATTGACTGCAGGCATTCTCTTCACTGCCTTCGTGCGGCTTGCCGCGGCACAAACGGCTTGCCCCAGCCCGGACGCAATCGGCAAAGGTCAGGTGGTCGATACCACGGGGGCGGCGATCATCGGAGCGACTGTAAACCTGGCTGACGGCAACACGTCGCCCACCAATCGGGAGGGCCGCTTCAGCACGACGTGCCTCGCTCCGGGCAGCTACACGGCCTTTGTTGAGGCGCCGGGCTTTGCAGCGGTGGGTACGACGGTGACGATAGGGCCCGGTGCCCATGATTCGCTGATCCGTTTGCAGCTAGGCACGGTGGAGACAGAGAATGAAGCCGTACCTGAAGGCGGGGTGAGCAGCGAGAATGTCGCGGGCTCGCGCACGCTCGAGAAGAGCGATCTGGCGCAGCTTGCCGACGATCCGGATGAGTTCAGCCGGCAACTGCAGGCGCTCGCGGCTGCCGCCGGCGGCGCGCCCGGGGCGGCGATCGTTACCGTGGATGGCTTTCAGAACGGCGGCCAGATTCCGCCCAAATCAGCCATTGCTTTCATTCGCATCAACCCGGATCTGTTTTCGGCCGAGTACGCCCGGCCGCCGTACCAGGGTGGCCGTGTGGAGATCTACACCAAACCCGGCCAGTCGAGCTTTCATGGCGCGTTGTTTACGACGCAGAGCGGAGGATTCCTCAACGCCAAGGACCCGTTCTCACCCACTCGGGCGGCCATAGGCAAGGGGCGCTATGGCGCGGAGTTGAGTGGACCGATCGTGAAGAACTGCAGCGACTTTGCCTTTGCCATCGAGCATCGGGCGATCAACCAATTCGCTGTCGTCGATGCAACGACCCTCGATGCCGCGGGCAATCCGCAGCACACCACAGCAAACGTCGCCGCGCCGCAATCGTTATGGGAGGCGAGCGCGCGCTTCGGTTTTCTGCTTAACCCAAAGAACAACGTCACGGCATCCTACACGGCCAATGTCAGCGGGCTTGCCAATCAGGGTGCGGGCGGCACGGTGCTCGCCGAAGCCGGCTACAGCAGCGTGCAGTCCGAGCATGTCGTGCATGTATCGAATCTGGCCACGCTGTCGGCGCATTTTGTGCACGAGACGCGCATCGGCTACACGTGGCGTTACCGAACGGACACCCCGAACTCCACTGCACCGTCGTTACAGGTGGCCGGTGCCTTTATCGGCGGCGGCGTGGCTACGGGCCTCCTGCGTTCGCATGAGCGCGACTTCGAGATAGATGACGACGTCCTGTACAGCCACGGCAAGCACAGCGTGAAAGCCGGGCTGGAACTTACCGATACGTCCCTGCATGATTCGTTGCCAACGAACTTCAGCGGCACCTATCTCTTCGGTGGTGGCCCGAGCTCCGCTACCAATGGCACGACAACTCCCACGACCCTGACCGGATTTCAGCAATACCAGTTGGCGTTCAAGGGTCAGCCCGGTGGCACACCGACGCAGTTTGACGTTTCAACAGGTACGGCAAACATGTCGCTTAACCAGCTTCAGGCGGTGCTCTATGCCCAGGACCAATGGAAGCTGCGGCCGCATCTGCAGCTTGCACTGGGCATGCGTTGGGCAATGCAGAACGCGCCGGCGACGGTCGGCAACCTTGGCCCGAGGGCTGGCGTGGCCTGGTCGCCGGACCGCAAAGGAAAGACCGTGCTGCACGCGCGCACCGGGCTTTTCTACAGCCCTGTCGATCCAGAAACAACCCTTACCGACCTGCAACTTAACGGCACGATCCAGAAACAGCTGCAGATTAACAGCGCTGCTTATATACCGAACTATGTGCCAGGCACAGGGCTACCCATAGGCACCTCGACGATTACCACGCTGCGTGCTCCGCTGCCGAACCTGACGCAGACACCTTCGCTGCAATCGCATCTTGGTGCCGAGCACGACTTTCCGAAACACTGGCACGCGCAGGTAAATCTCTACCTTGTGCATGGGTGGGATCTGCTGCGTTCGCGCGATATCAACGCCCCTTTGGGCCCATTGCCCACAGACCCGCGTCCGCTCACCCCCAATACGAATCTCTATCAGTTCCAGCAGACCGGCCGCATTAGCGGCAACGTGCTCTTCGCGGGTATCGACCAGCACAGCCTGAAGCACCTGCAACTCTTCGCAGGCTATATCCGCATGGACCTGCGCGGGAACGCAGACGCCGCTACCGCGTTTCCGCAAAGCAGCTCCACCGATGCGGGTGAGAGTGCGCGGCCTATCTGGGAGGCCACACATCATCTCATCGCCTTCGCCAGCTATGCCCTGCCCCATGCAGTCAATATTTCGATGCAGTTCGATGCGGCCTCCGGCATGCCGTACAACGTCACCACGGGCTTCGACAACAACGGTGATGGCGTCTTCAACGATCGTCCGGTCTTCAGCTATGCCGGCTGCACGAACGCGTATTGCACGCCGTTCGGGACATTGGCGCCCACGGGTACAAGGACGGCGATCGGTCGCAATGCCGGAACCTTGCCGTGGAACGTACACCTCGATGCCAACCTGAGCCACAGCTTCGCGCTGCCGCATACAGGAGGCAAAGAAGGGCAAACCCTGGCGGCAAACCTTCGCTCGACGAACCTGCTGAACCACACCAACGTCCTTGCGGAAGGCGGCGTGCTTGGCTCGCCCTCCTTTGCCCGTCCCTATCTCGCGGATCCCGGACGCCGCATCGAGGCCGGTCTGCGCTGGACCTTCTAAGCCACTGCCTAAGCCTCGTCTTCTTATTGTTCTTCCCGCAGGGAACCTGCTCCCTGCCACTCACCTCACAGCAAGCCCAAGGAGATCCATCATGCAACGCCTCGCCCTCACGCTCGTCACCCTCACCGCTTCGCTGTTCGCCACACCAGCCATCCCTGCCCAGAACACCGCATCTCCACAAGCTAAAACAATCGCCATCCTTCCACCGATGCTGCCTCTGCTGACGAGTTACACCTACTGGCCCGTGCAGTTTGTCCAGTTCGTAGGGGCCGAGCTGCCATACTCCATGATCGAGCTCGACACGGACGGCGACGCCAAGCACCCGCTGCTTTATGTCACGTTGACGGAACGGGTCACAGGCAAGCGCATCCACTACACCGACAACGACGGCTTACTCGCCACGGCAAAAGCGCTCGATGAAGAGGCGCACAAGACCGCGCTCGCCTATGAGCCCGCCGATACAGAGGCGGTCGGCAGCATCTCCACCGTGCGCTTTACGATGGCCGATGGCAGGCCGTTGCAGTGGCGCTTCGTGCAGGGCTCGGAGATCTCCTAGCAGGGCAGCGGGCTTACGCCGCTCGCTGACGCAAAGCTGCCAATCTTTCTTTATCGCGAGCAGGCCGCCGTCGCCGGCGAGGGCACCGCGTTGCAGGTTGGCGATACCGTGAGCACGGCGAGTGTGTGGACGGAGATCAGCCAACCGCCGCACTTTATCGCGTATCGCGGCGCGGAATCACAGCACGCCCACACGCTCGTATTTCTGCCGGGGCAGGAGACCTGGACGATCGCCTCTTCGCCCTCAGCGCTCACGGTAGGCGCCGGTTGGGAACTCGATGAGGAACACGGCAATCATCGTTCGATCCGCATCGAAACGATAGACGGCACGCATCTTGTCGTGTCCGCCACGGACCGCTACGCCCCGAGCGTGCGCTGCACCATGGCGATTTCAAGAACCGGCGACACCTGGAGCTTCGATCATGTACGCTTTGCGCCGCTGCACGAGGGTGACAAACACGCCCTGACACTGCAGTTTGCGACGCCTTTGTCCGCCTCTACGTCCACTCCTGCTGCTGCAGGTCAGAGCACGGCCATGGCTCTGCTGGCCGGCAAAAAGCCTATCGCGCAGGGCAAGGTCACCGGCAGCGGAGATGCCGCGGGGCAAACGGTCACGTTGAGCTTTTCCAACCCCGCATGGCTGCACGGCAAGACGCTGACGGAGAGCAAAGGGAGGCACGAGACGGTGCACGGGACGGTGCACGGGACGGTGCACGGGACAACGGTGGTGCTGTCCTCACATCCTTAGCCGTTATTCAGAACGACGCTCCGCTTTTAGAGTACGGTCTACCAAAGATAGTGCCCGTAAAGGGAACGTTTGTCGGCACACTGGATTGCTCGTAGGCCGTCCCTGTAGGATGGGCAGCCAGAACATGCCGCATCGCCCCGATCGCAAGACGGGCGGCCATGACTGCACATGAAGGGGCGCATTCAGTCGATGAAGGCTTTCTCTACCCCCATGCAACGTGGTGGCCTGCTGGCCCTTGCATCGTGCTGCCTAGCCGCCAGCCTCGCCGCGCAAACAGCCGAGCACCTGCGCAGCAAGATGTACCTCTACGACCTGCGCGATGGCTCTTCGCACCTCGTCTACACGGACGACTCGATCTGGGAGGCCCCCAACTGGTCGCCTGACGGCAAATACCTTATCTCTAACCACAATGGCGGCATCTACAAGCTCGCGCTCAAGGCGGATGGCACTGCAGAACCACAGAAGCTGGCTATCCCGGAGGGCTACGCGTGCAACAACGATAAGGCGCTCTCGCCCAATGGCAAGAAGCTGGCCTTCTCGGCAACGCCCCCGGGCGAAAAAGGCTCAGAGGTGTTTCTCGCCAATGCGGACGGTACCGGGATTCAGCAGATGACGCATACCACGCCGAGCTACTTCCATGGCTGGTCGCCCGATGGCAAGACGCTGGCCTTCGTGGCGCAGCGCGGCGGCAGCGGGCAATACGACATCTATGGCGTGCCTGCCGCGGGCGGAGCAGAGACACGGCTGACCTCGAATGTGCATCAGGACGACGGACCCGACTATTCGCCTGATGGCAGGTGGATTTACATCAACTCCGATCGCACCGGCAAGCAAGCCGCGTGGCGCTTGCCCGCAAGCGGTGCCGGACCGAACGATGCCAAGGCCGAGATGGTTGTCAACGACAGCCTGCAGGACTGGTTTCCGCACATCTCGCCCGATGGCAAGCAGCTCGTCTATATCGGCTACCCCGCCGATGTGACCACGCACAATCCGCGGGACGTGCATATCGCGCTGAAGCTGGCAACGATCGATCAGGACAAGGTAGCCGCAACGCCGAAGACGCTGGTCGAGGCCACAGGGGGGCAGGGTACGATGAACGTCAACTCCTGGGCGCCCGATTCGCAGCGGTTTGCCTATGTAACCTATGAGGCGCTGCCGTGATTGATCTCCGCCGCGAGAACCAAACGATGCGTCGCCTGTGGGCTTCAACTTCGCTTGTTGCATCCCTGCTCTGTGGTGTCCCACACAGCTCCAACGCACAAACACCTGCGGTCCCGGACTGGGCTTTGCCCGGCTCGCCGACGCATACGCAGGTCCCGCCACCAGCGGACTTCCATCGCGCCAGCCGGACGAGTGCCGTACCGCTCGGCCTCTTTGAGGGCCAGTCGGATGTCGGGGCCGCTGTGGTGCCCGGCAGTTCAAGTTATGACTCGAGCACGAAGCACTACACGGTCACCTCGGCGGGTTACAACATCTGGTACACCCGCGACGAGTTCCGCTTTGTATGGAAGCGGATGTCCGGCGATCTTTCGCTTGCGGCTGACGCGTCCTTTCCCCATGCAGATGGCTATGGGGACCGGAAGGCTGTGCTGGTGATCCGGCAGAGCCTGGATGACGATTCGAAGGAGGCCATGCTCGGCGAGCATGGCGTAGGCATGATCCATCAGGCACAGCGTTCGGATAAGGGCGCGTCCATGCAGGATCTGCAGTACCGCTTCAGCGGCGCGCTTAACGGCGTGCATGCCAGGCGCATCGGCCTTGAGAAGCGCGGCGACAGTATGACCATTTACGTCAGCCTTACCGGTGAGCCGATGCATCCACTCGGGCCGCCGGTCGTGGTGCACTTTGACGGACCATTCTATGTCGGCATCGGCTTCTGCTCGCATTTGCCGGATAAGGCGGACACTGCGGTGTTCTCGGATGTTTTGCTGGAAAACGCGGCAGGCAGGGTGCAGTAGCGTTGCGTGCAGAGCAGACTTTAGGGTGTACAGCTCACCCATGATTCTGAACGCCACCTTCTTGATTGTCGTCCCGCAGAGATGACAGAAGGAATAGCTGCATACGGCCGTCCTGCTGTTGTGTGCGTGTGTCTATGACTCCTGTGCGGAGGACTGCATGGGGGCCAACGCCTGCTTGCGCCGGCTGGAGGAGCGCTTCTCCGCTCGCACATTGCGAACCCACTTCCAGATCGACAAACCGCTCAGGATGAAACACAGTACGGTGAAGCCCTCCACGGACCACCGGAAGGGATCGGACTCCAGCACCTTGAGAATGCCGCTGCCGAACCGCATCGCGAGATAGGCCAGGATCGCAAAGCGCGCGGCGCGTGCCACAAAGTTCGTAATCAGGATCTCCGGCAGGGATTGGTCAAGTGCGCTGGCGACCGCCACCACGATCGTGTAAGGAAAAGGCGGCGGTGCCAGCGCACCCACGGCCACGGCGAAAGATGCCCGGCGACTCATGCCGCGCTGCAGGCGCTTGAACTGTTTTTCGCCGGCGAGCTTACAGATGCCGTCCTTGCCGAGTTTGCGCGCAACCAGCGCCAGCGACAGCGCCCCGAGCGTCGATCCCGTTGCCGCGGCAAGGACGTACCAGGGTGCGCCGTGATGCTTCTGCGCCACCATGTAGATCAGCAGCAGATCGTTGCCGAAGGGCAGCACCAAAAAAGACGAATCCAGAATGCCCATCAGCAGCGGGCCGAAGTAACCCAAGCTGATAAGAAAGACGAGCAGCGGGTGGAAAAACTTCAAATGGACCTCCGGGCACGAGAGCCATTCATACGCACGGACCCTTCCTCCTCATAGATGCGCAGGATCGATACAAATGCGCAGGCTCAATGGGTGAGAACTCACGATCGATGTTGCTTTCGACGTGCTATCGATGCGTTGTAACCATCATGCGCCGTGGAACCCGGACACACCGTGGAATCCGGATGCGGCAAAGCTCAGTCATACGCCTGGCGCATGGGTCGCAGTACACGCTTCCTAATCGCTTCCACGTGAGGGTAAGCGATCATTGCACGGTCACGGAGAGGCTGACCACCTGCGCCGTTCCGGAGGCTGGGGTGACGTTGACCGGAACCGTATAGGTACCCGGAGCGGCATTGTTGTTACTTGAGCTGCCACAGCCGGCAAGCCCCACGGCTGCCCCTGCGGAGAGGAGCAACAGCAGCACTGTGCCAAAACGCAGGCCGTCGAGCCCAAGGCGGCGGCGACGCCGTGCCAGCAGGAGCAGGCTCGCGAGCCCAGGACCCAGCAACGAGGCCGAGAACACCTCCGGAGCGCTCCAGGCACCCGGGCGCGATGGCAGCCGCAACGCCGCCATGGCGTTTGTGGCAATGGTGAGCGTTGCGCTGGGGTTGGCTGTGCCGGTCGCCGCCAGCGTGAGGGTGGTGGTGGAGAAGCTGCAGGATAGATGCGCCGGCAGCGTTCCGCAGGCGAGCGTCAACACCCCAGCGTAGCCGCCGGCGGAGACTGCGGTGATCGTGGTCGTGCCTGAGCTGCCGGACTTGATCGTGACGGAGGTGGGGGAGGCAGAGGCCGTGAAAGTCGGAGCGACTACGGTTTCCGTGACCGGGGCCGAGGTTGAGCCGCTAAAGACGCCTGCGGCCCCATACATGGCGGTGATCGATTGCGTTCCCGCAGGCAGGGTTGTCGTCGTAAACGTCGCGACACCGTTGCTCAACGTGCCTGTGCCGAGCGTTGCCATGCCGTTCAAAAAGGTGACCGTCCCTGTCGCGGGGCCGTAGCTGGCGACCGCCGGCGTCACGGTGGCGGTTAGGACCACGGAGGCACCGGTGCTCGGGCTCGGGTTGCTGGTGGCGAGCGAGGTTATGGTCATGACGGCGCTCGGGAGGACAAGGCCGGGCTGCCCGGGTGAGGCACTGACGTTATATGTGGTGTCCCCGGCATAGACCGCGGTGATGTTGTAGATGCCAGGCACCACGGTGCTGGCAGGAATCGTCGCTGTGGCGACGCCGCCGGCGTTCAGCACTCCCGAGGCAATGGCCGTGGTGTTGGCGAAGAGGGTAACCAAGCCGGTTGGGACCTTGGTGGAGGCGCTCGAGGTGACGGTCGCCGTGACCGTTGCGGGCTGATTTGTCAAAACAGTGGCAGGGGCCGACAGCGTCGTCGTGCTGGCGACTAGCGGTGTGAGCAGGTTGGCGGCGGTGGCGGCGGCGAAATGGTGGCCCGTGGTGGTGGGGTGCAGCCCATCCCAGATCAAGTAGGTGTCCGGACTGCCGCTGATGCCCTGCGCCTTATCGATGACATCGCCGAGCCCCACGGACATGGGGCTAGTGGCAAACTTGCCAAACAGGCTGAAGATGTCCGGCTGGTAGATAGTGATCATCACACCCTGGGCCGCAAGACTCGCTTTCAGTGTGGTGATGCCCTGCACCAAGCCCTGCGCGAAGCCCGCCGCCGCGGCATTCAGCGCCGTCGCGCTCGCGGTGGTGGCGTAATTGGGTACGCCGCCGAGTGGAGGCAGGTTGGGGATGAGGAAGTTGGTAGCCCCTGCCTGAGCGAGTTGCTGCACAAGGGCGAGCTCATTGTTGATCGCGGTGGTCGCGGCCGCCGTGAGGTCCGCATTGGCGGTGGAGGCCTGGTACAGGTCGTTTGCCCCGCCCCAGAGGACAAAAAGCGTCTGCGGATTGGGTGCCGCGGCCGATTTGCTGGCCACATTGGCAAGGTAATCCGCTACCTGCCGCCCCATATTGTGGACCCCGATTGAGATTGGCCCCTCTGTGATTGTGGTGGTGCTCGTCGCTGTGGTCGCGTCGCCATAGGCGTAGTTCGTGCCGCCATCCAGGGCATCCTTTACCGGGGGCTTAGCAGGGAACGAAGCCGCCAGCTGCTCCACCCAAACGCCCAGGTAGGCTTGAGCCGCAGGCTGGGTTTCCTTGCCGTCGGTGAAGCGGCCATCGGTGTAATTCGACGAGATCCCTCCCGGAAGTTGAAAATCGCCCGGAAAGCGTATGGCACCGGCCGTAGCGTTTTGCACCAGGTTGGCGATATTTCCCGTATCGGAGAGCGAGTCGCCGAAGACCACGACCGAGCTGAAGCTGGTCTGGGCTGCCAGCCGGCCTGCAAACAGGAGAACTGTAAATAGACAGACGAGTCGGCGAAGAGAAGTGGGCACAGGGATCTCCGGGCAGCGTGGGGTTCGCGCAATTTGTACCACTTTTGAGCAAGGGAGTTGACGAAAAATACTTCCCCCTTCGATACCGCGGGCGTGTAACGGACGGGGGTGGGGAGAAAGAAAGGCTTTCGCACCGAAACAGTCCGAGTTATCATCAGAGACAGATGAGGAGTACCCCCCATGGCATACAGTGACAAGGTTGTTGACCACTACGAGAATCCCCGCAACGTTGGCACCCTCGACAAGTCCTCTTCCGAGGTTGGCACCGGGCTGGTCGGCGCGCCGGAGTGCGGCGATGTGATGCGCCTGCAGATCAAGGTCAACCCCGAGACCCAGGTGATTGAGGATGCGAAGTTTAAAACTTTCGGCTGCGGCTCGGCCATTGCGAGCTCATCGCTCGCCACAGAGTGGGTCAAGGGCAAGACGGTTGCCGAGGCACTCACCATCTCCAATACAGACATTGTGAAGGAACTTGCCCTGCCCCCGGTGAAGATTCACTGCTCGGTGCTGGCCGAAGACGCCATCCGCGCCGCGATCGGTGATTGGAAGAAAAAGAATGGTGTTGCCGAAGGGGCAAATGCTGTTCTTGCGGCGCAGTAAAGTGTCCCGTTCTGATCTGCGGAGGGGGGGGGCGGGGGGGGGGGGGGGGGGGGGGGGGGGGGGTGTGGGGTTTGGGGGGTGGGGGGGGGGGGGGGGGGGGG
>CAXTUW010000007.1:0-54261 GCA_964247595.1 uncultured Acidobacteriaceae bacterium | reverse complement strand
TTGGGTGTTGTGGGGCCGATTTATCGGGGCGGGTTGTGCTGGGGGGGGGGGGCGGGGGTGTTTCGGGGGGCGCCCCTTCTCCGTTTGTGCTGTTTCAGGGTGATTGGACAGGATGTGCGCTTTACTGGCTGGGTTTGTAGCTGCATCCCCGTATACTCGGCACAGCATTGGAAGCTTCTGCTTCCCCTACGCATCGGATAGATATGCCTGCTTCGCTGACCAGCCTCGCCCCCGGTACCGCTGCCCCGCCCCGTCCTGAAGCCAAGGACCCGTTGGCCGGCATGGTGCTGCTGACGGCAGAGGACCAGCAACCGCGGGCTAAGCAGGCTGTCGAAATCACCAAAAATGCATTGAAGCGCATACGCGTCGCGATGGCCAAAGAGAGCGTTTCGCCTGAGGCCGGTGGTTTGCGGCTCGGCGTGCAGGGTGGTGGCTGTTCGGGCCTGAGCTACAACATCCGCTTTGACACCGAGCCCCGGCAGCGTGACCGGGTGTTTGTCTTTGGCGCGGGTGTAGAGACACCGAACGATCCGAGCGGGGCGAAGCCGGTACGGCTCTTCGTCGATCCGAAAAGCTTCCTGTATCTGGCGGGCATGGTGCTGGACTTTGAAGAGACCCTGATGCGGCAAGGGTTTAATTTCATCAATCCGAATTCGACCAAGAGTTGCGGGTGCGGTTCCAGCTTTTCGGCTTAAAGGGCTCTCCTTAATCGTTGCCGGCCCAAACCGCAGATTCCCTTCGGGAATGACAACAAAAGACACCAGTCGAGCACCGGCATATTGCGGCGTAGCGGCAGCAGCCTGAACTGCTGTCTAAATCTCGACTTCGGCCGCCTCGCGCAGCTCCACCCGGTTTCTGCCCAGCTGCTTGGCCAGGTACAGCGCCATATCCGCCTCATACAGCATGTCTCCCGGGCTCTCCCCGATGTGCGGTGTACGGCTGCAGACACCCACACTGACCGTAACCACCTCTTTTACCTTGGACTCGCGGTGTTCCATTCGCAGGCTCTCCACGGCGAGCCGTATGTTGTGCGCGATGCGCAGCGCGCCGGGGACATCAGACCCGGGGAGCAGCACGGCAAACTCTTCGCCGCCGAACCGGGCGACTACGTCGTGGCCGCGGCGGGGCTGGTCCTCAAGAACACGGGCGATCTCGCGCAGGCACTCGTCGCCGCGCTGGTGGCCGTAGCTATCGTTCAGGGCCTTGAAACAATCCACGTCAAGCATCAGCAGAGCCAGGGGACGCTGGGTGCGCAGGGATCGCCGCCATTCGGTGTCGTAAACCTCATCGAAGCGGCGGCGATTGTAAAGCCCGGTAAGGCTGTCGCGGATGGAAAGCTCGCTGAGCATGGCGTTGGCTTCGCGCAGCTGACCTTCACTGCGCAGCAGCGCCTGCTCGGAGGCGGCAAGTTGGGCGTGCAGCTGGCTTAAATCGCGAAAGCGGCGCTTGTCGATGGCGGCCGTACCGAGCGTGACCAGGATCACCAGGCCAAGGGTGACCAGCAGCGCCGTCTCGCCCACCCCGCTGCCGCGCACGCTGCCGTGTGCCTTCACCAGCGCCGGCAAAGGGGCCAAGCGATAGGCCTGGACTGCGGCGGCATGCATACCTGCGATGCCGGAACCCAGCACCAGGCTGCCGCCAACCCGCATCCACTCCCCGCGAGCGGGGTCATGCCGCTCGCCGAAGACCATCCATACCGCCAGCAGAGTCGACAGCACGGCGATGGTCAGCGAAAGCAGGATCCAGCCCGGATACACCGCTGCGATCACCATCGACCGTAGCGCCTTTTCGCCGAGGAAGTGCATGGCACACACGCCACCACCGATCGCCGCAGAGCCCAGGAGCAAACGCATCCGCGATTCAGGTTTCCACGCAATCAGGCGAATGCCTGCATATGCCGAACTGACGGCCAGGGCCAGGCACATCACCACCAGGCGCAACGAATACACGGCCTCGCCCGGGGACGGATCTTCGAGCGCCCCGAAGAAATGCATCGACCACATGCCCAGTCCAAGCACCGCGGAGGATGCCGTGAGCCAGATGCGGCGGCTCCAGAAATTGTCCGTGCGGCCGATCCGCTCCGCCAGCGAAAAGGCAGCGTACGCCGCCAGCATGGACGACGTAACCGCCATGGCGCGCATCGCCTGGGAGCTTTGGATGGTGAGTGGGTGCATCGAAGGGGGAAAAGCGGTTGGCCTAGTGTACCTGCAAGTTGGACGGTTTCGGAAAGTTGCCGTGAGTGGAATGGCTAGAATGTAGGTTCATGGACTATTTCATGCAGTTCTCGCTTCCCCGGCACCTCAACGTGAACCTCCCGGAGCTGGAAAAGAGCTTCTACGCCCAGTCCCGCCGCTTGCACCCCGACCGCTTTGCCGGTCGCCCGGCGGAGGAGCAAGCTGAGGCCCTCGCACGCTCGTCGGCGCTGAATGATGCCTACCGCACCTTACGTGACCCGATCGGGCGAACGGAATACCTCCTATCGCTCGAGGGCGTGCACATGGAGGAACAATCGCGCGCGGCTACCGATGCCGCCCGGGCCGCGGGCACTGAAAAGAAGCAGGTAGCACCGCCGGATCTCCTGGAAGAGGCGTTCGAACTGAACATGCAACTAGAAGAGATGCGCTTTGCTCGGGGTGCGGGTGAAAAAGACGAGGCAGTCGAGCGGGACCTTCAGGCGGCCCGGGGACGCTATACGGCGATGTTGAACGATCTCGGGGAGCAGTTGAAGGCGCTCTGGACCAGCTGGGATGCCGCTGAGAACGCCTCCGATACCATCGGCAAGGCCGCCGCAAGACAAGCCATGGTCGCTTTACTGAATCGCCGTGCCTATGTTCGCAACCTCGTGAGGGATGTCCATGCCGTCCTGGAATAAACGCCTAGCCTGGAACTCACCCCGGGGCACAGGAAGTCCGCTGCGCGTGTTGACCGCCAAGGAACGCTGGTTTGCTTGGGCGATGTGGGTGATTTCGGGGGTCGGAATATCAGTCTGGGTTCCAGTTTGGGCGCTGCTTTGGCCCCTCACGGGCCATGCAGCGAATCCGGACTGGACGACACCGCTTCCACCATTTCAAATTGCCGACAACCTGTATTACGTCGGCAGCCGCGATCTTGCCGCTTATCTTGTGGTTACGCCGGCCGGCAATATCTTGATCAACAGCAATGTCACAAGCTCTCCACCGCAGATTCGGCACAGCGTGGAACAGCTTGGCCTCCGCTGGCGCGACATCAGGATCCTTCTGATCAGCCATGCGCACGTCGACCATGCGGGTGGTTCCGCGGCGATTTTGAAGCAGACCGGCGCGCGCTACGAGGTGATGGAGGGCGATGCCGATGTCGTGGAGAGCGGCGGCGGGACGGATTTCGCCTTTGGCCATGCTGGCAAGAGTATGCAGTTTCCTCCCGCACACGTCGACCATGTGCTGCACGATGGCGAACAGGTGAGCCTCGGCGGCATCACGCTGACCGCGCATCGGACCCCGGGCCACACGAAGGGCTGCACCACCTGGACAATGCGAGCGCACCTGCCCGGCGAACCGGCGAATAGGCTGCGAAATGTGGTGATCGTGGGAAGCTGGAGTGTCCTGCAAAGCTATCGGCTGACCGCAACCTACACTCGCCCGGCATCCTACCCGGAAATCGCCACAGATTTTGCGAGAACCTTTGCCGCGCTGCAGCAGTTGCCCTGCGATGTGTTCTTGGGCGCTCACGGGCAGTACTTTGACATGCTCGCGAAGCTGAAACGCCTGCCCGCGGAGGGTGATGCGGTATGGGTAGATCCCGAGGGCTACCAACGCGCAATCGCCGCCGCGGAACGAAGCTATCGGGAGAGGTTAGAGGCGGAATCGAAGATAGACCACGGCACCCGGTAATCGAGATAACGCGTTTTCGCGGCGGAGTATCCGCTCTACTTACTCGTGCAGAGGCCGGGTCACTACCTTCTCCAAGGAGTTGAGATGGTGCAGGTCATGGCCGGCGGCGATCTGCGCGACATCCCACAAGGTAATCGGACCCAGTTCAGGATGGATGGCGGGGCGCCGCTTGTCTTCGTCCGAGAGACCCTCGATCAGGGCGAGATTCCACGCCCGGACAGCGGTCCAGGTCGCCCGGGCTGCAGTGGTCGTGTAGCCGACGCCGTCGTAGGCGCGGGCCCACGGATCCTGCTCAAAGGGCTGAAGGGTCGGGTTGTCCGCGCCGTAGATGAAGCGCAGCCGCCAGGCCCATACCACCTCACAATCGGCTAAATGGCAAAGAATCTCGCGGACGCTCCAACGTTTCGGTGCCGGTTTGTACTCGATCTGCTCAGCCGTAAGCAGCTTCAACATATCGGAAAGACGGCCGGGGGTTTCGCGCATCACCTCGGCAGGATCACGGCCTTCGAGCAGGTGCACGTACGGACGGGCGAGGGCAGCTTCTTCGCTCATCCCTATTTGGATGCGGTTTCGGCCCCGGTTGCCGCTTCACGCGCGGTCCAGGGATTGTATTCACCGACCGACCATAAGTAGCCTTCGGGATCGCGCACCGTAAAAGCCCTGCCACCGTAGTCCATCGCCTTGAGCTCCATCACGACCTCTGCACCGGCAGCTTTGGCTGATTCCCACGTTGTGTCACAGTTCTCGACGATGAGGTAAAGCGGCGACGTGACGCGGCCGCTGATCTCCGCCGGGGTGGCATAAAGATGCGTCTGAGGACCTGGGCTCGTCGACGAGCCGATCATGATCATGCCATGGCCATGCCGAAGTTCGGCATGGGCGACTGTATCGTCCGGTCCGGAGTAGTACGAGTGGCGCGCAAATCCGAACGCGTGTTCGAGCCACTCCACCGCAGCCTTGGCGTCACGATAGCGAAGGCTCGGCATCAACGTCGAGCCATTCGGGAGGGTTTCATCGCTCATGGCTAGCATCATCGCCGTGGCAGGCGGCATCTGTACAGAGGAATCCGTAAACGGAAATAAGCCAGATGAGGTGAGCGATTGCGCTCCCATCCTGTTTCCGCTCCCATTCTGAGGTGAGTTTCAGTGGCAGAACAGCAGCGCGTCGTCGGTATCGATCTGGGCACCACCAACTCGCTTGTAGCCTACATGCAGGGCGATACGCCAACGGTGATCCCCGGGGAAGACGGCTCGCCCATCGTGCCTTCCGTTGTCGCGTTCGACCAGGATACGGCGCAGGGGTTTGCCGTCGGGAACGCCGCGCGCGAGGTGCTGCTGCATCAGCCCGGCAACGCGATCTACTCCGTAAAGCGGCTAATGGGCCGCGACCGGGCCGATGTGGAGCCGGAGCTCAAGCTGTTCCCCTTCAAGCTCGCCGAAGGGCTGCAGGCCGGCGAGGTGTTGAAGCTCAACGTAGGCGGCCTGACGCTAACGCCGCCCGAAATTTCGGCCTACATTCTGCAGCAACTGAAGCGCAACGCGGAGCGGTTCTTTGGCGCGGCGGTGACGAAGGCCGTCATCACCGTGCCTGCCTATTTCAACGATGCGCAGCGGCAGGCAACCAAGGATGCCGGGCGCATTGCCGGGTTGGAGGTGCTGCGGCTGGTGAACGAGCCGACTGCCGCGGCCCTGGCGTACGGACTCGACAAGCTGCATGGCGGCCAGGATGGCACCATTGCCGTGTACGACTTCGGCGGCGGCACCTTCGATATCTCCATCTTGAAGCTGCATGAGGGGATTTTTGAGGTAATCGCCACGGGCGGGGATACGCACCTGGGCGGCGACGACATCGACAACCTGCTGCTGGTAGTCGCGCTCGAGGACATCAAGGGTGATTTGGGCGTGGATGTCTCCGGGAATCCGGAGATGATTCAGGGGCTGCGCAAGGCGGTGATTGAGGCCAAAATTGCGTTGAGTTCGCAGGAGACGGCGCGGATTGTGCTGGATGTTCCGATGGCGGCAAGCGGGAAGCAGACCTCCTTCGGAAATGACAACAAAGAAGGCGAGCCGCAACAATATTTGCGGGAGATCACGCGGGCGCAGTTTGAACAGCTCATCGCGGGCGTAATCGAGCGTACGGCTGGACCGGTGCGTGAGGCCTTGAAGGACGCGCAGCTCACACCCGACAAGATCGACGAGGTCGTCATGGTCGGCGGGTCGACGCGCATCCCTGCCGTGCGTGCGTCCGTGACCCGGCTGTTTGACCTTGAGGCACGGGGCAAGAAGCTGCATACGGAGCTCAACCCCGATGAGGTGGTGGCTCTGGGAGCCGCCGTGCAGGCCCAGATCCTCTCCGGCACTGAGAATGCCGCGACTGATGATCTGCTGCTGCTCGATGTCACGCCGCTCTCGTTGGGCATCGAGGCGCTGGGCGGCGTGGTCGCCAAGATCATCCAGCGCAACTCCACGATTCCGGCGAGCGCCACCGAGCACTTCACCACCGGTGTCGATGGGCAGACCAACGTGGCGATTCACGTGCTGCAAGGCGAGCGCGAGCTCGCCAAGGATTGCCGCTCGCTTGCCCGCTTCGATCTGAAAGGCATCCCGCCGATGGTGGCCGGGCTGCCGCGCATTGAGGTCAAGCTGCTGATCGATGCCAACGGCATCCTACAGGTGAGCGCGCGCGAACAGCGCTCCGGCCAGGCCGCCGCGGTTGAGGTGAAGCCGACCTATGGGCTGACCGACGAGCAGGTGGAGGCGATGATCCTGGACAGCTTCGACAACGCGGAACAGGATATCCACGAGCGGCAGGTGATTGAGGCGCGCAACGAGGGCGAAACCATTCTGGAGGCCATCACAAAGGCCGAAAAACAGCCCGTCTGGCAGCAGCTCACCTCGTTGGAGCACGAAGAGATCAAGGCCGCCGTCATGGAGTTGAAGGCTTCCCTGCCCGGCGACGATCACCGCGTCCTCCGGCAGGCGATCGAGCAGCTGGACAAGAAGACGCGCAGGCTGGCGGAGATCATGATGGACTCCGCCGTTACCGGGGCCATTGGCGGTAAGACGATGCAGGCCGCGGGGGAAGGTCTGGGCGAAGGCCCCAGCGCACCGCATCCGTTCGCAGCGGCGGAGATCGAGGAGAGCGCTTCTGGACAGCCGTCAAACGTCATCACCCGCGCCGAGGCCGATCCGGAGACGCCGGGGGCGTCAAAGGAAGATTAGCCTGGGTGGCACGCGTGAGCAACGATTGCACTGGGAGCTGATCGGTGGCGGTTATGGAATTCACTGGGAAGATCTTGACGGGGACATCTCCGTTCGAGGTCTTCTGCGCTTGCAGTAGCGCCCGGTAGAATCAAGGAAGTATGTCAGACAACAAAGCTTCGGAACTTCCCGAGATCGATCTCCTCATCCCCCCCGCACCGAACATGGTGCGCGTCACCTTTAAGCCGGAAAACAAGACGGTCGAGTTCCCTTTCGGCACCCTGGCCTACGACGGCCACGGTGAGCCGATGAGCCTCCTGGATGTCGCCGAAAATTACGGCATTTTTCTGGATCATGCCTGCGGCGGTGTTTGTGCTTGCACCACCTGCCACCTCCATGTGCTCCAAGGTGCAAAGACCATGAACGAGGCGGAGGAGAAGGAGATGGACCGGCTGGATCTCGCCCCTGGCCTGCAGCTCAACTCACGGCTTGGCTGCCAGGCTGTAATCGAGGGTCCCGGCACCTATGTGGTGGAGATTCCCGCCTGGAATAAGAATTACGTCCAGGAAGGCAAGCCGGTCACGCCGAAGTAGGTTGTGGGTTGTAGGTTGTGAGTGCTCAGTTGTTAGTTTTCAGGAGCTGAGCGATTTCGATTTCCGCTTTGCTCTGTCACAGCCAATGGGAGCCGACTGCTTTCGTATTCGAGACCTCGTCTGTCTTATCAAATAACAACTCGCAATCTACAACGTACAACTCAAAACCGCGTCGGCCACTCCAGCAACGAGTGATGTTTCACGTCTGTCGGCAGGGTCAGCGTCATCTCGCGGCGTTCGCGCAGAATCGAAAGGGTCACAGGCCGGCCCTTGGCCGCATGCAGCCTCTTGGTCCAATCGGCCTGGCTGTGCAGGCTATACATATCCGCACGCAGCACCACATCGCCGGCACGCAGACCGGCCTGCGCCGCGAGGCCGCCCGGAGCCACGGACTGGATTAGCAGGCCCATTCCTTGCGGTGCCCCGAAGTAGCTGGCCAACTGCGGCTCCATGGCGTCCAGAACCAGCCCCATGGAGGTTCCGCTGTGCAACATCGAGCTCAGAAATCCCTGGCTGTGCGGCGGTAGGTACGCTGGTGCCGGCACGGACGGCGAGGGCGGTGGAAGGATGTCCGGGGCATCAACCAGGCTTGAAGCATCGGCTTCGACGGAAGAAGCGGACCCGGGAGTGGGGGCTGCGGAGTTGCTCGCAGCCAGGCGTGCCATGGCAGCGCGGGCGACCTCATCACGATCGGCTAACTGTGCATTCAACGTCATGGGACGGCCATTGCGCAGCACGCTCAGGGCCACCTGCACCCCCGCGCCCGCGTCGTGGATCATGCGCCGCAGAGACTCCGCGCTGGCGATCATCTGGCCGTTCAGGCTGATGATGATGTCATGTGATCGTAGCCCGGCTTTACCGGCCGGACCATCGTGATCCACCATTGCCACCTCGACTCCGCGCATCGTATTGGCGGCGAGCAGGCCCGCCGGACTCACCGGCGCATCGTGAAATTCAATGCCCAAGTACCCTGGCGCCCGGCCGTTGGCTGAGCCATGCAGACCGGGAGTTCCGTGTAGGGTGGGTGCGTCTGTCGCGAAGGCCGCACGAGCGGTTTGCGGGAGCAGCAGTACAGCTGCGCAGCATACGACCGCCACGGACCCCACGCGAGGGATCCGAACCGGCAACACAGACGGAGAAGACGAGCCGAAACGCATGCTGCCGCCTCTACTCAATGTCCGAGGCACTCTGCAGTGCCTGGAAGCTGGCCGTGCGGATGGCAGGATTGGCGTCTTCGGCCGAAACCGTCCGCAAGGCCTGGCGCACGCTGGAGTCGGCACCCACGGGCGAAAGCATGGAGATCGCCTCCGTGCGCACCTCCGCACTGCGATCGTGCATCAGCGTCTCGAGCACGGCGTCGCGCACATGCTCGTCCTCGGCGACATAGGGTTCGAGGCCGGCCAGCGCTTTGAGCCGCACCGCCGAGCTCTTATCCAGGCGCAGACGCGCCAGCAGCGCCGAACGGACGCTGGTTTGCGCATCTCCCGCCTCATCGATGCCGCAGGCGTGGCCGATACGGCATTCATCCGACAGCAGTGCCACGGAGGTAGCGTGCGCCTGGCTCGTCGCGGCGAGTTGCGTCCCCAACATCAGCAATCTGCGGATCTCCGGATCGTCGAGCGAGCCCTGCACGGTCTCAGGCACCAGGCGGTTGTAGTTCACCTGCACAAGGTCGGAGTTCGGCGTTTGCACAATGCCCGAAACACTCGCCACCGCGCCCTCTGATGGATGCGAAAGGATCACCGGCCGTGGCAGTTGCTTTTCATGCACGACCTGGTACCGGGTCAGGGTGTTGCCGCCGAGAAAACCCAATCCCAGCAGCAAAACCGTCAACGCGGGAGCACTCTGCACATAGCTCAACCAGCGAAATGTATTGCCGGAGAGCCGCTGCACCCAGGACCGGGCCGGTAGGGCATCGAGCGCCTCATCCAGGCGCATGCGCGAGGCGGCAAGCAGATTCGGCGTCGGTTCCACCACCGGGTCGAATGCCAGAGCTTCTTGCAGCGCAAGATGGGCGTTCCACTCGCGGCGGCAGTTCTCACAGCTGTTCAGGTGCCGTTCCAGCGGAAGTTGCTGCGCATCGGGCAGTTCTCCATACTGGGCCAGCACGATGTTGCCTTGCCAATCTTCACATCGCATGTTGCGTTCCTCGTGGACCTCTCCAAAAAGGGTGTTACCTGTGCGGGTCATGTGTGTAGCGCGCCCGCTTGAAGTTCTTAGTTCTTATTTCTAGGTTGTAGATTCTTGGTTGTGTTTGCTGTTTGCTACTTCCTGTTTGCTACTTCCTGCTTCCTGCTTCCTGCTTCCTACTTCCTGCTTCACCGTACTTCCGCCAATCGCGTGCGCAGCTTCCGCGTCGCTCGAAATAAGGTGTTTTTGGCTGTCTCTTCGGTCGTCGAAAGCATCTCGCCGATGGTGCGCAGCTTAAGTCCCTGATAGTGCTTCAGTTCAAAAACCGTTCGCTCCCGCGGCGTCAGTTCGGCCAACGCGTCCTGAATGGCCGCATGCTGATGCTTGCGCTGTAGTTCACGGGCCGGGTCGGCACCGGCGCGGTCGTCGGGCACGTGCGCCATCAGATCCATCTCGTCGCCGGCGGCGTCGAGCACGGTGCCGGGGTCTTCGCGACGGCTTTTGCGGCGGCGCAGCTGGTCCAGGCACAGGTTGGTCACGATGCGGTACAACCACGTGTAGAACGAGCACTCAAAGCGGAAGTTCGAGAGGTGCCGGTAGGCCTTGATGAAGGCGTCCTGGTGCACATCTTGCGCGTCCTGCTCATTGCTGAGCATATGTAGCGCCAGGCGCAGCACGCTGCGGTCATAGCGGCGCACAAGGGAGTCGAACGCCGAGCGATCGCCCTTCTGGGCCGCACGAATCAACTCATCGTCTTCGGCGCGTTGCAACGCCCGCGCCTCCAGCTCCTGCGCGGAGAGCTTGGCACGAACACCGGACTGGGCAGCGGCCTTTGGAATCACGGCTGCCGTTGATTCTACCGCCGCCCCTATGGCCGTACCCGCATGGAGGGTCTCCTGCAAGCCGAGCGCAAAGGGGCTGGGACGCCGGCGGGGTGCTTCGCCGGGAAGAACGATCGAGGGAGAGATACTCATGCTCGGGCTGACTCCGGAGTCAACTTGGTGCTTACCGGGTAGACGCCCCATGTTGGTGCCCGTGAGCAGTCGATAGAGCGCATGACCCTTTTGTGGTAGCCGCTAGCCTTCACTCTTCCTGCTAATCTAGCCTAGCAGGAGGCTGTCATGATCACCGCGACGATGTTCGAGGCCAAAACGAATCTTTCCGAGCTGGTCAAGCAGGCGCAGGCCGGCGAAACGGTCGTGATCACCTCTGGACGGGAGAAAACGCCCGTTGCGCGTCTGATCCCCATGGAACCGGTCGTAAAGCAGCGACTCGGTCTTCTAGCGCACCTGGGAATTGAAATTCCGGACTCCTTTTGGGATCCTTTGCCGGATGAAGAGCTAGGTCTCTGGGAAGAGGGCGATCAAGATGATCCGCTTTATACAGGGCAGGTACGTTGAAGATTCTGCTGGATACAAATGCTCTGCTGTGGGCCACTGTTCAGCCACAGCTCCTGACGCCCGCCGCTGCCAACGCCATCGCGGATGAGAAAAATACGATCATCGTCTCTGCCGCGAGCGCTTGGGAGATCGGCACCAAAGTTCGACTTGGCAAACTGCCGATGGCGGTTTCGCTGGAGGCCGACTTCATCGACACCATAAGAAGAGCGGGTTACACCCTCGTCCCGATCGACGTCGAGACCGCCTTACGCGCCGCGCGCCTCATGGCTACCCATCGTGACCCCTTCGATCGCATCCTCGCCGCGCAAGCGTTGGCGGCCGATATGCCCATCGTTAGCGCCGATTCCAAGCTGGACCTCTTCGGCGTGCGCCGCATCTGGTAACCGCAGCGCCCTCCCTGATTACCGCCGTGCATTGAGCATCACAGATTAAGCCGTGACGAAGCACCAAGCGGGCGGGTAGGATGCCGAGTCGAGGGATGAGATGAACAGCAAGCGTTGGGGCATTGCCGTTGCGGCTGTGGTTTTGCAGGTGGCGCTGGGTGCCGTGTATGCCTGGAGTGTGTTTCGCAAACCGCTGAGCAGCAAGTTCGGTTGGTCGATCGCGGAGGTCACGCTCACCTTCACCATCGCCATCTTTGTGCTTGGATTCGCGGCCTTCTTCGGCGGCCTTTGGAACACCCGCAGCGGGCCCCGCGTGGTTGCGATGACGGGCGGCCTGCTCTATGGCGGCGGTGTGGCCCTGGCCAGCCTGTCCAACCACGGGCTCTGGTGGCTGTACCTCACCTACGGTGTTATCGGCGGCATCGGTATTGGTTTTGGGTACATCATTCCCATCTCGGTGCTGGTGAAATGGTTTCCGGATAAGCGCGGGCTGATGACCGGCATCGCCGTTGGTGGCTTCGGAGCCGGCGCGTTGATCACCGCGCCGGTTGCCACGCACCTGATCCAAACCGTGGGCGTACTCACGACCTTCCTGTATCTGGGTTTGGTCTACCTCGTGGTTTGCTTGTGCGGCGGCTACTTCATGCAGAATCCGCCGGAAGGCTACAAGCCTGAGGGTTGGGAGCCCACCGCGGCGCTTAGGAAGACCGAATCGGCCCGCAACTTCACCCTGAGCGAAGCCCTGCGTACCTGGCAGTGGTGGGCGCTTTGGCTGCTGCTGTTTCTGAACACCTGCGCCGGTATCTCCGTCATCTCGCAGGAGGCACCCATGTTCCAGGAGCTCGTCGGCATCACGGCGATCATTGCCGCCGGCATGGTGGGCATCGTCTCGATCGGCAATGCGGTCGGCCGGGTGCTGTGGGCCTCCGTATCTGATTTGATACCGCGCCGGTTTGTCTTTTTGATCATGTTTTTGCTGCAGGCCGTGCTGTTTTGGCTGCTGCCGAGCCTGCATACCGTGGCGGTCGTTACCACGGTGGCGTTTATTATTCTGCTCTGCTATGGCGGCGGTTTCGGCACCATGCCCGCCTTCGCCGCGGACTACTTCGGCCCGAAGTTTGTCGGCCCTATCTACGGCCTGATGCTCACCGCATGGGGCTTCGCCAGCGCCTTCGGCCCGTTGCTGATCGCGCACACCCGGCAAAATACGGGCCACTACGCGAGCGGGCTGCACATCCTCGCCGTCGTTCTGCTGTTCTCGGCAATTCTGCCCTTTCTCGTGCGGCCTCCACAGGGGCTCGCGGGAGCGGCTGGCGTTCCGGCGGCCCGTTGAATCTAAAGTTTTATCGAAAAAGGTGCCCTATCTTCGGCGCGCTTTTTACGCCCTAAGGTGGGGTACTCACCACAAAATTTTGGGGGATTGGTTCAGGACTCCCTCCTTGGAGACCTCCCCTTCGGGATAAAACTCAAGCGAAGGTGCGCCACCGGCTGTTCGCTGATCCCGAAGAGGCAACCCTGCCTTACGCCGGAGCAGCTTACACTAGCGGACGATGGCTTCGCTTTTCCCTGATGACGCACCCAAGGCACGCCCCGCCAGCACCGGAACCGCCTTCCGCAAGTTTCCACGCCGGCCCAAAGCTGTGGAGTCCGAGCTTCCGCCCCTCGCCCCCGGTTGGATCGTCGCGCAGTGTGACGGTGGTGCTCGCGGCAACCCCGGCCCGGCTGGGTTCGGTGCAATCGTCGACAATGACGGGGGACTTCGCTTGGCGGAGCTGAGCGAATTTCTCGGCTTCAAAACCAATAATTACGCGGAATACTCGGGATTTCTGGCGGTGCTGGACTGGGCGCTCGAGCATGGGCACGGGCGTCTGCGCGTGATCTCCGACTCCGAGCTGATGGTGAAGCAGATCCAGGGCAAGTACAAGGTAAACTCGCCCGACCTGAAGCCCCTTTATGAAGAGGCGCGCCGCCGCATCGCCAAACTCGAGAAGTTTGAGATCCGCCATGCCCTGCGACACAAAAACAAGGACGCCGACCGGCTCGCCAACGAGGCCATGGACCGCGGCATGGGTAAATCCCGTGCGGCGGGCAGTCCTGAGCCGTCCCTTCGCGCTACCCCGTATCCCACTCTCGCCGGCGCACCGGCGTCCCCCGCGAGCTTCGGAGGCCTGCAAGAACAGCGCGGCCTCGCTGCGCAGGACAGCACACCGATCCCCTCTCCAGCGCCGGCTGCGTCTAAACCTCCATCCATGCTGCGCGGCTTTGTACGTGACGGCGTTGTCCATCCTCTGGGGAGCACGCGCCTTCCTGAGGGTTCGTTCGTAAAGATTTTGCCCGAGTAGCCGATGAAGCCAGTATGCCTATCTTTGAAGGCGGGTCAGCACCTGCAAGCTCCCCAGCCTCGTTTCAGCCGTTCACTGCACCCCTTTGCACTATTAACCTTTCTCCTCGGCTCGTTGTGCTTGGGAGCGACCGGTGCATCCGCGCAGAGCAACGAGGCCGCTCTCACGGTCGTCCGCGCCGCCGTAAAGTCGGAGATGAACGCCGACAATACCGACCACAGCGCCTGGGATTATCGCGATCACGACGTCCAGCCTGACCACGACACCGTTTCGCACATCATCGAAACGCCCAAAGGCGATATCAGACGGCTGCTGGTGCTGAACGGCCACAAACTCACCGGCCAGGACGAGGTGGATGAACTCGAACGCATCCGTCTGTTCGCCAACAGCCCCGACGAACAGGCGAAGAAGCGCAAAGACGGTGCCCACGATGACGCTCAGGCGCGCGAACTGCTCAACATGTTGCCGACGGCGTTTTTGTGGACGATTTCAGGACAGAACGCGGAGGAGATCAACCTCTCCTTCAAGCCGAATCCTGACTTCCATCCCCCGGACATCCAGTCCCGTGTGCTGGGCACCATGGCAGGCGAGATTGTGGTGGCCAGGGAGGTAAACCGGATCAAGACCCTGCGCGGCGCGCTCAGCGACGACGTTCGTTTCGGTTTCGGTATCTTCGGCAAGCTTGATCGTGGCGGCACATTCGATGTGGAACGGCGGGAGATTGCTCCCGGACACTGGCAAATTACTGAAACCCACGTCCACATCGGCGGCCATGCGCTGCTGTTTAAGAGCATCGGCACCCAGGAAGATGAGACCAAAGCCGATTTCAAGCCCTCCACGGCACCGGATCTTCGAACCGCCGAGGAGCAGATCCGGCGCTAGCCTCCGGCAGCTCGACAGCACCCTCTCTAAGCCACAGGACAGGCCGGCCACCTTTCTGGTAACCAGCCAATGTGTCGCGGATTTCGCATCCGCGCCCCACGCATGGCACTCTAAAGAGGCGTGTACATCCGTTCCAAACTTCTGACGGCGGCAGCCGCGGCTGTATTGTTGCCGTGCGCCGGAACCGTTGCGCAGCCACTACCCCGCGCCGGCTCCCAGACTGGCTCCCCAATCGGCACCCAGACCGGCTCCCCTGCCCCATCCGCGGAAGCAGCGTCACCGGCCCCGGCTCCCCCGCTGCCCCAGGCACCCAGCACGCTGCTGAACCTTGGGGATGCAGGCAACGTGCGCCCGGCAGGCTCCGGCCTGCGATACGTCGCAAACGGCACCCTTTCGGGCCCGGGCGGCTACGCGGTCGAGAAGGCCTTCGATGGGCCTTTGCACCTTTCCCTGGACGATGCCATTGCGCTGGGGCTCGAACGAAATCTTCGCCTGAAGTATGTTCGTGCCAACCAGCGGGTCCTGCGCGGCTACACGGGCCAGATCACAAATGCGTTGATTCCGAATCTGAACTTCCGCGCCGCGGCGAGCACCCAGGAAATCGATCTGATCGCGCTCGGCTTCAAGCCCAATCTCGTCGCTCCCCTGCTGGCCGGTTTCGGCCTGAGCGCCTCCAGCTTTCCGACCATCGTCAAGGTGAGCACCACCTCCGCCCAGATCAATCTCAACCAGGTGCTCTTCAACCTTCCCGACTTCGAGCTCTACCGCGCGATCAAGCCCGAAACCCAGGCCGTAAATCTCCAGATCAGCGACAGCAAGGAACAACTGGTACAGGCCGTCGCCATGGCCTACCTGCAGGTGCTGGCCGATGAAGCGAATCTCGCCAACACGGTCGCCCAGGAGAACGCCGCGAAAGCTCTGCTCGACCAGGCGACCGCTCGCGACGAAGCGGGCGTCGGTATCAAGCTCGATGTGCTGCGCGCGCAGGTGGAATATCAGCAGCGGCAGCAGGGGCACGTCTCCGCAGAAGCGCAGGTGGATAAAGACGGCATCCAGCTCAATCGCATCATGGGGATTCCCGCCGGCCAGGAGCTCGACCTCACCGACGACACACCCTTCTCCGAAATCTCCGACCTCGATCTGGCGGGGGCGCAGCGTGCGGCCTACGCCCATCGCAGCGACTTGCTGGCGCTTGGGGCGTCGATGGAGGTAGCGGCGCGCGAGGTGCACGCGGTGAAGTACCAACGACTGCCGACACTGGCCGTGAATGGCTTCTATGGCATCCTCGGGCTCGACAGCGGCCCCTTCCACGGCGTATTCACGGTGCAGGGCTCATTGCAGTTTCCGGTCTTCCGTGAGGCCGCCCAGCGTGGCGAAGAACAGAGCGCCGAAGCACAGCTGACCACCTTGCAGCAGCAGGAGGCCGCACTTCGCGGCACCATCGATGCCCAGGTCCGATCCAGCCTGCTCGACATCACCTCCACCGATCAGCTGGTGAAGGTCGCGCAAAGCAGCGTGACGCTGTCTCAACAAGCGCTCTCCGATGCTCGTGACCGCTTCGGTGCCGGCGTTTCCGACAATCTCGAGGTCGTCAACGCCCTTGCCGCTGTTACCGGCGCGCAAACACAGCTGGTGAGTGCCCTGTACCAGTACAACGTCGCGAAGGTCGGCCTGGCGCGCAACACCGGTGTGCTCGAAAGCCGGTATCGGACCTTTTTGGGAATGTAACCGGGCATGTAGCCGGAGATCCTGAAGCCGTACGTTCGGCCCAAAGTCTAAGAACAGGAACTCAGAGTACAAACCTGAAGCTTATCTTTTCTGTCATTCCCGCAGGGAACTTGCTGCTTCGACCAACTCCAGAGTTACAGGTAATCCGCTCCAGACCACCTCCCACCGGGCCACCAATCCGGGCGGTACCCATGCCCGCCCCGAGATACTACTTCGTCGTGGAACTGAGTCGCGTGATGTTCGGGTCGAGCCGGCTCGCTCCCTGGAACGGCAGCATCCACCCGGGGTACTCCTGGGGCAAGGCGCTGACTTCATCCATGGCCTTGCGTTCGTCGGCGCTCAATTGCAGGTCTACGGCCGCGAGATTGTCTTCGAGCTGCTCGGTTCGCTTCGCGCCGATAATCACTGAGGTGACGACGGGTTGATGCAGCAACCACGCCAGAGCCACACGGGCCGGGGAGCAGCCATGGGCCTGCGCGATGGGCCGCACGACATCGAGCACCCGCCACACCCGTTCCTTATCCACGACTGGGAAGTCAAAGCTGGAGCGGCGCGAGCCCTCGGGCTTTTGTTGTTCGCGGCTGAATTTGCCGCTGAGCAGACCGCCGGCTAGGGGACTCCACACCAGCAGGCCCGTGCGGGTGTGCTGGAACATCGGCACAAACTCCCGCTCCAGGTCGCGTCCGGCAAGCGAGTAGTACGCCTGGAGCGTGTCAAAACGCGCCAGCCCGCGCAACTCGGAGGTGGTAATTGCTTTAGAAAGCTTCCATGCCTCCCAGTTCGACGCGCCGAGGTAGCGGACCTTGCCCTGCTGCACGAGCGTGTCCAGCGCGCGGAGGGTCTCCTCCACCGGCGTAAGCACGTCATTACCGTGGATCTGGTAGAGATCGATGTGATCCGTACCGAGCCGCCGCAGGCTGGCCTCGACCGCATCCATAATGTGCCCGCGCGAGGCACCGACGTCGTTGCGGCCCGGCCCCGTCCGGCCGAAGACCTTCGTGGCGATCACAACGTCCTTGCGCGCAATGCCGAGATTCTTGAGCGACTGCCCCAGCGTCTTCTCGCTTTCGCCCTCCGAATACACATCGGCGGTGTCGAAGAAGTTCACCTCTGCATCCAGACAGCCCTTCACCAAGGCATCGGCACCGGCCTGATCGACCTGACCGATCGCCTTCCACATCCCACCGGTACCGCCGTGGAAGGTCATGCAGCCAAAGCAGATTGTGGAAACGAGCAGGCCTGTATCGCCGAGGGTCTTGTATTGCATGGGTGGGGATCTCACGGGAGCCGAAGCGTCGGCAAGAATGGGATGCGCGTGACCCATACGTGGCTTCACATGACCGGGCTGGACGCTGAGGTAACGCCCCGTGCTGGTGATAGCCGACAACTGAAATGCATCCTTGCTTCTGCGCTTGCTCCCTGCCTACAATTCGCGGCAGCCGTTGTTCTCCATTGCACTTGCGCGATCTTGGAGCCATCAAAAACCATGCCAACCCGCCTGTTCTTAAAAGCCTCTTTCCGGCTCCGGCAACGCTACCTTTTTCAGGTCGTCTGCACTCTGCGCAGGGGGTTCTGGCGAGCGCAGGGAATGCACATCGGACGTGCTGTCCGGTTTTCGCGGCTTGAGGTCACCTGGCCGCACAAGATCTCGATCGGCGACCGCTGCAGCCTGGAGCACGACACCTATCTCAATGCGGCCGGCCCGTATTCGGAAGGGGTCAGCATCGACATTGGCGAGGGTTGTTTCATCGGCACCGGCTGTGAATTTAACATCACCTCCAGGCTGACTATCGGGCGGTGCAGTCTGATCGCTGCCGGCACCCGCATCATCGACCACAACCACGGCACGCTCTGCGGTCTCCCCATGAAGGACCAGCCAGAGACCGCTGCGCCCATCACGATCGGAGACGATGTCTGGATCGGTGCCAACTGCATCATCCTGCAGGGCGTAACGATTGGCGAGGGAGCCATTGTGGCCGCGGGCTCCGTGGTGACGCGCTCGGTCGCTCCGTACACCGTGGTCGCCGGCTGTCCGGCACGCCCGAAACGCGACCGCCGGGAGAGCCGAGCCGTGGGAGCGCAGCTCGTTGCTTCGCTGCCAAGGGCGAGGGGGGCGACGTTCCCAGTCGACAAATCGCTGGCAGCGCGTACCCGGGACGAGGTCCTGATCGCACGCGTATAGTCTCCGTCATGTTGCCCTGCCGGAAGCACCTGACGCCCCTTGCCTTGGCCCTGCTTGCAACATCATTCTTCTCCCTCGATACCTTGTCAGCGCAGCCAAGCGTACCGGCTGTAGCCGATACACCGCCGCTTGGCTGGAACAGCTGGGATGCCTACGGGATGTCGATTACGGAGGCGCAGTTCCGCGCCAACGTCGATGTCCTCAAGACGCAACTGAAGCCGTTCGGCTGGCAGTACGCCGTTATGGATGAGGGTTGGTTTCTCGTGAACGCGCAGGCCCGCGCAACGCCCGAGAAGCTGGTCTATGCCGTCGACGCCCATGGCCGCTATGTGCCCGTGGCGGAACGTTTCCCTTCTGCCCGCACCCCCGGCAAAGGTGTCGCTGTCAACAGTCCTTCCGCTGCGCCCGGTGTGAACTCTGCCACGATCGGAGATACCAGCTTCGTCGCTCTTGCCGCCTACGTGCATGCGCAGGGGTTGAAGTTCGGCATTCACATCGTGCGAGGGATCCCGCGCGTAAGCGCCGGCCGCAATCTGCCGATCGAGAACTCCGCCTTTCGCGCAGGGGACGCTGCCGACACCGCCGACGTCTGCTCCTGGGACCCCACCAACTACGGTGTGAAGTCCAACGCTGCCGGGCAAGCCTGGTATGACTCTCTGATGGCCCAGTATGCCGGCTGGGGCGTCGATCTGATTAAGGTGGACTGCATCTCCGATCGGCCCTATAAGTTGAGCGAGATCGAGCAGATTCGCCGCGCCATCGACAAAACAGGACGGCCCATGGTCCTGAGCCTCTCGCCCGGACCCACGGCGCTGGCCCATGCGACGGAGATAGGTTCGCTCGCGAATATGTGGCGCATCTCCGACGATGAGTGGGATGTGTGGACATCGCAGGGCAAGGAGTTTCCACAAGGGGTAAAGGATCAATTTGCCCGGCTGGCTGCCTGGGCACCGTTTGCCAAACCCGGAACCTGGCCCGATGCGGACATGCTCGCCATCGGCCAGCTAAAGCCCTCACCGGGATGGGGTGCCCCGCGCGGGTCGCGGCTCACGGTAGAGGAAGAACGTACCGCGATGACTCTATGGGCCATCGCCCGCAGCCCCATGATTCTGGGCGCGAATCTTACGTTACTCGACTCACCCACGCTGGCCTTGCTGACCAACCGCGATGTGTTGCGCATCAATCAGACTGCGGTCCGTAGCGAGCCGGTTTTGCACGAAGGCGACCTGATTGCCTGGCGTGCCGATCTGCCCGGCGGGGCGAAGGCAATTGCGATATTCAACCTGGGCGAGACCGAGATCGCCCCGTCTAAACCGCTCGCGGCCTTTGGCACCGACCTTGGCGAGCGCGACTGGAACGTCCGCAACGTCTGGGACGAGGGTGCCGCCGTGGCCGGGCGTCAGTTTGTGGAACGCATTCCGCCGCATGGGTGTGTGTTGTTGCTGTTGGAGCTGTAGCTGGGAACAGGGTGGGACAGAGAGGAGCAGGGAGAAGCAGGGAGAAGTGGGGGAAAGGCAGAGGCAGTGGGGAGTCCTCTTGGTTCCGTCTATTTGCCCCTGATCCTAGAGTGTCCTCTCGACCGTAGTAGGACAGTTCCTCAAGGATTGCCTCAACGACCGCTTCACCGTACCATCGCCACAACCAATGTCCTCACCTTCCAACCCGCGCGGCTCCTTCACCAACGGTGCACGCAAGACCCCAGGCAGCGAAGCCGAGCGGCTCGTTTCTACCGCCGTGCTGGACGACGATGCGCGGTTCGAACTGAAGCTTCGGCCGCACCGGCTGAGGGAATTTATCGGTCAGACCAAAGCCAAGGAACAGCTCGCCATCGCGCTCGAAGCCGCGAAATCACGCGGCGAGGCGCTCGACCATGTGCTGCTCTTCGGGCCTCCCGGGCTGGGCAAGACCACGCTCGCGACCATCATCGCCAATGAGCTTGAGGTCGGTTACCAGCAGACCTCCGCGCCCGCCCTGCAGGTGCAGGGCGACGTCGCCGCCATCCTCACCAACGTAAAAAACCGGCAGGTGCTGTTCATCGACGAGATTCACCGTCTGCAGCCGATCATGGAAGAAAAGCTCTATACGGCGCTGGAAGATTACAAGCTCGACATCATGATCGGCACCGGACCTTCAGCACGCATTCACTCGGTTAAGCTCGACCCGTTCACGCTCGTCGGCGCGACCACGCGACCCGGCCTGCTGAGTTCCCCATTGCGCTCACGCTTCGGCATTTCGCTGCGGCTCGAGTTCTACACCGACGATGAGCTGCGCTTCATCGTCGAGCGTTCGGCAGAGGTCCTGGGTGTGGAGATCGAACGTGATGGCGCGGCCGAGATCGCTGTACGCAGCCGCGGCACACCGCGCATCGCTAACCGGCTGCTGCGCCGCGTGCGTGACTACGCCCAGGTACGCGCCAATGGGCGCATCGACCTCCGCACAGCGCAAAAGGCATTGGATCTGCTGGAGATTGACGCGCACGGCTTCGACGAGCTCGACCGCCGGCTGTTGCGCACCATCATCGAAAAATATGACGGCGGCCCGGTCGGACTAAACACCCTCGCTGCCGCGCTTGCCGAAGAGGAGGACGCGCTTGAGTCCGTCTACGAGCCCTTTCTCATGCAGATCGGCTTTCTCGACCGCACACCTCGCGGACGTGTCGCCACCAAGCTGGCCTATGCGCATCTCGGAATCGAAATGCCGCGCCGCCAGCCAGCCCTACCAACGCTGTTCGAGTAAAGTCAAACAGAATGTTAAGGAGAACTTTCGATGATGTTCCATGTAAGCCTTAAATAGGCGGAGGACGGGTGGATTGTGGCTGAATGCCCAGCTCTGCCGGGATGCATCTCGCAAAGACAAGATGAAGAAGAGGCACTGAAGAACATACGCGAGGCCATTACCGCTTGGATGTGGGCGGAGGATCAGAAGGCCATGGAGAAGATGCCCAAAGGGCAGCTTCCCATGGTCGTCGCGGTGTAAATGGGCTCGCTCGCAAATATCTCGGGCAAGGAAGCGGCAAAAGCCTTCACTGGGCAGGCTGGAACGCCATGGACCAGGTTGGAAGCCACCTTGTGACGACCAAGCCGGGCATTCGTGCCAACCTGTCTGTCCCACAGCACAAAGAGCTCTCCACAAGAACCCTCCGCGCTCTTATCCGGGCCGCGGGAATGAGCGTAGAGGAATTTTTAGCGCTGCTGTAAGGAACATTTATTAATTCAAAGCAAATACACTGAAGACGTATAACTCCTGAACTTACAGCGTCTTTGTTTTTCTTTCTGTAATTACGCAGGGAGCCTGCTGTGTGTGCCACAGAACTGCAGGCTTCTTACTGCGAGTGCGCCTTTGGTCAAGCTGACATCAGCATGGCTATATGTACTTCTTAGCTATGCTGATTTTATTTGCGAACTGTAAATGGAATCGCTTGGTGAAATGGCGGGCCTCCAGTCCCGCCCTAATTTAGCTTGGCAAGTGGCTTTAGCTAATAAGGGAATGTCTAAGAAGTAATTAGATCTTATTAGATCTGCGATGCAAAGACGCACTAGCGCGGCCCTGGACCATACATGTGCCGCACGGCTACCTCATACCCTCGTTCGAAGCCGAAGCGGTAGTCCCGGCGATCCGGGCCGGGGATGAAGTGTGGGTTGCGGAACTCGTCGCGATTGTTCACGTTCGGCGGCCGGTGATTCCCAAAGTCCTTGCGCGCTCCCTCAATGCCATCGTGGAAGCCGCGTTGCTGTGCGGCACGGAACTCCGGCGGCATGCGGTCCCAATCACGATCCCGGTCGTGATCGTGATCCTGCCAATAGGCCAGCGGCGGAGGGGGTGGCCCACCGTACTGCGCCGCAGCGGCGATCGTGCTTTCGCCCATTGCCCATAGAAGTAGTGGTACAGCGAAATATGTCATCTTCATAAGATTCCTCACCGCGTTTCGGGCGCTTGGAGCCGCGTGGAACCCAGCCCCGCTATTTGGATAAAACCCACAACGCCGCCGCAAGTTGCCACAGGCATACGGCCAAATCTGTAGTCATCCCACGGGCGGCATAGCTCCTTCCAGCGCAAGCCGCAGCTTGCCACCTGTACGGGCAAGCCGCTGCTCGGCGGCTTCACGGCTGATTTGAAGCCGACCCATCATCACCGCAATCTTGACACTCTCCCCGCTGCGGGCGAGCAGATCCACCGCCGTAATACGATCGCATCCAACCAGTTCGATGATGATGCGCTCAGCCCGGTCCACCAGCTTGGCATTGGTCGGCCGCACATTCACCATCAGGTTGCCGTAGGTTGCCCCCATGCGCACCATCACGCCGGTGGAAAGCATGTTCAGCACCAACTTGGTCGCCGTGCCCGCCTTCAGGCGTGTCGAGCCCGTGAGCACCTCCGGCCCAGTCGCAGGTGTAATGGCGATCTCCGCCGTCTGGGCAAGCGCCGAACCCGGTACACAACTCAGGCCCACCGTAAGCGCACCCCTGCCCTGCGCGTACGCCATTGCACCGAGCACATAGGGCGTGCGTCCACTGGCGGCGATGCCCACCAGCACGTCGGGACTCCCTATCGCAAAATCAGCTGCCTGGAGATCACGCGCTCCTTCCTCGGGCGAGTCTTCCGAGTGCTCGCTCGAGAGCCGCAACGCGCGATCTCCCCCGGCGATCAATCCCTGCACCAACTCGGCATCCACGGAGAACGTGGGCGGGCACTCGCTCGCATCCAGCACACCCAAACGCCCGCTCGTGCCCGCACCGAGGTAGAACAATCGCCCGCCTCGCGCAAAACGTTCAGCAATGGCATCGACGGCCTTTGCAATCTGCGGCAGCTCCGCCTTCACAGCCGCCGCGACCGCCGCGTCCGCCTCACTCATCAGGCGCAGCATGTCGAGCGTGGAGAGCTCATCGAGGTGTTCGGTCGCCGTGTTACGCGTTTCGGTCAGCAATGAGCCGATGTCGCCGGCATGGGTGGTCATGGGTGTTTGGGAGCGCTCATGCATTGGCTTACATCATAGCGAGGGCTCCGTTTGGGCCGATGCGACCGGAAGAGAAAACGACTCTCCGAGCAACGTCTCAGCGTGCCTCGAAATGCTGTGCCATTGCCACAACAATGCCAGTGACGCCAGGATCAACCCCGCCGAAAGTCCCCACCACACCCCCACGGCACGTCCATGCAACGTGAACGCGAACAGCACGCCCAACGGCATGCCCACAGCCCAGAAACACACTGTCTGGATCAGCAGCGGTGCCAGGGTCTTCCCTGTACCGCGCAGCGCTCCGGTCGCGGTGCTCTGGAGGCCGTCAAAGAACTGGAAGCCCGCAGCGATCATCAGCAACGGAGCAGCGGCACGAATTACCGGCACATCCGGCGTAAACAGCCGTGCGATGCGGGCCGGGATCAGTAGAAACGTCATAGCGGAAAGCAGCATAAAGCTGCCCCCGACCAGAATGCCGCTCCAGCCTGCGGCCGCAATGCGCTCGACCGCACCCAGTCCGGTGCGTGCCCGACCGATGGCATGGCCCACACGCACGGAGGTCGCCCCGGAGATCGCCAACGGCACCATGAACGTGGTGCTCGCGCATTGCAGGGCGATCTCATGGCCTGCAAGCGGCACGGGCCCAAAGGTGGCGATCACGGACGTCGCCAGTGCAAAGATGGCCACCTCAACGAAGATCTGTGCCCCCACCGGCACCCCGAGTTGCAAGATGCGTCGCAAGTGCGCAAGTGTAAGGACACGTGAGGTCTCGCGCAGCCGATAGCCATACCTGCGATTCGTCCAGACGATGGCCATGCACAGGAACAGCATCAGGTAAAGGCGCGCGGCACTGGTCGACCAGGCAGAGCCCGCCACGCCAAATGCCGGGAGGACCACAACTCGTCCGCTAAAGCTCCAGCGATGCCCATAGATCAAAAGCCAGTCACCGAGCGCGTTAATCCCATTGGCGGAGATGAGCCCCGCCATGATTGCCCGGCCATGGTGCGCGGCCTGCAGGTAACGCCGCAGCGCAAAGTAAAGCAGCAACGGCAGAACGCCAAAGTTCAAGCCCCGGAGTGCGGGAATGGCATCGCGCAACACGGCCGCATCGACGGGGAGGTGCACGAGCAACGACGGGATGGCCGCTACCGCCAACGTCAACAGCAATGCCAGCACCGCCGCAGCGAATAACCCATGGCGGAACCAGCGGTTCGCGCCCGTCTGGTCCCCCTCGCCGAGGGCCTGCGAGATCAGCGTATCGAGCGCCAGCAGGACGCCGCCAATGCCGAACGCCAGCGTGTTGAATAACACCTGCGCCAGCGCACTGGCCGCCAAAGCCAGCGCCGATCCCGGTACCCGGCCCAGCATCGCCGTGTCCACCACGGACATGGCAATCCAACCAAGCTCCCCCACAATCAGGGGCAGGGCCAGTCGCAATAGCGGGGGCAGCTCGGCACGCAGGGTTTGGGCACGCATGTCATCCAGGGTACGGCTTTGCCGGTTAGGTCTAATGAGCCGCTTTGCCCATGGCAAAGCGCCGGCAATGGTCGAGGTAGGCCGCTTCGTGCAGGGCAGCAAGATCCAGCACACCGCTCCAGAGCCAGCGCGGCGCATTGAGGCCCTTGCCGTGTTTCGCCTTCAACTCCTTCGCCCAGCTCCGCCGCACCTCCTGCGGCATCTGCCGGCCATGGGCTCGGCCCACCACGCCGGCCATCAAACGGCCGATGGCGATCGCCTCCATCTGCTTCAGGCCGGTGAGCTCAAACTTCAGATCTTGCGGTCGCAACTCCCGCACAACCACCTGGCGTCCCGCAAAGGTGGCCGGCAACATGCGCTCCCCGAGATAGGGTGAAAGATTGCACGCTCCCGTAACCACCCGCTGCGCATTGTTGGCGGGCATGCCCGCTTCGTTTGTGGAAGGAGCGGCGGCGTGCGTTGCCTCCTTTATATCCAACAACCGGTACTGGCCTTGCTCCTTCTTTCCGACGCCGATCAGCACGGCATAGCGCAACCGGCCGAGCGAGCTGCAGCCTTTGATCCAGTACGCCGCGTCCAGCAAGCGGACACGGCCCTTATCGCCACTGCCATGGATGCACTGGATGAGCTTTTCCGAGCCGGCCTCCTCAAAGAATTTCTTTAGCTCCTCTCGTTCGTTGCCCGTGAGTGGCCAGAACTTGCGGCCGAGCGGAATGGTGGGGGTCACGTCCTCAATGCGTTCCTCCGCCAGGTGTCGCCAGCGGCGGCTTTCGGCTTCGCGCATCACCTTGCGGATGGGCTCGATCTCGTCCGGCTCCACGCGGGCGGAGCGGCCGGTGAGTCGCGCAAGGTAACCCACGATCACCTCTTCCAGCATCAGCGCCGTCGTCACGCCCGGCAGGTCGGAGCTGCGCGCCGCCATCGCCAGCGACAGTCCCAGCCGCAACAGATCGTGGGCAGGATTTCCAATTACGGTCTGGTCGAGATCGCGAATCTGAATGTCGATGTTTCCATCCACATCCGCCACGGGGCCCAGATTGCCGGTATGGCAATCCCCGCAGATCCATACATCCGGGCCGGACGGTAAGGAAGCCTTCACGGCATCGCTGCGCAGCCACTCATAGAAGCGTACGGTGTTACCACGCACATACGCATGTGCCGATTCCGCCATCTTGATGTGCTGACGCTGCTGGAGAGCTGTCTTACGATCTTTTGGAGCTGTGTGCGCTTTCAAGTCTGAAGAGATCCTCCACAATGGCTTTGCGCTATTTTCAGTTGTCAGATGCAAGAAGGGCAGAGGTGTGCGGCGCAGGTTGACACCGCCTACCGGCCCGCTACCGCATTCCAGCCCAAAACCTCGCTGCGATAAACACAGGTTCCATCGTGGTGAAGGAACCTCACGCCACATCCGCATGTGGGACCATAAGGGATGGCAGAAGAGGACAGTCAACGCCGGTTGACGGCAACTGTGGCATGGCAACATCGCGACTTTCGTTTCTACTCGGTCGCACGATTTCTTGGCGTCATGGGCGGGGAAGCCCAGGCTGTGGGTGTTGCCTGGCAGGTGTACCAGCTAACCCACTCGGCGCTGGCGCTTGGCTACACCGGCCTTGCACTCTTTCTTCCCGGGCTGCTGTTCACGCTGCCCGCAGGCCACGTGGCCGATCTGTATGACCGGCGCTCCGTAATCCTCGTCTGCTATGTGCTGCAGCTGTGCGCCACGCTGTCTCTGTTCGCACTGACACTGCATGGGATTCACAGCATATGGGCTGTGTACGGCATCCTTTTCGTGATCGGTCTGGGCCGTTGCTTCTCCGGGCCGGCAGCCCAGTCGCTGGTGCCGACACTCGTGCCCAAAGAGCATTTCGTGAACGCCGTCACCTGGGGCGCGAGCACCTATCAGACGGCGAATGCCTTCGGACCCATGATCGGCGGTCTGCTCTTTACGATCCCTTTAAGTGGCCGGCTGGCGATGCTGAACGGCGCGCCGCTGGTATATCTCTTCACGGCTGTCTGCATCACGTTCTTTATCGTCTTCGTCAGCGTTCTGCATCCCCGAGGCGCAGCGGAAAAGAAGGGCTTCACCATTGAAACGATGCTTGCCGGGCTGCGCTATGTGCTCAGCACAAGGTTGCTGCTCGGCTCCATCTCGCTCGATCTCTTCGCCGTTCTGCTGGGCGGTGCGGTCAGCCTGCTGCCCATCTTCGCGGCCGATGTGCTTCATCGCGGCGCACACGCGTTGGGTCTGCTGCGCGCCATGCCCTCGATCGGTGCCCTGCTGGTGTCTTTAGCCATGAGCGTGTTCCCTATCAAGCGCGATGCGGGCAAAACCATGCTGGCCTGCGTGGGCGGTTTCGGTATCACCACGATCGTCTTCGGGCTCAGCCACACCCTTTGGCTAAGCTGCATGGCACTGTTTCTGATCGGGGCCACAGACATGGTCTCAGTGGTTGTGCGCTCCAGCATTCTGCAACTCGCTACCCCGTCTGAAATGCGCGGCCGTGTCTCCAGCGTCAACTGGCTCTTTATCGGCGCTTCCAACGAGTTTGGCGAGTACGAAAGCGGCCTGACCGCGCATTGGTTCGGTGCCGTGCGTGCCGTGGTGCTTGGCGGTATCGGCAGCCTGGTGGTGACGGGCCTCTGGAGCGTCTTCTTCCCTGCTCTGCGAAAAGCCGACCGGCTCACCGCCGAAGACCTGCTCGCGACGGAAGAGGCTCTTACCGCCGGCGAGCCAGTGACGTAGCACGAAGGATGCCTCCATTCTTTGCCGTTTTTTTGACAAAGGGCGGGTTTGCTTTCGCTCGGCCTGCAGTGGAGCTGGCGCAAACACAAGCCACGCCTGACGTCCCTTGCTGCGCCAAACGAAGGCACCCCACCCTTTCACAAAAGCCGTGAAAGGGTGGGGCACCCTCCTCCTGCTCCCACTTTGGCCGTTACAGAACGCGATTCGCCGCGATGACCTGCTTGTAATACTCTCCACTCAGCTTCAACGTGCGCTTCTGCGTCCCGAAGTCGACATAGGTAATGCCGAAGCGCTTGCCATAACCGTCGGCCCACTCATAGTTATCGAGCAGGCTCCACAGGAAGTAGCCCTTCACCGGCACGCCCTCATTCACCGCCCGATGCAGCTGCGCCAGATAATTGCGGAAGAACATCACACGATCGGTGTCGTACACATGGCCGTCAAGCGCAATGTGATCCTCCGATGAGCAGCCGTTCTCGGTGATGTAGATCGCCTTTGGGTGCCAGATATCCGACGTCAGCTTGGGTACCCAGTAGAGCGCCTCCGGCACGATATCCAGCCACTGGCTGTACATGTGCGGATACGAAGACGGCTTCGGCACAAGGGCGTAGCCGGCTTCGCTGGCATCGGCGCGCACATAGCTTGCCTGGTAAACGTTGGTTCCCACGAAGTCGAGCGGTGAAGCGATGATCGCCAGCTCCTCGGGCGTAAACGTCGGGGCATCGCCGCCCAGCCGCTTCAAATACAGATCCGTATAGCGGCCCCCGAGAATCACGCCGAGATACTTCGCATTCTCTTCGCGCATCGCGGTGCGGGCTGCCTGAATGTGTTCCGGCGTCTCGATCACCGGGACCACGGCGTGCGGGTTTTCGGCGAGCCCCACCATCACATGCGGTGCACTCGCGCGAATCGCACGCACAGCGAAACCATGGCCAAGAACAACGTAATGCGTCAACTGCGCCAGCCGCTTCGGGCTTACCTTAAGCCCCGGTGCATGCGTGCCGTTGCCATAGCCGAGCTCCGTAAAGGTGCTCATCTCATTCATGGTCATGAAATGCTTAACGCGATCGCTGAGTTTGCCTGCAATGTAACCCGCGTAGTCACCGAAAGCCTTGGAGGTATCGCGATTTTCCCAGCCGCCGCGATCCTGCAACGGCTGCGGCAGATCCCAGTGGTACAGGGTGGCGTACGGCTCCACACCCGCCTCCAACAGGGCGTCGGCGAGCTTGCGATAGAAGTCGACGCCGGCCTGATTCGGTGACCCCGTGCCGGTGGGGAAGATGCGCGACCAGGCGATTGAAAAGCGGCAGGTCTTCAGGTCAAGCTCCCGCATGAGCGCGATATCTTGCTTATAGCGATGATAAAAATCGTCGGCCACATCGCCGGTATCGCCATTGGCGACCTTGCCCGGTGTATGCGAAAACGTGTCCCAGATGGTCGGCCCGCGACCGCCTTCATGCACAGCGCCTTCCACCTGGTAGGACGCCGTTGCCGATCCCCACAGGAAGTCCGAAGGAAAGCTGCGCGGGGCGAGATGGGCAGCGGCATCGCCCTGCGCCACCGCTTGGCCTGAAAGCCCGGGAAGCGAAAGCGCGGCGGCTGAGCCGCCGATGAGTTGTGCCAAGGTACGGCGAGAGATCTTGTGCGTCACGACATCTCCTATGGGGTCTGTTCAGACCCGCTGTGGGCCGAACATACAAACCCAAAGTAGCTTACGTCAGGCGAACAAAGTCTGTCCCTCAAAGAATTCCGCAATGCTTGAGGCTAGACCGAACGGGTTGTGGCAAACCTTCGCCGCATCAGGCCCAGTGCCGCTACGCCGCCCGTCAGCACCAAGGCAAAGGAACCGGGCTCCGGAACAGGCGATACAGAAACACTGAGTTCGTACGGCCCTCCGGCGTTGGCCTGCACGCCACCACTGTTGTAGTAGCTCGCACCGTTCGCAACATTCGGGTCCGCTAGAATCGCCGGATCAAGCGTGTTTCCCAGTACCGCATTGCTGCCATCGTCCATGACGCCGATGTAATACGATTGGCCGCCATCCAGCAGATAGGCACTCGTCGGATCAAAGGTGTAGAGCGAGAAGCTGCTCGTCAGCGACGAGTCGGAGACGCTGGCGATCTGGGACAGAACCGCTCCTGGTCCAGTGGCACCCGCATCGGAGAACAGATCGACCGTGAAACCCTGGCCCGCTGAAGCGCCGTCAGCCAGGCTCAGATTCAGCGTTACCGACGATAACGTGGCGATGGAAGGAGCGACGAATCGATCTGCCAAGATCGGACCCGCTCCGGTTGTCGCATTGATAGGATCGCCGCCATTCTCTGCGCCTCCGGTTGTGTTGTAGATGATGTCTGCGTGAGCAGATAAAACCGCGGCAAACGCCAGGGCGGAGGCAAACGCGGTGAACCGGGTGGCACGTTGCAGCTTGGACATAAGTGTCTCCTAAGCAGATCAATTCGGTTGATGTGAAGAGAGAGGGGAACAACGCAAAGGTTTCGCTCCCTGCTCTTTACAGTGGGTCAACCAGAGAGACACCTCAAATTATGCTCTTCCGGAAGAATTGGCCTTCGTCTCCATCGCGATCGCCGGCTTATCTTTTCAATCCCGCTTCAATACTGTAGGAGTGGATTTAAGAGGAAACACACTGTGCATAGCTAAGAGCCTTGCGGCAAGTCGTGGTTGAACAGCCACGCAATGCCGAACCGATCGGTCAGCATGCCGAAGTGCGCACCCCAAAACGTATCCTGCAGCGGCATGGTGACCTCACCGCCGTCGCCGAGCGCGGCAAACAGGCGCTTCTCTTCCTCCAGGCTGTCGCATTCGATGGAGAGCGAAAAGTTCTTCCCTTCGACCACCTCTTTGCCGGGGGTGCCGTCCGAGGCCATGATCATGGCGGTACCGCTGATGACACGCGCATGCATGATGCGGTTCGCCGCATCGGCCATGGGAGCGCCCGGCGCTTCAGCCCAGGTCATCACGCTGAGCTCTCCCCCGAGCGCTTTTGCATAAAAGCTCATGGCTTCACGGCAATTGCCATTGAAGGTCAGGTAAGGCTGAATGGCTTTCATAGTCCATCTTCTTATGCATGTTTTGTTCGAGCCCGAAAGCTAGCCTCTACCGAAAGAACAAGGGCGCCACCGTCAGCAGATTCTGCCGCCACACCAGCCATGTGTGCTGCCCACTGGTCTCAACTGGCGTGATTGGCAGGCCTTTACTCTTCGCCCAGGTAACGAATTGGCGATTCGGCGTGATCAGCGCATCCTCCGTACCGCAGGCGATCCACAGCAGCTTCAAATTTGTGGTCCTGCCGGCATCACCCGCGGCCAACGCCGGGAAGCGCTGATCGAAGGCAAGATTGTGCAGGGCCGAGCTCATCCCGGCGACATAGCTGAACAGCTCAGGATGCGTAAGCCCCGTCATGATCGCTTCCAGCCCACCCATCGAAAGCCCGGCTATCGCGCGATGGCCACGATCCCGGGCCACGTTGTAGTTGCGCTCCACCGCAGGCAGGATCTCTTTGATCAGCATCTCCGCATACAGGCTTACATTGCCGTCTACCTTTGCCGGGTCATTCCAGACCTCATGCCCGCTTGTAACAAACGTGTAGTCGCCGTAGCCAAGCGGCATCACGACCACCATCGGCACGATCTTGCTCTGGGCGAGCAGTGAATCCAGAATGAGTTGCGCCTGACCGACTGCCGTCCAGCCCACCTCGGTATCGCTCCATCCATGCAGCAGATACAGGGTGGGATACGCCTCTTTGCGGTGCGGATCGTAGCCGGGCGGCGTGTACACCAGGTAGGCCTCCTGATTCGCCGGCAGGTTCTTCGCAATCTGGGTCGTATAGGCGTAGCGTGTCACCGCGCCATGCGGAATCGATGTCAGCTCCCAGGGCTGCGGCGTCGATCCAGCGACGAGAAGATCACTCGAGAGCCCCACGAGATTCGGGCGAATCTCGTGGTTGCGTGGATCGAGCATCTCGATGCCATCCACACGAAAGCTGTAGCCGTAGTGTTCGGGCTTGAGGGGCGGCGTTGTCGCCGTCCATATGCCTTTGTCGTCCTTCTGCATCGGCAGCGGCTTGGGGACGGCGTCCGTAGAGACGGTGACCGCCTGCGCTCCAGCGTTTGTGTAGCGAAAGGTGATCGAGCCATCAGGATTTGCAGCCGTCATCGGCAGCGAGGGGACCTGTTGCGCTATGGCGGTTAGAGAGAACAGAATGGCAAACAGGGCAGAAAGGCTTCGCATGGCGTCTCGTAGTGTACGCGCTGAGCGAGGGGGGCTGACAAGCGTTTCGATCAGCCGGTGTTGCGCAAACCTGCACTGATCCCGTTGATGGTTGCCGTGATGGCTCGATCCAGCGCTTCGCTATTCTCCCCACCGCGCTTGCGGCGCAGCAGCTCAAGCTGCAGCAAACTCATCGGGTCTACATAGGGATTGCGCAGCCGGATGGAGTTCGTCAGTACGGGGTTGCGCTCCAGCAACTCCGTTTGCAGGGTGATCGCCAGAATCATGCGGCGGGTGCGTTCAAACTCTTCGCGCAAGGTTGTGAATACGCGTTTACATAATGCTGGATCGTGCACGAGCGAGCTATACAGCTCGGCGATCTCGAAGTCAGCCTTCGCGAGCGCCATCTCGACATTGCGCAGCATGTCGAGAAACAGCGGAAAACTGGTAACCATGGTCTGCAACAGGGCGAGGCCACCCTCATGCGCGTGGGCGAAGGTCTCGAGCGCGTGTCCGACACCGAAATACGCCGGCATAACAATGCGCGATTGCATCCATCCGAAGACCCAGGGAATCGCCCGGAGGTCGGCCATGGAACGCTTCTTCATGGCACTCGCATCGGCGCGCTTGGGGGGACGCGAGCCGATGCGCGCATGTTCCAGTTCCGCCACAGGCGTTCCCTGCTCAAAGAAGGTAAAGACGTCCGGGTCGTCCACGATGTGCCGTTGATAGAAGGCCAACGAACTTGCCGAGAGCTCGTCCATGGCACTTTCCCACCCAGGCTCGACGGCACCGGTAAGGTGAGTATTTTGTGGCATGGAGGCAGGGGGAACAGCAGACCTCTCTTCTGCGCTGCGGAATGATGTTTTCTGCAAGGGGACGTGGAGATCCGGCCGGGCCAGGGCATCGAGCGAAGCCGCGAGCATCAGTTCCAGGTTGCGTTCCGCGAGCACCACATCCGAGTACTTCCAGTTGAGTACCTCACCCTGCTCCGTAAGGCGAAACTCGCCGGTAAAACTATCCAGAGGCTGCGCGAATAAGGCGCGATGCGTCGGCCCGCCACCACGCCCCACAGCGCCGCCGCGGCCATGGAAGAGCCTCAGCTTTACGTTGCACTCGCGTGCCACGGCGTGCAGCGCCCGATGTGCCTTCCAGATCTCCCAGGTGGAGGCGATCATGCCGCCATCCTTGTTTGAATCCGAGTAACCGAGCATCACCTCCTGGTGCCGGTCCCACCCAGCCAGCAGTGGCTGGTAGGCTTCGCTCGTCCACAGGGCGCGGCAGATCGCGGGTGCATGCTGCAGGTCTTCGATCGATTCGAACAGCGGCACAGGCTGCAGGCCTGGATCGTTCGCGGCAGCGTCCTGCCTTCCCTCGACAGACACACCACCCATGCGCGCAAGCCACAGCACGCGCAGGGCGTCCTCTGCCGTGCTCGCACCGGAGATGACGTACTGGGCAATCGAGAGAGGGTCCTGGATCTTCAGCCGTGCGATCTCTCGCAGCGTTGCCAGGACCTCGGCTGTTTGCTCGCCCGGTGCCGGTGGAAGGCGCAGGCCTTGCCCTTCCGTGTGCCATGCCGACAGCTCCTCGACGGCCGCGCTGTGTACGCGCGCATGCTGCCGCACATCCAGCGTGTGCAGGTGCAGGCCAAAGGTGCGCACGCTGAGCAGTAGTGGGTCGAGATACAGCGCTGCCAGACGCTCGCCACCGTTCGCGGCGAGTGACTCGCGCAGAATCGTGAGGTCGTCGAGTAGATCGCTCGCCTTCCCGTACAAGGGCAGCGTCGCGGCATCGGAGAGCGCAAGATTGCGATGCATGGTGCTCGGCGGTGTGCCGCCAAGCCGCAGCGTGACACACGCAAGGGCAAGCCGCACAGCCTCATGCGGCAGAGTCTCCGCGGGGGCAGCTTGCCGCCAGGCGCGCAGTTGCTCCATGTAGTCCCCCAGCCGCGCCTCGAGCGCAGAGGAGATGGGCGCCTGCTGTGTGGAGGAGGCCAGCTGATCGAAGATGGCATGCAGCTGTGCAAAGTAGTGACGCCGCAATAGGTCGCGCGCCATGGCCACGGCTTCGGCAATGGTAGCCGCTGTGACGAAGGGATTGCCATCGCGATCGCCGCCAATCCAGGAGCCGAAGCGCACGACAATGGGCAGATCCGTAATCTTTGTCGCTGTGCCCTCGGGTGGGAACACATGGTCGAGCGCCGCTGCGATCTCGGCGTAAAGCACAGGCACGGTGCTGAACAACGAAGCCTCATAGTAGTCCAGGCCCATGCGGATCTCATCCCGCACAGTAGGCCGTGCGGTACGCACATCGTCGGTCTGCCACAGTGCGGTGATCTCGGCGAGCAGCTCGTTTTCGAGCGCCAGGAGTTCGCTGGGCGGCGTTCCCAACGCATCCAGACGCTCCAGCAGATCGGCGATCCGGCGGCGTTTGAACATGACACTACGCCGCGCGACCTCCGTCGGATGCGCCGTAAACACGGGCACAATGCAGAGGGAGCGCAGCAGTTCCAACGCGCTTTCCCGGGTGTACCCAACCTCGCGCAACCGCCGCAGCGTACCGCGCAGACTGCCACGCTGGGGTTGGATCGCCGCATCGAGCAGCGACGATCGCCGCCGGCGCTTGCGATGGTTGGTCTCGGCCAGGTTGATCAGCTCGAAGTAAAAAGCAAAGGCACGCGCAAGCTGGTAGGCCCGCTGCGGGTCGCCGGCTGCTTCGCGCGTAAGGGTCTGAGCCTGCTCAAGATGGCGTTGAGCGCCAGTCGTGTCGCCGCGTGCCTCTGCATCACGCCGGGCAATGGCGATGCGGCGCAGACTTTCCACCGTTGTATAGAGCGCGTCGCCGGCCTGCTCGCGAAGGACCTGGCCGAGCAGCGCACCCAGGGAGCGGATGTCGCGGCGCAGCGGAACCTGCTTCAAATCACCGGTACGCGCCTCCAACTCCCCTAAACGATCAGACCAATGCGCGGGTTGCCATTGCGAGGACATACCTAAACTCTAATCGCAAGCTGCGATGGGACCGGCTTGCGCGTGAGCCTTCTTATGAGGCTCGCGCGCGAGCAGCCTCTTGCGCCGCCACGGGAAGGGCCACGACGTTAGCAGACAGGCGGGGTACGGGTCGCAGCAGGCGGCGCATGGGGTTTTCGATCCAGAAGTAGACGGCGATGGATACGAGACACATCCCGGCGAGGTACCCCAGCAGGATCTCGCGAATATATGGCGACCGGTCAAGATGAAGCAGAAAAGCCATCACCCCGATGGGCATCGCGTGGAGAAGATAGAGGCTGTAACTCGATTCCCCGAGCAGCACCAACGGTCCGGCAGCTAGAAAGCCGCTCCACGCTGGTTGTGTCGCGAAACCGAAGATCAGCAGGGCAAAGGCTGGAGCCATAAGGCCTGAGTGCATCATCGGATAAGGCACCCGATTCTGGAAGACAATGCCTAGCAGCAGAAGAGCCGCCCCGGCGGCGATGGGCCAGCTGCGGGGCTGTTTTGGCAGGTACAGGAGAGCAGCACCCGCGCCCATGCCGAGCAGGAACTCCGGTAGACGCACGAGAGGGTTCAGCTTGATTACACCCAGCCAGAAGCTCTGCATATCGGCAGACGTGGTGTGCGCGATGCCGTCCGGCCGCAGCAGGACATAGGTGCCGGTCAGCACCAGGCTGGCAAGCCAGCAACCGATCATCCAAAGCCGCAGGCCGCGCCACGTCAGGGCTTCCAGCCGGCGGATCGCGAAAGGGAATACGAGATAGAAGAAGACCTCTGCGGAGAGGGTCCATGCGACGATGTTCCAAAAAAGCAGAATGCTTGGGAACCAGGCCTCCAGCAGCAGCGGGTACGCCACCAAAACCAGTCCGGTCACGTGGAGCTGTCGCATCCATGGCAGAAAGTGCAGCAGGCCGGGAAGGGTGACCAGGAGTGACAACGCATAGGCCGGGTAGATGCGCGCGAAGCGGGCCTGCCAGAAAGGCCGTTTTGCAATCCGCTGGCCGGTGTAAACATACACCAGAATGAATCCGGAGAGCACAAAAAAGAAGCTCACGCCAAGGTAGCCCAGCTTGACCAAGGCGTTGTACGCGTCGCTACCGCCCTTCCATAAGCCTATCTCGCGAATATGAAAAGCAACTACCCAAAGGGCCGCGAAGAAACGCAACGACGTGAGAGCGGGCAGATCAGGGCGCTTGATACCAGCAGAGGAAAGGTGCATGAAATGCCTCCTTATAAGCCCATTCGCCTCAGGCTACGGCGCGGCCCATGAGGCGTCAATATCAGTCCAGGCGCAAACACAACGGCTCAGCGTAGGCGTCCAGCCTCGTAAACCTTTAAGTGCACATAAGCTGCCGTGAGCAACGGCGCGGGTACCCCGGCGGCCCGATCCAGCAAATCGCCTAATACATGATCGACCTCCACCGGTGCCCCCTTCCTCATGTCTCGGTACATCGACGAGGTGAGCGCCGAGCCCCGCTCCACCATGCGCCGAAGATGCTCGCTGAGCATTGTGGCATCCGGCGCATAGCCGTTTGCCGTCGCGATCTCGATGCATTCCATCACCACGGCATGCGCGAACTCCGGGCCTCGCGACACCTCCGCAGCCTGGCCGATGGTTCCACGCGCCAAAACACAGATAGAGCCGAGGCTGGCGAGAATCCACCACTTTGCCCACAATGTGGCGAGGATGTCCGGCTGCAGAATGGCATCGAACCCGGCGCCCTGCAGGGTGCGGTCAATCGCCTGTACCCGGGCGGTGCGTTCGCGGGAGCGTTCCCCAAAGCTGAGCTCGCTGAGCTTGGTCTTCTGATAAATCCGCCCTGCATCGTCCATGTCGGCGACGATGCGCACGGAGCCACCCAGTACCTTGTCCGCACCGAACCGCTCGTCCAGAACAGCCAGCTGGCGCATGCCGTTGAGGATGGGCAGCAGCGTCGTCGTCGGGCCAACCGCAGGCGCGATGTCCTCCATTGCCGCTTCGAGTTGATAGGCCTTGGTGCTGAGGATAATCAGATCGAAGTTGACAGGAGCCTCGCGCAACTGCTGAGCCGAAACGATCTTCGGCTCGACGGTGAAGTCACCATGCGGGCTTGCGACCTCCAGCCCGCGCGCGCGCACCTGCGCTGCGCGAGATTCACGGAGAAGAAAGGTAACATCGCAACCCGCCTGGATAAGACGCCCCCCAAAGTAGCCGCCGGTCGCGCCCGCACCCACCATCAGAATTCGCAAATCTAACTGCCTCCGTTCGCGCTAACACCTTTGTAGCAGTGAACGGAGCGGCATGGGTGCGTAAGTTGAGAAGATGCGCTTTCAAACGGGGCTTCATAGATGCGCGCTTGGTCTGCAAGGCATTGCCGAGGTTGCCGAACGCAACACGGCCCTGCCTAAGGGGGGCAGGGCCGTCATTTCCCGTTGAAAGGAGGAAGAAGCGATGCTACGGATCAAAGTGCGCTTCAACCTTGCGATCCATCTGCCTTTGCGATGGTTTGCCGCTCTGCTCTACCTTCTCAAATAGAGCAGGTTAACCACTTCCGGTGGTGTGAAGCCCACCGGAAGTCCTAAATAGAATACGCCACTTCGACGATATTGCAAGGATCTTCTTACAGCGGAGAGAGAGACTCGCCTGCCACTTAAGCCGTAGTCTGCTCTTCCAGTTGCAACGAAAGCTCCTCCCACTCCGCCGAGAGACCCTCATGCCGGCTGCGTAGCTCGTCGAGCTCGGCGGCCAGGGCCCGTGCCGCTTCGGAGGTGCTGTACATCGCCTGCTGTTGCTGCGCCTGGCCGATGCGCTCTTCAATCTCCGGCAACTCGGCTTCAATCGCGGAAACACGGTCCTCAAGCTGTTTCAGCTTGAGTGGATTGACACGCTTCACAAGCGGCTTCGGGGTTGATGTCACAGGTGCCAGGGAGCCTTCCCTCTCGTGCGTCGAGGCACCGTTTAAAAGCTGGCGTAAGGTCCCAGGGACTTGGGATGCCGCTGCTGCGGGCGTAGCTGCGGAAGGCGGGATACCGGCCGACGTGCTCCCGTTCGTTACGACCTCAGCGACACGGGGAGGCGACATAGACTCCGGCGCAGCCACTACACTTTCGGTCACATCCCCTTTCACGCCAACCTGCTTCACCGGCTTGAACATGCCCGTAGCCGCGTCGATAGTTCCACCCGTCGCCCGGTCGGTCTTCAGGCGAGCCGCGGCCTCCGTCGTGGAAGCCGGTGCGCCGCCCGTCTTGCGATGCAGATAGTCCTCGTAGTTGCCGGGATAAATGTGCACACGACGCTCTTCCACCTCGAAAACGCGCGTGGCCAACCCATCAATGAAATAGCGATCATGCGACACGAACAACACCGTGCCCGTAAAGCTGCGTACGGCATCGAGCAGCACGTCCTTGGCACGCATATCGAGATGATTCGTTGGCTCATCGAGCAGCAAAAAATTTGCCGGTGAGACCAGCATGCGGGCCAGTGCATAGCGATTGCGTTCGCCGCCCGAAAGCACACCCAGCTTCTTGAACACATCGTCGCCCGTAAAGATAAAGCAGCCCAGCAAGGAGCGCAGCGTCACTACATCTACCCGCGGGTTCGAGCCCGTGATGTCGTCCAGCATCTTTGCTTCAGGGTTCAGCACCTTGTATTGGTCTTGCGCGAAGTAGTCCGGCAGCACATTGTGGCCCAGCTTGATCTCGCCGCTCGTCGGCTTCTCCAGGCCCGCCAGCATGCGCAGCAGTGTCGACTTGCCTGCGCCGTTCACTCCCACCAGGGCAATACGATCGCCGCGATCGATGGTGAAGCTGACGTTCTCCAGGATCCGTTTCTCGCCATAGTGCTTGGTGAGATTCTTCAACTCCAGCACGGTCCGTCCGCTGGCCGGCGGCTGCGGGAAGGTGAAGTGGATCGTTGCCTCTTCCTCCGGCACCTCGATGCGCTCGATCTTGTCGAGCTCCTTGATGCGCGACTGCACCTGCTTGGCCTTGGTGGCCTGCGCGCGGAAACGATTGATGAAGGCTTCGAGATCCTCAATGCGCTCGCGCTGGTTCTTGTAGGCACTCATCAGCTGCGTGCGGCGCTCGTCCTTGAGCGTGAGGTACTTTGAGTAGTTGCCGTGGTACACGTGCATCCGCTTGTTCCAGACCTCGACCGTTTTGCTCACAGTCTGGTCAAGGAAGTAGCGGTCATGCGAGATCAGGATAAAGGCGTTCTCGTAAGACTGGAGGTATTCCTCGAGCCAGTTGCGCGATTCAAGATCGAGGTGATTGGTCGGCTCGTCTAAGAGCAACAGCGATGGCTTTTGCAGCAGCAGCTTGGCCAAGGCGATACGCATCTGCCAGCCGCCGGAAAACTCCTCGGTACGCCGCTCCCAGTCCTCTTTCGAGAAACCCAGGCCGCCGAGCACCGCCCCCACCTGCGCGTCCAGCGTGTAGATGTCATGCACATGCAGCAGTTCGGCGATCTCGCTGTAGCGGTCCGCCGCCACCGCGTACTCGCGCGATTTAGGGTCGGCCTCACTCATGACGTGCGTGAGCTGCTCGTACTCGACCTCCAACGCCAGCAGTTCGTCGAAGACGCTCAGGCACTCCTGAAACACGCTGCGCCCGGAGAGCGCCAAGCCATCCTGCGGCAGGTAGCCGAGCGTCATGCCACGGGTGTGCGTGCGCTGCCCGTAGTCGAGGCCTTCCAAGCCCGCGAGCACCTTCAGCAGCGTGGATTTGCCCGTGCCATTGCCGCCCACCAGCCCCGTTCGCTCGTTGGGCGTGATAAGCCAGCTGACCTCTTCAAACAGGAGCTTGTGACCAAAGCGCTTTCCCGCGCCGGATAATTGCAGCATCGCACCTTCTATTTTCGCAGAGTCAATCCGGCTTCAGCGACCTGAAGCTCCAGCGCGGGAACCAAGAGACGGGCTACGACCCCTGCGGAGCCCTTCACCGCATCGCATCGGGACTTCCCGAACCTAAGACGCCGAGACCCTCATCCTGTTACCGTGAAGTGGTGTCGTCGCACCCACAAGGCGAGCTGTTTCCGGAAACGCCCGAGACTTCGCCCGTTCTCCACGGCAAGCTGGAGGTCGCGCCGGTTTGGCTGCAGCGTCTCAGCCTGGGAATGCTGGTCATTTTTTGCTTGTACATCGGCGGGCTCATGACGGTACTGCCGTGGTCGCCGCGCTACTGGGATGGCAATGGCTGGATTCTCGGCCACCCCGCAGCGGCGTACTGGCTGCTGCAGGGCTGGGTACGCGGCCTGCTGAGCGGGCTCGGCCTGCTGGACCTGTGGATTGGCATCAGCGAACTGCTGCACTACCGCGATCTTCGGCGGTAGTCCCAGAGTTACGAACCTCAAGATGAGAAGTGACAAGAGGAACGAAATCACCCTGCGCTTGCGCAACAGGTTTTCGGTGCCAGGGCAGAATGACGAATCGTTTTCTGGTCGAAAACGAAAGTCTATGCAGCCGGACAGAGTGTCATCCCTGACGGTTACTGGACACATGACAGGAACGCACAGGCTCAAGTTCACTACGGGCAAATTACACAGCGCTGGAGATGACGCCGGTAGCTACGCCGAGCGTCGTGCTTTCGGCCGAGCCGATCACCACGGGATTGCTGTGTTCTCCCAGAGCGTGAATGTTCCCGTCGGGCCATCCGGACCGAGCAGTGCAACCCGAACGACCTCACGCGACCCATCTTCGAGAGATTCCGTGCCTGCATAGCCATTGAGGTTGGTCTTGGTAAACGCCGGTGATACAAGGTTCACCTTTATTCCGGTCGACTCTAATTCAATCATCATGGCCAGCGTCATCGCATTGAGCGCGGCCTTCGATGCCGGATAGATCGGGCCATAGTAGGCATGATAAGGAAACTTAGGATCCGCATTCATCGCCAGCGAGCCGACTCCGCTAGACACATTCACGATGCGGGCGTCTGAGGACTCACGGAGGAGCGGAAGCATCGCTTGATAAACGGAGAGCGCGCCGAATACGTTCGTCTCCCACACCGCGCGAATCTCATCCAGTGGGGCATTGCTCGCGCGGGATATCTTGGCGTACTCCTGCAATGACAAGTTCCCCTTGTTGGTATTGGAGATCGCCGCGTTATTGATCAAAAGGTCTAAGCGACCAACTCCTTGCGGATGCGTTCCGCCGCCGCGTCGATCGAAACGCGATCGGTAACATCGATCTGGAGAGCCGTCGCGCCCGCTCCGATCTCCTCGGCTGCGGTCTTGCCACGCTCAAAATCGCGCGATCCGACGAACACTGTAATTCCATTCGCCACAAGTTCCTTGGCTACCTGAAAACCGACTCCTTGATTGGCTCCGGTAACCAGAGCGACACGTTCGTTTGACATGATCTTCTCCTCGATAAGGCGCCATGGGCAGCCTGATGTCCTTGCCGGACAGCAACCATGTTTCACATCCTATGCGGAACGAAGTTCCGCTTGCAAGCGATATGCATGAAGAAGTGAGGGAAATTGCATTTACAGAACTGAGAGGCGACGCCCAACGAGGTATCTCCCCCCCCCTTGCTCGAACGAAGGGCTCTTGCCGTCTGCGCAGCCGGGAGATGACAAATTTAGCTGGGAGCACATATTTCCCCTTATAAATCAGGGCTGTTGCTTCGCTTCGCCAAGCGCCTACTCGCAAAGCCACAACAACCCCAAGGTATGCTCGTTCGATGGCGGAGTTTCGACAGGGAGTCTCGGCTTCGGGCAGAGATGGCGCACCACACATGGCGGGTGAACATGAGGAGTTGCGCAGCCCCGAGGCGCTGCCGCAGGCACCGCTGGCCTACCGCGACCCCGAGTTCCTCGATTCGCCCGACGGCCGGCTGCTCCGCATCCTGGCCGAGTACTCCGAACCGATGGCGCGCTTCCGCCGCGAGCGTATCCAGGACACGGTGGTGTTCTTCGGCTCAGCCCGTTTTCGCGCCTTGGACGAGGCACACCAACAGCTGCGCCAGCTCGCAAATACAGGTTCAGTGGAGCCGGCACCCGCAGAAGAGCAGCCGCCCAGCGCCACAGAACTCGCACACGGCGAGGTCACGGAGCCACAACGCAAGCCCGCCGAGGCCGCCGTCGAAATGGCGCAGTACTACGAAGACGCCCGCACCCTGGCCCGCATGATGGCCACCTGGGCGAAGAAGCTGCCCGGCCGGCGGCATCGTTTCGTGGTCACCTCCGGCGGTGGACCGGGCATCATGGAAGCCGCCAATCGCGGTGCCTGGGAGGCCGGCGCGAAGACCATCGGTCTCAACATCGTGCTGCCGTTTGAGCAGGTGCCGAACCGTTACATCACGCCCGCGCTGAACTTCAACTTCCACTATTTCTTCATGCGCAAGTACTGGTTTGCCTACCTGGCTAAAGCGCTCGTGGTCTTCCCGGGCGGCTTCGGAACCCTGGACGAGATGTTTGAGTTGCTGACCTTGGACCAGACCGGCAAGTTGGCCAAGAAGATCACGGTCGTCCTGTATGGTTCGGCGTACTGGAAGCGTGCCATCGACATGGACTTTCTCGCCGAAAAGGGAGCGATTGCCGCCAAAGACAAGGATTTGCTGCAGTTCGCCGATACCCCGGAGGAGGCGTTCCGCTGCCTGACGGAAGGCTTGGCGAAGTATCACCTTGACGGCAAAGCGGAGGCCGGGCTGGTGGGCGGCTCGGTCCCTGAGGAACCCGCGCCCAGTGTGCAGGAACAACTCGGCCCGGATATCGCCAAGACCCGGCCGTAATGGCCATCGTATGCTCACGAGCGGAGCCCTGAACGAAGTTCAAGATTCGATGTCCTGCCTCGATGTCCTGCCTCGTCATCCCGAATGTCCTGCCTCGTCATCCTGAACGGAGTGAAGAATCTCCGTATGCTTCTGCCAGCCCTGGAAGCCTGAGGAGATACAGAGGTCCTTCGCTCCGCTCAGGATAACGGAAGCTGCGGGACAAACGAAGCAGCCGTAACAGCCACGGCACAACAGCTCCCGGCACGCCGCACCGCCGTTGCTGTAAGCTCTTGGGTGTGCGGAACGCGAGCCGTCCGCATGGCACCGTTCAATCCCAGTTCCTCTGCACCTTGTCCTCACCTGCACCGCCCTTCTCTTGGCTTCACTCATCGCTCACTGCCATCCCACAATTTGCTCACCTTCGTGCGCGCACAGAGCTGAACTCCTCGGAGATTCGCCGGCGTACCAGAGGCAACTAAGTGGAGGCATCAACACGCGTTTCTTCATGAGGCCCCTATGATTTCTCGGCTCTATCGGCTCCCGGCCCCGATGCGGAGATCCCTTTCTCTCGCGTCCGCAGCAGTTCTCGCTTTCCCTCTTCTCGCCCAGGCGCAAACCGACGTGCTGACGTGGCACAACGATGCCGCCCGTACCGGTCAAAACACGGCTGAAGCGATTCTTACCCCCGCCAACGTAAACGCCACCCGCTTCGGCCTGCTGGCCAATGTGGCCGTCGATGGCAAGGTGGATGCACAGCCGCTCTATGTCTCCGCGCTGAATGTGGCGGGCAAGGGCACGCACAATGTCCTGTTCATCGCCACCGAACACGACAGCATCTATGCAGTGGACGCCGACAATGGCACGGTGTTGTGGCAGAAGTCTCTGCTGGGTACCGGCGAGACCACCTCGGACGCGCGCAACTGCAATCAGGTCACGCCGGAGATCGGCATCACGGCGACACCCGCCATCGATCGCAACGCCGGCCCGCATGGAACGATCTACCTGGTCGCCATGAGCAAGGACGGTGCCGGTAACTATTACCATCGCATCCACGCACTCGACCTTTCGACCGCCGCCGAACAGTTCAATGGACCGGTGGTCGTGCACGCAACCTATCCGGGCACGGGCGACGGCAGTTCCGGCGGTGTCGTGACCTTCGATCCGAAGCAGTACAAGGAGCGGCCCGGGCTGCTGATCCAGAACGGTACCCTGTACACCAGCTGGTCCTCGCACTGCGACATACGGCCCTATGGCGGCTGGATGATGACCTACAACCAGACGACCCTGGCGCAGACCGCCGCCCTTGATTTCGTGCCGAACGGCAGCGATGCCGCGCCCTGGAACGCCGGGGCCGGGCCCGCCGCGGACCCCTCGGGCAATGTGTATATCTCGCTCGGCAACGGCACCTTTGACACCACGCTGAACGGGCAGGGCTTTCCCACGAGCGGCGACTACGGCAACGCGCTCGTAAAGCTGGCACTGAATGGCAACACGCTTTCCCCGGTCGACTACTGGACGATGTACAACTCCGTCTCCGAATCCAGCGTGGACACGGATCTCGGCTCGGGTGGACTGATGCTGCTGCCGGATCAGGTCGATGCCACGGGCAAAACGCGTCAGTTGATTGTGGCGGCCGGCAAGGATCACAACATCTATGTCGCCGATCGCAACAATATGGGCAAGTTCGACTCCAGTTCGAATGGCACGCTGTACCAAGAGCTTGCCAATGCGCTCCCCGGCGGGGAGTGGTCCAGCCCCGCCTATTTCAACGAGCATGTGTACTACGGCTCGGTCTCACAGAACCTTGCCTCCTTCACCGTAAGCGGGGCGAAGCTGTTGGCATCTCCGACGCAGACAACCCCGACCACGTTCGCGTATCCGGGAACAACCCCCAGTATCTCCTCCTATGGCAACGGAAGCGGCATCGTTTGGGCGACCGAAAACACCAGTCCTGCCGTCCTGCATGCCTACGACGCCAATAATCTCTCCACCGAGTTTTACAACAGCAATCAGGCCGCCAACGGCCGCGATCACTTCGGCACGGGCAATAAATTCATCGCGCCGACGATCGCCAACGGCAAGGTCTATGTCGGTACCACGAACAGCGTCGGCATCTTCGGCTTTGTGCGGCAGGCGGCGGCACCGATCGCGGATGGCGATTACACGATGACCAATGTCTTCAGCGGCTTGGTCATGGACGATCCGCACCAGACGTTGGCACCCGGCACGGCCATGTACCAATGGCCGGTCAACGGGGCACCCAACCAGGAGTGGTTCTTCGCCTATGACGGCAACGGGTACTACACCATTCAGAACGTCTTCAGCGGACTCTTTCTGACGGACACGAACGGATCGGCTACACCGGCCATCTCGCTCGTGCAGAATGTGCCCGCCGGGGACGCCACCCAGCTATGGTCGCTGACTGCCAGCGGTGGTGGCTATGTGATCAAGAACAAGGCCACCGGCCTGGTCTTCGATGACAGCCATCAAAACCCGAACGGCGGTCCGTACATCATCCTTTACCCCACCAACGGGGCACCCAACCAAAGCTGGAAGATCCAGTAAGCTGGCATCCCTGTCGAGAAGAGCGGCTCCCCCACCCGGGAGCCGCTCTTATTTTTGGAGCCGGCCTTAGTTATAGGGCCGCTCTTCTATGTTTCGACCTTGCAGCTTCACGACGAGACAGCCGTGAGCTGTCTGCATGCCGGTTATTCCTCTGGTTGCCAGCCTGAGCAAAGCGAAGCACCTCCGCCTTCTGCTCGCACCGTGACCTCCGACCGTAAGGGATAGCTGGACCCACCACCGCGTTCAGCAGGCCGGCTCCCGCCTGCCTGCCGCAATTGGCACCAGGGCTAATGCCCGGGGCTTCGGCGAGAACCTCGTGTCGCCTGTGGCAGGGTCTCCCCCAGAAACACCGCATGAGGCGGCAGGCGCAGGGTGCCCGTGGTCTCGCCGGTGAGAGGCTGTGAAGCGGAGGCAAACAGCGGCCGCAGCGCCCCGGTCCGCACACGCAGTTTTACGAGATCACCATCCAATGCCAGTGTCACAGGCACGTCGCCTAGATTCACGGCACCGATTACTTCCGTGGCGGCGCGGGACTCCGCTGACGCTCGCCGTACCCAGACTACCGCCCGCTGCGCATCACGGTTCAGCACAAACTCGCCCCCATCGCGCAGCGTGATATTGCCGTGGTGCAGGGCGATAAGCTGCCGGTAGGCGTTCAACAGCGATCCCGGATCACGATCCTCCGTGGCTACATTGATGCGCTTGCCTTCCATCGGCGGTGCCGGCAAAATACCCGTCGTAAAGCCGGGCAGGGTGTCCGGATCGGGCAGCGTCGCAGGAGGCTCGCCGCCTGCCGGAGCATGCGAGGTGGCGTTGGCTGGGCTGCCAGGCTGTGGGGATGGGCGAACATACGGGTGGTAGGCCCCATACTCGCTGTTTGGGCTCCCCGGTACGGCTCGCTGGATCGGGGCCACACGCTCAATCGGTGCCGGAGCCGGTTGACCGATGTTGGCGGGCGTCCACTGCATGATGGGCAGGGTTCCGGACCCTGCCCTGCCCGGAGTTGCGGGAACCACTCCGCTCGGGGTCTCGGTATAGGCATCCAGACCGATCTCGTCGCCGAAGTCGAATAGGGCCGCTCCACCGGAGGCGAGCAGCAGCGCCGCAGCGGCAGCCGCATCCGGTGAGCCGGTGCGCGGATTCCCGGCGAAGCGCAGTAAAGGCACCGCACCGGCAGTTGCGCCAGAACCCGTCAACGCGGCCAGACTTTGGCGTAATTCTGCCGCATCGGATGCTTGCACCGGAAGCGTCCCGGCCGTCACCAGCTGTCCGCCCTGCATATTGCTGAACGCTGGGGCGGCTCCATGGGAACGCCGGGCAGCGAGGAACGTGGCCCCGTTTGCACCCGCTGCGGGATCGGCCAGGAGCACGCGACCCCCCGGAAAGCTCTGTATGGACCGGCTCACCTCGGCAACCAGACCTGCATCCGGTGCAGACGCCGATGCCGCGTTTAGCGCCCCTGGCCCCAGCAGAGCGACACCTGCCGCCCCCGCGCTAAGCCACTGGCGGACTCGTGCCAGAAGCGTCTGGCGGTCCTCCCGCTGCATGGCAGGCGTGATCGCCAGAAGCACCCGCAGGCGGTGCTGACTGGCGGCACGAATCAGCTCGTCGAGATCATTCTGTGAACCGGCAGGAGCCGGGGAGGCATATGCCTTGTCAAGCAGGATGGCATCGACCCCCAGCGATTGGAGGTATTCCAACCGTCGCGCCACCCCCGCCAGATCGCCTAGGCCCGTACCCCCGGAGTCCTGAAAACGTGCGGGATCTAGGCGATAAATCACAGCTGAATGCCACCAGGGCTCAGCCGTTACCCCGGCACCAGCCCAACCCGGCCGTGCCAGCACCTGTCCGGAGAGGGGCTGGGCCGGAAGGGCAAGAGAGCCGATGGAGGCTATACCGATCGTCAAAGTGCGGGAAAACAGCAGGGAGATCTCCGTTTAAACATTTGGCTTTGCCTTTGACGGAGTTCCAAAACGCCGGGATGAAACCCGGCCGGCGACTCCGGCAAATGGGGCGAAGCACCCCAAGGCCTTATGCTAACTCTTAGCGGAGATCCTTCCAGACCCCGTTCCTTCGCGGTGCCACGGTCGTCCCGAGGCAGGTTCGCGGACGTAACGGCCGGCACGGTCTGATCATCAAAGCCAATAGGAAGCAGGAATCGATGCCGCTTTATGAGTACGAGTGTGGGGCGTGCCATCGCCGCACAGAGAAGATCCAGAAGTTTTCTGACCCGGAACTGACCACCTGCCCGTTCTGCGGCGGCCCGCTCGCCCGCACCCTGACGGCTCCGGCGATCCAGTTCAAAGGCTCCGGATGGTATAAGGATCTGTATTCCTCTGCAAAACCGGCTCCGAGTGGAGCTTCCGGCGAAGGCGCGGCCCCCTCCGGCGACAAGGGTGCTGGGGAAAGCTCCGGCGGGGGCAAGGGCGATTCCGCTCCCCCGGCCACTCCCACAGCCGCGCCCGCGAGCGCGCCCTCCTCCGCCCCCGCCGCGTCGTCAGGGAGTTCGACGACGTAACCTCCACGGGCATTCCCTTGTTACGCAAAGGTCTGCTATCTATGTCACAGACGGGTCATCACACCCGGTACGAGGCCGCGCTATGATGCTGCGCATGAGGTTGAACCGTTCCATCCGTACATTACGCCGCGGCGTCGAACACACGATCGACTACGCCGCGCACGAAAGCCAGCTCGTGGTCCGCAACGTCGGGCTGGTCTCCGCCGGTATCACCGCTTTGGCGCTGGGAGTTGTTGTGGGGCGGGAGCTGCGCCAGCGCTACAAGTTCCATCGCCGCACACCGTATGACTTCTACGCCCATGCCGGCGAACAAAGCCATGAGATTGAGTTCGGGGTTGGGACCTAAAGCCTCTGATCCGTCGCAACGTCCCTATGTGCGGAATGCAATTTCAGGTAGGCTATGCCGCCACGGAGGCGGACTGTTGCGCGCTCTGTAATATGCGGATCAGGTCTTCCACCGTTTGGATCGGTTGCCGCTGCCAACCCAAAGCAGGCTTTCGGCCCAGCAGCGCCATCAGCGCCAGATAGGTATGCTCGATCCCTTCGGCGCTCAGTCCAAGATCGTGCTGCAGATCATCGCTCGGCAGAATCGGGAACCGCCGGCCCTGAGTCTCCTGTAGGTACCAATACGTGGCGAGCGCGATGGCCGGATCGAAGCCGTGGCGCTCCAGCAGGTCCGCGAAGCTGCGCGCGGAACTATCCGTGCGAACTCCGTTCGACCGGCGTGCATGCCGTTCTTTGCTCAGAATGTAGAAGCAGGCCATCGCGCTCACGAGCCCCAGGCAGAGGAGCACGAGCGCATGACCATACAACCATGGACCCACATGCGGCGAAACGGCCAAGCGTCAAAACCTCAAAAGGAGAGATGTGGAAATGGGTGCGCTTTCGCAAAAACATGAAGAACACAGCACCTACCACCTGACCAGCCCGGCCAGTATGACACAAAGGTGGGATGCGACGGCTACCTTCGATGCATCTAATCCCTGATTGCGGTATGAGCACCATCAGCTTTCCCATTTCCGAACTCGATGCCAGTCTGACTCTTCCGGTGCCGGGGGATCGTAGGGGTGTGTTGCAGCCCGCCCCCTCAGTTGGCTTTGAAGTCAGGACCCGACTCCGTGACCGGCACGGCCGGAACATCACGGACCTGCGCCTCTCCGTAACGGATCGGTGCAACTTCCGTTGTGTCTATTGCCGCAGCGGAGCCGGTTCCGGCGATGGCGGCGTTGCTCTGGGCGAACTGCCGCTTACGGATTACGCCCGCATGCTGCGGCTCTTCGTCTCCGTCGGCGTGGAGAAGGTACGTTTTACGGGTGGTGAGCCCCTGCTGCGCCGCGGGTTGGTGGACCTGGTCCGCGAGACGGCGCGCCTCCGCCCGGCCTATGCCCCCGGCACCCTGCTCGACCTTGCGCTCACAACGAATGGCCACCTGCTCGCCCCCATGGCACGCGATCTGAAGGCCGCCGGGATGTCTCGCGTGACGGTCAGCATGGATGCCTGCAATCCCGAGACCTTTGCGCGGATCACCCGCGTGCCCAATAGCTTTGTGCGGGTTCGCGATGGTATCCGGGCAGCGCAAGACGCCGGTCTTGGCCCTGTCAAGGTGAATTGCGTGCTGCTGCGCGGCTTCAACGACGGGGAAATCGAGGCATTCGCGGAGTTCTCCCGCTCCGAGGGCGTGGTCGTCCGCTTCATCGAGTTCATGCCGCTCGGTGAGGACCGCACCTGGGCACCCGAGACGGTCGTTCGCCTGGAAGAGATCGTGGAACGGCTAGGCCGGGTACGGCCCCTAGTGGCTTTGCCCGCGCATCAACTGTCGGAGACAGCGCGCCGTTATACCTTTGATGACGGGCGCGGAGAGATCGGCATCATCGCCCCTGTCTCGCACCCGTTCTGCGGTCACTGCAGCCGCGTCCGCCTCACCTCCGACGGCAAGATACGCACCTGCCTCTTCTCGCAGACCGACTACGATCTTGCAGGCCGCATGCACCATGGCGCTGAGGACGACGACCTGCTGCACTACATACGGCAGGTAGTCGACCGTAAGGAAGCGCGCCATCATATTGGCGAACCGGGCTTCCTCAGCCCGGCGCGCAGCATGGTGCAGATCGGCGGCTAAAGGCTGTTCTCCCGTTTTGGGTGCGCCGCGCAAATGCACGCTGCCCGTTTGCTACAACCCTGTGCAGGGGTGTTTTGCTTATTACCCTCGCAGGGATCGGCTTTTCTTCCGCAAACCGTTAACGAGAACAGCAGATCCGTGCGCGATGACAAAACGAATAGCTGCGTGCCGAAAGATAATCTGCTCTAGTATCGAAGCGCATGTTCGATAGCCGATCAAAGTGATGAGCTTTTAGGTCATCGTTTGCTTTCTGCTGTTAGGTAATAAACGAAAGGCGCTATGCTGAGATTTCCGGGGCGGATCTCTTCTCTGCGCCGTGCGGAAGGAGAAGGCCTGAGCAGCCGAAAGATCACCAGAGCACCCCATGCGGACGAGCTGCGGCTCTTCCATGAGGTGGCGCGCGCACTTACTTCCAACCTCGAGCTTGAGCCCCTGCTGCGCGCCGTTCTCGGCAAGATGGAGGAGTACTTCGGGCCGGAGCGGTGGTCGCTGCTGATGGTCGACGAAGAAACCAATGAGCTTTATTACGCGCTGACCACAGGCAAAGGCGGTTCGCAGACGCCGGCCATCCGCCTGCGCATGGGCGAGGGTATCGCCGGCTATGTCGCCCTTACCGGCGAACCGCTGGTTGTGCCGGACGTGCGGCTCGACCGCGAGTGGTCCCGCTTCGCTCGTGAACATCCGGAACTGAATCTGCAGTCAATTGCCTGCCTGCCTCTGCGCCACGGCGAGCGCATTCTCGGAGTGCTGCAGCTGCACAACAGCAAGCTCGATCTTCTGCCCGGCAGCTCACTGTCCTTCCTCCGGATCCTCTGCGACTACGCCGCAATCGCTCTCCAGAACGCCCGGCAGGTCAACCTGGTGCACCGTCTCAGCATCACGGATGACTGTACGGGACTGTATAACTCGCGGTATCTCTACACCAGTCTAGAGGCAGAGATTGCGGTCGCTAAAGCTGTCGTCAACGCCCAGTGCGCGGATCACTTCAGCCTGCTGTTTTTTGATCTGGACCGCTTCAAGAGCATCAATGACACACACGGCCATCTCGTCGGGTCGCGGCTGTTGGCCGAGACAGGCACCGTGATCAAGCGGTCGCTCGGACCCGGTAATCTTGCCTTCCGGTATGGTGGTGACGAGTTTGTCGCCCTGCTGCGCGGGCTGGATAAGCCTGAGGCCGTCGCGATCGCCAGCGCCTTGCGCGACCGCCTGCGTTCCACGCCGCTGTTAACCAGCGAAGGTCTCGCGCTGCACATCACTGCCAGCTTCGGGCTGGCCACCTTTCCCCAGGACGGCAAGGATCTCCACTCCATCATTCGAGCGGCAGACTCAATGATGTACTGCGCCAAGGCCGAAGGCCGCGACCAGTTGATTACCGCAAGTGTCGACCGACCGCCGGAGATGCCGCGGCCGCACACCTCCCGGCATCTTTAACGGGAAGGGGGAGATCATTAGGGGTTTTCTCTTTTGTTGTCATTCCCGCAGGCAATCTGCGTTTGTGCTTGCTGTTGCCTGTCTTACACCATTTGCGAATCCGCTCTAGCCACAAACGCAAAGCGGGAAGGCTTTCGCCTCCCCGCTTTGGCTGACATGCGATTAATGCAGGCTTTAGTGCCCTGCCTCGACCTGCGGTGTGATGATGCCGATGTTGGTCACCTCGGCAGCGTGGCCGTAGCCGATCACCTGTGCGATGGGACCAAAGTCAAGCTTGGGATCACCCTTCACGAACATGACCTTCTCCACACGGGTTGCGAAGATCTGCTGTAGTTGACCCGTGAGGGCCTCCTTGGCGAAGGGCGTTTCGTTGATCTTGTAGGTCTCCGGAGCGGTCCCGTTCGCTTGTACCTGTACTACGATAGTGCGGGCATTCGGCGGAGGATCCGATGTTTGCTTCTTAGGCGGCTGAGGTACCAGCGCCTCCAGGCCCTTTGGATTGTTGGGCACGATGACCATAAAGATGATCAGCAGCACCAGCAAGACGTCAATTAGCGGTGTGACGTTGATATTTGCGCCTACGCCACCACCGCCACCTGCGGACATTCCCATACTGCACCTCACTGAAGACCGGCACCCAAGCCGCTTGCGCGGCAGGTGCGGCCGGGTTCCTTTAGCTGCCGGTATTTACCGAATCGGTCAGCAGGTTGAGCTGGCTCACGCCGCCGGTGCGCAGACCGTCAATCGCATCCATCACGTTGCCATAGTTCGCGCGAGAATCGGCACGAAAGTACACCGATTTATCGTCGCTGGGGTTGGTTTTCTTCGCCTCAAGCGCGGCCACCTTCGTGCCCAGCTGATCGAGATCCACGCGGTCGCCGCCAACGAAATAGTGCCCATCGCGGGTGACCGCAACGTTGATTGCGTCTTCCTTGTTCGCATTGTCCATGATGGTGGACGCGGTAACCACCGGCAGATTGACGTTTACCTTGTTGTTCAGCATGGGAGTGACGACCATGAAGATGATCAGCAGCACCAGCATCACGTCCACCATGGGGGTGACGTTGATGTCGGAGTTGACCTTCTTGCCTTCATCCCGTTTTGAGATTGCCATAGCTTACTCCCTCCGGACCGGAAACCCGGTATGTGCCGCCCGGCTGCGGCGCTAATGCTTGCTGCCTTCCAGGTGCCTGGGGGTGTGACTCTCTTCGAGAGCCATACCCCCCAGGCGGCTGGCTTAGCGCTGCGACTGCTTGATGAAGTAGTCGACGAGCTCGGAGGAGCTATTATCCATCTCCACGTCGAAGGCTTCGACCTTGCCCGTGAAGTAATTGAAGAGCATCACGGCCGGGATAGCGACGAGCAGACCAAACGCCGTTGTAACCAGGGCCTCCGAGATACCGCCGGCAACCGCGCCGATACCTGTTGCGTGCGAACTGGCGATGGAACGGAAGGCGTTCAGAATGCCGACCACCGTGCCGAACAGACCGATAAAGGGAGCCGTGGAGCCGATGGTCGCGAGACCGCCAAGACCCTTCTTCAGCTTGGCATGAACAATGGCTTCAGAACGCTCGAGAGCGCGCTTGGAGCTTTCCACCTGCTCCTCTGTGATTGCGCCACCTGAACCGAACGAACGGAACTCGGTAAGGCCCGCAGTGACGACCTCGGCCAAGTGCGACTTCTTGCTCTTATCGGCAACCTTGATCGCCTCGTCCAGACGGCCCTCTTTGAGGGCATTGGCAACACGGGGAGCGAACTCACGCGACTGGCTGCGCGCCGCCGAGAAGTAAATAGCGCGGTCGATGATTACAGCCAGCGACCAGATCGACATGATGAACAGGATGATGACGACGATCTTGGCGAGCAGACCCATATTGCCCCAGAGCTGCATGGGGCTGAAGCCGACTTCGGGAGCGGCACCGGCAGCTTCCTGAAAGAACATGCCAAGCGAGGCGACCAAGCTATGGGAGACGTGGGCGGTTTGTGCGAGATGGGCAAGGATCACGGTGTTTCTTTCCTCCTGGGGATTCCTGGGGATCAGGTGCGAGGGAGATCTTGAATTCGTTCAGGCCAGATAAAGAGTGCGAGGCGGGGAGATCTGTCGGGGAACGGCGACCGGCTGAGCCAAAGGCCAGGACGATTGCCGCAAGCTGCTCGAAAAGGGTCGGGCCAAGCCCGGTTCACTGGTTAAATACGTTGGCTTGGAACATCTTCGTTCTAAAGCAACGGTACCCTGCCTGGCGATGGGAGCCCATCCCACAGGCAGGGTAGCCGGAGTACGGAGTTTTAGCCACCGCTGTTGAGGTTGAAATTTACGGTAACGGTTGTGTTCACTTCTGTCGGTTCGCCGTTCAGGATGTAAGGCTTGTACCGCCACTGCTTTACAGCATCGATGGCCGCCCCTGTGAGCATTGCCGGACCGCTTACCACGCTGAGATCCTCGATGGTGCCCGTCTTCGAAATCTTTGCGCTCAGGACCACGCTGCCGCTCAGCCGCGCCGAGCGCGCAATGGCCGGGTAGACCGGGGTGGGACCGGAGAGCTTATTGCCGGCGATCACACCGCCCGAGATACGAACCGGACCGCTGGATTTGACGGCGATGGCCGGTCCAGGTGCTCCGGTACCGTTGGCATCGCCGCCCAGCAGCGAGGCTGGATTACCTGCGCCGGCTGAGCCGAAGCTTGCACTGGCAGAACTTGCCGGCGGAGGTGCGGCCGTATCGCGCATCATCTTAATGTCATGCGGGATCTTGGCCGGTGCGCGCAGTGTCTGATCGATCTCCGAAGGCGCAGCCTGGACAGCCTTGGGCGGCGTGGGAGTCGGTGGTGGTGGGGGTGGCGG
>CAXTUW010000006.1:128519-160849 GCA_964247595.1 uncultured Acidobacteriaceae bacterium | reverse complement strand
GGCTTGCGTTGGGGCCTGGGGTGGCGCTGTACGCGGCGAAGCGCTCGGGATGCAGGTAGGCGAGGAGCTCGGCGAGTTGCTGCGGGAAGTCGTCGGGTTGCTGCGCTTGGCGGTTGCGGCGCAGGGCGTAGCTTTCAAGCTGGCCACCGCCCGGAGCGCGGCCGATGCCGAGGTCGATGCGGCCGGGGAACATGGCATGGAGGGTGCGAAAGACCTCGGCGACCTTGAAGGCGGAGTAGTGCGGCAACATAATGCCTCCCGACCCGACGCGAATGCGCGAGGTGGCGGCGGCCGCGCGGGTGATGAGGATCTCCGGGGCGGTGCAGGCGAGCATCGCCATGGCGTGGTGCTCGGAGTACCACAGGCGCGTATAGCCGAGTCGGTCGACGTGCCGGGCGAGGTCGAGGGAGTTCTCGAGCGCCTCCGCGGGTGTGTGGCCGGCGGGTACGGGGGATTGATCGAGGACCGAGAGGCGAAGGGCAGCGGACTTTTCGCGCATACAGGATTGGATGAGCGCGGTTCCCGCTCGACGCGGAAATGGGCGTGTAGCCGCTGGAGCGGGAGATTTGTGATTTCATTGGGCAAGATGACGACCCCTGGAATCGTTGGGCCTCTGCTTTCGGTGCGCGATCTGCGGATCGGGTTTGGCGCAGCGGCGGCCGTGCGTGGGATCTCGTTCGAGGTGGCGACGGGCGAGACGCTGGGGCTGGTTGGGGAGTCCGGATCGGGGAAGTCGGCGACCGCGCTGGCGCTGATGCGGTTGCTGGACTCGCGGGCCATGGTGAGCGGGGAGGTGTGGCTGCGGACCGGTTTTGGGGACGCGCCGGACCCCCGCCGTGCCGAGACGGCTGGGAAGGCTGGGTCAGCCGCTTTTGAGGGCGCGGACGATCTGCTGCATCTGCCGGAGGAGGCCATGCGACGGCAACGTGGCCGGGCATTGGCGATGATCTTCCAGGAGCCGATGACGGCGTTGAATCCGGTGATGTCGATCGGGCGGCAGGTGGGGGAAGCGGTGCTGGCGCACGCGCCACGCACCCCGCGAAAGATCTTGCGGGAACGGGTTCTCGGGGCTCTTCAGGAGGTGGCTTTGCCGGATCCGCAGCGGCGGCTGGGGGACTACCCGCACCAGTTTTCGGGTGGGCAGCGGCAGCGCATCGTGATTGCGATGGCGTTGATCAATCGGCCCCGGTTGGTCATTGCCGATGAGCCGACCACGGCGCTCGATGTGACGGTGCAGGCACAGATCCTGCTGCTACTGAAACGGCTGCGGACGGAGCATGGCCTCTCCATGCTGTTTATTTCGCACGATCTGGCGGTGGTGGGGCAGATCGCGGACCGGATCGCGGTGATGCGGCACGGCGAGATTGTGGAGCAGGGTGCGACGCGGGAGGTGCTCACACGGCCGCAGCACCCCTACACCCAGGGCCTGCTTGCCGCGGCCCCGACGATGCGCACGCCGCGTGGGGAGCCGTTGCGGGTGGGCCTCTAGAAGTATGGCGTTTGGGAGTACACTGGCGCTTCGTCGATGCGCGCCCTCGTTCTATCGGATATCCACGGCAATCTCCAGGCCCTGCAAGCTGTTTTGGCGGCTGGGGAGACGTTCGATCAGATCTGGAATCTAGGCGATGCGGTGGGATACGGCGCGAATCCAAATCAGGTCATCGAGCTCCTGCGGGAACGCGCGACCGTGCACGTTCGAGGGAATCATGACCGTGTGTGCTCGGGACAGACGAGTGCGGCCGGGTTCAATCCGGTGGCGGCGGAGGCGGCGGAATGGACCCGGCGTACGTTGACCGCAGAGAACCTGCAATGGCTGCGCGAGGTGCCCAAAGGCCCGGTGCGCGCGAGCGCTGGGGCCATGTGTGCCCACGGCTCGCCGCTGCATGAGGATCATTACATCCTTTCCATGCGCGACGCCTGGACGCCGCTGCAGCGCATGGAGACCGGGCTCACCTTCTTCGGGCACACCCATGTGCAGGGCGGCTTCGTGCAGCAGGGGGCGGAGTGGGAGGAGGTGCATCCGGTTTGCGATGTCTCCGGAACCTGCCGTTTGCCGATCCCACCGGGATCGCGAATGCTGGTAAATCCGGGCTCGGTGGGGCAGCCGCGCGATCGCGACCCGCGTGCGGCCTTTGCGCTCTATGACGACGAAGCCGCGCTGGTGACCTTTCGGCGCATCGCCTATGACATCGCCGCGGCGCAGCAGGCGATCCGCTCGGCGGGCCTGCCGGAACGACTTGCGGCGCGTTTGGATACGGGCCGGTAAACCTCCCCCTTCCCGGGCTTTCCCACACCGGCCTTGACAGCAGGGATAGGGGGCTTGCACCGCGGGGATGGCTAGAACGGATTCCCTTTTGAGAAATTTATCGAAGGGCAGGCGGGGTGGAGAAGAAGCGGCCCAGGGTGAATACCACTTTGCGCTCGCCGGCATCGCCGATGGCGGGCGCGACGGTAATGACGCCGAAGGGGGTTTCCGCGATCAGGCCAAAGTAGATGTCCTGGCGGGTAATCGTATTGTGGTTGGGGGCGCGCACCTGGCCGGCCTCATAGGTGGCACCCACGTAGATGGTTTGGCCCAGCGGTGCGGGCAGGGTGGCAATGCGGTGGAGATAACCGGGCGTAAACAGGAAGTAGTCTGTACCGCGAAGTTGATCGATGGCCAGATCGCTGACCCGCAGCGGGCCGCCGAGTGTGAACCGGAAGGGCTCGGCGACGTTGCGGTTGAACATGGTGCCGCCTTCCACGTTGAACAGGAAGACGTCACTCTTGATCTTTTCGCTGCCCTTGCCGATCTCGTGGGTAAAGCCGAATTGGCTGATTAGCTGCGGCGCGCTGGGGCTGCCAGGGGTGTTGTACAGGTAACCGAGGCTGGTTTCAGAGCGAACGCCGAAGTGGGGCACGAGGGCACGATCCTGCGAGTCGTAGACGTAGCGGATTCGCCCCGTCTGGGCGTCCCCGTGAAAGTCGGGAAGACCGTCGGTCCCTGTGATGGGGAACCATTGCACGTTTTGGAGGGACCAGCCGGCGCGGAGCTCCTGGTGTTTGTTGTCGTTCCAGCCAAGGTCGGCACCGAAGCCGCCAAACTGCGACTGACGTTCCGAGACACGGTAGTTGCCCTGATAGATGTAGAACGGCTCCAGGTCGATGTTGGCTCGTGGCGCGACAAAGAAGCCGTGGAAGGCATTGGGTTTATAGAAGTATTCGCCCTCCGCGCGGGTCACAAAGCCGAGGTCGACATTGGCCCGGAAGCTGGAGCCATAGCCGCCTACATCCTGATACACCAGGATGCTCGAGACAGTTGCACGGGTGGTGCCGCCCGTCTGTGCCGCAAGATTGAAGCCCACATTCAGAAAGGGCGGCCCGGTGTTTTTGTCGTTGACGCTGACAAGAAGAATGGGCCGATTGGACTGCGGGCCGTCGTAGCCGACGGTGTAGTCGGAGTTGTAGCGGCCATCGGAGCGGATTTCGGCCAACAGGGCTTCCACTTTGTCTGTATCGACCGGCTGGTTGATCAGGGGCTCGAAGAGGCGTTCGGCATACTCTTTGACGCCGGGGTTTGGCGCGTTCACGCGAACGCGCAGGACGGTGCCGGCTGGGGGACGCTCGCGGGAGCGCCGCGCGGCGAGGTAGACCTTGTAGTCGTCCTCGGAGAGCGCATAGGAGAGCAGCTCGGCTTTGTGAGCCTCGGCGGCGGCATAGCCGCGGGCGGAGAGCTCATCCATCTTGAGATAGCTGTTGGCCGTGAAGCCCGTGACATCCGGCATGATGACCACGTTGGCGAGCTTGCGGGCCTGCACCTCATTGGCCTCGATACCCACCGCAAACGCACGTTGCAGGACGCCCAGGATGGAGCCGAGTTCTCCCTGGCTCACCGGCTCAAGCGGCAAGCTCACCGCGATAATCACGTCGGCCTTCATCGCTTTGACGTCGGGCGTGGGGAGGTTTTCGAGAATCGCGCCATCGACATACTGGTGACCGCTCATCTCAAACGGCCGGAAGACGCCGGGGATGGAGGCTGAGGCGCGTACCGCATCGGGTAGCGAGCCGCGCGCAAAGGTCACCGTGTGTGCTTCGCTGAGGTCGGTTGCCTGGCAACGGAACGGGACGGGCAGATCGTTGAAGTCCGTCTGATCGTTGTAGTTGAGGAACTCCCGGTCGAGAATGTCGTTCAGGCCCGTGTCGGTGAGCAGACTATTGCGCAGGGAGACGCCGTGTTTGAGGCCGATCTCAATACCGTTGGGGATCTCGCGATCGTCCTCGCGGCGACGGTAATCCAGCGACGAGTAGGCGGAACCGATCCGAAAGACGCGGCTAACGCTGTCGCCCGTGAGAATACCCTTCATCTGCTCGGGGTTTTTCCCTGTGGAATAGAGTGCCGCCAGAATCGAGCCCATGCTGGTGCCGGCGATAACATCGATCGGGATGCGATGCTCGTTGAGCCATTGCAGGGTGCCCACCTCAGAGAGGGCCACGGCCGCCCCCCCGCCAAGGGCCACGCCGATGACGGGGCGGTTTTTGGGCAGGGCCTTGGGTGGCGTGGATGGTGCGGTGGGGCTGAGACGCAGCTTGGAGGTGCTGGCGGCCTCGGTGGCGCTGGCCGGTTTGCTGGCGGCACCGTCATCCTTGCCGCCCGGTGCTCCCTGTTTTCCGCTGGGATCCTTGGAGCCTACGCCGGTCTGCGTCCCCGTGCTTTGCTGGGCTTTGCCGCCGGCAGTCTGGGCAGCCTGCTGTGCTTGCACGATGGGGGAGGCCGCCCCGGCCTGGCCTCTGGCGATGGGTACCCATGTGAGCGTGAAGAGACCTGCCGCGATTGGGGCAGCCATGCTTCTTCGCCAATTCTTGGTCTTCAACAACGTCCCAACCATCCTGCCCGGTACTACGTGGCCCGTTTCCAAAAGCGGAAGCTCGAAAAAGATTAAAAGTGAGACGCGGGGATCACGACCTCGGATAGCTGTATGCGCCGCACCGAAAGAGCGGGTGCGTACAACAAAAGACGCAGTCGTGCCGCGCACGAACTTCACCAGGGCACGTACCTGGAGATCCAAATTCCGGAAGGGAAGCGTCTGGGCTGCAGGCCGTAGATCAACTCCCCCGCCGGTACTCCTGAAAGAGCGTCGGGAACTGCTGGCCCAGGGAAGCGATCTTCGGGATGTCGCACACCTGGATATAAGGATTGTTGGGGTTTTTGAGTGCGTAATCCTGGTGGTACTCCTCCCCGCGATAGAACTCCCCGAGCGGTGTGACCTCCGTCACGATGGGCTTGGGGAAGATGTGCGCTCCATTTAACTGCTCGATGTACTTATCGGCAGTTTCGCGCTGTTCTTTAGAGGTAAAGAAGATTCCGGAACGATATTGTGTGCCGACATCACCACCCTGGCGGTTGCGCTGGGTGGGATCGTGGACGACGGAGAAGAAGACGCGGAGCAGGGTACCGTAGCTGACCTGCGCGGGGTCGAAGACGATCTCGATGGCCTCGGCGTGGCCGGTATCCATGTAGCAGACGGACTTGTAATCCGCCGTCTCCCGGGCACCGCCGGTATAGCCGACGTAGGTTTCGAGCACGCCCTTGACGCGCTGGAAGACTGATTGCACACCCCAAAAGCAGCCGCCGGCGAAGACGGCGGTCTCGCGCTGGCCGGCCTCCCAGCCATTGGCCGGGGCGACGCGGTCGTGGGTGGGTGCGGGGATGGGCTCTTTGCGTGCGGTTGCGATGGCCATATGCCTCCAGATTCTCGGTCCCGCGAGGAACGCGAAGGCCGCGGCTCCCAACGAGAGTGCGCCTCCGAGCAGCGGAAAGGGAATCACGAAGCATTGGACGCGGCCAGGCCGTACTGCGATGCGGGCCGCGCGCTGGGCTGGAGAGCGAATGACTAGGATGTCCGGCTGCGAGGAAGATGCCGGCGCTGAGGCGAATCTGGGCCGGTACCGGTGCGGAATCGGGGTGAACCACGGGAGTAAACACGGGTTCAAGGCTGACTTTAGGTGTTACCCCAAAGGCAACAACCCTAGCCTGGAGGCCAGCCCATGTGCCGCCCGCCGAGCACGTGGACATGGAGGTGGTCTACCGTCTGGCCGCCATCGGCACCGGTGTTGAGGACGAGGCGATAGCCGTTGTCGAGGTGCTCGGCGCGGGCGACCTCGCCGGCCGCGGCCAGCAAGGTGCCGAGCAGGGCGGCATCCCCGGGCAGAGCGTGCGCTAGGGAGGCGATGTGTCGCTTGGGGATGACCAGCACGTGCACGGGGGCCTGCGGGCGGAGGTCGGCAAAGGCAAGGGTGTCGGCGGTCTCATGGAGGCGCTCCACGAGGATGGTACCCGCGACGATCTTGCAGAAAAGGCAATTGGGGGAGGTTGGGTCGGTCACAAGGGACATGGTACTGCGCCCGGAGGGCCGGAGCGATCCAGATCAGGCACTGGAGCCGGGAAGGGTGGCTGGCCGATGATGAAGCCCCGGTGAAGTTAGTGTTCAATGTCTCTCTTTTTTTGTCATCAAAGTGAGAATGGAGAATCATGTGGGCTCGAAGCTCGTCCCATACAGCATGGGAAGAGGATCTAGGGGTTTTGGTGCGCAGACACGCAAGCGGCGGGATGCGGTTTCTTTGAGGACTTTCAGGACACGGATGGCGAGTCTGGCGCTTCAGATGGGAACGGGGAGCGTCCTGCTCGGTCTGGCGGGTCTCCCTTGTGCCGCAGGGGCGCAGATGTCCCTGCCGGCGGGTTTGCGAGCGGAGGCAGATTTCTCCAGTTCACTCGGCTTCTCCAGTTCACTCGACGGAGAGCGAGTCGCGGATGGGACGGCGACGCCGGATTTGCCGGAGGCCCCCAGTCCGCAAAGCACGGGCAAGGTGGTTAGTCCGGGAGCCCAGGGGCAAACCGCGACCGCGCGCGCGCCGCAGACCAAGCGCATCTTCGGATTAATTCCGAACTTTCGCGCCGTGAGCACGGATGAAAAGCTGCCGCCGCAGACGGTGAAGGACAAGTTCACGACTACGACGCAGGAGTCGTTCGACTACTCGTCGATCGTCATTCCGGCCGTGATTTCGGCTTACTCCTTGGGGTTGAACTCAGACCCCGAGTTCGGCAGTGGCGGCGTGGGCTATGGGCGATACCTGTGGCATTCGGTGGTCGACCAGACCAGCGAGAACTATTGGGTGGGGTTCATTCTTCCCGTGCTAACCCATGAGGATACGCGCTACTACACACTCGGCCGCGGCAGTAACTGGAAGCGGACCAAGTATGCGGTCACCCGTGTGCTGGTGACGCGTTCCGACAGCGGCAAAGAGGTCTTCAACATCAGCGAGGTGGGAGGTGCGGCGATCGCGGCTGCGGTTTCGAACGCCTACTATCCCAGTCCTGAGCGGACGTTTGGGAATACGGCCAAGCAGATCGGCACGAACGTGGGCGTCGACGGAATCGCGCTGCTGTTTAAGGAGTTCTGGCCGGACGTAAACCAGGCGCTGTTTCATGGGACCAAGGACCAGCCACCGCCGATCAAGTGATCGGTTCTCGGCGATCGGTTCTCGGTTCTCGGTGGTGATTAAGGCTGATGACTGCCAGCCGTTGATGGGAAGTATTTCGGCGCATACCCCGGTGCCCAGGGATCGTAGGCCCTCCCGAAGGCGGCGCGGCGGCCGACCGTGGGGTGGTCTTCGGTCCAGAACTCGAGGAAGCGGCCGGGGTTGGGGTCGTCGAAGGAGGTCGCGCCCAGGATCCCGAAGGCCTCCCTCGCCGTGGTCTGCGGGTCGGAGACGATGCCGTGGATGGCCTCCTGGCCGTAGACATCGGCGGCGTGCTCCTGCAGGCGGGAGAGGGTGGACGTGACCGGTTCGAGCACGGCATTGAACAGGGCAAAGGCGAGCAGAAGTATGGCGAGCGCTCCCCAGTCTTCCTGTGACGGGATGCGCCAGCGGGGGCCGAAGCGGTGGATCGCCCAACGGACGACGCCGAAGCCGAGCCACAGCAGAAAAAATGAGCCGGCAAAGCTCAGCAGAAGCCCGTGCACGATGTGGCCCAGCACGTAGTGGCCGCTCTCATGGCCGAAGACGTAGAGGATCTCGTCGGGCGTGAGTTTCTGCACGGCGGTGTCCCAGACGACGACGCGTTTGGAGTGGCCAAAGCCTTCCACATCGGCGTTGAGGGTGGTGAGCTTGGCGGAGGCCTGCATGAGAAACATGCGGTCGGGTGGGATGTTCATGCCGCCACGCCGGGCAACGGCCTCGAGGCGCTCGACAAGCGCGGGTTGGCTCTTTGCAAGCGGCTCGTAGTGGAAGAAGAGTGGCTCAATATAGGGCGCAACAAACAGCCCGAAGATCGTTAGAGGGATGGTGGCGACCCAAAAGACGAGCCACCATCGTTTGGGGAGTCGCCGAATGATCCAGAAGAGAAGCATCAGGACCAAGCCGCCGATAAGCCATTCGAGCGCGAAGCTCTTGAGGAGGTCGAGGGACCAGCCGCCCCAGCCCTGGATCGAAAGCCCATAGGCGCGGGAGATGCTGTGCCCATAGACCGCGAGGGGGAGATCGAGCAGGGTGGTGGCCAGCAGGAAAAGCAGAAGAAAGGCATAGCCCTGGAGCCAGCGATGGCGGCTGAGGCGCGTGGCGCGGTCACGCATGAAAGCGACCCCGCCTACGGACAGCAGTAGAAGCAGCTGGAGGATGCCCCAGATCTCATCGCCGAAGTGGGTCACGGTGCGGATGCGAAGCAGATGCTGCGCTTTGGCGAGGTCGGCGGGCTTCAAGGCGTAGTCGGGCAGGTTGCCGAGCGGCGGAGCAGCGGCGAGCTCTCGCGCGGCGTAAAGGTTGGCGACGTGCTCGGCCGGTGTTTCGCTCGCGTGGGCGCTCGGGGAGGCGAGCAAGAGAAGGATGAAGAGGAGAAGCGACGAAACGAGGCGGCAAAGGCGCATGGGCTTCCGATCAGTCGGGGGCATGACCTGCGGCGGCAGGGTCCTTTGAGGGTACGCCACGCGCAGTCATTGCCTAACGGGTGAGTTTCGGTGTCTCTCCAATGCGCGGACAGTAGAGCTGTGCGCTTCGGTCGAGGTGACACGGTTATCGTTGTACGAATCCTGTTAGCTGTTAGCTGTTAGCTGTTAGCTGTTAGCTGTTGGCTGTTGGCTGTTGGCTGTTGGCTACGGCTCGGGGGCGGACGGGTGAAAAGCGTCCCGAGATGCTTCCGCTACACTGGCTAGGTGGCGAGAATGTGCGTGTTTGGGCTCCGGATGGTGCGTGTGACTGAGTTTTCCTTTAGGTTTCGCAATCGTTGGTGTGGTGGGATCGGCCTGCTCTGTCTGGCGGCTTCGGTGGCCGTAGGCGCGGCGGGACAAAGCGCGGCGGAACAAAGCGCGCCAAAGGAGATCGCCACGGCGGCGATGGCGGGTGGTGCGGCTGCTAAAACGGCGCGCACGGCGGTGCCGGCGCGAGCTGCGGCCGATCCGGTCGTCATCTCGGCGATGGAGACGGAACTCCATCGGGCGATGGAGTCGCTCGGCGGAGCGATGGTGCCGGTGAATGCGGGAGAGACGACAGGGAGCACGGATCCGGCCGCGAAAGACTCGGCTGCTAGTGATTCGGCTGCCAAAGACCCGGCCGGGAAGGCTGAGGCTGCCAAAGGTTCGTCAACCAAAATACTCGCGCCCAGGCCCTACTTTCTGAGCTATGCCGTCTCCGACGCCGAGACGCTGAACATTACCGCGCAGTATGGGGCGATCGGGCAGTCAACGAGCAATCACACACGGATCGCCGATGTGCAGGTGCGGCTGGGGTCGGCGACGCTGGACAACACGCATGGGGTGCACCGTACGAGCGCGCTGACGACGATGCCTTTGCCGCTTACCGATGACAGTGCGGCGATACAGCGAACACTCTGGTATGCGACCGATCGCGGGTATGGAAAAGCTCTGGATGCGCTCGAGAAGGTGAAGACCGAGCAGCAGGTGCGGGCCAAAGAAGAGGACACCTCGGCGGATTTTTCGTCTGACAAGCCGCAATCGGAGCTGATGGCCGCCGCGCAACCGCTTGCGGTGGACAAGCCGATGTGGGAGAAGCGGCTGCGCGAGGTGACGGCGCTCTTCCGCGCCCACAGCGATATCACCTATGACATGGCGATCCTCGAGGCCGCGCACCAGACCGACTACTTCGTGTCGAGCGAAGGGGCGAAGATCGCGGAGCCCCGGCAGGTGGCGCGGCTGATTGTGGTGGCGCGCACGCGAGCGGCGGACGGTATGGACCTGTTCCGCGAGGAGACCTTTGAGGCCGATGCGACGGGCCGCCTGCCGGCGCAGGCCGAGGTGCTGGCCAAGACCGAGGCGATGGCGAAGAACCTCGACGACCTGCGTACCGCGCCGATCACGGAACCGTTCGCGGGGCCGGCGATCCTGTCAGGCCGCGCGGCAGCGGTGTTCTTCCATGAGGTACTTGGGCACCGGCTGGAAGGGCAGCGGCAGCGCGGCGATGAGGAAGGCCAGACCTTTACCAAGCTGCTGGGCAAGCCGATTCTGCCGAGCTTTCTGTCGGTCGCCGACGACCCCACGCTGCGGGAGTTTCATGGCCAGCCGCTCAGCGGGTACTACCGCTTCGATGACGAGGGCGAGCCGGCGCAGCGGGTACAGCTGGTCGACGATGGTGTGCTGAAGACATTTCTGATGTCGCGGCTGCCGGTGGCGAGCTTTGCGAGCTCCAACGGCCACGGCCGCGCGGAGACGGGCAAGATGCCCACGGGACGACAGGGCAACCTGATAGTGACCTCGACCAAGGCGGTGAGCGATGCGGAGTTGCGCGAGATGCTCAAAGCCGAGGCCAAGAAGCAGGGCAAGCCCTATGGTCTTTACTTTGAGGACATCAGCTCGGGGTTTGCGGTGACGACGCGCTCCTCGCCGCAGGCGTTTCAGGTGATCCCGCTGGTGGTGTATCGCGTGTACGTGGATGGCCGCCCGGATGAGCTGGTGCGCGGCGTGTCGATCGTCGGCACACCGCAAGCCGCGCTGAGCCGCATCGTGGCGACGGACAACAGGCCTGAGGTGTTCAACGGCGAGTGTGGCGCGGAGAGCGGCACGGTGCCCGTGAGCGCGGTAGCGCCGGCGATGCTGGTCTCGGAGATCGAGACGCAGCGCCAGGCGCAGGGTACGGCGCGGCCGCCGATTCTGCCACCGCCGCCGGTAAGTCCGGGGTTGTTGCGAGCCGGCGTTGCGGGCACGAGCAAGGGTGGGCAGTGATGGCGCGTTTCTTAGCTGCGCTTAAGTGTTCGTCCGCTTTACTGAAGCACGATTCTTACTTCAGAGTTGTCATCCTGAGCGCAGCGAAGAACCTGCTTCTCTTCTCCCTCGTCGCGTCCCTTTGCGCTCACGCAGAAACCCGGTTCGCGTCTCCGGCTCCAGTGCCGGCCAAGGCCTCAGCGGTTACTAACGCGACGGCCACCGACGATCCGCTGCTCGAAGCCATGAAGGCCGAGCTGGCGCGGGAAAAGGCCGAGCTGGTGCTGCCAGGGATGCAGCGGCCGTACTTCATCGAGTATCGGCTGGAGGAGCTGCACAACTACGATCTGGTGGCCAACTACGGCGCTCTGACGACAGAGGGCGAAGGCCGCCAGCGGGCCGTGCGCGTCGAGGTCCGCATCGGCGACTATGTCACCGATTCGAGCTCTTCGCGCGGCACCGGATCGCTGGCGCTGGCCCCCAACGACGACGATCCCGCGGCGTTGCGCAATGCGCTGTGGACGGCCACTGATGAGGCCTATAAGGCGGCGCTGCGCAACTATTCCGCGAAGCAGGCGGCGCTGAAACAGTTCCAGAATCCGCCGACGGCCAACGATTTCGCGCCGGCGAAACCGGTGACGCTGATTGAGCCGCGTGCGGAGTTGCAACTGGATCGCGCGGAGTGGCGGCGGCGGTTGGTAGAGGCAAGTGGGCTGTATGCGACCGATCCGGCGATACACGGCTTCGCGGCGCAGGTGCAGACCTCCACGGCTTCGTTGAGCGCGCAGGCCGTAAATCGCTACACGGTGAACACCGACGGCACAGAGATCCGGCATGGCTACACCGGCTATCAGGACTCCATTTCGATCGGTGGGCAGGCCGCGGATGGTATGCAATTGGGTCGTAGCAATGGGACCACGGCGACAACGGCCGCGGGGCTTGAGGACGCCGCGGCGCTGCGGAAACGTACGTTTGATGATCTGAAGAGCTTTGAGGAATTACGGAATGCCCCGGTCGTCGATGCCGAGGATTATCACGGGCCGGTGCTGTTTTCCGGCGATGCGGCGGCGGATGTGGTGAACCGTCTATTTGTGCCGAACATCCTGGCCGAGCGGCCGGAGATGGGCACCTCGGCGCGGACGACGGGGGCCTATCAATCGAGCCTGCGCAGCCCGGTGTTGCCGGCGTTTCTCACCGTCGTGGACGACCCGACGCTGCGGGAGTTTGAAGGCAAGCCGCTGGTGGGGGCCTATGCCGTGGATGACCAAGGTGAGCGCGCGGTGCCGGTAACGGTGGTGGAACACGGCAAGCTGGTGGGCTACCTCGTAGGTCGCGAGCCGGTGAAGGATTTCCCGGACTCCAATGGCCATGGCCGCGCGATGCTGGGCGCGGCGGCGCATCCGCGGGCCGGGGTGCTGGTAGTGCGGTCGAGCGATGGTCTCACGCTCGAACAGCTGCGGGCGAAGCTGCTGGCGCTGGCCAAGGACCAGGGCCGCGACGTGTATGAGGTGGAGACACTGGGCGGCAGCGAGTTGACGCCGCGGCTGCTGTATCGCGTCTCGCCGGAGGGCAAACGCACGCTGGTGCGCGGGGCGGTGTTTGATGAGCTGGACCAGCGCTCGTTGCGCTCGGAGATCCTCGCTGCCGGGGGCAAGCCCTATATCGCACAGCAGATGGCACCGCTGCCCGAGACGACGATCACGCCGGCGCTGTTGTTTGCCGATATCGCCGTGAAACGCGGAACGCAGCAGCAGGAAAAGCTGCCGTACTACGGGCCGCCGGCGATCGCGGCGAAGTAGGTCGTAGAGTGCGAATGTTGTTCAGTTCCGAGCCGCGAGGTGGTGAGCCGCGAGGCTTTGCTTCGCGCGTTAGTTATACGATGGGCGCACGGGAGATTTTATGCGTTTTTCGTTTCCGCTGTGGGCGGGGCTGTTAGGTTCGTGTGTAGCAGGGGCGCAGCAGCCGGTGGCGGTGCCGGTGCCTTCGGTCGAGCCGCTCACGAAGATGCCGTACTCGCCTTCGCTCGATGTGCGCAACCTGGATCGTTCGGTGGATCCTTGCACAGACTTCTACAAGTTCTCCTGCGGCGGCTGGATGAAGGCCAACCCTATCCCCCCGGACCAGGCTGCGTGGAGCGTGTACGCGAAGCTGGAGAACGATAACCAGCAGTTCCTGTGGGGCATTCTTGCCGAGGATGCCAAAGCGGCCGGGCGCACGGCGGTGCAGCAGAAGGTGGGCGATTACTTCGAGAGCTGCATGAACACGGCGACGATCGACGGTGCGGGGATGAGGCCGATCGAACTGGAGTTGAAGCGGCTCCAGGCGTTGCGAACGCGCGAGGAGGTCATCGCCGAGCTGACGCCTTTGCAGCATGGGACGGAGGGCAATTACTTTTTCCGCGCCGGCACCGAGCAGGATGCGGTGAACTCGTCAGAGGTCATCGCCGGTGTGAATGCGGGCGGGTTGGGGCTGCCGGACCGCGATTACTACACGAAGACCGATGCCAACAGCGTGAAGCTGCGCGAACAATACAGTGCCTATGTTCAGCAGCTTCTGGGGCTTGCGGGGGAGACGCCGGAGAGGGCGAAGACGGATGCGGAGGCGATTCTGCATATTGAAACCATGCTGGCCGAGGCGCAACTGACCCGCGTGGAACGGCGCGATCCGCACAAGATTTATCATCGGTTGCCCTTGGCTGGTCTCACGCAGCTGACGCCGTCGGTGGCATGGCCGCAGTTGTTCGCCGGAGAAGGCGCGACGCGTGTGGCGACGTTGAATGTGTCGCAGCCCGCGTTCATGAAGGTGGTGCAGGCGGAGTTGATGACGGAGCCTGTACCGGCGTTGCAGGCCTATCTGCGATTCCACCTGCTGACCGCCGCCGCGCCCTATTTGGCAAAGCCGTTTCGTGAGGCGAACTTCGATTTTTACGCGCACACGCTGCGCGGGGTCGCGCAGGAGCCACCGCGCTGGAAGACCTGTGTGCGTGCCGTGGATGAGAACCTCGGCGAGGCGCTGGGGCAGGAGTTCGTGGCACGTACCTTTACCGCCGACATGAAGGCGCGTACCGAGCTGATGACCGGGCAGATCGAGGCGGAGATGGGCTCGGAGATCGAGGGCCTGGACTGGATGGGGGCCGCGACGAAGGCCGAAGCGCTGCGCAAGCTCCATGCAATTCGCAACAAGGTCGGGTACCCGGCGCAGTGGCGCGACTACACGGCGCTGGCGGTGAAGCGGGACGACTACTTCGGCGATGCGCAACGGGCGTTCACGTTTGAGCAGGCGCGGCAGTGGGCGAAGCTGGGCAAGCCTGTCGACCTGAATGAGTGGGGGATGACGCCGCCCACGGTGAATGCGTACTTCAACCCGCAGATGAACGACATCAACTTTCCGGCGGGTGTCTTGCAGCCGCCGCTGTACGATCCGTCGCTCGATGACGCGCCGAACTACGGCAACACGGGCGCGACGATCGGCCATGAGCTGACCCACGCCTTCGACGATGAAGGCCGGCAGTTCGACGCGAAGGGCAACCTGCGCGACTGGTGGACGCCGGAGGATGCGAAAGGGTTTGAAGCGCGCATCGACTGCGTGCGCGCGCAGTATGCGGGCTATGTCGTGATCGACGATATTCATATCAACTCCAAGTTGACGAGCGGCGAGGATGTGGCGGATCTGGGTGGGACGCTGCTCGCCTATTTGGCCTGGCAGGTGCAGGTGAAGGGCAAGACGTTGGCCACTGTGGATGGGTTCACGCCCGATCAGCGGTTCTTCGTCGGCATGGCACAGTGGGCGTGCGAGAACGCGCGGCCTGAGCTGCTGCGCGTGAATGCAATCACGGATCCACATTCGCCGGGCTTCGCGCGCATCAACGGCGTGGTGAGCAACCTGCCGCAGTTTGGGAAGGCGTTTGCGTGCAAGGCCGGGCAACCAATGGTGCATGCGCCGGCGTGCCGGGTGTGGTGAGGATTCATGATCGGAGGCTGGATCCGCTGCTCGCTCGTTTTCACTCTGCTGTTGGCCATCAGAGGGGCCAGGGGGCAAGAGGGGACACTGGCTGGCAGACTGTCTGACTTCCAGACCTTTGTGCTGGATTTTCAGAACTCCTACGCCTATCGAGACCGGCCCGATCAACCATGGCTTACTTGGGAAACCCGCTACAGGGGTGCCGTGCAACAGGCTGACTCGAAGAATGCTTTCTCCCTCGTTCTGGCTTCCGCTCTCAGCGAGTTGCATGACTTCCACGCGGAGGTACGGTCCCACGTACCGGACCGTTGGCTGCCGGTGCCGACCTTTGCCGATCTTTGGGCGGAACTGGACGGATCGGACGCCGTCGTGACTGCTGTAAGGCAGGGCAGCGATGCGGAGCGGGCCGGTGTTCGGGTGGGCGACCAAATTGTTTCCGTGGATGGCGTTGCTTTGGAGCGCGCGCTCGCCGACCGTCTCACGCCTCAGGCTGGAAGCACCGATTCAGCCGCTCGGCAATGGGCTTTGCTCTCCGTTCTAACCGGGCGCGCGGAGCAGGCTCGCGTTCTTGTCCTCAAGGATCGGGCTGGCACTCTTCGCACAATTACGCTTCCAGTGGAGCGCCGCTTCGATCGACCGGCCGGTGCGCTGAGCTTTCGAACCCTACCCGGAAACCTGGGACTGATCCGCTTCCATAACTCACTTGGAGAGCAGGGCACGGTTACTGCCTTCGATGCCGCACTCCTGCAACTGCAAGGAACGAAGGGCCTCCTCCTGGATCTGCGCGATGTGCCGAGCGGTGGAGACAGTGCGGTCGCTCTCGGCATCATGGGACGTTTTATAACGACGATGCTTCCCTTCCAGCGGCACCGCATTCCACATTACGGGCAGGCGGATGTGGAGCGAAACTGGATAGAGATGGTGACACCACGAGGACCTTTTGTATACAACGCGCCCGTAGTTGTGCTCGTGAATCACTGGACGGGGAGCATGGGCGAAGGCATGGCGATCGGCTTCGACGCGATGCATCGAGCAACTGTTGTGGGAACGCCGATGGCGCATCTGGCCGGAGCGGTATCGGACGAAAAGCTGCCGAATACAGGGGCTGACGTGGCATACCCTACCGAGCAGATCTTCCACATAAACGGAACGCCCCGGCAGAACTGGCTACCGCCGATTCTGGTCAAGATGCCCCTGGGTTCACACCGGGACGATGACATCTTGCAGCGAGGCGTGGCGGCGTTGACCGTGCCGACACCATGACCTTGTCCGCTACGCGAGCGGGTATGCCGGGTGAAAGATGCTTCGCGCTGCCTGCGAACCTTTTCAGGGTGATGGACGCAGGGCGAGAGCTATTTGGTCCTGTTGCCAACCTCGTTGCGCCAGGCCTTGCTCGTGAGTAAAGATGCGCAGCCGTTGGAGCCGGTACACCTCCCGCAGCCGGTGGTGCTGTTACAACGGCTTCGGCTGACGTGGATGCTGGCTGCGGTGGTGCTGGGCGCGGTCAGTGCGTTCGCGGCGGCCCTGGTGCGGTTGGGATTCAGCCATTTGCAGTGGGTATTTACCGGCTCGACGGCACCGCCGCCGGTGGCGGGAGCGCACCTGGGGCTGTGGCGGCGGGCATTGACGCCGGTGGTGGGTGGTCTGCTGGCGACGGGTGCGGTTTGGCTGCGAAAGCGTCATGCGCACAGCTTAGGGCGCGAGCCCCGGCCGTATGTCGAATATGTGGAGGCGGTGCGGCACCGGGGCGGGGTCGTGCCGTTGGTGCCGAATGGCTGGCGGACGGCGGGCGCGGCGTTTTCGATTGCGACCGGGGCTGCGGTGGGGCGTGAGGGCTCCATGATCCAGTTTGCGGCGGCCATCGCGTCGTGGTGCGGAGAAAAGCTGCAGCGCAAGCTGGCAACGGTTGAGAATGGTGAGCCGCTGGATCTGCGTTTGCTGGTGGCGTTTGGCGTGGCCGGCGGTGTAACGGCGGCGTACAACGCACCGTTGGCCGCAGTGTGCTTTGCGGCAGAGATCGTGCTGGGGGCGTTCCAATGGCGCGAGCTGCCGCCCCTGCTGCTGGCTGCGGGTGCGGGACGGCTGGTGACCGGGCCGATGTTGGGGTGGGAGCGGCTCTACCCAACACCTGCCGCGTGGGGTGCGCAGATGCCGCTGCTGGTGCTGTCGCCTTTGCTGGCGGTGGTGTGCGGGTTGTGTGGACCGCTTTATCAGAAGCTGATCCGCAGCCTTGGAAAGGCGGAGACGATCCCATTGGCGATGGTCTGGAGCGGCTGCCTGGTGGGGCTGCTGTCCCTCTATGACCCCCGCGTGTGGGGTAACGGGGATCTGGGGCTGAGTGCCGCGCTGGGCCGGGCGGAGCTGCCGGGCTTGTCGATTGCCGTGCCGGCGTTGGCGGCGCTGCTGGGATTGCGCCTGCTGGCGACAGCGGTATGCGTCGGCACCGGCACGGTGGGTGGTGTGTTTACGCCGACGCTCTTTGCCGGAGCGGCCCTGGGTGCGCTGCTGGGGCATTGGGCAGCGCTCGTGATCTCCGGTGCAGACGCCACGCTCTGGGCAATTGTTGGGATGAGCTGCTTCATGGCGGCGGTGACACATGCGCCCTGGATGGGCGCGATGATGGCCGTGGAGCTTACGGGCCATTGGGCGTTGTTGCCGCTGCTGCTGGGGCTGAACTGGATCGCCTGGCGTACTGCCGAGCGGCTCTCGGGTGTGGCCCTGTATGCGATTGCAAGCCAGTCGCCCGGCGCGGCGGCAGAGCCCCTCGCGGCGCGGCGGGGACGCGTATAACGGAGGCAGGACCGCGTGACGATGCGCCGGGGGGAACGGGGTTGGTGAAGAGCGAGGGCGCACCGGGTTGGCTCAGCTGGATGGCAGCCCCGCTGAACACCCTGCCGGCCCGTCATCGGTGGGCCCTCGCGAGCGGGCTGACCGCGATCACTGCGGCTGTGGCTGGGCTTGGGCAGCGTGGCCTGGGCTCGCCCTTCGGGCAGCCGGATGCGAGCTTCTATCTGGCGATGGCCCGCGGGCACGCCGGTGCGGTGGGGCAGCCGTTTGCGTCGCGTCCGCTGGCACCGTTGCTGGCGCGGACCATTGCCGCGGCCGGGCATGTGGCACCTGAGACGGGGTTCCTCGTGCTGGGCTGGGCCTCGCTGCTGTTTGTCCTGTGGACGGTGTTTACGCTGGCGACCCGCACGGCGGCACCGCGCTGGTTCCCCCTGGCGATGGCCGCGGTCCCGTTCTGGCCGCAACTGCTGCATGGCTTGGCGTTGCCGGATCTCCCGTATGCGGCACTGCTCGCATGCCTGCTGTGGTGTTTGGCGACGGAGCGCCCCACCCTTGCGGCGTTCACGATGTTTCCGCTGATGGTGGCACGGGAATCGACGATGTTGGTGCTGCTGTGTCTATTGGCCGTGGGTTGGCGAAGGTTGCGAGTCGGCGGATGCGTGTTGGCCGTTCTTGCGGCGGGAGCAGGGTCCATTCTGGTAAAGCATTTGACGGCTGGAGCGGCGGGTAATGTGGAGCATCTGCCCGCTGCGGTGTATCTGGCGGCGAAGCTGCCTTGGAATCTGCTGCGCACGCTGGGTATCGACCCGTGGAGCAACCTGTACCCCTATCTGTGCGCGGTGCCCCTGCGGCAGTACGCGGTCCATCTTGGACCACTGCACAGCGTGGGGGTATGCGGATTTTCGGTGCTTTGGCCATCGTTTGCCGCGGCCGCTCTGCTGACGACCTTTGGAGTTTTGCCGGTGTTGTGCCTTCGTCTGTCCCACCGTGGTGTGTTGGCGCGGGCTGGGCTGCTCGAGCGGTTTTGCCTGCTCTACGGTGGCGTGTCGTTTGTGTTGGCACCGGTGCTGGGTACGGGGCAGGCAAGGCTATTTGGGTATGCCTGGCCGCTTTGGCTGGTGGCGGTGCCCGCGCTGTTTCGGGCGGTGCAGGCCGGCGAGGCAGCGCAACCACATGCTGGCTATGGAGCGCAATCAAATGCCGGCGATGCATCGCAACGCAGGGGAGCGGCGAGGCTGGTGGCCGTGCTGTCGTTTTTGTTGCTGCATATTGCGTTTTGGCAGCTGGCGTCCCTGTTTCCGAGCCCACGAGTTTTGCTGGCGGAGGTGGGCTTGCACCTTGCGGCGGCGATCCTTTTGTGGTCCCCCGTGGGACGCGGGCTGCGGTTGTCGCAGACGGGCTGAACCCCATTTCAGCGTGGTAAAATTAAGCTAAGGAAAACACCAGAACAGGCGGCATTTTCCTGAGATTTTCGGCCAATTTCCTGCGCTCGAGAAGCCTCACCCACACCGCCGCCTGCCGGAGCTCGATTGGCCACCCAGACACCCCTTCCCGAACCGCAACAGCCCACCCCCGCGGCAACGAATTCCCCCAGCAGTTCTAGTGGCTACAGCGGCGAGAACATCACGATCCTGGAGGGCCTGGCGGCCGTGCGGCTGCGGCCCGCGATGTACATCGGGTCCACCGGCGAGCAGGGTCTGCATCATCTCGTCTATGAGGTCGTGGATAACTCGGTCGATGAGGCCTTGGCAGGTCATGCGACGAAGATCGATGTGACGGTGCACGTCGATAACTCGGTGACGGTGGTCGACGATGGGCGTGGCATTCCGGTCGATAACAAGACGCTGCCCACGGGCGAGGTGATGCCGGCGGTGCAGGTGGTGCTGACGATGCTGCACGCGGGCGGCAAGTTCGATGCTTCGAACTACAAGGTCTCGGGCGGTCTGCATGGCGTCGGCGTGAGTTGCGTGAACGCGCTGAGCGAGGAGTTCGACGTCGAGATCTGGCGCGATGGGTATGCATGGGAGATGGATTATTCGAAGGGTGATCCCATCAGTGAATTGCGCAAGATGGGACCTTCGAAGCGGCGCGGCACCAAGGTTCACTTTTTGCCTGACCGGTCGATCTTCACGGTGCATGAGTACAACTACGACACGCTGGCGAACCGTCTGCGGCAGCTCGCGTTTTTGAACAAGGGCATCGAGATCAACCTCACTGATGAGCGCACATCGGACGCGAAGACGGGTGAGGCAAAGACGCAGAGCTTCAAATTCAACGATGGCATTGCCGGCTTTATCAAGCACCTGAACAAGGGCAAGCAGTTGCTGCATGAGAAGCCGATCTACATGGAGGCCGAAGTGGGGCCGCTGGTGATCGAGATCTCGTTGCAATACAACGACAGCTACTCGGAAACGGTGTTCAGCTTTGCCAACAACATCAACACGGTGGATGGCGGAACGCATCTTTCGGGATTTCGCACGGCACTGACGCGTACGATCAATGTGGCCGGGCAGCAGCTTGGGTTGTTCAAGGATAAAGAGAACCTATCGGGCGACGATGTGCGCGAAGGGTTGGTCGCGGTCGTGTCTGTCAAGCTGCCGCAGCCGCAGTTTGAAGGCCAGACCAAGGGCAAGCTGAACTCCGACATCGCCGGGCCGGTGCAGGCGTTTGTGAACGAGCGGCTGGGTGCGTTTCTGGATGGAAATCCACAAGTCGCGAAGAAGATCATCAACAAGGCGATCGACGCGCTGCGCGCCCGTGAGGCCGCGCGCAAGGCCCGCGATCTGACCCGGCGCAAGGGTGCGCTGGACGGTGGTGGGTTGCCGGGTAAGCTGGCGGATTGCTCGGAGCGCAAGCCGGAGTTGTGCGAGCTGTATCTGGTCGAGGGTGAGTCGGCCGGCGGCACCGCCAAGCAGGGCCGCGACCGCAAGTTCCAGGCGATTCTGCCGTTGAAGGGCAAGATTCTCAACGTCGAAAAAGCGCGCTATGACAAGATGCTGGGCCATGAAGAAATTCGTGCCATGATCACGGCGCTGGGCACGGGTATCGGCAAGGACGACTTCGACATCGCCAAGCTGCGCTACGGCAAGCTGATCTTGATGACCGATGCCGACGTCGATGGATCGCACATCCGCACGCTGCTGCTGACGTTCTTCTTCCGCCACATGGGCGAGCTGATCAAGCGCGGCAATGTGTACATCGCGCAGCCGCCGCTTTACCGCATCAAGAAGGGCAAGTTCGAGCAGTACATCAAGGACGATCGCCAGTATGTGCAGGTGATGGTGAAGCGCGCCTCGGACGGCATGGTGATCCGCTATGGCGACGGCGGCAAGCGGCTGGAGGGTCCGGAGCTGACCAAGTTTATGGGGCAGCTGGACGACTACCTCGGCTTCTTCGCGAAGGTTGGCAAGCGTGTGCGCAACGATGAGGTGGTGCGGGCGTTTGCGGAAATCTTTGCCAGTGACGGCAAGGACCCTGCGCGGCGCACCGACTTTGAAACTCCTGCCAAGCTCGAAGCCATGCGTCAGCGGCTGCAGGCGCTCGAACGGCACTGGCAGTTCAAGGCCGTGAGCGAGGTCGAGTATGACGAAGAGCACAAGATGTACTCCGTCAACTTCACGGATGCGCAGGGGGCGATTCGCCGGATCGATTGGACGCTGGCGAGTGCGCCGGAGTCGCGGCAGCTGCTGGCCAAGCAGGCACAGCTGGGCGATGCGCTGAAGGGTCCCTTCCACATCGAGTACGCGAAGAAAGACGCCAAGACCGCCGACACCGTCGTGAGCGCCACCCCCTCGCAGGAGGAGCTCGATGAGGCCGATGAGGTCGCGCAGGAGGAGGGCGTGAACGAGACGATCGCCGCGGCTCCCGGCACGATGGATGAGGCCAAGCCCGGTAAGCGGCCGGGTAAGGCATCACAGGATCCCGTCGAGAAGACGACCGTGCGCGAGGTCTTCGAGTACGTCATCGAGCAGGGTCGCAAGGAGTACCAGGTGCAGCGTTATAAGGGCCTTGGAGAGATGACCGCGCCGCAGTTGTGGGAGACCACCATGGACCCGGCCCGGCGCACGCTGCTGCAGGTGCGGCTTGAGGACATTGCCGCGACGGAGGAGATTTTCACGACGCTGATGGGTGAGGATGTGGAGTCACGGCGCAAATTTATTGAAGAGAATGCGCTGGATGTGAAGAATCTGGATATTTAGTGTTTCGCTACATTTCGAAGGTGTCGCGTAGAGTTACAACTCCTGAATGGGTGATCGAAGCCGCAAATGGCGACTGCTGGGACGCATACAGCGCTCTCATATCCGGTAACGCACGACGAAGCGCCTCGCCCATCTGTGCTCCCGCGATGTCGTTGCGCGTGAAGTAAAACATACGAATTTGTCTGCGGAGTGCGGCACGTTCGAGAAAGTTGTAGCGGATCTTCGCGTCTGTGGTCAGCAGAGCCCACTATTTCTCGCCCACAAGAGGAAGCCATTCCGTGTCGGCGTACCGGCGCGGAAGTAATCGAGTAATGCTTGCACTGGGACGGATGCTGCTGAAAGAACGTTGAGCAGATACGGATTTCGGCTATGGTTCTCGTCAAGAAAGAGAATCATGGAGCTTATGCTGCTCTGCCCCTGAACATCTCCCACCGAATCGCGTCTTCCAAGACAGGTTCCGGAATCTCGTGCTCCAGGGCAAGTTCGGCGATTGAATCGCGGGCAGCAAATCGGCCTGCGATGACTGCGGTCGAGATGCCTGTACCGGAGAGCACTGGCTTTCCGAAGGACACAGCTGGGCTGATGCTGATGTGTCTTGGATCTTCGATCAGGTAGCGCGAAACGAAGGAAGAAGCCGCATGGCCGTTCCGCTTGCGTCTCGCTCAATGCGATGCAGATACAGAGCAACGAACTCCCGAAACTCCTGCTGCGAACCGTGACTGAGGTTATAAACGCGATCGTCCTCACGGATGCAAAGATTCACGCCGTCAGTCTCAAAGGCTTGATCAAGCAGTGGGTGCGCGGGCTCGCGCATGGAAGCGAGTTCCCCCAAGGCTCTTCTGATCGCTTGCAGGGATAACTTGTGACTTGAGCACATGGGCTTCGGCGAGATTGTTAAATGATAGATGGCTCGGTTCGACGACTTTGATCAAATCGTAATCAAAGATCCAGCTGCGCAGCGTCGCATACGGAATACCGGCGTAGTGTGCCGCCTGTGGGCCGCTGTACGCGGGCGTGTCAAAGATATTCGCCGCTGCTTGCATACAGAAACCGTACTCCAAACGCATGCCCCCTCTAGCTGGGAACAAAAGAACGGTCCCGGGAGTCTAACGCTTTGGCACCATGCTTGGAGGTCGCCTATGCCTCGGTCTTCTTTCTTTTCTGCTTCGTTACTTGTTGTAAGCCTGACCGCGTTGGGTCAGATCGCGCAGCTCCGAACGCACCCATTCGCGAAGGCGGCAGTAAGCAAGAAGCCTGATGGCCTGCGGGTGACGCACGTTTCGCTCTACAAGAACGGCATTGGCTTCTTTGAGCATGAGGGGGTTGTCTCCGGCGACCAGACTGTGAGTGTGGACCTGACCTCTGCGCAGTTGAACGACGCGCTGCAGACCTTGACGGCCGTGGACCTTGACGGCGGCCGCATCACGGGCGCGAACTACAACTCGACGACACCATTGGCACAGCAGTTGCAGGCACTGCCGCTCTCGCTGGGGGAGCAGCCCTCCGAGGAGCAGTTGTACGCGGCACTGCGTGGGGCGCAGGTGGAGGTGACCGGTTCGGGGCCGGCGTTCAGCGGACGCATTCTTTCGTTGGAGATCGTCGAGGCACCGCAGGGTGAGGACAAGAGCAGGTCCATCGTCGAGAGGAGCCTGTTGACGGTTGTGGCCGACTCGGGTGCGACGCGAACGCTAACGTTGACGCCGGCGACCACGGTACGCGTGCTGGATGCGGGGTTGCGCACGGATCTCAACACGTATCTGCAACTGCTCGACCGGAACCGCACCGAAGGCATGCGGCACCTCACGTTGCGTGCGCGCGGCAACGGTACGCGACAGCTGCGCGTCTCGTTTCTGTCGGAGGTGCCGGTGTGGAAGTCGACCTATCGGCTGCTGCTTACAGTTCCCGCAACCGGTGGTGGGACGAGTGGGGTTGCCGGGGCGACTAAGGCGACGTTGCAGGGCTTTTCCGTCGTGGACAACACAACCGGGGAAGACTGGAAGGATGTGAAGCTTTCGCTGATCGCAGGCAATCCGCAGAGTTTTCTGCAACCGCTGGCACAGCCGATCTACGATCGGCGGCCGGAGGTTCCGATTGCGGCCAACGTGCAGCTGACGCCGCAAACGCATGAGTCGGCCAATGAGGAAGTGGAGCCCGCGAGCAGTGCTTCGGCAAGCCTTGGCAGTAGCAACGCGGGCAATCCGGTTGCGCTGCTGGGAGGCGACGCGAGCGGTGATGGCAGCAGTATTGGGCCGGGTGTTGGCGGGAACATCGGTGGTGGTGTGCGCCATATGGGCGGCAGCAGTCCACGCGATATCAAGATGATGCGCGACACAGCCGTGCCCCCGCCAGGTGTCGCTGTGCGAATCCCGTACGAGACCGTCGCGCGTGCCTCCACGGCACCCAACACAACGACGACCGCCTTCGACGATTTCTTCGCTTACAACGTGAGTGATCCGGTAACGATTCCGCGCAATGGATCGGCCCTGGTGCCGATTCTGCAGGTGGGGGTGCCCGTCGAGAGTGTGACGCTGTGGTCGCCGGCGGAGCCGCGGCCGCTACGGGCGCTCTGGCTGACGAACAGCTCGCCACTCATGTTGGATCGCGGGTCGTTTTCCGTGGTGGAAGATGGTGCGTTTGCCGGGGAAGGCTTGCTGGAGCCGGTGCATCCGGGGGAACGGCGTCTGCTTTCGTATGCGCTCGATGAGGCGGTGCGGGTGACGGCGAACGAGCGGCACGATACCCGCCGCATCACGAGCATCTCGGTGAGCAAGGGTGTTCTGAAGGCGGTGAACACGGAAGAGAGCGAGGCGGATTACACGGTGTCCAATGCCGCACCCGGCGCGCGCACGGTGTTGCTTGAAGAGCCGCGGCGGGCCGGTTGGACGCTCGCCTCCGGCACCCAGCCTGCAGAGACGACGCCGAGCGTCTACCGGTTCCGCGTCATTGCGACACCGCATGAACCGGTTCATCTCAAACTGGCGCAGCGTCATGTGCTGGATCAGTACTATCGCCTCGCCGACAGTACAGAAGAACAGTTAACGGTGTATCTACGGGACAACGGCGCGAGCCAGGGCGTACTCGCGCAATTGGAGCCGGTGTTTACGGCCAAACGCAACGTGGCGGCGCTTGACACGCGCATCAACGAAATACAGGGCAAAATTGGGGCTTTGGAGACCGATCAGAAGCGGCTGCGCGACAATCTGGCGGCGCTGAAGACCTCGGCAGAGGAGCGTTCGCTCGTGCGCCGGTATACCGCAGAGCTGAACACGCAGGAGGACACGCTGGCGGGGCTGCAGAGGGATCTGGCGGCTCTGCAGCAGGGACGCACGGCTGCGGCTGCCGAACTCAGTCAGCGTATCGACTCTTTGCAGATTGCCGGAACGGAGTAGGTGCCGCTTCAGGTCTGCCGTGGTCCGCGTTGTGTTCAGGTTTGAGGTCTGAGGAGATACAAGTCTTGAGGTTGTGCCGTTGTGTGGGCCGGGGGCTGTGCGTGGCTGCTTTGTTTTCTTCGCGGATGCCATGCAGTAGGCTTGTGCCATGGCTCACATTCTGCGTTCGCAAAATCTTTCAGGTGCCTCCATGTCCGGTGTTCTTGGGCGGTATCTGCCGTTCTTGCTTTGTGGAGCTTTTGCTCTGGGCTCGCTGGGGGTGGCGGTACCGGCCAGTGCGCAGATCCATGGCAGGGACGGCATTGTGCTGCCGCCACCGCCCGTCGTGCAGCGGCAGCCGGTGGTGAACGAATACGCCAGCGCGGGCTCTTCCGCGCCGGTGAAGGTGACCGATCCCTACCAGTGGCTCGAGGATGCGCACAGCCCTGCGACGCGGGCGTTCATCACGGATGAGAATGCCTATACCGCAAAGTATTTTGCGCAGGTGAAGAGCTTACCCGAGACCGAAACGCAGCTGACAAAGCTGCTGCGGGTGGACGCGGTGGGTGTGCCGATGCTGCGGGGCGAGCGGTACTTCTTCTCCAAGCGGCTGGCAAGTGAGAACCAGGCCTCGCTGTATGTGCGCACCGGGTTGCATGGCGAGGATCGCAAGCTGGTCGATGGCAATGCGCTGAGCGCGGACGGCAATACCTCCGTGAGCATGGTGAGCCTGTCGCATGATGGCAATGCCATGACCTATGGCATTCGTGTGGGCGGCGCGGATGAGCTGGAGGTGCACTTTCTGGATGTGAGCTCGGGCAAGGAGTTGTTCAAGCCCCTGCCAAGTGCACGGTATTACGGCGTGGAGATGGCTCCGGACAAGAAGGGTGTGTACTACTCGAAGTTCTTCCGGCATGAGGGAACGCGGGTGTTCTATCACGCGTTCGATGTTTCCGTGGGAGGGGCGGCAGCTGACCAACTCATCCTGGGCCGCGAATACAAGGGCGAGACGCTGACCGAGATCGATAATGTAAGCATCGGTGTCACGGACAACGGGCACTACCTCGTGTTGCAGGTGGGCCACGGTGTGCCTGCGAAGCGTGAAGACATCCTGCTCAAAGACTTGCACGCCGCGGATACGCCGATTGTGCCTCTGGTGTACGGCATCGAGAGTCGCTTCAGCGATCTGGAGGTGGGCGACGACTTCTATGTGCGCACCGACTACAAGGCGCCGAATGGACGTGTGCTGAAGGCCAAGCCCGGCACCCATCCCGACACATGGACGACGGTGATTCCCGAAGGGAAGGATGTGCTGGAGTCGGTAAACATCGTGGGCGGCAAGATGTATGCCGTGCGCCTGCACGATGTGAAGAGTGAGCTGACGGGCTACTCGCTCGAGGGTAAGGAGGTAAGCCATGTCAGCTTCCCGGGTATTGGTGCCGGCTCGACGGTGGAAGGCAGAGCGGAGGATCGTAACGGCTTCTACGTCTTCCAGTCCTTCATTACGCCGCCGACGATCTTTCAGTACGACACAAAGAACGACAAGAGCGAAGTCTTCTTTAAGCAGGACGTGCCGTTCCAGTCGGCCGATTATGAGGTTCATCAGGTTTTCTATACGTCGAAGGACGGCACGCGGGTGCCGATGTTTATCGCGGGCAAGAAAGGGCTGAAGCGCGATGGCACGGAGCGTCTGCTGATGACGGGCTACGGCGGTTTTGAAGTGAGTTTGTTGCCGGATTGGAATCCGGAATATGCCTGGTGGATGCAGCGGGGTGGATGGTTCGCGTTGCCGAACCTGCGCGGCGGGCAGGAGTATGGCGAAGGGTGGCACAAGGCCGCCATGTTTGAGAAAAAGCAGAATGTATTCGATGACTGGTTTGGCGCGGCAGAATACCTCATCAAAAACGGCTACACGTCGCCCGAGCATTTTGCCATTCGCGGACGATCCAATGGCGGCTTGCTGATGGGTGCGGCGATGACGCAGCGGCCGGATCTGTTTGGGGCGATCTGGTGCGGCTATCCGCTGCTGGATATGCTGCGCTACCAGAAGTTTCTGATGGGGCGCACGTGGACGACGGAGTACGGCTCGGCGGAGAATGCGACGGACTTCCCGTACATCGCCAAGTACTCTCCCTATCAGAATGTGAAGGCGGGGAGCGCGTATCCGGCGATCTTCTTCTTTACGGGCGACGGGGACACGCGTGTGGACCCGATGAACGCGCGCAAGATGACGCCGTTGATGCAAGGGGCGAGCACAAGTGGACGGCCGATTCTGTTGCATTACAGCTTGAAGGGCGGGCACAGCGCGGGCGTCTCGCAGACGCAGCTCGCCACGGATTATGCCGACGAGATGAGTTTTCTCTGGACGGAAACCGGCGCGAGATAAGAGCGGTTTTGTTCACCCCTAGCAGGGCAGGGTAGCAAAGGGCACGGTAGCAAAAGGCACCGGCGGTGATTCGTCCATGCCCCCTTCGTTCGCGGGATAGGGGGCACACGCGGGCGATCCGTGCGTCTCATAGGGTGATGATGTTTTCAGGCTTTACGCGAAGTGGTTTTCCGCGGGCGACGGCGCTGCGCCCATCCTTTGTTGGAAGGCTGGGGTGCCTTGCGGTGCCGGTTGTGTTGATGGCTACGCTGGCGTTGCCGGCACAGACACCGACGGCGCCGCAGCCGTTGCAGGGGACGTCGCCAACGGCGAGCACCGGGGCTGCCGTGGCCGCCACCAACACAGTCATCACGGCTGCGACGGCGGCCACGACGACCAAACCCCCCAGCGCCGCGGAGACTGCGAAGTCAGCCGATACCAACGCCCAACTGCAGCAGCGCATCAGCAAATTGCCGCCGCTTACCGGGACTGATCTAGACGTGCCCAAACGCAGCGGCGAGATCCTGGCGCACCTGAATGCGATTCTGCGGTTCTACCGTTCAGCCGTCGCACCGGTGCAAAAGGTGGGTGAGCCGAGCGATGTGTTGTATGCGGAAGGAAGCTCTTCGCAGGCCACGCAGATTGCCCAGCTCGCGTTCCAGGCAGCGAAGAACGAGGCTGCCCTGCTGAACAAGGTTGCCGGTGCCGAAACGAAGCCGCCCGCGGCGCCCCAGCCTCCTGCGGCCGATGTGAATGCGCAATCACAATCACAGGCACAACGCATTGCGGTTGTGGAAGCGGAGGCTCAAGCGAAGCTCGAAACCCTGCAGGCACAGGAGGCGGACCTCGAAAAGCAGATCGCGGCGGCACGCCCGGCGCAGCGGGCCGTTTTGCAGCAGCAGGAGGGGCAGATTGAAGGCGGGCTGGAGCTGCAGAAGGCTATGGTTGCGGCGCTGGCACGCATCAGCAACTTCTCCGAGGCGCAGAATAAGACGGGGTTGGCGGGCGATATCGATCGCCTGCAGCACTCGGCACCGGAGCTGCTGAGCACAGGTGCCAAATTGCCGACGCCTGCGGTGTTGGAGAGCCTGGCCAATGCGCGTGATGCGGGTGTAACCACACAGGCCAGTTACATCTTTCAGTTGCTTTCGACGATGCGGGCCATCGACCAGCAGACGACAGCGCTCGATGCCTTGACGGTGCAGGCCAACGATCTACGCACGCCGTTCCTGAAGGTGCTGCGTTCCACGGTGGCGCAAGGCAACACGTTGATGCAGCAGTCGGTGAGCCTTGCGGCGACCGCGACGGCCAACGCGCAGGATCTACAGCAAACGCGGCAGCGTTTCGACACACTGACTGCAACCTTCCAAGTGCTCGCGGATGCGACGCTTCCGCTAAGCCAAGAGATCCTGCTGCTGGAAAACTCACGTGGAGCCTTGACCACCTGGCGCAGCGCCGTCGATGCGGAGTACGACATCCTGTTGCGAGCGCTGCTGTTTCGTGTCGGCATGATCGCGCTGGTGTTGGGCTTGCTCGCCGTGGTGAGCCAGCTTTGGGCGCGGACGACGCTGCGTTACGTAAGCGACCTGCGCCGGAGAAGGCAGCTGCTCTTTGTGCGGCGCGCCGTGATTGGGTTTCTTAGTGGGTTGGTGGTGATCTTCGGATTCGTGACGCAGTTCAGTTCGCTGGCTACCTTTGCGGGATTTATCTCGGCGGGCATTGCGGTCGGTTTGCAAAGCATTTTGTTATCCATCGCGGCTTACTTTTTCATCGTCGGCCGCTATGGCGTGCGGGTCGGCGATCGCATCACGGTGACGGGTGTTACGGGCGATGTGATCGAGGTCGGGCTGGTGCGCTTTTACATGATGGAGCTGGTGGGTACGGGCACGGAGCTGCACTCCACCGGGCGCGTGGCCGTGTTTGCAAATTCGGTGCTGTTTCAAACGGGAACGCCGATTTACAAACAGATGCCCGGCACCGAGTATGCCTGGCATGAGTTGATCGCCAAGCTGAATGGAGCGGCCGATGTCGACGCTGTGAGTGCGGCGATTCTGCATGCCGTGCAAGAGGTGTATGGAACGTACAGCGCACGCATCGAGGGGCAGCATCGGCAGGTCGAGTCCTGGATGGGTACGGCGATTCCGGCACCCGCGGTGGAATCGCGGCTGCAGCTCGCCGACGGTGGCCTGCAGTACGCTGTGCTGTTTCCGGTGGAGTTGAACCATGCCGCGGCAACCGATCAACGCATAGCGGAGGCCCTGATCCAGGGAATGAAGGCCGATGGGCCTTTAAAGGCGGGCGTGGTGGACTTGCCGGTGATTAAGGCAGCGGTGAAGAGTTAGGGGATCGCCTCGGATCCGTGGCTGGGGACAGCAGGTTCCCTTCAGCAATGACAGCACGAAAGGCAAGAACCGGTGCAATAATCGGCCATGCCTTCAGCCAAGCCTGTTCCTCCTGTTGTGGACGCGATGCGTCGTCGTCTTCTTGCCGTCTCAGCCGTTGCGGGGCTGGGCTCTACGCTGTTCCCCGGGGCCTTGCTGGGATTGATGGCGAGGGGTGCTGAGGCGCAGAGCGGTGGTGAGGACGAGAGTGCGGCCGCGGCGGCGGGGTTGCCGAAGATTACCGACGCGATGATCGAGGCTGCCGCGGCCATTGCCGGGGTGAGCTTTACGGCGAAGCAGCGAGCGGTGATGCTCGAGAGCCTGAGCAGCCAGCGCGACGACGCCGTCGAGGTACGCAAGATCCCGCTGGCGAACAGCGTGGCTCCTTCGCTGGTGCAAGTTCCGGTGTTGCCAGGGACGGTGCTGGAGACGGTGCGTAGGCCCGCCAAGCTCGGGCCGGCACCCTCGATTGCCGAGATCTCTGCCAGCAACGAGGAGCAGATAGCGTTTGCCACGGTACGGCAGTTGGGTGAGTTGCTGCGGGCAAAGAAGACGACCTCGGTGGAGCTGACGAAGCTGTACCTTGCGCGACTGAAGAGGTACGATCCGGCTCTGCACTGCGTCATCACGCTGACCGAGCAACGTGCCTTGGCTGGGGCCGCGCAGGCAGATAAGGAGCTTGCGGCACACAAGCGGCGTGGGCCGCTGCATGGCATTCCGTGGGCCGCGAAGGATCTATTGGCGGTAAAGGGCTATCCCACAACGTGGGGTGCGGGGCCGTACATGACACAGCGCTTCGACTACGACGCGGAGGTGGTGACGCGGCTGGATAAGGCGGGTGCGGTGCTGGTGGCGAAGCTGACCTTGGGTGCCCTCGCGCAGGGGGATCTATGGGGGCCGGCGCCCGGGGTGCGCACACGGAATCCATGGAACACGAAGCAGGGCTCGAGCGGATCGTCGGCCGGGGTGGCGAGTGCGGTGGCGGCGGGCTGTGTGGGCTTCGGCATCGGCACGGAGACACTGGGATCGATCGCATCGCCCTCAACGCGATGCGGCTGCACGGGGCTGCGACCGAGCTTCGGGCTGGTGCCGCGCACGGGAGCCATGGCGTTGAGCTGGTCGATGGACAAGATCGGGCCGATTACACGATCGGTCGAGGATGCGGCTCTGGTGCTGGAGGCGATCTACGGTCCAGACGGGCATGATCCGAGCGTGCAGGCGGCGGCGTTCAATCCGGACTTTACGGCCGATGTGCGTAAGCTGCGGGTGGGCTACCTGAAGAGTGCCTTTGATGCCCCAACCCTTGAACCGGTGAAGCCGCCCAGTGAGACGCTGGCCGGCAAAGAGCTTGAGGAGTACAACAAGCGCGCCGCGGGGCGAAAGGCGCAGTACCGGCAGCAGCTCTATGACGCGCAATACAGCACGAAGGCGCTGGCGGTGTTGCGTGCCATGGGGGTTGCCTTGCAGACCGTGGAGCTGCCGAAGTTCAACTATGGCGCGCTCGTGCCGATGCTGGAGGCCGAGGCTGCTGCCGCCTTCGATGGCCTGACGCGCTCCGGGGAGGATGCGCTGCTGGCAGGGCAGGAGCCGTTCGATTGGCCGAATTCGTTTCGCACGGCACGGTTGTACCCGGCGGTGGAGTACATCAATGCTTCGCGGGCGCGGCGGTTGGCGATGGAGAGGATGGCCGCATTCTTTCAACCGTTCGACGTCATTGTGACACCGAGCTTTGGGCCGCAGCTGGTCGCCACCAACCTGTGCGGGCAGCCTGCGGTGATCGTGCCCAATGGGGTGCGCGGTGTCGATGCGCCACCGCCGCCTACGACGGAGGATGGTGCGCTGAATAACGCGGGTGGGCCGGGGACGCCGGTCTCGCTGACGTTTCTCGGCCCGCTGTACGGCGAGGCGAAGGCCTGTGCGCTGGCGCAGGCGTATCAGGAGAAGACGGGGTTTCATCGGTTGCAGCCGAAGTTGGGGTGAGTGCGGGATGCGGGGGGAACAGCAGGTTCCTTGCGGGGATGAGAACTAGAAAAGGCAGAGGCAGAAAAAGGCAGAGGTAGAAAAAGGCAGAGGCAGAGAAAGGC